>CBINDC010000007.1:0-238708 GCA_966249325.1 uncultured Nibricoccus sp. | reverse complement strand
AAAGTCGCCCTCCTCACCGCCGGTGGCCTCGCCCCCTGCCTCAGCTCCGCCGTCGGCGGCCTCATCGAGCGCTACACCGAGATCGCGCCCGACATCGAAATCATCGCCTACCACGGCGGCTACAAAGGCCTCCTCCTCGGCGACAGCTACAAGATCACTCCCGAAATCCGCGCCAAAGCCCACGTCCTCCACCGCTACGGCGGCTCTCCCATCGGCAACTCCCGCGTCAAACTCACCAACGTCAAAGACTGCATCAAACGCGGCCTCGTGAAGGAAGGCCAGGACCCGCAAAAAGTCGCCGCCGATCAACTCATCAAAGACGGCGTGGACGTCCTCCACACCATCGGCGGAGACGACACCAACACCGCCGCCGCTGATCTTGCCGCCTTCCTCGCGAAAAACAATTACGGCCTCTCCGTCATCGGCCTCCCCAAGACGATCGACAACGACGTGTATCCGATCCGCCAATCCCTCGGCGCCTGGACCGCCGCCGAACACGGCGCGCGCTATTTCCAAAACGTCGTCGCCGAGCACAACGCCAACCCGCGCATGCTCATCATCCACGAAGTGATGGGCCGCAACTGCGGCTGGCTCACCGCCGCCACCGCCGACTACTACCGCGGCATGATCGCCCGCCAGGAATTCCTCCCCGGCATCGGACTCGGCCGCGACAACCACGACATCCACGCCGTCTACATCCCCGAGATGGCCATCGACCTCGCC
This sequence comes from uncultured Nibricoccus sp., assembly GCA_966249325.1. Lineage (GTDB taxonomy): Bacteria > Verrucomicrobiota > Verrucomicrobiia > Opitutales > Opitutaceae > Nibricoccus. The sequence continues at coordinate 237,985 of CBINDC010000007.1, read as the reverse complement.
GCCGAAGCCGCGCGCCTCAAGGCCGTCATGGATAAGACCGACAACGTAAACATCTTCATCTCCGAAGGCGCCGGCGTCGAAAGCATCGTCGCCGAGATGCAGGCCAAAGGTCAGGACGTCCCGCGCGACGCCTTCGGCCACATCAAACTCGACGCCGTGAACCCCGGCAAATGGTTCGGCGAGCAATTCGCCAAAGCCCTCGGCGCCGAAAAAGTCCTCGTCCAAAAATCCGGCTACTACGCCCGCGCCGCCGCCGCCAACTCCGACGACCTCCGCCTCATCAAGAGCTGCACCGACCTTGCCGTGGAATGCGCGCTCCGTCGCGAAAGCGGCGTCATCGGCCACGACGAAGACAAAGCCGGCATCCTCCGCGCCATCGAGTTTCCCCGCATCAAAGGCGGCAAACCCTTCGACATCGACACCCCGTGGTTCGGCAAACTCCTCGCCGAAATCGCCCAGCCCAAAGGCGCGAAGCAAACCGCCAAGCACTGAGCGACAGCCTCCGAGGTGGAGCGCGCACTCCGTGCGCGCTGTTCGACATCGCCACCACTTTGACTGCGTAAACTCCACACGCGACACGCACACGTTTACTCCATTCGCCGAGGACAAAATCAGCTCAGTTTTTGCGCTTGCCGCTCCAGCGGCCCCCTCGCCACTTTCTGCGGCTCTGCTCACCGTCGGGGTGTAGCTTAGCCTGGTAGAGCGCTACGTTCGGGACGTAGAGGCCGCGAGTTCGAATCTCGCCACCCCGACCACTTTACCGGTCACGCCGGCTCACAAAACGAACGGATTAAATCGCCGTTCGTTTTTTATCGTCGTCAGCGGACCGTGTCCCGGCGCGATCACCGTGTTTTCCGGCAGCTCCGACATGAGTCGACGAAAATTTTCCACCAACCGTCGCTGGCAATAAAACGCCCCGCCGACCGAGCCCGCGAAAATCAAATCCCCCGAGATCAGCAACGCCGGTGCCTGCGCCAGTTTCGGCACGGAGATCAGATAACAATTATGCGCCTCCGCGTGTCCTGGCGTGCGCAGCACACGCACTTCAAAATCGCCAAACGTAAGACGCGCATCGTCCGCCGGCGCCGTGAGTCCTGGCAAAAATTTGCCCGCCGATCCCGGCCCGAAAACCGGCACACGCGGCTGCTCGTCGCGCAGCGCCTCCAATCCTCCCGTGTGCTCCGTCTCCGCGTGCGTCACAAAAACCGCGTCCACCGACCGGATGGCCTTCGGCCAGAAACGGCGCAACTGCGCGTACTCCGGCCCCGTGTCGAAAAGCAGACCGTGCCCGCTGCCGCACTCGGCAACGATGTATGCGTTAGCCACGCCGATGCCATGCGGCATCCGCAGCGGATGCACGCAAAACGGCAGCCCGGAAATCTCCGGCAACGGATAGGTGCGCTGAGCGAGCGCGAGCAGACCGACTTCGTTTAGCGCAAGCGCTTTGGCTAGCTGACGCAGTTCATCCGGGGAAAAATCGTAGCGGTAATCGATCGCATCGCGGATTTTCTCCAGTGGCACGGATGCGCGCTCTGCCAGCGATTGCTCGGAAACGCCGCAGTGGCGCATGGCTTTTTCCAGCACATCGCCCAGCTCGTCTTCCAAAGGTGCGTACTCGATGACCACGCGCCCACCTTGGTCGTCACGAGCGACGGTAGCAAAAAAGTTTTTGTTTTTTTCCCGCGCGCTCCCACCGTCGGCGGCATGGATCAGCAGCAACAGGAAGTCCTCGCCATCTTCAAACGCACCCGCGCCCTCCTCGAAGGGCACTTCGTGCTCCGCTCCGGCCTGCACAGCGGCCACTTCTTCCAATGCGCGCAAGTCTGCCAGGACATGGGCGCCGTCACCCGCTTGTCCGAATTGCTCGTCGCGAAACTCGCATCGCTCCAATTCACGACCGTGCTGGCCCCTGCGATGGGCGGCCTCGTCCTCGGCCAGGAAGTCGCCCGCCAGACCGGCTCGCGCTACATCTTCGCCGAAAAGGAAAACAACGTCCTCGTCATGCGACGCGGTTTCACGCTCCAGCCGGGCGAAAAAGTTCTCATTGTCGAAGACGTCGTCACCCGCGGCGGCCGCGTGCTTGAGTGCCTCGACATCGTTCGCAAAGCCGGTGGCACGCCGGTCGGCATCGCGATGCTCGTCGATCGCAGCGCCGGTCTCGCGCGTTTCGATGTGCCCGCGATCTCGCTGCTCGAACTCAGCTTCCCAACCTACCCGGCCGACCAGGTTCCCGAGGCGCTCGCCAAAATCCCCGCGACCAAGCCGGGAAGCTGAGCTCATAGGTTGTCGAGGCAGTGCGGCTTACGCCCCGCTGTGCGATCGTCCCGCGTTCGACCTCGAACGCCTCCGCCGATTCGTCACTTCACCAAAACAGTGAGCGGACGGATGACACCGTGGTAATAAACCATGAGTAGATTGCGCCCAGGCTCGAAGAGCGTGCGGGCGTTTTCGACATCTCCTGTCGGCCGGCGGTTGATCTGCAGGATAAACATATTCGGCAGCAACTTCTCCGCGTGCGGCGAATCCTCCGTTACGTCGGTGATCATCAAACCCTCGAAGCGTGGATCGATTCCCAGTTCCCGCCGTTGCGACGGGCTCAGACGCGTCGCATGCACGCCGGGGAGCAGTTCATCCTGTCCAAGCACATCGCTCAACTCACCCAGCCGGAAGCTAAGAACACTTTCCTTGCCATCGCGAAAGATGCGGAAGCTCGCTTCGCTGTTAGGCGGCAATTGCGCGATCGTTACGCGCAGGTCTTCAGGCGAATAAATCGCGCGGCCGTTGATCGCGGCGATCACGTCATAAATTTTCAGGCCTGCCTTTTCAGCGGGTCCGTCGGGCGTGAGCACGGAAACCACCACGCCTTTGGCATCGGTTTTTAGTTTCAGTGTCTCGGCCAGTTCGGGACTCAGCGCCTCGGTCTGCGCCCCAAGAAAGGCGCGCGTGATTTTCCCAGTTTCGAGCAGTCCTTCGACGATGGCTCGGGCCAGGTTGATCGGGATGGCGAAGCCGATGCCGATGTTACCGCGTGTAGTGGAGAGGATCGCGCTGTTGATGCCGATCAACCGGCCGCGCGCATCCAGCAGCGCACCGCCGGAGTTGCCTTGATTGATCGCGGCATCGGTCTGGATGAAACTTTCGTAGCCTTGCACTTCCTCAAGAATTCCCACGCGGCGGCTGGTCGCGGAAACGATTCCCATCGTGACCGTCTGCCCGACGCCCAGCGGATTTCCGATGGCGAAAACGATATCGCCGACGCGCAGTTTATCGGAGTCGGCGAGCGTCGCCGCGGGCAGCGCGCCGGCCTCAACCTTGATGACGGCGACGTCGGTTTTCGGATCTGTGCCGACGATGCGCGCCTTGAATTCCCGTCCGTCATTCAACGTCACCGTGAGTGTGTCCGTATTTTCCACGACGTGATTGTTCGTGAGAATGTATCCATCAGTCGTGACGATCACTCCTGAGCCAATGCCTTCCTCCCGGCGCTGCCGCTCAGGCATCTGCATCCAGGGAAAAGGCGCCATGGAGCGCTGACGAAAAGTCCTTCCCGCCGTCACTGACACGACCGCTTTCTGCGCGGGCTCGATGATGTCCGCGTAGCTCGTCACCACCGGCGCCAGGCCAGCGCCCACTGGACTGCCGTCGATCGTGAACGCGGGTTTCTTCGCGGCAGCGATCTCCTGCTTCGGTCCGGCGGCGTTTGATGCGGACGACAGAGAAACAAAAAACGCCGCGACTGCGGCGGTGAGGCGTAGGCAGCGGGCGGCGTTCATGCGGGCAACGGAGTCGCGCGGAGTCGTGGGAAGCGGGAACTAGAATCCCTTGATTTTGAAGAGGCCGGTGACGCTCTCGTTGTTGTTAATGCGTTTGATCGCCTCGCCGAGGATGCCCGCGACACTGAGCACGGTGATCGGCAGACCTTTCGCGTCGAGAGGGATGGAATTGGTCGTGATCAACTCGTCGATCAGGCCGGAGCGGAGACGCTCGTAAGCGATGTCGTTGAGGATGCAGTGACTGACGGCGGCGCGGATGCTGCGGGCGCCGTGTTCGCGGAGGATTTTCGCGGCGGCGGTGAGCGTGCCGGCGGTCTCGGTGATGTCGTCCACGAGGAGGATGTCGCAGTCTTTCACTTCACCGACGACGTTGATCGCTTCGACCGTGGTGGCGTTGGTGCGCTTTTTCGCGACGAGACCGAGGCCGGCGCCGATCATGTCGGCATAGGCGGCGGCCATCTTCATGCCGCCGACGTCGGGCGAACAGACGACGAGGCGCTCCTTGTTGATGTTCGAAAGATAATTAAAGAAGACCGGCGAGGCGTAGAGATGATCGACCGGGATGTCGAAGAACCCCTGGATCTGCTGGCTGTGGAGATCCATCGTGAGCACACGGTTGGCGCCGGCGGAGGTGAGCAGGTTGGCGACGAGCTTCGCGGTGATCGGCACGCGGGGCTGGTCCTTGCGGTCCTGGCGGGCGTATCCATAAAACGGCAACACGGCGGTGATGCGGTGGGCCGAGGCACGCTTGGCCGCATCGATCATAATGAGCAGCTCCATCAGGTGATGGTTGGTCGGCGGGCAGGTTGACTGGATGAGAAAGACGTCGTGGCCGCGAACGTTCTCGTTGATCTTCACGAACGATTCGCCGTCGGGGAAACTGGTGACGGTGGCTTCGCCGAGCGGGATGCCGATGTGACGGCAGATTTCCTCGGCGAGAGGACGATTCGAGTTACCTGTGAAGATTTTAAGCCCGGGCTTGGTGCTCATGTGGCGGATGTGACGGACAGGTTGCGGGGTGTTAGACCGGGGCGGAAGGCTTTTCTAGCTGGCGCTCGATTTCGTCGACACGACGGAAAAGATCGGGAAGCCGCTTGCGGAGGACATTGATACGCTGCTCGAGGTTATACGGCAGACAGGGCGAGCCTTTGAGAAAGGCCCCGGGATCGACGTCGCTGTTGATGCCAGTCTGACCATCGGCCTTCGCGCCTTTGCCGATCGTGAGATGGCCGGCGACGCCCGCCTGGCCGCCGAGCACGACGTAATCTTCGAGCGTGGTACTGCCCGAAATGCCGACCTGGGAGCAGATGAGGCAATGCTTGCCGATAACGACGTTGTGCGCGATCTGGACGAGGTTATCGATTTTGGTCCCCTCCCCGATCACGGTCTGGCTGAAGCGGGCGCGATCAAGTGTGGAATTGGCGCCGATCTCGACGTCGTTTTCGATGACGACGTTGCCGACCTGCGGGACTTTTTCGTGACGGCCGGCAATAAACTCGTAGCCGAAGCCGTCGGAGCCCACGACGACGCCGGCGTGGAGGCGGACGCGGTTTTTCACGACGCATTCGGCGGTGACCGTGACGCCCGGCATGAGCCAGCAATCGTCACCGATCTGCGCGCCGCGGCCGATGAATGCGCGGGCCTGAAGATGGGTGCGTTCACCGATCTTCGCGCCCGTTTCGACGATGCAGAACGGGCCGATCGTGGCGGACGCGGGAATCGCGACATCGGGGGCGATCACGGCGGTCGCGTGAACGCCGGGAGTGGGCGCGGGCCATAGGAGTCGTTCAACACGGGCGCAAAGGCGGGCGAGCGCCACGGACGGTTTGTCGACAAGGAGGAAGAGCTGACCGGGCTTCGGTTCGCCGGCATAATCGGCAGGGAGCAACACGATTGAAGCGGCAGTGGTGGCAACCTCGGGTTTGTACTTGGGATTACCGAGAAACGACAGATCTCCGGTGCGGGCGGCGCCAAGCGAAGCGATGCCCCGGACTGTTTCGGTCGTGCTTCCGCGCGACGCGCGGGCTTGGACGATCTCGGCGATTTCTGCCGCAGTGAAGTTAAGCTCCATGGTCGTGGTGAGCGTGCAGTCGCAAGTCGGCGAAGCAATCGCGCAGGCGGTGGAAATAAAAAACCCCGCTCGGATTCGAGCGGGGCGAAAGTGTGTCGTTTGTTATAATTACTTCTTGGCGCCGGGGAACGAGACAGACGGTGCCTCGCCGGGTTTGGCGGCGGGAGCGGGAGCAGGCGTGGCGGCGGCGGGAGCAACCGGGGCGCCGGCTGGACGGGTCTTGGCGATCTCAGCGACAACTTCTTCGGTGATGTCGTAGGAAGGATCGACGTAGATGGTGGCGTTCTTCTCGAGAAGAACAGTCGCGCCTTTCTTCTTGGCGATATCGGTGGCGATCTTGGCGATCTCATCGATGAGCACTTGGCGGAAGGCGCCGATTTGCTGCTGGACAGTGCGGTTCACGTCGTTGCGGAACTCGGCGAACTGTTGCTCCTTCTTGCGAACCTCTTCGAACTGCTTCGCGGCATCGCCTTCAGCAGCGGTGCGGGCTTCGGCAGTGAGAACAGGGTTCTTGGTCTGCTCAACGAGCTCCTTGTACTTCTCAACGAGAGCCTGACCCTCTTTCTGGATCTTCTGCATCTCCTCGGTGATTTTGGCTTCCTGAGCTTTGAGCTTTTCGCCCTGCTCGATGGTCTTGTAGTGGCCGTCAAAAACTTTGGCGAGGTCGATGACAGCGATCTTCGGAGCCGTTTGCGCGGAAGCGAAAAGCGCGGAAACGCTGAGCGCGGTGGCTGCAAGGAGAGTCTTGAGGGAGGTCTTCATTGGTGTGGGTGTTTTTTGGAAAAGAAAGAGCAGTGAGAGAATCAGAACCGGGTGCCAAAGGAAAAGTTAAACTGATTTCCCTTGTCGTTCTCTTTGTCAGTCGTGAGCGGGATGCCGAAGTCGAGGCTGAGCGGTGCGCCCGCGACGAAGAGGCGGAGACCGAAGCCGAAGTTGTCGTTGTAGTACGCCGGATTGAAGTCGTACGAACCCGGGTTCACAAAACCGGCGTCGTAGAAGACGGCGAAACGCACCGGGCTGACAATATCGAGCGAGTACTCGACGCTAAGGAATCCATAGCTCTTACCGCCGATGACATAGCCCTGCTCACGCGGGCGGCCAACGTCTTGCTGCTCGAAACCGCGCAACGTGTAGGGTCCGCCAAGCTTGAAGAGCTCGTAATAAGGGACCTCGGATCCATTGTAGCTGTCGAGGACACCAGTGCGGGCGATCAGGCCGATGACCTGCTCCTGCGCACGGAAGATCGGGAAAAACTGGGAAGTGCGGGCTTCCAAACGGTAGTAGTCATAGGTGCCGCCAAGGAAACCACCTGCAACGTCGAGATTGAGTTCCACCCGGCCACCGTCGGTGGTGTTGACGATTTTGTCGCGTGTGTCGCGCTCAAGCTGGAAGCCGACCTTGGAGACGTTCGTTTTGCCTTCGGTGATACCAATAATCCTGCCCACGTCCGTGATATCAGTCGCTTTGACCTCGTTGTAACTGTAGGAGAGTCGGCCGACGACGAGTTCAAAAAGGCGTTTGCGCGCGTAGATTTCACCGCCAGTGCTGATCTGCTCGTAGTAGGAATTCTCGTAGTTCTGGCTGGTGCGGTAGATCGAGAAACCGACTGCGAGTTCTTTCTCGAGGAACCACGGCTCTTCAAAGGACAGCATGGCCTCGCTGGAGCGCGAACCAATCTGAAGGCGGATGCGGAATTTTTGTCCGTCGCCTTGGAAGAAACCTTTGCGGTTAAACAAGTCGAAATTGGACTGGGAAAGCTCTGCAAAGAAGACGGCTTTTTCGAGCGAGCTAAAGCCGGCGCCAAACTGGAGATTACCGGTGCGGCCCTCTTTTACGGCGACCTTCAAATTGCGGCGGCCAGGTATGTTGGTCGATTCGTGCGTCACATTAACGTCGTCGAAGAAACGCGTATTTTCCAAGCGGAGTTTACTGCGCTTCATGCTTACGGTGTCGAAAATTTCTCCGGGGCCGAGCGTAAGCTCACGGATGATCACGATACTTTTGCTCTTGGTGTTGCCCTCGATCTTCACGGATTCGACGAAGAACTGCTCGCTCTCGGTGATCTGGTATTCGATGTCGATGTTCCCCGTGGCGATGTTCGGTTTGCGAACGATGCGCACGCGGGTCTCGAGGTAGCCATCTTTGCCGTAAAACTCTTCGAGCGTCTCGACATCCTTATCGAGCTTCGAAGGAGCGAAGATCATGCCGGGGCCTTGCTGGGTAAGCAGAGTAAGCAGGCGAGAAGGATAGAGTTTGTTGCCACTGAAAGTGACCGTGCCGATACGGTACTGACGGCCTTCCTCGACCTGAATCGTGATCACGAGTTTCCCAGGCTTGGGATAATCGTAGATTACCTTTTCCTGAGGAACTTCTACATCGAGGTAGCCCAGCTCGCGGTAATAATCGCGGAGCTTGTCGAGATCATCTTCAAATTGCTCGTCCTTGTAACGGCCGCTGCCCGTGAGCCAGGAGAACATCCACCAACGTTTCGTCTCGATGGCTTTGCGCAGGGCACGCGGCTTGACGTGTTCGTTGCCGATAAAGCGGATGTCGGAAATTTTAACACGAGGCCCTTCCTTGATCTTGAAGATGACCGTGCCGTAGCCGGTGGTGCGATCGCGATCGATGGAGTAGTTGACGGAAATCTGATTGTAGCCGGTTTTCTGATAATACTCGCGAATCTTTTCGGCGTCTTCCTTCACCTGGCGTTCGTCCAGCGAGGCGTTGGGCTTGGTTTTTACTTCCTTCTCTAGGCGCCGACTCTTCACCCGTTCATTGCCTTCATAGCGGATGCCCAGTACGCGGTACTTGGGTGTCACTTCGACAACGAGGTTGATCACGCGGGATGGCAGGACCTCGCGCTTGACCTCGATAAACTCAAAGAGACCGGTGCGGTAGAGCGACTGGATGTCTCGGTCGATCATCGTATCGTCGAGATCAGACCCTTCACGAGCCTGCATGTTGGCGCGGACAATCTGTTCATTTACATTGGCTGTGCCCACGAAGCGCACGGCTATGGAGCCTACCTTATAAGGGCGGGCTTCGGTCTCTCCTCCGCCTTGGGCTGTCAGCCGTAACCCGGCGCAAACGGCGAAAATGAAGACAATGAGGTACCTGACGGCCCTGGCAGCAGGGCTACTGAGTGAAGTTTTCAAAGCGGGTAATGTCTCGGAGGAAGGTAAGTTTGAGTTCTCCTACCGGCCCGTTTCGTTGCTTTGCAACTATTAACTCGGCCGAGTCGGCAGCGACTTGGAATTTCTCGTCGGCGTCTTTGGGGCGGGCCAGCATGAGGACTACGTCTGCGTCTTGCTCGATCGATCCGGATTCGCGCAAGTCCGAGAGTTTGGGCGTGCGGTTCTCCTTTTCGGCAGAGCGGTTGAGCTGACTTAATACAAGCACGGGCACGTTGAGTTCCTTCGCAAGTGCTTTAAGTCCGCGCGACATTTCGGCGACCTGCTGCTCACGCGGGGTTTTTGAGTCGGTCGGAGCAAGGAGCTGGAGGTAGTCCACCACCACGAAGCCAAGCGGTGACCGCGCATGGAGACGCCGGGCTTTGGCTCGCAGCTCCATGATCGAAAGATGGCTGGAATCGTCGATGTAGATGGGGGATTTCGTGAACTCATCGGCGACCTGCAGAAGGCGTTGCTGTTCGTCGCCGTGTTTCGAGAGCAAGCCGTCGCGCAGGAGCTTCATGTTCACGCGGGCACGCGAGCAAAGCATACGAAGCGCGAGCTGGGCCGCGCTCATTTCGAGACTGAACACCAGCGTCGTGACGCCCGGACCGCGCTTGGGCATTCCGGCGGCTTCGGCAAAATTAAGCGCGAGCGAGGTTTTGCCCATCGAAGGACGCGCCGCGAGGATGATCATTTCCTGCCGCTGAAACCCGAAGGTGTATTCGTCGAGGTCTTTGAAGCCCGAGCTCACGCCGGTGAGTTCGCCTTTCTTCATCATCATTTTCGTGATGACGCCCATCGCTTCCGTAACCGGGCCCTTCATGGACTTCGCCGCGTCGGAGATACGATCTTGGGTGACGGCAAAAAGCTCCTGCTCCGTCTTATCGATGAACTCTTCGAGACCGCCCTGGTAATTGTAGCAATTTTCGACCGCTGTAGACGCCACTTTGATCAGCTCGCGGAGGAGAAAAAGCTCACGGATCTTCTCGATGAAATACGGAGCCTGAGCCGTCGTCGGGATGCGCCCGCTGATCTGCGTGAGATAAGCATAACCGCCAACCTGCTCGAGCTGCTGTGTCGTCTTTAAGTCTTCCGACAGAACCGCGAGGTCGATCGGAGCGCCGCGGTTGTAGAGATCGACCAGCTTCTCGTAGATGATTCGATTAGCCGGAGCGTAAAACGCTGCGGCTCCCAGCTTGCCTTCGAGACAGCGAGCAATCGTGTCGTTGCCGTCGATCAGGCAGCAGGAGAGGAGATACTCCTCGGCTTCGATGCTGTGTGGCGGTGAACGCCCGATCATGCCAGGCGCGGCTCCGTCCTCGGCTGAAGAGCCGTTGTCACGGAAACGTCGTTTGAATCGGGGTGCGTCGTCTGCCATCGGAAAAAACAGGCGGTGGAGAGAAAAGTTCGCGGCAGGAAAAGCAACGGTTCGTTGGCCTTTCTTACTCACAGCGGTGTGAGTAACTCCTTGCCGCAAAATTTGAACGGCCTCACTGAAACCGGACAAAAAAGCCGCGCCTCCGAAAAGGCGCGGCTTAAATTGCTAACCTGCGAAAACCTTACTCAGCCTTTTCGGCCTTCTTGCGGTAAGATTTTTTCTCGGTCTTGGCCGGAGCAGCCGCAGCGGCGGCTTCTTCAGCGGTCGGGACGATCGGGTTCTCCGAGACAACGTCGAAACTGATGTCCACCGAGATGTCGGCGTGAAGTTTGATCTTCACCTCGTGCTTACCGAGGGTCTTCACCGGCGTGTGCAAGTGGATCTTCTTCTTGTCGATATCGACACCGGCCTGAACAAGCTTCTCGTGAAGATCATTAACGGTAATCGCTCCGAACATCTTGCCGCCTTCGCCGGTCTTGACGGCAAATGCGACGCTGGTCTTTTCCAGCTTTTTGGCGAGTTCCTGAGCGCCCTGGAGTTCCTGAACTTCACGTTCAGCGCGGCGTTTCTTGAGCGACTCGACCTGCTTGCGGTTGGCGAGAGTGACGGGGGCCGCGATCTTACGAGGAAGAAGGAAATTGCGGGCGTAGCCGGCGCGGACTTTGACCTGATCGCCTTCGGCGCCGAGGCCTTCGACGGGTTTGAGCAGCAAAATTTCGCTGTGTGCCATGATATGGAGTGGGTTGATGTTTGAGTTGTAAATCGGCCCGACAACAGTGGCTGGAGAGCTCAGGCTATCGGTCGGGATGTGGTGAAAATTTTACGCGAAGCGGAGTGGATTCTCAGACGCCTTCTCCCCTGTCAATGCCTGTTTCCCATCCTTGGACCAAGATCTTCGCGTCAATTGCCCGCACCTCAGCCATCAACTGCTTCCTGCATAGCCTCGTGCCGGCTGGGCGATAACCCAAAGTGATCTATGTACTTATCCTCAGGGAAAATCGGTACATCTACGGATGTCGAAGCAGGAATTCCCGATGTATAAAATCCTTGTAAAACTCGCCCTTACTTCAAGCGAGTCGCGCCAGGCCACCTCAACCCGGGAGAAAACATGCAACCTGCCATCCAGCATTCGCACATTGTCCGCCATCGCGTATCCACATCGCTCGCACCACTAAGAGCCAGAAACGCCTCCCGGCCGTTCACCGCCACGCCAGAAGAGGCCACGCTTGCCGTTCTTACCATTGATTTTGCGCGCAACATCCTTGCCCTTCTTCCCGGCCGGGCCGCGATTCTCGACGCCAGCGGACTGGTCATCGCATGGAACGACAACTCGTCACCAACCAACGAATACAAGATTCCCGCGTGCAATGAAAGCGAGGGCCCGATCGTCGCTCCGCTCGGCGGCACCGGCGGTGCCACGCTTATCTGGGCTCCCGGCGCAAATCACGCCTCAGGCTTTGGCAAAAAACCATCTCGAGCCCTCAATACCATCCGCGCTCAGATCGAAGAACTCGCTCTCCGGCTCATGCATGCCCAGGAGGACGAACGCAAAAAAATCGCCCGCGAGCTACACGACGATCTTGGCCAGCGCCTCGCTGCGCACGCCCTTGCCATCAACCATCTTAAACAACATCCGCCCGGCAGTCCCGTGGCTCTGAAAGAACGCCTCCTCGCGCTCGAAGCCGACGCCGTGGAACTCGGCGAATCCATCCGCCAGGTCTCCCATGACCTCCACCCTTCCCTGCTTGAACGCCTTGGACTCGCCGGCGCCTTGCGCGCTTTCGCTTCAGAATTTTGCAAATGGTCAGGCCTGCGCCTAGTCCCCGATATCCAAAATCCACCCGGACCGCTCCCAAGCATGATTCCCCTCGCCGCCTACCGGATAGCCCAGGAAGCCATTCGAAACATCAAGCGCCACGCCCAAGCGACCACCATTCAACTCAAGCTGCGCTTCACGGCGAACTACCTGCACCTCGCCATCAAAGACGATGGCGTGGGCTTCACCGCCACCGGTCCACTCAAGAAAAAAGGTCTGGGGCTCACCAGCATCGAGGAACGCGTTCACCTCCTCAATGGCCGGCTTTCCATCGTAGGTGCACGCGGGCACGGCACCATCCTCACGGTACGCCTTCCATTCTCGATCACGGGACCATGAAACGCCCCCACGTCCTCATCGCCGACGATCACCAGATCCTGCTGGAAGGTCTGCGCCAGCTGCTCACCCCCGAGTACAACCTCGTCGGCCTCGCTTCCGATGGACGCGAACTTCTCTCCCTCGGTCGCAAAACCCGCCCCGACCTCATCGTCACCGACATCGACATGCCCGGCCGCACCGGTCCAGACGCCGTCGCCCAGCTCAAACGCGAAGGCATCGCGCCCAAAGTCATCTACCTCACCATGCTCGCTGACATGGACACCGCCGTGAACGTCTTTCGCGCCGGCGCATCCGGCTACATCCTCAAGCACTCCGCTGTCACCGAGCTGCTCAACGCCATCAAAGAAGTCCTCGCCGGCCGTGTGTACATCACTCCGCGCATCTCGAAAGAAATGCTCGGTCTGTGCCTCCATTCCTCCCACCAGAATGCGCTCACACGCCCCGCGATCACTCCGCGCCAGGCCGAGGTACTCCGCCTCATCGCGCAAGGTCTCACCATGAAAGAAGTCGCCGCCGCTCTCGACATCTCGAAACGCACCGCCGAGGCGCACAAATACCAGATGATGGAACACCTCGGACTGCGCACACTCGCCGAACTCATCCAGTACGGCCTGCGCAACCATGTCGTCGCCGCCCATCCCTCCGCACCCCCAGCCGAAAACACCGGCGCAGCCATCCGTATTTTTGCCGATCCCCGCACGTAACTTGTGCGAATTCACGAGCGCACTCGCATGCGATAACCTGTGGGTGCGATGAAACGAAACACACAGCAAAACGGGGATTCGCCAGTGGTGGGACGGCATGAGACGGGGGCCAGTCGGCGTATCCGGATTTTAATAGCAGACGACAATGACTTCATGCGTCATTGCATCCGGCTCATTCTTACACGCGGAGATTACGAAGTGGTTGCCGCCGCCGCTGACGGCATGGAGTTGGTGGCCTGCGCGGCCCGGCATCCGCACGATCTCATTGTCAGCGACATCCACATGCCGCGCCTGAACGGTTTGCAGGCCACGCGCGAGATTTTGCGTCGCCATCCGGAATCGCGCGTCATTCTGCTCACCAGCGACGACGACTATGAAACTGCCCGCCAGGGGTTCGAGATCGGAGCCATGGGCTACGTGGTCAAAGACGGGATGGTGTCCGATCTGGGCGACGCTATCGAAGCGGTCTTCGCGGGTAAAACGTTTCTCTCAGGCTGCGTCGTCCGCTATGCGTACGCCGGGCACGCCTCGGCTGCGGAACGCACCGCGGCCGCTGCCAACTTCACCGCCCTATGAAAGCCGCCACTGCACATGAGCGCAGATCTCCATCACCATTTGATAGGATGCCCTGTCCTGGTCACCGCTGACGGCGAGCGATTTCACCGCACGCGCATTGCAGCCGTCACACCGTCCGGACTCTACATCCGACTGGAAAGCGATGAATCCACGCCAAACGGCCTCGAACGCTGGCGCGCGCGCGAATCGCTCCAAATCCTCGAATCCTATGCATCCCCATCGGCCCCGTCCGTCATGCACGGGATTGTTCGATTGAAAAACCCTGCCGCACGCCTGCGTCCCCACACCCCGCTTCCATTGCCCCCGATCGCCGGCACCACGGCTTCGAATATCGTCGCATTCCCCTTCTCAGCGATCGGCGGAGCCCCCTCGCATTCACCGCTCATCGCACAAATCACCCTGGATCGCTGACACAGGTATGCCTTGCGGGAACAACCGGCGCACAAATAAAAAAGCCCCCGAACCCGGGGGCTTTGTATTCAAAAATCAGCGATATCAGAACGGAACATCCTCGTCGATGTTCTGCTGGGGTGGCGGCGTAGGACGCGAATTGGTCCGCGGCGGCGGTGTGTGACGTTCGACTGGAGCGGATTGGTCGAAGTTGTCTTCGCCACCTGCCGACTGCCCGCCACCACCCGCACCGCGACTGGAGAGAAACTGCACGTTCTCCATAACTACCTTCAGCTTGCTGCGCTTTTGCTGGGTCTGCTTATCCTCCCACTGGTCGAGCTTGAGGCGTCCTTGAACGAGCGCCGGGCTGCCCTTGGTAAGATATTTGGCAACGAGTTCGCCCTGCTTTCCCCAAGCTTCGATATCAACGAAAGTCGTCTCGTCGCGGGTCTGGCCCGACTCGTCCTTGAACTGGCGGTTCACAGCGAGGCCGAACTGACAGATGGCGGTGCCCTTCGGCGTGACCCGGAGTTCCGGATCGCGCGTCAGGTTGCCAACGAGAATGACTTGGTTGAAGGAGGCCATGGGGCTTTAGCGCACGCAGTCGTGCTTAGCGGGATTGGACGAACGAGATGTGGACGTTGTTATTGAGGCGCAGACGCTCTTTGAGCTGGGACGGGCCAGCCGGAGGAGCGGCGAAATCCACCTGCACGTAGGTCGCGCCGGTGAGCTTCTTGTCGGTGACGCGAACGAAATCGCGCTTGCCGAGATTTTCCACGGCGGAGACTTCACCCTGGACGGCGGTGATGTCGTTTTTAACGCCATCGATGATCTGTTCGATGGTGTCTTCTTTGCCGCGGTTATCGAGGATGAAGGTCGCGCGGTAGGTGCGTTTATTTTGGCTCATTTTTTTCTCTTCTGTTGAGTGTGTTCATGGCCCGCTCGGTTCCTTGTTCGAGGAGGAGTTGGAGGCCGGATAAATAGTGGTCGAGTGATTGATCGATGATCGTTTGTTGGTCGGGGGTAAATTTGCCGAGGACGAAATCCTTGAGGTCCATTTGCGGAGGTTGCTTCGGTCCGACACCGAGACGGTAGCGGATGAAGCCATCGCCAAGATGCTGGAGCAGACTGGCGACGCCGTTGTGACCGCCTGCGCTGCCAGTGACTGAGAGTTTTACCAAACCCAGATCGATGTTCAGATCGTCGTAGAGGACGACCATCGATTTGGGCGGAATCCGGTAAAAGCTTCCGAGGCTCTGGAGCGAGCGGCCGCTGTCGTTCATGTAGGTCAGCGGCTTCACGAGCAGAAGACTCTGCCCGGGAGCGCGGTCCCAGCGAACGGTCTCGGCGTCGTAGGCGCGTTGCTTCTGCCACGCGAGACCTTGGCGACGGGCCAGGGCATCGATGACGAGAAAACCCAGATTGTGCCGGGTGGCCTCGTACTCGCGCCCGGGGTTGCCGAGACCGGCAACGAGCGAAATGGACATGACTCAAAGAACAATCGTCCGGGCCGCTTGCGGTCAAGCGAGGCGGCCCGGGCGGAAAACTTACTTCTTGGCGGCAGGCTTCGCAGCGGCGGCGGGAGCGGCAGCTTTGGCACCGGCGGCGGGAGCAGCGGCACCAGCGGCAGGCGCGGCGGCGGCAGGAGCAGCGGCACCAGCGGCAGGCGCGGCGGCGGCACCAGCGGCAGGCGTGGCGGCGGCTTCTTCGGCGACGGGCTCGACGCAGGAGACGACGGACTGGTTTTTGTCGTCGAGGAACTCAACGCCTTCGATGGCCTTGAGTTCGCCGATGTGGAGCGTCTCGCCGACTTTCAGCTCGGTGACATCGATTGCGATGTAAGGAGGAAGATCTTTGGGGAAACAACGGATGCGCAAATACTGCGATGGCGTTTCGAGAACGCCGCTCTGGTTCTTAACGCCAAAAGATTCGCCGACGAGACGGAGGCGCACGCGGATCTCCATCTTTTCGTCCGCCTTCACTTCTTGAAGATCGACGTGGAGGTACTTGTCGGTGATCGGGTCGCGCTGCACTTCTTGAAGGAAGGAGAGCGCCGCGGGCTTGTTATCTTTGCGCTGCAGCTCGACGAGCGCGGCGGAACCGGCGATGGCCTTGATCAGGCGGATGAACTCAGGA
The DNA here is from genome assembly GCA_966249325.1 of uncultured Nibricoccus sp. Classification (GTDB taxonomy): domain Bacteria; phylum Verrucomicrobiota; class Verrucomicrobiia; order Opitutales; family Opitutaceae; genus Nibricoccus. Next base: position 221,629 of record CBINDC010000007.1, on the reverse strand, counting down.
CCATCGACCGAGAGAGTCTCGGGGCTGGTGTGCTTTCCATAGAGGATCGCAGGGATCTGGTTCACTTTGCGCAGACGACGGGAAGCAGAGCGGCCCGTGTTGGCGCGAGAGACGACGTTTAGTTTGAACTGTTGTTTGCTCATAGTTTCGTTCCCCCTGTCACCCCGGGAATCGAGGGCAGGCGTAGTGGAAAAGGGCGCTGAAAGAACAAGCCGCCGACGACTGACGCAAACAAAACTTTGGGCAACGCCCGGATTTTCGCAGAAAGCGCCAAAACTAGCGTTGACAAGACCGATTCCCGCCCTGTCCTTTCGCCCTCCTTTTGGATTGGTCTATTGCCTGGTAGCTCAGTGGCAGAGCAGGTGACTGTTAATCACTTGGTCGCTGGTTCGATCCCAGCCCGGGCAGCCATCTCCATCAGCGAGATGAGCTTCTTTCGAGAAACTCGAAAAAATTGGGCGGCAGCTCTTGGAACATTCTCGTTATCCTGCCGGGCGCATCCTTATTCCCTTCGGAACCGATCCGGTTTTCAGCCCACCGTGCGTCGCTGCTCCGCGTTTGCCTGATTCAAGGTTTATCACGGCCCTATCGATGCTCTCGACCCCATGAATTTTGCCGGTATCGGCTGAGCAAAACACCCTCACAATCTTCTTCCCGCTGATGTCCAACCCCGAACCCTCGCCTGCCGAAGGCGTCTTCTCCCGCCGCTCCACCCGCCACACCGGCTTCGTCTTCGACACCTTCGCCAACAACTCCGCCTACATCCGCGAAAACGCCGCCGTCAACTTCCCCCCGATCCCCGAACTCCGCCGCCTTGTCATCCGCGGCGAATTCCTCCCTCACCCCGACACCCGCGGCATCGAAATCGCCCTCCCGTCCATCGCCGTTTTTCTCGATTCCAAAATCGCCGCCACGCTCTCCGAACCTCGCCCCGGCCCTTGGGAAATCGCCTTCGACGTTCCGCTCGAAAACTCCAGCCAGGGCTTCACCGTCCGCTTCGCCCTTCGCGGCGTCGCGCTCACCAATTATCTCGCCTGGGCCGGCCGCGTCTTCGCCGGCTGGCCTCTCGCCGATAAACTTCAGCGCTTCCGCGCCCAGAATAAAAACCGCCAGCTCCGCATCGCCCGCATCGAGGCCGACGGCGAGCTCGTCTACGACTTCGGCAACCGCCACAGCCCCTACTCACCCGCCTTCGCCCGCAAACACGCCGCCATCGGCCTTAACATCGCCGGCTTTCTCAACGCCGACCTCGGCATCGGTGAATCCGCCCGCTGCATGATCCGCGCCGCCGACGCCGCCCGCATCCCCGCCGCCGCCATCCAGCTCAAACTCCCCTGCAAAGCCCGCATGGGCGACAACACCTTCACCCCCTTTCTCCAGGAAAAAAATCCCTACGGCGTTAATGTTTTCCACCTCGACGCCCCCGCCACCGCCGACATCGACGCCAACCACGGCAAAGACTTTCGCGCGGGAAAATACAACGTCGGCTACTGGGCTTGGGAACTCCCCGAATTTCCCGACGCCTGGATTCCCTACTTCGATCACCTCCACGAGATCTGGTGCCCATCCGATTTCGTCCGCGCCGCCATCGCCGACAAATCCCCCCTCCCCGTCGTCACGATGCCCCACGCCATCACCCTCCGCCGCCCCGCCGAATCCACCGCCCAACTACGCGAACGCCTCCATCTTCCCGCGGACAAATTCCTCTTCCTCTTCATCTACGACCTCCACAGCTACTCCGAACGCAAAAACCCCAAGGCCGTCCTCGCCGCCTTCCGCGCCTCCGGTCTCGCCGCGCAAAACGCCGCCCTCGTCATCAAAGTCCACGGCACCGCCGGCAACGAAGCCGATCTCGCCGCCCTCCAGTCCGCCGTCGCCGACCTTCCCGGCACCGTCCTCCTCACCGAGTCCTTCTCCCGCGCCGACATCACCGCCCTCGAATCCGCCTGCGACGTCTTCGTCTCCCTCCACCGCGCCGAAGGCTTCGGTTTCGCCGTCGCCGAGTGCATGTACCTCGGCAAACCCGTCATCGCCACCGATTGGTCAGCCACCGCCGAATACCTCAACGAGACCAACGGCTGCCCCGTCCGCGCCCCGCTCGTCACCCTCGACCGCAACCACGGCCCGTATTCAAAAGGCCAGCACTGGGCCGATCCCGACACCGCCCACGCCGCCGACTGGATGCGCCGCCTCCACGCCGACCCCGCCCTCTGCGCCCGCCTGGGCGCCGCCGCCCGCGCCACTATCGAGGAAAAATTCTCCCCCGCAGCCATTGGCGCCCGCTACCGCCGCCGCCTCGAAGCCATCGCCAGCTGGTAACCCCACCTCATCATTTGCCCCTCTTGCGCTTTTTCACGGCCACCACAACCCGCGAAAAAGCCGCTGCCACCCGGATGCGCCTCACCTGATCGCAACACCCCGCGCCTCCTTTCCCCGCCCCATACGTCCAGCCAGCCACATGAAATCCCCAACCACTTTCGCCGCGCTCCTCCTCGCCACCTGCACCTTCGCCATCCCCACCAACGCCTCCACGTCTCCGTCTGCCTCCGCCTCTCACTCTTCACGACTCACCCTTCACCCTTCTTCCGTCCCCAACCCCATCATCCCCGGCGATTGGTCCGACCCCGGCGTCATCAAGGTCGGCGACGACTACTACACCTGCCGCTCCTCCTTCGGCTGGCAGCCCGGCATCCCCATCGCCCACAGCCGCGACCTCGTTAACTGGCGCTACATCGGCCACGCCTTTACCTCGCATCCGAAACTTCTCCCAGGCGACACCCGCGCCGGTATCTGGGGCCTGGATATGGGCTACAACCCTAACACCAAAGAATTTCTCATCTACGCCCCCACCCGCGACCACGAGGTCTACGTCTTCCACTCCAAAAAACCCGAAGGCCCGTACGAGATGAAGAGCCTCGGCAAAGGTCTAGGCATCGATCCCGGTTTCTTCGCCGACGACGACGGCCGCCTCTACGTCACCCTCAGCAAAGGCATCACCTACGAACTCGCCCGCGACGGCCTCAGCATCCTCGGCGAAGCCAGCCGCATCGACCGCAGCCGCTACAAACTCTTCGAAGGCCCCGCCATCTTCAAACGCGACGGCTGGTACTATATGCTCTTCTCCGACGGCGGCACCCTCCCCCGCGAACCCAGCACCATCTCCGTCCTCCGCTCCCGCAAAATCACCGGCCCTTGGGAAGAAGATCCGGGCAACCCCGTCATGTTCGCCACCGACCAAGGCACCCGCTTCGAAGCTCCCGCCCACGGCGTCCTCCTCGAACCCACACCCGGCAACTGGTTCATCGCCTACCACGCGTACGAAACTTCCCACTACACCCTCGGCCGCCAGACGTTTCTGGAACCCATCGAATGGACCGCCGACGGCTGGTGGCGCCCGGCCTCGGGTAAAAAATCTCCCGCCCTCTCCACACCCGCGCCACTTCCCTTCGTCACCGACGGCTTCACCCTCGCCGAGTCCGACGAATTCGAATCACCCACCCTCGGCCTCCAGTGGTTCTTCACCACCCAGCCCGACTTCACCGGCAAATCCTGGAGCCTCACCGAAAACCCCGGCCACCTCCGCATCTTCACCCAATCCGGCGATCTCTCCTCCCTCACCGCCCTCACCGGCATCGTCCAACAACGCGTCACCCGCAAAGCCTTCGCCATCGAAACCGCCGTCACCTTCGATGCCGAATACGCCCGTGAAACAGCAGGCCTCCACTTCTTTCACGACCCGCGCATGAATTTCTGGCTAGGCGTCAGCACCGAGAAAGGCGAACCGCGCCTCGTCATCGGCAAGACCGACCAAGGCCGCCGCACCGATCTCTGGTCCGCCAAAAATCCCCACGGCAAAACCGTCCACCTCCGCATCGTCGTCGACGGCGAGGAACGCGCCACATTCTTCCACAGCGGCGACGGCCAGCGCTGGGAAAAACTCGGCGAAAGCATCTACTTCGGCGCCAGCGGCCACCACCTCCGCCACGGCGAACGCGGCTCCCCCGACCTCGGCTGGGTCGGCGTCTACAAAGACAAAGAATCCACCCGCGCCCTCGGCCTCCCTGAATACCTGAGCCCCGCAGAATCCAAGATCTACTTCACCGGCACCACCGGCCGCCCCGAGCGCCCCGGCAACGTCTGGACCGGCGCCACCTTCGGCCCCTTCGCCATACGCGACGGCGCCAAAGAATCCAAGCCCGCCGACTTCGCCCACCTCCGCGTCACGCCCGCCGCTTCACCAACAGCAAATGCTCCGCAGCCATCACGGTTTCACCGCGCTGATTGATCGATTCCACGAGCTCAACCACCACGCCCATCTTCGGCCGCTTCGGGTCATCGCGCTTCTCCTTCACCGTGCAGCGCGCCGTGATCGTATCGCCGATAAACACCGGCCGGATGAACCGCAGCCGGTCGTAGCCATAAGAAAATGCCTCCGGATTGATCACGCCCGCCGTCTGCCCCACCGCCACGCTGAAGATCAACGTCCCATGCGCGATGCGCTGCTTGAAGTCCTGGGTCTTGCACCACTCCGCATCCATGTGATGCGGGAAAAAATCCCCCGTCTGCCCCGCGTGCATCACGATGTCCGTCTCCGTGATCGTGCGCCCCGTCGAGGTCCGCGCTTCGCCCACCACATAGTCTTCGAAGAATATAGATTTCATAGAAATTCGTTTCCCCTCTCACCGTAGCACCTGACTGCCACGCCGCACCTTCTTCTTTTCCGCGCCTCCGCCCTTCCGCGCTTCCGCGATCTCCACTTTCGCACCACTCAGCCCCAACGCGCACGTAATCTCCGCCGCCGCGGCGCGCATCCCCGCGAGCAGCTTCGCCTCATCCGCCTTCTGTCCGCGCCGCAGCAACCGCGTCACCGCCAGCGCCGCCATCACGCCCGATTCCCGCGTGCCCACGAGCACCGCCAGATCGCGCACGCCCTCGATCGTCTCGCTCTCCGCCACCGAAACGCCGCTCCTGCGTATCTGCGCAAAAACTTTCTCCAGCTCCACGTCTTTGCCCTGTTTTCCATAGGTCCCATGAGTCCCATTGGTCCTATAAGCCCTATTTTCCGAGCCCCCCGCCGCTCGCGCATTCCCCCACGCCAGCAACAACCGCCCCGACGCTGTCTTCTCCGCCTCAAACGTCGCCCCCACCTCGATCGAAATCCGCACCGGCTCCGGGCTCACCTCCTGCGCCACCACCAACAACTCCCCGCGCTCCAGCACGCTCAAGTGACACGACACCCGAAACTCGTCCGTCAACCGCTGCATCGGCCGCCGCGCCGCCACCAGCAACTTCTCCGTCACCGCATGACCATGCGCCAGCGCGAACAACTTCAGCGAAAGCCCATACTTCCCCGACACCGCCTCCCGCGCCACATACCCGCGCCGCTCCAGACAATTCAGCATCCGAAACAACTCGCTGCTGCTCCGCTTCAACCCCGCCGCCAGCTCCGCCAGCGACTGCGGAGCTGCCTCAGCCGCCAGCGCCTCGACGATATCGAGACCCTTCTCCAAAGCCGGCACGGGGTATTCGGGACTCTTGGGCATCTTTGAGCTTGCCGGAGTTCGCTAATGAAAAACCCTTTTGCAAATAAAAATCCGGCCCGCCCCGCCGCCGTCTTCGTTTCACTCTTCACCCTTCCCCTTCACTCTTCGGATGTCCGCCCTCCCCAACCCCATCCCGCTCCTCCCGCGCACTCCCCGCCCCATCATCAGCATCGGCGCCGGCGGCATCGTCAAAGACGCGCACCTCCCCGCCTATCAGATCGCCGGTTTTCCCGTCGCCGGCATCTACGACCTCAACCGCGCCAACGCCGAAAAACTCGCCTCCACTTTCTCCATCCCGCGCGTCTTCACGACACTCGCCGACGCCATCACGCAGGCCCCCTCTAACGCCGTCTTCGACGTCGCCGTCCCCGCCTCCGCCCTCCCCGACATCCTCTCCGCCCTCCCCAACGGCGCTCCCGTCCTCATCCAAAAACCCTTCGGCGAAAACCTCCCCGAGGCCCGAAACCTCCTCGCGATCTGCCGCGGCAAAAACCTCCGCGCCGCCGTCAACTTCCAGCTCCGCTACGCCCCCTATATCGCCGCCGCCCGCCAGCTCATCGCCGCCGGCGCCATCGGCGAACTCCACGACATGGAGATCCGCGTCACCGTGTACATGCCCTGGCATCTCTGGACCTTCCTCGAAGGCATCCCGCGCGTCGAAATTCTGTACCACAGTATCCACTACGTCGACCTGATCCGCTCCTTCCTCGGCGAACCCACCGGCGTCTACGCCAAAACCGTCAAACACCCGCTCACCGCCAAACTCGCCTCCACGCGCACCAACATCGCCCTCGACTACGGCGACACCCTCCGCGCCAACATCGCCACCAACCACGGCCACCTCTTCGGCCTCCGCCACCAGGAAAGCTACGTCAAATGGGAGGGCTCCAAAGGCGCCATCAAAGCCCGCCTCGGCCTTCTCATGAACTACCCCGAGGGCGAACCCGATGCCCTCGAAATGTGCCAGCTCGACGCCTCCGGCCGCCCCGGTGAATGGCAGCCCGTCCCCTTCTCCGGCAGCTGGTACCCGCACGCCTTCATCAGCACCATGGCCGACGTCATGCGCTTCGCCGACGGCGAAACCAAAGAGCTCCCCACCCGCGTCGAAGACGCCTTCAAAACCATGGCCACCGTCGAAGCCACCTACACCTCCTCCGCCACCGGCGCCACCCCCATCCCCTCCTAATCTTTCTCTTTCCTCTTCCTCTTACTCTTTCTCCCTCCGTTTCCGCCATCGTTCTCCCCTCCGATCTCCGACATCCGTGCCCATCCGAGCAATCCGTGGTTAAAAAATCTCCCCACCCAATCCGCCACTCCACCACCGAATCACCTGCGTGCCTCTGTGCCCTCCGTGTCCCACTCTCTGTGTAACCCTCTGAATCCCCCATGAAATTCCTAGTCACCGGCGCCACCGGCTTCATCGGCTGGCGCGTAGTCTCCAACCTCCTCGCCCGCGGCATTCCCGTCGTCGCACTCGATTACCCGGGCGACGCCGAGACCATGACCAAACTCCGTGCCCGCGCCGGCACTACACCGCTCACCTTCGTCACCGCCAACGTCGGCGAATTCCACGAGGTCATGTCGGTCCTCCACGCGCACCCCGACATCACGCACGTCATCCACCTCGCCTACTTGATGAGCGCCGAATGCGAGGCCAACCCGCACCTCGCCACCCGCGTCAACATGCTCGGCATGGTCAACATGTTCGAAGCCGTCCTTCAGAAAAAACTCCAGCGCCTCATCTTCACCAGCAGCGAAACCTACTACGGCGCGAAGCAGGAATTCTTCGGCGACCGCGACGTCACCGAGGACGATTTCGCCCCGCCGTCGCAGCACCATTTCACCTACGGCGCGATGAAGGTGCTCAACGAATTCATGGCGCAAAAATACGTCGCCCGCCACGGCATCAGCCTCGCCTGCGTCCGCCCGCCCGTCGTCTTCGGCCACGGCCGTAAACGCGGCTCCGTCCTCTGGGCCGAGGATTTCGCCACCAAGCCCGCGCTCGGCCTCCCCGTCACGCTGCCCTTCAACTCCAAGACCCGTGATGTCTGGATCTACGTCGACGACACCGCCGAACAACTCGTTCGCCTCAGCCTCGCGCCAAAACTTTCCCACTTCGCCTACAACAACGGCGGCGAATCCGTCACCGCCACCGAACTCGCCGCCATGGTCAAACGCTGGCTGCCCGACGCCCAGATCAGCTTCGACGAAACCAAACCCGGCACCCCGCTCATCGACCGCATGGACGGCTCCCGCCTCAGAAACGAAATCAATTTCACCCAACGCCCCCTCATCGACGCCATCCGCGCCCACATCAACGAAGCCCGCGCGACCGCCAACCTCCCCCCCGTCTAATCTTTCTCTTTCCTCTTTCTCTTAATCTTTCTCCCCGCCGCCGTCCGATCTCCGGCCCTTTCACCCTTCACCACTCACCCTTCACTCTTTTCCTCCCACCATGTCCTACCGCACCACCGTCGTCGGCTCCTATCCCCGCCCTGATTTCACGGGCGACACCCTCAAAAAACCCACGCTCACCGACGCCGACATCGTCGCCCTCGTCACCTGGGCCGCGAAAGACCAGGCCTCGCTCGGCCTCGACGTCATCACCGATGGCGAAGGCTACCGCGAGAACATGTACTACTTCTACCAGCGCCGCCTCGATGGCATCTCTTTCGAAAACATGCCGAAGAAAACCTTCGGCACCGCTGGCTTCGGCATCGAGTGTGCCCGCGTCGTCGATACGATTAAAAACCCGCGCTGCCAGCTCGCCCGCTGGTGGAAACTCGCCCGCGAATCTGCGCCCGCGAATGTCCGCGTCAAACAAACCGTCACCGGCCCGCACGTCCTCGCCCGCTTCTCCGTCAACGAGCGTCCCGACCTCTACCCCGACGAACAGGCTCTCTGCCGCGCCTACGCGAAAATCCTCTCCGAAGAACTCACCGCCGTCATCGACGCCGGCTGCGACTTCATCCAATTCGACGAACCCATGTGGACCGAAGCCCCCGAGCAATCCTCCTGGGCCGCCGACATCCTCAACGAGCTCATCGACTCCCTCAAAGGCCGCGCCCGCATCGGCCTCCACGTCTGCGGCGGCAACCCGCGCCGCAAACGCGTTTACTTCACCAAATACACCGACCTCGTTCCCGCCTTCTCCAAGGTGAAAATCGACGAAGTCTCCCTCGAGCACTGCACGCTCAGCTACGACCTCATGACGCTCTGGGATCAGTGGAAATTCAAAGGCGATCTCGCCCTCGGCGTCATCGACCAGCGCAGCGACGCCCTCGAAGACACCGAAGTCATCCGCAAACGCGTCCAACCCGCGCTCGCCCACTTCCCGCGCGAACGCCTCGTCCTCACCAGCGAATGCGGCTTCGGCCACGTCCCCCTGGACATCACCCGCGCCAAACTCAAAGCCCTCACCACCGCCGCCAAAACCCTGTGATGTAGGGCCGGACCTCTGGTCCGCGCCTCCGACATAGGTCCTATAAGTCCCATAAGACCCATAGGACCTATTCCTCCTACGCTCCAGTCAGCCTCTTCGCCCTCGACTGCCCTCCGCCCGATGCTAGCCAGCACCACCCTCCGCGGCATGACCTGGAACCACACGCGTGGCTACCTTCCCATGGTAGCCACCGCGCAACGTTTCACCGAACTCCACCCCGACATCGAAATCGTCTGGGAAAAACGCTCGCTCAAAGCCTTCGAGGAATTCCCCGTCGAGAAACTCGCCGCCGATTACGACCTCATCGTCATCGACCATCCGTTCTCCGGATACGCCGCCAGACATCGCCCGCTCCTTCCACTCGACCAGCACCTCCCCGCCGCCTTCCTCGCCGATCAAGCCGCCAACTCCGTCGGCCAGTCGCACGCGTCCTACAACTTCGCCGGACACCAGTGGGCCCTCGCGATCGACGCCGCCACCCCCATCGCCTTCTGGCGCGAAGACCTCTTCAAAGCCCACAACCTCTCCATCCCTAAAACCTGGGACGATCTCCTCACCCTCGCCCGCGCCGGCCACGTCGAAGTCCCCGCCGCTCCCATCAACTGCCTGATGGATTTCTACACGCTCTGCCTCGCGAACGGCGAAACTCCCTTCGCCACGCGCGACCGCGTCGTCTCCTCCGAAACCTTCCGCTTCGCCCTCGCCCGCCTCCGCGAACTCATCTCCCTCTGCGATCCCGGCTGCTGGACCCGCAACCCCATCGCCTCGCACAACCTCGTCTCCAGCTCAGCCAACGAACGCATCGCCTACTGCGCCTTCGCGTACGGCTATTCCAACTACGCCCGCCCCGGCTACGCCGACCACGTCCTCACTTTCGGCGACGTCCCTCATTTTAACAACCAGCCTCTCCGCACAACTCTCGGCGGCACCGGCCTCGCCCTCTCCGCCCTCCGCCCCAACCGCGAAGCCGCCCTCGCCTACGCCCAATTCGCCGCCTCCGCCACGATCCAGCGCACGCTCTTCACCCAATCCGGCGGCCAACCCGGCCACCGCACCGCCTGGCTCGACGCCGACAACAACCGCACCAGCGGAAACTACTTCGCCAACACCCTCTCCACCCTCGACCGCGCCTACGTCCGCCCCCGCTACTGCGGCTACATGGAGTTCCAGGAAAAAGCCGGCCCCCTCCTCCACGCCGCCCTTCGCACCCAAACTCCGGATACAGACGCCCTCGCCCAACTCGACACCCTCTACCGCCAAACCCTCACCCACTCCGCCTAATCGTTCTCTTACTCGTACTCATTCTCCCGCCCGGTCCCCAACCTCCGTCCTCTGCGTCCTCTGTGCCTCCGTGGTTAAAATTTCCGAACTCCGATCTCCGACTTCCGATCTTCGCTCCGACCTTAGCGCCTTCGCACCTTCGCGATTCAACTAACCATCGCCCGCTTTAATCTACCACCATGCGCCCCCTCGAAGGCCTCCTCGTCCTAGACTTCGCCCAATTCCTCGCCGGCCCCTTCGCCGCCACGCGCCTCGCCGACCTCGGCGCCCGCGTCATCAAAATCGAGCGCCCCGGCACCGGCGACATCTGCCGCCACCTCTACATTTCCAACCTCTCGCTCGACGGCGACAGCACGCTCTTCCACTCGATCAACCGCAACAAACAGAGCTACGCCGCCGACCTCAAAAACCCGGCCGACCTCGCCAAGGTCAAACAACTCATCGCGAAGGCCGACGTCCTCATCCAAAACTTCCGCCCCGGCGTGATGGACCGCATCGGCCTCGGCGCCGAAGCCTGCGCCGCGATCAACCCGCGCCTCGTCTACGGCGTCGTCACCGGCTACGGCAGCAAAGGCCCGTGGGTCGACCTTCCCGGCCAGGATCTTCTCGCTCAAAGCCGCTCCGGCCTCGTCCACCTCAACGGCAACGCCGACCAGCCCCCGCTCCCCTTCGGCCTTTCCGTCGCCGACCTCACCGCCAGCGCGCACCTAGTCCAGGGCATCCTCGCCGCCCTCGTCCGCCGCGGCGTCACCGGCAAAGGCGGCCTCGTCGAAGTCAGCCTCCTCGAGTCTATCCTCGATCTCCAATTCGAGCTGACGACCACCTTCCTCAACGACGGCGGCAAAGCCCCGCAACGCAGCGCCGTCAACAACGGCAACGCGTATCTGGGTGCCCCCTACGGCATCTATGCGACGGCCGACGGCTACCTCGCGCTCGCGATGGGCTCCATCGTCAAACTCGGCGAACTCCTCGAACTCCCCGCCCTCGCCACCTTCTCCGACCCGCAAACCTGGTTCACCCGCCGCGATGAAATCAAAAAACTCATCGCCGACCATCTCACCACCCGCCCCACCGCCCACTGGATCGCGCGCCTTGAACCCGCCGACTACTGGTGCGCCGAAGTTCTCTCGTGGGAAAAACTCTGGCAGACCGACGCCTTCAAAGTCCTCGACTGGGTCCAGGACGTCACCCGCGACGACGGCCCGACTCTCCGCACCACCCGCTGCCCCATCACCATCGACGGCCAGCACTTCAAATCCCCAAAGGGAGCCCCGCGCGTCGGCCAGCACACCACCCAAATCCAAACCGAGTTCTCCCTCTGACCTCATAGGGCCGCACCTCTGGTGCACGCCTATTCCCCAAATCCTGTTAATCCCGTTCATCCTGTCTAAACGCCGTCCTCCCTCCGATCTCCGCGTCCTCTGCGCTCTCTGCGGTTAAACATCCGTTTTCGCCTCCGCACCACGCCTGCGCCCTCCCAACTACCAAATACTAAATACCAACCACCTCTTTCCCCAAAAAATGACCCCAAACCCAATCCTCGGCACCGCCCTCCACACCGTCGGTGCCGCCTCCGCCGCCCTCTGCTACTCCCCACAACGCTTCGTCCACAAATGGGCCTGGCAAACCTACTGGCTCGTCCAGGCCGCCTTCTGCTGGCTGATCCTCCCCTGGGTTTTCGCCTACTTCTGCATCCCCAATCTCGCCGACGTCCTCGCCGCCGCCCCGCGCGAAGCGATGATTAAATCCTTCCTCTTCGGCGCTCTCTACGGCGTCGGCGGCATCGCTTTCGGTGTATCCATTCGTTACATCGGTTTCTCGCTCACCTACGCCATCGCCATCGGCGTCTCCTGTGTCGGCGGCACCTTCATCGGCCCCTTCCTCGCCGGAAATCTTTCCGGAATCATTTCCCAAAACGGTTTCACCTACGTCCTCGTCGGCGTGCTCATCGGCGCCGTCGCCATGCTCTTCACCGGCCTCGCCGGCTTCCAAAAAGAAAAAGAACTCGGAGCCGGTGACTACAAAGTCTCCGACTTCAATCCCCGCGTCGGCATCCCGATCTGCCTCCTCGCCGGTGTCCTCTCCGCCGTCTACAGCCTCGCCATCGGTGCCGGCGATCCGATCACCCAACTCGCTGCCGCACACGGCGCTGGCGACTTCGCTTTCACCGCCAACTACCTTTTCTCCAACCCCGGCGCCTTCACCACCACGCTCTTCTACGCCGGCTGGCTCTCGCTCAAAAACAAAACCACCGCCCAGTTCTTCGGCACCGAAGACGGCACAGGCCTCATCAAGAACTACCTCCTCGCCGCGCTCACCGGCCTGCTCTGGTACCTCCAGTTTTTCTTCTACGGCCTCGGCCACGACCGCATGGGCACGCTCGGCTTCTCCAGCTGGGCGATCCACATGATCATCCTGATCCTGCTGAGCTGCGGCTTCGGCGTCGCCATCGGCGAATGGAAAAAATGCCGCGTATCCACAAAACGCCTCATCACCTTCGCCGTCGCCCTCCTCGTCATCGCCGTCGGCTTCATCACCTACGGCAACAAAATCGCCACCCCGGCAACCGCCGAACTCCCCGCCGCCACCACGAGCCACTGATCCTCCGCCATAAGTCCTATTAGTCCCATAAGACCTATAGGACCTATCTTCCGGGCGCTCCCCAATCCTGTCCCTCTAGTTAATCCTGTCCAAACTTCCGACTCCTCCGATCTCCGCGTCCTCCGCGCTCTCTGCGGTTAAAAACTCCGACCTCCGATTTCCGACTTCCGTCTTCGCTCCGACCTTAGCGCCTTCGCGTCTTCGCGCTTCACCTAACCACCGCCCGCCACTCGCTCCTTATTCCATCCCGCCCCATGCCCTCCCGTCGCGACACCTTCCGCATCGCCGTCCGCAAATTCGGCCCCTTTGAATCCGCGATTCAGAAGCAATGGGCGTCCTTCTGCGCCGCCACCGGCTGCACCCTCCGCCTCGAAGCTGAACCCCTCGACCTCCACCCGCTCCACGACACCCTCTTCGCCCGCGAAGGCCTCAAAACCGGCGCCTGGGACGCCGCCTTCATCGTCACCGACTGGATCGCCGAAGCCCACGCCACCCACGCCCTCCTCGACCTCGCGCCCTTCCTCCAAAAAAATCCACCCGCCGACTTCCCCCACGGCTGGACCGATTCCCTCCTCCGCTTCCAACACTTCGACCAAACCATCCTCGGCCTCCCCTACCACGACGGCCCCGAGTGCCTCATCTATCGCAAAGACCTCTTCGACGCCGCCGGCCTCCAGCCGCCCAAAACCTGGGACGAATTCCACGCCACCGCCCGCGCCCTCACCAAGCCGGCCGCCAACCAGTACGGCACCGTCTTCGCCGCGTATCCGGACGGCCATAACACCGTCTACGACTTCTGCCTCCAGCTCTGGACCCGCGGTGGCGAACTCTTCGACAAGTCCGGCCGCCTCCACCTCACCACACCCGCCGCCGAGTCCGCCCTCGCCTTCTACCGCGAGATGCTCACCGACACCTCCGCGATCCATCCAAAATCCCGCGAACTCGACTCCGTCCAAAGCGGCTTCGCCTTTGCCCGCGGCGAAGTCGCGATGATGGTCAACTGGTTCGGCTTCGCCGCCATGGGCGAGTCCCTTCCCGAGAGCGTCGTGAAAGGCAAAATCGCCGTCGCCCCGCTCCCCTCCGCCCCCGGCCACAACAGCGCCTCGCTCAACGTTTACTGGACCCTCGGCATCGGCTCCGGCAGCCCGCACGCAAAAATCGCCTACGACTTCCTCCGTCACTGCGCCTCCGCCGAAAACGACAAACTCCTCACCCTCGAAGGCGCCATCGGCTGCCGCAAATCCACCTGGCACGACGCCGACGTGAACCGCGTCATCCCCTTCTACCGCGAACTCGAAACCATCCACACCCACGCCCGCGAACTCCCCCGCCTCGCCCACTGGTCCGGACTCGCCGCAATCATCGACCGCCTCGTCACGTCCGCCGCCGACACCGACGAACCCATCTCCGCCCTCCTCGCCCGCGCCCAACAAGAAGCCGACGCCCTGACTTCCTGACCCAGAAATCTTTCTCGTTCTCTTTCTCTTACTCTTTCTCCCCTCCGATATTCCGTCCTCCGACCTCTGCGCTCTCCGCGTCCTCTGCGGTTAAAAAAATCCGAACTCCAACTTCCGTCCTTCGCTCCGACCTTAGCCCCTTCGCGTCTTCGCGATTCACCTAACCGCCGCCCACCTCCGTCACCTTACTCCTCTTACACCTCCTACACTTCTTACAGCTTCATCGCCCGTGTTCTCCCTCATCAATAAAACCGCCCTCGTCACCGGTGCCGGCTCCGGCATCGGTCAGGCCATCGCACAAACCCTCGCCGCCGCTGGCGCCCACGTCTGGGTCATCGACCGCGACACCCCTGCCGGCGAAGCCACCGTCGCCGCCATCCGCGCCGCCGGCCACCGCGCCGACTTCGCCGCCCTCGACGTCTCGAGCGAAGCCGACGCCATCGCCCTCGCCGCCCGTATCCAGAACGTGGACATCCTCGTGAACAACGCCGGCATCGGCCACGTCGGCAACCTCCTCGGCACCGCCGCCGCCGACCTCGACCGCCTCCACGCCGTCAACGTCCGCGGCCCCTTCAACCTCTGCAAAGCCTTCGTCCCCGCCATGCTCGAACGCGGCCGCGGCTCCGTCATCAACCTCGCCTCCATCGGCGGCATCGTCGCCGTCCGCGACCGCCTCGCCTACACGATCACCAAGCACGCCGTCGTCGGTCTCACCAAAGCCCTCGCCCTCGACCACTCTCACACCGGAGTCCGCTTCAACGCCCTCTGCCCCGGCCGCGTCGAAACCCCCTTCGTCAAAGCCCGCATCGCCGAGTACCCCGACCCCGAAAAAGCCTACCGCGACATGTCCGCCACCCAGCTCACCGGCCGCATGGCGAAGCCCGAAGAAATCGCCGCCGCCGCCCTCTATCTGGCAAGCGACGAAGCCGCCATGGTTACCGGCTCCTGCCACCTCATCGACGGCGGCTGGAGCGCCGGAAAATAAACCCGATCTCTCAATCCATTACACAGAGATCGCAGAGCAGAAACACAGAGTTCACCGAGAGCCCAACAACTCCTCCGATATAAGTCTCATCTGTCCCATAAGACCTATCGGACCTATTTCCGAGCCCTACTCAATCCTGTCCAAACTCCGTCCCCGCTCCAAAGTCACCCGCACTAACGCCAACCCTTGAGCTTCTGCGCTCTCTGTGTTCCGCCCTCCGTGCCCTCTGTGTAATCTTCCGATCTCCGACCTCCGCCACCAATTACCAACTACAAACTACCAACTACTTCCTCCCTCTCATGAAACTCCTCCGCTACCAAGACGCCTCCGGTAACATCCGCCACGCCGCCGAACAACCCGACGGCTCCGCCCTTCGCATCGAAGGCGACATCTACGGCTCCTACCAAATCACCTCCGAGCGCGCGCAGATCGCCAAACTCCTCAGCCCCATCGCACCCACCCAGATCCTCTGCATCGGCCTCAACTACCGCCAGCACGCCGCCGAGACCAACGCCAAGATCCCCGAGCGCCCCATCCTCTTCGTCAAAGGCATCAACACCGCCCAAAACCCCGGCGACCCGATCCTCATCCCAACGCACCTCGCCTCCAACGAAGTCGACTACGAATGCGAGCTCGCCGTCGTCATCGGCAAGCCCGCGAAAAACGTCTCCCGCGCGAACGCCCTCGACTACGTCCTCGGCTACACCTGCTGCAACGACGTCTCCGCCCGCGACCACCAGATCAAACTCGGCGGCGGACAATGGTGCCGCGGCAAATTCTTCGACACCTTCGCCCCCCTCGGACCCAAGCTCGTCACCCGCGACGAAATCCCGAACCCCAATTCTCTCCGCATCTCCACACTCCTCAACGGCGAACGTGTCCAAGACTCTAATACCGGCGACATGATCTTCGATATCCCCGCGCTCATCGAGTATCTGAGCGGCAGCACCACCCTCGTCCCCGGCACCGTAATCCTCACCGGCACTCCCCAAGGCGTCGGCATGGCCCACAAACCCGACCCCCGCTGGCTCAAACCCGGCGACACCGTCTCCATCGAAATCGAAAAAATCGGCACCCTCACCAACCCGGTAGCCCTCGAAAAATAATAGGGAGTGCGGTGTCTGGGCACCGCTTTTCCGGGTCGCCTCGGCGGCCTTCCGTATTCCCCGTTCCTGTTCATCCCGTAAATCCTGCCCAAACTCCGTCCTCCGATCTCCGCGCCCTCTTCCGGCCTCTGCGGTTAAATCCTTCCCACGCCCCCGCTCCGATTTCCGACCTCCGTGCCCTCTGTGCCTCCGTGGTTAAAAAATAATCCCGTCTACCTTCCGTTTCTCGCATGAGCTCCAGTTCACCACGCCTCACCGCCCGCTACTTCATCGAAACGCCCAACGACCTCGCCAAGGCCGCCGCCACGCTCGCCGGTGAACAATCCTCCGGCACCTTCGTCGAAGTCCCCGGTGAAACCGCCGAGCTCAAACAACGCTTCGCCGCCCGCGTCGAATCCATCAAGCCTCTCGACACGTCCCCGACCCCCGCCATCCCCACCGGCCGCCCGACTCCCCCCAACGCCGTCTACCGCCGCGCCGAAGTCACCGTCTCCTGGTCCCTCGAAAACTTCGGCCACAACCTTCCCACGCTCGTATCCACTGTTCAAGGCAACCTCTACGAACTCGCCCAGTTCTCCGGCCTCAAGCTGATCGACCTCGATTTCCCCGCCGAATTCACCGCCCGCTACCGCGGCCCCGCCTTCGGCATCCCCGGCTGCCGCCAGCTCACCAACGTCGCGCCCGGCCGGCCGCTCATCGGCACCATCATCAAGCCCAGCATCGGTATGTCTCCTGAGACCACCGCCGAGCTCGTCCGCACGCTCGTCGAGGCCGGCATCGACTTCATCAAAGACGACGAGCTCATGGCCAACCCGCCGCACTCGCCATTCGACGCCCGCGTCGACGCCATCATGCGCGTCATCAACGCCCACGCCGAACGCACCGGCAAGAAGGTCATGTACGCCTTCAACGTCTCCGACGAAACCGACGCCATGCAGCGCCACTACGAGAAGATCGTCCGCAGCGGCGGCACCTGCGCCATGATCAGCCTCAACAGCGTCGGCTGGGTCGCCTCCAAAAAAATCTGCGACCTCGGCCAGCTCGCCATCCACGGCCACCGCAACGGCTGGGGCATGCTCAACCGCCATCCGCTCCTCGGCATCGAGTTCCCCGCCTACCAAAAATTTGCGCGTCTCATCGGCGTCGACCAACTCCACGTCAACGGCATCGCCAACAAATTCTGGGAATCCGACGACTCCGTCGTCCGCTCCATCCAATCCTGCCTCGCCGCAGAACCTCTCAACAAACCCATCCTCCCCGTCGTCTCCTCCGGCCAATGGGGCGGACAAGCTCCCGAAACCTGGCGCCGCACGCACACCACCGACCTCCTCTACATGGCCGGCGGCGGCATCATGGCCCATCCGAAAGGACCCGCCGCCGGCGTCCACGCCCTCCGCGAATGGTGGGAAGCCGCCGTATCCGGATTGTCCTACGAGCAGTGCCTCGCCCAACGCCCCAACCTCGCCCTCTCCGCCTCCAAGTTCGCCAAGTAACCTCCGCCTCCTCGTAGGGCCGGACCTCTGGTCCGCGCCTCCGCACCCTCCGCAATCTTTCTCGTTCTCTTTCTCCCTCCGCCTCCGAACCATAAGTCCTATCCGTCCTATTAGACCTATAGGCCCTACTCCGCCTTCCTTCCCTCCGACCTCCGCGCTCTCCGCGCCTCCGCGGTAAACATGTCTTCCCCCGCTCCTAACTCACCTTCCACCACCAATCTCCTCCTCGCCTACTACGGCGACGACTTCACCGGCTCGACCGACGCCCTAGAATTCCTCTCCCGCGCCGGCGCCCGCACCGTCCTCTTCATCGAGCCGCCTACCCGCGAACAACTCGCCCGCTATCCCGGACTCCAGGCCGTCGGCGTCGCCGGACTCTCCCGCGCCAAAAACCCGTCCGACATGGAGCGCGAACTCCGCCCCGCCTTCACCGCCCTCCGCGCCCTCGGGTCTCCACACGTCCACTACAAGGTCTGCTCCACCTTCGATTCCTCACCAACCGCCGGCAGCATCGGCCGCGCGATCGAGATCGGCTCCGAAATTTTCCAACGCCCCTTCGTCCCCCTCCTCATCGGCGCGCCCGCTCTCGGCCGCCACTGCGTCTTCGGAAATCTCTTCGCCCGCATGGGCATCGGCAGCACCGGCGCCATCCACCGCCTCGACCGCCACCCCTCCGCGAGCAAACACCCGATCACACCGATGCACGAGGCCGACCTCCGCCTCCACCTCGCGCAGCAGACGAAAAAATCCATCGGCCTCTTCAACATCCTCCAACTCGAGCTCCCCGACGCCGAAGCCCACGCCGCCCTCGCGAAACTCATCGCCGACAAAAACGACATCGTCCTCGTCGACCTCCTCTACGCCTCCCAACTCCCCCGCATCGGCTCTCTCCTCGACGAACACGCCAGCCGTCTCGACCCGCTCTTCAGCGTCGGCTCCTCCGGCATCGAAATGGCCCTCGGTGCCCACTGGTCCGCAAAAAACCGCCTCCACCACGTCGCCTCGTGGCCGCACCCCGGCGCCGCCGAACCGCTCCTCGTCGTCTGCGGTAGTTGTTCTCCGGTGACAGCCCGCCAGCTCGCCTGGGCCCGCGAAAACAAGTTCACCG
Source organism: uncultured Nibricoccus sp. (assembly GCA_966249325.1). Taxonomy (GTDB): domain Bacteria; phylum Verrucomicrobiota; class Verrucomicrobiia; order Opitutales; family Opitutaceae; genus Nibricoccus. The sequence continues at coordinate 202,613 of CBINDC010000007.1, read as the reverse complement.
AGATCCGCCTCGACACCCACGCCGCCACCTCCTCGCACCACGCCTCCGCTATTTCCGCAACAATCGACGCCGCCGTCCAGTCCCTCGCCTCCGGCCAACACACGGTCGTCCATACTGGTGGCACCGCTCAAGTCGATCCACACATCGCCGCCCTCGGCGCCCGCTCCGCCGAAATCCTCGGCACCGCCCTCGGCAACGTCGTGCGCGGCGCCCTCGAACGCCTCCGCCTCAAACGCGTCCTCTTCGCCGGCGGTGACAGCTCCAGCTACGCCGCCCGCGCCCTCGGCATCGAAGCCGTCGAAATGATCGCCCCCCTCGCCCCCGGCGCCCCCCTCTGCCGCGCCCACGCCCCCAACTCCCCCGCCAACAACCTCGAAGTAAACTTCAAAGGCGGCCAGGTCGGCGACACCGACTACTTCGCCGCCGTAGCTTCCGGCCACCTCTAAAAATTCCCAATCTGAATTAACCGCAGAGCCCACAGAGCCCGAACCCAATCCTGTAATCCTGTCCAAAAAATTCCTCCCTCCGATCTCCGCGCCCTCTTCCGATCTCTGCGGTTAAAAACTTCTCCGCCTCCTGCATTCTCCGGCCTCCGTGCCCTCTGTGCCTCCGTGGTTCATCCAATTCCGACCATTCCTTCACTCTTCACCACTCCCCCTTCACTCTTCCCATGCCCACCCTCGCCCTCATCCACACCTCCGCAACCCTCGTCCCCATTTTCCAGCAGCTCTGCAAAACGCATCTGCCCTCCGTCAAAACCTTCAACATCGTCGACGACTCCCTCGTCTCCGGCATCCGCGCCAAAGGCTCGCTCACCGCCGACATCGCCCGCCGCGTCCAGGCCTACGTCTCCTCCGCCGAAGCCGGCGGCGCTGACCACATCCTCGTCACCTGCTCCTCCATCGGCCCCGCCGTCGAAGCCTCCGCCAAATTCTCCGCCGTCCCCGTCCTCCGCGTCGACCAGCCCATGGCCGATCAAGCCGTCAAAACCGGCCGCCGTATCGGCGTCATCGCGACACTCTCCACCACCCTCGAACCGACCAGCGACCTCGTCCAACGCCGCGCCGCCGCCGCAGGAAAACAAATCGAACTCAGCTCCGTCCTCGTCGAAGGCGCCTTCGAAGCCCTCATGGCCGGCGACTCCGCCACGCACGACACCAAAGTCGCCGCCGCCCTCCGCGAACTCTCGTCCAAGGTCGACGTCATCCTCCTCGCCCAAGCCTCCATGGCCCGCGTCGTCGACACGCTCCCGCCCGAAGACAAACGCATCCCCATCCTCGCCAGCCCCCCCATCGCCATCCAGCACCTCGCAACTCTCCTGTAGGGCCGGACCTCTGGTCCGCGCCTCTGAAAATCTTTCTCTTTCCTCTTCCTCTTACTCTTTCTCCCTCCGACCTTCCGCGATCGAGAGCGCGGCGCTGTCCGGCTCCGACTCTCCTTTCCTCTGAAAAATCGTTCTCGTTCTCATACTCGTACTCGTTCTCCCCTCCGCATCCGCCTCAGTCCTCCGTGCCCTCTGTGTCCGCACTCCGTGTCCTCTGTGGCAAAACTCAACCACCGCCCGCTTTAGTCCCCGATGCGCCGCACACCCCTCCTCCTCGCGCTGTCCCTCGCTGCCAACGCCGCGCTCGCCCTCGCCCTCTGGCCTCGCATCGCCGCAACCCGCGCCAACACACCCTCCGCCCTCTCCGACACGCACCCCACCGCGCCCTCATCCGCCCCACCCTCCACCGACACCACCGGCTGGCAACACATCTCCGCCCTCACCGACGACACCGCCTACGTCGCCGCCCTCCGCGCCGAAGGCTTCCCACCCGAGATCGTCCGCGCCCTCGTTCGCGCCCGCCTCGACGCCCGCTACTCCACACGCTTTCGCGAACTCAGAAAAAAGATCCCGTCTAAACCCTACTGGCAGACCTCCGTCTACTCCTTCGATCCCGACACCGACCTCGCCATCCGCAACGAACAACGCGCCCTCTGGCGTGAATTCGAAGACACGCTCAAATCCCTCCTCGGCCCCGACGCCGAGTTCACCTCCTTCTACCAGCGCGAACGCCACGCCCGCACCTACGGCTCTCTCCCCTCCGCCAAAATCTCCGAACTCCAGGCCATCAACCGCGACTACGGTGAGATGAGCGCGCAGCTCCGCGACCAGACCAAGGGCGTCACCCTCGCCGCCGACCGCGAACGCCTCGCCTTCCTCGAACGCGAAAAACGCGCCGACATCGTCCGCGCCCTCACCCCCGAAGAACTCGACGAATACGACCGCCGCAACAGCCCCTCCGCCTCCGAGATTCGCAACAAATTCCTCTTCTTCGAAGGCACCGAAGACGACTTCCTCGCCCTCTACGCGCTCCAGCGCGATTTCGACGCCCGCTACGGCCGCGATAACCTTTCCGGCGAAGCCAAAGACCGTCGCGCCGCCGCCCTCCCCGAACTCGCGAAACAATTCGAAGCAACCCTCGGTCCCGAACGCTACGCCGACTACCAGCTCACCACCGACGGCAACTTCTACGCCACCCGCGCCACCCTCGATCAAGTCGGCCTCCCCGCCGAAAAAGCCCGCGACCTCGTCCGCATACAGCGCGACGCCAACAAACGCGCCGCGGCCCTCCGTACCGACAAATCCCTTACAGCCGATCAACGCGCCGCCCAGCTCTCCGCCCTCGAAAAAGAAGCCTCTGCACAAATCGCCGCCTCCCTCGGCTCCGCCGAAAATTTCACCGCGTACAAACGCTGGCCCGGCCAGTGGCTCGACAAACTAAACCCACCGGCAAAGCCCGCCGCGAAGTAACCGCCGCCACCCCGCCATGAAAACCCCGCTCCTCCTCGCGGTCTCGCTCGCCCTCAACCTCGCCCTCGCCGCCGGACTTCTCCTCACCCGCTCCTCTTCCCGCGAATCACTCACGCCCGCTCCACAGAACTCACCCGCCAGCTCCACCGCGGCGCGCCCCCACTCATTGCCATCATCCATCGCCGCGTCATCTACCGACTCTTCATTCTCCGACCGCGTCTCCGCCGACACTCTCTGGCCCCGGCTCCACGCCACCGACGACCTGGATCAACTCGCCGCCCGCCTCGCCCAGGCCGGCTTCACCCGCCGCGAAATCGTCACCGTCATCGACACCCTCGGCCGCCAGAAATTCGACGCCGAACGCGCCGCCCTTCGCGCCGGCGAGCCCGAGCGCCCCTACTGGAAACCCCAGCCCTTCCGCTTCAACTCCTCCGCGTCTTCCCCCGAAAACCGCGCCAAGGAAGCCGACATCTCCCTCCGCCAGTCCGCCTTCCACGAAAAACACAACCGCATGTCTGAACTCATCGCGGAAGACGAAGCCGTCGCCGACGACTTCCGCAACCGCTACGGCCCGCTTCCCCTCGAAAAACTCACCCGCCTCGCCGACATCGAGTCCGACTATCAACAGCTCCAGCTCAAACTTCACATCGAGCAATCCGCCCGCACCAACCAGCAGTCCACTGCCGCCGACCGCGAAAAATACCGCCTCCTCGCAGCCGAACAGGAAGCCGACATCCGCCAGCTCCTCTCCCCCGAAGAATACTCCGCGTACATCCTCCGTGAAAGCCGCACCGCCCAGGAACTCCGCAGCCGCCTGAACCTGCTCCGCCTCACCGAGACCGAGTACAAAGCCCTCTTCGCCCTCCAGCGCCCCATCGACGAACAATTCATCGCCGCCGCCGATGCCGGTGACGAGGCCCAGGGCAAAGCCCGCCGCGACGCGCTTAAAAACCTCGCGCCGCAGATCGAAGCCGCCCTCGGCCCCGACCGCTACGCCGACTACGAGCAACTCATGAAAGGCGGCGACGATCAAATCACCCGCCTCATGTCCCGCCTCGAACTCCCCCTCGCCACCGCCGGCAAAATCACGTCCCTCCGCGACACCGCCACCGAACAAGCCGCTGCTCTCCGCAACGACTCCACACTCACGCCCGCCGAGCGCGACGCCCGCCTCCGCACCCTCGCCCGCGAAACCGAAAAAAACCTCGGCACCCTCCTCCGCACCCCGCGCGGCCTCGAAGCCTACTCCGAATTAAAAGGCGACTGGCTCCGCGCCCTCCACCTCAAGCCCGCCGCACCATAATCTACCCGCCGGATTCTCCAATCCTGTTAATCCTTCAATCCTGTCACAACTCCGCTCCTTCGCTGATTTCGCTACCTTCGCGAGACACCACCGCCCGTCATTCTTAATTCCCCGCGAATGCCCCGCTTCCGCGCCATCGTCCTCACACTCTCTGTCGCCGCAAACGCCACACTGGCGTTCGCGCTATGGAAATGGCCTGCGTTATCTGCGAACCACTCCTCCGATAATCGCCCGCCCCCCCCGGCATCTCAGATCCGGTCTACGCCCGGCCCCCTCAACGAAAAAATCTGGAGCGATCTCGCCACCGACACCGACGACGCACGCTTCGTCGCCCAACTCCGCTCCGAAGGTTTCCCCGAGCGTGTCGTTCGCGTCCTCATAGATTACCGGCTCAACGAAAAATTCCTCGATGAATTCCGTGAGCTGAACGCGCGACATCAGATCCCGTATTGGCGCAACGGCTCATTCTCCCGCTCCAATCTCAGCGCCGAGGGGCACGCACGCCTGCGCGAAATCGAACAACACGTCGCGGAGCAAAAGCGTCTGCTTCTCGGTGCTTCCGCTGACGCGTCCCTGCCCGGCGACTTAGGCGAACCCGACCGCCGTCGCTACGGCAATCTTTCCGCCGAAAAAATCTCCGCCCTCAAAGCCATCGACAAAGACTACCGCGAACTCAGCGACCGCATCGACGATGACGACCAAGGCATCACGCTGCCGGAAGACCGAGAGAAACTCAGCTTCCTGGAAAAACAAAAACAGGACGACATCGCCCGCCTGCTCACGCCCGAGGAGTTCGAGCAATACCAACGCCGCAGCAGCGCCGCCGCTCACTTCGCCCGCAACCAGCTCCAGTTCCTCAATCCCTCCGAAGACGAATTTCTCGCGCTCTACCGCCTGCGCCAGGATTTTGACCAGCGCTACGGCGTCTACCACCTCTCCCGCGAACAATCCGAACTCCGCCGCACCGCCGAATCCGCATTCGAATCCCAAATCGCCACGCTTCTCGGACCGGAACGTTTCGCCGATTATCAAATCACCAACGACCAAAACTATCGGGACACGCGCGACTTCATCACCGAAGCACACCTTCCGCCCGCAACCACCCGACAGCTTGTCGCCATTCAACGCGAAACCACCCGGCAGTCCGACGCAATCAAGGCCGATACATCTCTCCCCGCCGAAGTCCGCGACCAAAAGTTAACCGCGCTGCGCCAAGCCACACTTGAGAAAACATCCGCCCTTCTAGGTCAGGAGCGCGCCGCCTCCCTCGAAAACTACAAAGCCGGCCGCTGGCTCACCCGGATCGCACCGGTTCCCGCGAAGGCGAAACCCTGACACGCCATGAAAATCTCAGGATGTATCCTATCCGCTTCTTTCGCGCTCAACGCCCTTCTCATCGGCATCGGTCTGCAACGCTGGCTCACTGCACATGGCCCGCACTCCACACACACCGCCACCGCAAGCTCCGCAGCCATCTCGCCCACTTCGCACTCGATGGCCGATAACCCCACTTCGGGTGAATTAACCAACTCCGCACGCGCATCGTCTTCGTCCGATTCGGCCCGACAAAACATCTGGGCGTGCCTCGACAGCGAAAACTTCGATACCCTGGCTAAAAATCTCCGCGACGCCGGCTTCCCTTCGCGCCTCGTTCGCTCGTTGCTTTTCGACCTCGTTCAGGCACGTGGCGAAATCGCCCGCGCCGCTATCCAAGGAAAATCTCCCGACCTCCCCTATTGGAAGACGACTCAATACTACCCCGACGATCCGGCCCTCAAAGCCCGCATTCGAGAAATCAACGAGGCCGGAAACGAGGTACTCTCGAAACACATCTTCGATCCCGCCATCATCCAGGAGGAAGAGTTCACCGCCGCCTACATGCGACAACGCTACGGCGATCTGCCGGACGAAACGCTCCAAACTCTCCTCAAGATCCAGAGTGACTGCTACGCGCTGATCGACGAAACATCGAAAGCATTGCGAAATGGTGCCGACCGTCAGCTCACCCCTGACGAACGCGCCCAGATCGCTCTCATCAAAGCCGAGCGCGACAAAGACCTCATCGCCCTCCTAACCCCTGAACAATTCGAGCAGTACGAACTTCGCAGCAGCTCTACCGCCGAAACCCTGCGCGGAAAACTAGACGTTTTCCGTCCCTCCGAAGCCGAGTACAAAGCGATCTTCCGCCTCCAGCGCGATGTCGATAAACGCTTCGCCATCGACGAATACAGCGACGCCGAAACCAAACGCGCGGCATCCGAAGCGATGAAAGTCCTCGCTCCGCAGATCGAAGCCGCCCTCGGCCCCGACCGCTACGCCGACTACATTCAGGCAACAAAACCCGGTGCCGGGCAAATCAACCGCTTGCTCATCCGCCTCGATCTTCCACTCCGCACCGCGACAGAAATCGACGCCGTTCAAACAGACATCACGCAACGCGCAAAATCCGTCCAAGCCGACCAAACACTTTCTTCGTCCGAACGTGAAACTCGCCTCATCGCCCTGGCGCAGGAAGTACAAACAAAGCTGGCCAAGACGCTCGGCGGTCAGCGCGGCCTCGACGCCTACGCCGACCTCAAAGGCGACTGGCTCCGCGCCCTCCACCCCAAGCCCTGACCCGGGAGCGCCGACGTCCCCGTAGGCTCCAAAACGCCTCGTTATCCGTCCCGCCGCTTTCCGAAATCCTGTTCATCCTCTTAATCCTGTCCCAAAAATTTCTCCCCCGTTCCGTGCCCATCCGCGCCATCCGGTGGTTAAAATTCCGCATCCCCTCCGAAACATTCGCGCCCCTCCACGTCCAGTCGCGGTTAAAAAATTCCTTCCCTCAACTCTTCGTGCCTGTGTCCGTCCTCTGTGCCCTCCGTGTCCGCGCTCCGTGTCCTCTGTGACAAAAATGAATCTCCACCCGCTTTAGTCCCCGCTCTCCTTTCCACACCGCCCCCATGTCCCTCCGCTTCACCCTCATCGCGCTCTCCGTCGCCGCCAACGCCGCCTTCGGCTTCGCCCTCTGGCAGCGCCACACCTCATCCGTATCCGATTCTCAGGCACACACCGCCACCTCGCGCTCCCCCAGCGCCACCTCATCCTCATCCACCGCCTCCACCCGTTCCTCCACATCCGCTCCCGCCGAAATCCCCGCCACCGCCATCTGGAGCTACCTCACGGATAACTCCACCGACGACGCCACCCTCATCGCCCGCCTCCGCGCCGAGGGTTTCCCCAAAAACATCATCCGCCTCATCGTCCAGCAACGCGTCCGCGAACGCTTCTCCGCCGAATACCGCGCCCTCGCCGACAAAGAAGCCGACTCCCCCTACTGGATACGCCACAACTACTCCCGTACCTCACCCGAAAGCCGCGCCGCCCGCCGCGCGCTCGACTCCCAGGTCAACGAACAAGTCCGCGCACTCCTCGGCTCCGACGCCGACAAACAACCCGGCGAGCCCGGCTACGACGATCCCCAACGCCTCTACGGCGACATCCCCGCCGAAAAAATCGCCCAGCTCGAAGCCATCAACAAAGACTACGGCGAACTCACCGCCGCCATCCGCGACTCCACCCTCGGCATCACCCTCCCCGAAGACCGCGAAAAACTCCGCTTCCTCGAAAAGGAACAACGTGCCGACCTCGCCGCCCTTCTGACCCCCGACGAACTCGAACAATACGACCGCCGCAACAGCCCCGCCTCCCGCGAAGTCCGCACACGTACCCGTCACTTCGACGCCACCGAATCCGAGTTTCTCGCCCTCTACCGCCTCCAGTCCGCCTTCGACGAGAAACACGGCGCCGCGTCCGAGTCCGCCTCTCCCCGCGAACGCTCCCAGCGCAACGCCGCCCGCAAAGAGCTCGACTCACAGATCGCCGCCGCCCTCGGCCCCGAGCGCTACGCCGAATACCAGCTCACCACCCAGCCGTCCTATGGCATGACCAACGACTTCGTCACCAGCGCCGGGCTCCCCCCGGCCACCACCCGATCGATCCTGGCTCTCGAGACCGACACCGCACGCCAGCGCGACTCCATTCGCACCGATCGCTCGCTGAACAAAGACCAGCGCGCCGCCGCCCTCGCCGAACTTCAAAAAACCGCCACCGAAAAAGTCACCGCGCTAATCGGTGCCGACCGTTTGGATACGTATAAAGCCCGCGGCGGCTACTGGCTCCGCAACCTCGCCCCGCCTTCCCCCTCCCCAGCTCCGGCTCCCGTCCCATGAAAATCTCCTCGCTCCTCCTCTCCGCCTCGCTCGCCGCCAACCTCGCGCTCGCCACCGTCTTCCTCCTCTCGCGCCCGGCCGCGACAACCGATCCCGCACCCGCTTCCAGCGCCACTTCCCCCGCCGCTGCGAAAACAAACTCCACCACCGACAGCTCCGCTTTTCCTTCTGCCACCGTCCGCCTCGCCGCCTCCGGCGGCCCCTCGCTCTGGCAGCAACTCCACACCGACGATTTCGAGCAACTGCTAGCCCGCTTGAAACAAGCAGGCTTCCCCGGCTCCTCCGCCAACACCATCGCCATGCACCTCTTCCAGGAGAAAAACCGCGCAGCCCGCGCAGCAATCATGGGCGAACCCGAGACGCTGCCCTACTGGAAAGAAAAAACCTACACCCGCCCCACCCCCGAACAACAAGCCAGGCTCAACGAACTTTCGAAAGCGCAGTCGGACTTCAGCATGAAGAGCTACTTTGACGCCGACCACTACACCTCCGGTCACAGTCAGATGAGCATCGAATTGCGTCGCGCCTTCGGTGACCTGCCTCCTGAAAAAATCCAGCAACTCCTCCTTATCCAGCGAGACTACGCCCGCATGCATTCGGAGATACATGCCACCAGCCGCTTGAGTCCCGAATCCTCCACGCTGCCCTCCGCTCTTCAGGAAAAAACAGCCCTCCTCGAAAAAGAACTCCTCACCGACGTCCGAGAACTCCTCTCCCCCGAAGAATTCGCCGAGTTCGAACGCCGTAGCAGCCCCACTGCCTCGCGCCTCCAGCAGCAAACCAGCCTCTTCCGTCCCACCGAGCAGGAATACAAAGCCCTCTTCGCCATCCACCGCGCCATCGACGAACAACTCGGCATCGGCATCTCCCATTTCTCCTCCAATCGCGACTCCGAGAAACCTCGCGAGGAAGCCCTGAAAAACGCCGCGCCCCAGATCGAGGCCGCCCTCGGCCCCGACCGCTACGCCGACTACCTCCAAGCCAGCAACCAGGGCGCGCAACAACTCAACCGCCTCCTCGTCCGCCTAGACCTCCCGCTGCGCACAGGCACGGAAATCGAAGCCATCCGCACCGACATGCGAAAGCGCGCCCAGGAACTCCGCGCCGAAGCCCGCAAACTCCCGAGGGAAGAACAAGTCGCCCTCGCCCAGACACTCATGGCCGAAGCGAAACAAAAACTCACGCCCCTCCTCGGCGGCCAGCGCGGCCTCGACGCCTACATCGAAACCGCCGGCTCCTGGCTCCGCGAAGTCCCCTCCCCGTAAGTCCTCGCGCGCCCCACGCGCACCGCCTGCGTCCGTCATTCATAATTCTTCATTCTACATTCTTAATTCCTGACTCCCCCGCATGTCCTTCCGCCGCCTCGCCCTCTACGCCGTCGCCCCCGCAATAATCGTCCTGATCGTCGGCCTCGTATCCGCCAACCCAGCACTTTGGCAGCCCTCCGCCGTCGCCTCCGCCGTCCTCCTCGCTCTCGGCCTCGGCTCGCACCCCTCGCTCAAGTCCTACCAGTACACCGCCTGGATCGTCGCCGCCGTCGTCGCCGCCATGATCTACCCCGCGCAGCTTCTGCACTGGGGCGACTTCGATCTCCGTAACAAATGGCTCACGCTCATCGCCGTCCAGATGGTCATGTTCGGCATGGGCACCCAGATGAGCCTCAAGGATTTCGCCGGCGTCGCCAAAATGCCCTACGGCGTCCTCATCGCCGTCGCCAGCCAGTTCACGGTCATGCCCCTCGTCGGCTGGGGCCTCACAAAAATCTTTCACCTTCCCGACGAAATCGCTGCCGGCGTCATCCTCATCGGCGCCTGCTCCAGCGGACTCGCCTCGAACGTGATGTGTTACATCGCCAAGGCCAACCTCGCCCTCTCCATCACCGCCACCGCCGTCACGACGCTCATCGCACCACTCATGACTCCCCTGTGGATGAGCCTGCTCGCCGGCCGCCTGGTCGAAGTCGAGTTCGTGAAGTACATGATGGAAATCATCAAAATCGTCATCGTGCCCATCGGCGCCGCCCTCATCGGCGACCACCTCCTCAACACCACGGCTACTCGTCGCCGCGCCTGGATCATCGCCGGAGCCATCGCAGCCCTGCTTTGCGTCTATCTTTTTTCCAGCCAGCTCCCTCGCACGGACCTGACGAAAGCCACGCAAATCTCACTGGAAGCCCTCGCATTTTGCTCCGCGGCCATCGTTGCCGGTGTGGTTTACTATTTCCTCGTCCGCGCATTCCCCGGCCTGCCGAAACGCATGCCCCTGTTCTCCATGGCCGGTATCGTTTATTTCACGACAATCACCACCGCCGCCGGCCGCGACAACCTACTCATGGTCGGCGGCGTCCTCTTCCTCGTCGCCGTCCTCCACAACACTTTCGGCTACATCCTCGGCTACACCCTCGCCTGGCTCGCCCGCCTCGACAAAGCCTCCCGCCGCACCGTCGCCATCGAGGTCGGCCTGCAAAACGGCGCCATGGCCTCCGGTCTCGCCGCCTCCATGGGCAAACTCGCCACCGTCGGCCTCGCCGCCGCCGTCTTCAGCCCCTGGATGAACATCTCCGGCTCCATCCTCGCCAACTTCTGGCGTCGCCGCCCGACAAACGACGAAACTCCCGCCAAACCCGTGGTTGAATAACCCCATCCGCGCCCGCTCCGCCCGCCGCGTGTTGGTGCCCTGCAACCACCTCACGCGCTCCACTGCATATTTCCCCGACCGCTCTTCCGCATCATCGCCTTGATGATGATAGCTTAAACGAAACCGCGCGCCCGCTGGCACGCCGGCGGCATTGCATTTCAGTGGATACCCGTGCCGCTTCACGCACGCCCCGACTCGATCTCCCCACCCCTGTTTCCCCATGCGATCCCTGCCCGCCTCGATTGCCCCGCTTCTCCTCATCGGTTCGCTCGTCGGCCTTGCCCAATCTCCCGCATCGCCATCGGAGCCGCTCCCCGAACTTCGCCCCAACGATCTCACCGTCGTCGAAATCCCCGCCGTCGGCACCGCCGCCCCCGGCCGCTTCTACGATCTCTTCCGCCCCTTCCGCACCGAAGCCGCCGCCCTCTCCCCCGACGGCAAACGCATCGCCTACTCCGTCCGCGAGGGCAGTGACCTCTACGTCCTCACCGTCGAAATCGACACCCCCTCCAAGGTCCTCGCCAAAATCCTCGCCGGCTCCACCCGCACCTCCACCCCCTTTCTCGAGCCCTACATCCGGGAAAAAACCCCGGCCCGCATCCGTTGGATGGGTTGGGCCACGGACAACCGGCTCGTCATCGAAACCAATGCCAGCCTCGTCATCGGTTTGGGCGCCACCGCCTCGGGAGGAATCTTTGCCATCAATGCCGACGGCACCGAACCGCGCACGCTCGTCACTCCACGCGACATCACTCCGCCGGACCGCCCTCTCGATTTCAGCCCACGCCCGACCGCAGCCGAGTACGACTACGTACGGGCCTCGTCGTCTTTCCTCATTCCCACGCCAGACATTCCGCCCGCACCTGCGGAATTCGAAGACGATCGCGCCGCCTTCGACCGCGAGATCGCTTGGATAAACCGCGACAACGACCTGCCGCTCGATATCCGCCCCCCGCATTCCCCCACCATTTTCGACTACGCCTCCGACGACCCCGACTCGATCGTGGTTCGCGCCAACCATCCCAGGAACTACGGCCTCTATCGCGTTAACATCCACTCGGGAAAACTCAGCTACGGCCCCACCGAATCTGTCGGCGGTGAACTCGCGACGCTTCTCAACCGCCAGGGACTCGTCGGCTCCAGCGTACCCAATTCCCTCCGAACGGCGTTTCCGCATGCCTACCTCGTTCCCAAATCCACCCCCCTCAGCCTGGGACGCTGGTCCTCACTCTCCTCCATCGCCAACACACTGCCCGGCGATGCCTTCTCCGTTTCCCCAGAAAACTTCTTCGGCCACCGCGCCTTCCCCGTCGGCTTCGACGAAAATCCGGACATCCTCTACTACGCGTCCAACGCCAGCCGCGACACCTACGGCATCTACGGCCTCAACCTCAGAACCGGCGAGCGCGCCGGCCACACCATCGAAAGCCCTGACTTCGACCTCGCCTCGCCCGAGCCCGGCGGTTTCGCCACCCCCGGCGCGCTTGTATTCGATCGCTACACACGCCAGCTCGCCGGTATCCGCTATCAAAGCGTCACCCGCTCCGCCATCTGGCTCCGCCCGGAAATTCGCGAAATCCAGACCTCTCTCGAAAACACCTTCCCGGGCCGCAGCGTGGACATCCTCGAATGGGACCGCGCCGCCAGTCGCTTTCTGGCACTCGTCCGCGGACCGACCGAGCCCGGCGGTTTCTACATCATCGACCGCGACCAGCGTCGCGCCCTCGAATTCGCCCGGCGCTCCGACCTCCCGGCGGAAAGCGAGCCCCGCTTCAAACGCTACTTCTCCATCGATCGCCCCGCCGGCGGTCAGCTCACCGGCTTCATCGTCATTCCCAACGCGGTTCGCCAGAAACCCATTCCTCTCGTCGTGATGTGCGCGGAAGAACCCTGGCAGCAGGCTCCCGCGGAATTCGACGGAGAAATCAATGCGCTCGCCCAGATGGGTTTCGCCGTCCTTCAGGTCAATCCCCGCGGCACGTGGGGCTTCGGCGTCAAATTCCGCGACACCGCCGGCGAATCCATCGATCAGGCGCAGACCGCCGACATCCTGGCATCCATCGACGCGCTCTCCAAGACCCTGCCCATCCACCCGGGCCGGGTCGCCATCATGGGCCGCGCCCGCGGCGGCTTCCTCGCCCTCCGCGCCGCCCAGCTCCATCCCGACCGCTTCCGCTGCGTCATCGCACTCGATCCCACCGTCAACTTGTCCAACTGGGTCAACTACACCCGCTGGACCACCGGCGACTCCGCGCCCGCGCTCACCCGCGCTTTCTTCGGCCAGGAACTGACCGAATCCAACCCGCTCATGGACGACTCCCTCCCTCACAAACGCCCGGCCTTCATCCTTTCCTATCGCGGCTCCGAGGGCGGCTCGCCCACCCAGATGTACCTCGACGCCCGCACCCTCGCCCGCGCCATCGAGAACGACGGCACCACCGCCCAATTCGAAACCCTCTCGCTCGACTACATGCGTCGCATGCCCGAAGCCCGCTCCGACGCCATGCGCCAGATCGAAGACTTCCTGAACCTCAATATCTACAACTACGACGTCCAGATGGGCGACACCAAGGTCACCACAACCTGGTAACAAAACCCCCGCCCACGTCGCTCGCATTCCACCATCGCTCTGTCACGCACGCGGAAAAATCGCGTGACAAGCCTGACGAAGCTCGACCTCGCCCGCTTCGGACCTTTGATCGCCACTTCCCCGCGGGAGAGCGGCGCCGCTCATTCCGTGTTTTTCCGCACCAACATTTCTTACGCGCCGTCACCTCCGCTCCTCTGCGCCGTCTCCCCTTTTACCGTTCCCATGCTCCGCCTCTCCCGCCTCGCTCTCCTCGTCACCCTCGCCACCGGCACCGTCCTCGCACAGACGCCCCCTTCCGCGCCAGCCACGCCCCCGCCCGCTCCGACCGAGCCTCCCGCCGTCGGCACCGCCGCCCCAGAACGCTTCTTCGGCCTCTTCCGCCCTTTTCAAACCGACGCCGCCGCCCTCTCCCCCGACGGCAAACTCCTCGCTTACACCCTCCGCGAAGGCGACACCCTCTCCGTCGTCATTGTCCCCATCGATGACCCCGGCAAAGCTCTCGCAAAAATCGTCGCCGGCACCGCCGAAACCTCCACCCCCACGCTTCAGAGCGACAACAAGGAAAAAGTCCCCGCCCGTATCCGCTGGATGGGCTGGGCCACCCCCACCCGCCTCATCCTCGAAACCAACGCCAACCTCGCCACCGCCGATTCCGAGGGCAACTGGGTCAACACATCCGGCGCTCTCTTCGCCGTCGATGCCACCGGCGCCAACTCCCGCACCCTCGTCACTCCGCGCGACGTTCAAGACACCAAGATCGAGCTGGCCGAAACCACCAAGCCCAACCCCGACCGCATCACTACCCCCGACGTCGCCCCAGCGGAGCCCGCCGAAGCCACCTCCGGCGAAGACACCGCCCTCGCGAGCTCCGACGACAACCTCCCCGTCGACAAGTCTTCCCCGCGCTCCCCCGCCTTCTTCGACTACACCCCGGGCAAAACGGACTCCATCATCGTCCGCACCAACGACCCCAAAAACTACGCCCTCTTCACCGTCAACATCCACACCGGCAAACTCAGCTACGGCGAAAAAGAAACCGTCACCGGCGACGTCGTCCCGCTTCTCAACCGCCAGGGCCTCGCCGGCGCAGCCATCCCCAACACCCTCCGCACCTCCTTCCCTCATGCCTACCTGATCGCCAAAAAAGGCGCCTTCAGCCTCGGACGCTGGGAAGAGCTCCGCAAAATCGTCAAAACCCCCGCCACCGACTTCACCCTCTCTCCCGACAACTATCTCGGCGAACGCTCCTTCCCCTTGGGCTTCGACGAAAACCCCGACATCCTCTACTACGCCTCCAGCGTCGGCCGCGACACCTACGGCATCTACGCCCTCAACCTCAAAACCGGCGAGCGCACCGGCAAACCCATCGAGAGCCCGGCCCTCGACCTCGTCGATCCCGCTTCCGACGGCTTTCCCGCCACCAGCCCCCTTGTATTCGATCGGTACACACGCCAGCTCGCCGGCGTTCGTTATCAAGGCCGCATCCGCTCCGCCATCTGGCTCCGCCCCGAATTCCAGGAAGTCCAGTCCGCCCTCGAGCAGGCCCTCCCCCACCGCAGCATCGATATCACCAGCTGGGACGAATCCGCGAAACGCTTTCTCGCCATCGTTCGCGGCCCCACCGACAGCGGCGGCATCTACATCTTCGACCGCGAAACCAAAAAAATGATGGAGTTCGTCCGTCGCACCCCCTGGACCTCACCCGACGAAATCCCTCTCACCCTCCCGTTCTCCTTCGATAATCCTGCCGGCGGCAAACTCTCCGGCGTCATCGCCATACCCCGCGCCGTCCGTCAAAAACCCATCCCCGTCGTCGTCATGTGCGCCGACGAGCCCTGGCTCCGCGCCCCCGCCGAATTCGACAACGAAATGAACGCCCTGGCCATGATGGGCTTCGCCGTCCTCCAAGTGAACCCTCGCGGCACCTGGGGCTTCGGTGCCAGACACCGCCTCGCCGCCCGGGAAGCCTTCGACGAAATCCAGATCGCCGACATCGTCACCGCCATCGACCACCTCGCCACCGGCCTCCCGATAAATCCCAAGCGCGTCGCCATCATGGGTCACCAGCGTGGAGGCTATCTCGCCCTCCGCGCCGTCCAACTCCGCCCCGACCGCTTCCGCTGCGCCATCGGCTTGGAACCCACCGTCAACCTCGCCAGCTGGCTTTCCGAAACCCGCTGGACTTCCGGCGCCTCCGCCCCAGCTCTCACCCGCACCTTCTTCGGCGAAAAACTTCTCAAGCAAAACACCCTCGTGGACGACGCCCGCTCCATCAAGCGCCCCGTCTTCGTCCTCGCCTACCGCGGCCTCGATGGAGCCCCCGCGACCCAATATTACCTCAACGCCCGCTCCTTCGCCTCCGCCGTCGATAAACCCGAAATCCCCGGCCGCTTCTTCGACCTCACCACCGACTACATGGCCGGCCTCCCCGGCGCGCGCTCCGAAGTCATGCGCAACATCGAAGACTTCCTGAACGAAAACATCTACGCCTATAACGTGAAGATGGGCACCACCGAGGTCATCGAAGACGGCGCCCCCGCACAAGCCACCCCGCCGCCCGCCTCGAAATAAGCCCCACCGCCCGCCTCGCATCACCGCGCGGACTACCCTCCGCGCCGTGAACTGCGCCATTGCCCTACCCCAGCCACCGGATTTCGCTGACCGCTCTCAACGCAGTCACCGACATGCCGACGCCTCCCGCCACTCACACCTCGCTCTCCGCCTGCGCCACCGATCCCGCCTTCGATAACATCGAAGCCGCCATCGCCGCCATCGCCGCCGGCCGCCCCGTCATCGTCACCGACGACGAAGACCGCGAAAACGAAGGCGACCTCATCATCGCCGCCGAAAAAGCCACCGTGGAATCCATCAACATGATGATCCTCCACGCCCGCGGCCTCATCTGCGTCCCCATGACCGGCGAACACCTCGCCCGCCTCGGCATCGGCGAAATGGTCCCCAAAAACCGCGAATCCTTCAAAACCGCCTTCGCCGTATCCGTGGATGCCGCACACGGCATCTCCACCGGCATCAGCGCCGCCGACCGCACCGCCACCGTCAAACTCCTCGCCGACCCCGCCACCACCGCCGACGACCTCGTCCAGCCCGGCCACATCTTCCCCCTCGCCGCCCGCCCCGGCGGCGTCCTCGAACGCGCCGGCCACACCGAAGCCGCCGTCGACCTCGCCGTCCTCGCCGGCCTCAAACCCTGCGCCGTCATCTGCGAAATCCTCAAGGAAGACGGCTCCATGGCCCGCGTCCCCGACCTCGTTGAGTTCAAAAAGCGCTTCAACATCCCCCTCGTCTCCATCGAGCAACTCATCGAGTACCGCCACCGCAACGAGCTCCTCGTCGAAAAAATCGCCACCGAACTCCTCGTCACCGCCTGGGGCGACTTCGACTTCCACACCTTCCGCGAACGCCTGTCAGGCCGCGTCCACTACGCACTCACCCTCGGTAAACTCGACGAACAACCCACCCTCGTCCGCGTTCACCGCATGAACCCCCTTTCCGACGTCTTCCGCCAGCGCAGCTCCGACGGCGCCGCCATCATCGAAAACTCCCTCCAGCAAATCCGCGCCGAAGGCCGCGGCGCCCTCGTCTACGTCCAGCACGACCCTTCCCGCCCCACCCAGCCCGCCGCGACTCTCGACGGCAAAAAAGCCCAGCCCATCTCCACCGATTTCCGCGAAGCCGGCATCGGCGCGCAAATCCTCGCCTCGCTCGGATTGAAAAAAATCCGCCTCCTCTCCTCGACGCAGCGCAAAGTCATCGGCCTCGACGGCTTCGGCCTCGACATCGTCGAACAGGTGCCGCTGTCCACGAAATAAACATGATGCACGCCTTGGGTGTGCAGACCCGTTTGTCCGGGCCATTCGCGCGCTGAGTGGTCGACTGTGCACGCCCCCGCGCAGGACGCCGACGTCCTTCACGATCCCAAGTTCTGACGGGCCAGGCGCTTCGGCCTTTCGAGCATGCGTGGCATGACGTTGGCTAAAAGCGAAGCATACGATGCTCTTAACCATGCCCCGCCCCCGCGCATTTACCGCAGGACTTTTCCTCGCCAGCGCCGCTCTCTGTTCATTCGCGCTTGCCGAGCCAGCCACCCCTGGACCCGTGGGCACCGCATCCCACGACCGCTTTCTCAACATCTTTCGTCCGCTTCGAACAGACAGCGCGGCGCTCTCGCCGGACGGAAAATTTCTAGCGTACTCGTTGCGTCAAGCCGATCGTATTCACGTCGTGGTGGTGTCTCTGGATGATCCGTCCAAAGCACCGGTAAAACTCCTCGTGGCAACCGACGAAGCGGCAACGCCGCTGGATCAAATGGGGACGCGGGAAAAAGTACCGGCCAGAATCAACCGGATGGCTTGGGCCGATGACGGTCGTTTGATCATCGAGACAAACGCCAGTTTCCGCACACAAACCAGCCACGATCCTGATCAGGCGATTACCTTGAACACTCCCGGTGCGATTATTGCGATCGATGCGGACGGCTCAAACCAGCGGGTCCTGGCCACTCCAGTCGACGTCACGAAATCGGTTCTGGCCCGACCATTTAAATCAGATCTTCGATCCGAGCTGGAGATCGTCTCGGTCGATCAGTACGCCCTTCGCGAACAAGCCGCCATCGAGAAAAGGGGAAAACAACTGGAGGGAGTTCCTGAGAACCCGATGGAGCGCGAGGAAATTCCCCGTTCCCCCGTCTTCTTCGATTTCCTCACTGAAGAGCCCGATCAAATCCTGATCCGCACCAGCGACCCTCGCGACTTTCAGCTCTACATCGCAAACATCCATTCTGGGAAATTGACTCCCCGCCAGCGGCACGTCGCCGATGACGACACCAACGTCCTTCTCACCCGCCAGGGTGAAATAGGTGCGGCCATCAAAAGCACTGGCTCTAGCACGGCCTTCCCGCGCAGTTACTTGCTGGCAAAGAATGGCGCGATCACCTGGGGAAAATGGCGTTCACTGGATTCCGTCTCCAAAACTCCGCTCACATTCTCCCTTTCGCCTGAAAACTATTTCGGCGAACGCTCATTCCCGGTCGGCTTCGATGAAAACCCCGACGTCCTCTACTACGCGTCCAACGTCGGCCGGGACAAATACGGCGTATATGCCATCAATATCACCACCGGAGAAAAAACCGGCCGGACGTTTGAAAGCGCCGCGATCGATCTCGTCGATCCCGCCGCGGAGGGTTTTGCCACCGAAAATCCGCTCGTGTTCGACCGCCATACGCGGGAGCTGGTCGGGCTGAGATATAAAAATGTTTTTCAAAGCGCCATCTGGCTCCGTGCCGATCTCCGCGACGCGCAAAATCAACTCCACGCCGTCTTCCCGGGAAAAAGCGTTTGTATCCATGATTGGGATCGTTCCGGCACACGGCTGCTCGTGCAGGCGTACAGCCCGACCGACGCCGGTGGTTTCTATATTTTCGAACCTCCCTCGAAAAAACTTCTCGAATTTGCCCGTGCCGCGCCGGCCATCGGTCCGAACGAACCGCTTCATTACCGCTTCTACGTCCCGAGTCCGTCCGAAGGAGCTCTGTCCGGACTCGCCGTGATTCCCGCGGCTGTGCGACAAAAACCCGTTCCCATTATCGTTGTCTGCGGAAACGACCCGTGGCTGCAGATCCCCTCCGACTTCGATCCCGCGATCCGCGCGCTTTCCGAAATGGGTTTTGCTGTGATGCAGATCAATCCGCGCGGAGTCTGGGGTTTCGGCGCGAAATACCGGCAGCAAACCGGCTCCGCATACGATGAAGCCCAAGTGCAGGACATCGTCACCGCCATCGACGCTCTCTGCCAAAAAATACCTTTGCTGAGCAGCAAACATGTCGGAGTGCTCGGACACCGCCGCGGTGGGTTTCTCGCTCTGCGAGCCCTTCAGCTCCGGCCTGATCGGTTTCGCTGCGCCGTCGGGATCAACCCGACCGTCGATTTGAAATCGTGGATCAGTGACTCCCGATGGAACCCGGATGTAGCGCTGGAGGATGGCTTCTCCAGGAAACCACCGGCCCAGCATCAACGTCTGGAAAATGACTATGCCCGCTGGCTGAATCTTCGCGACGCCACCACCACAACCGCTACGCGCGAGATACGATTGATCGAAGAGCGCGAGGATGCCCAACGAAAGATCAACCGCGGCACCATGCGAGCCGTCCTGACCCGGCATTTTTTCGGTCAGAACATTCTCGATAAAAATGCCCTGATCGAACATCCCGGCCAAATTACCCGCCCAGTTTTTCTTCTTCCGTACCGCCGTGACGGGGAATCCGCTTCAGCCCAGTACAAAAACGCGAGAACTCTCGCGCGTGAAATCGAAGACGCGGGCGGCGATGCCTCAGTTCTCGACCTCAGAGAAGATTACATCAACGAACTGCCCGAGGCGCGGGCGGAGGTCTTCCGCCAGATCGAAGACTTCCTGAATTTGAACATCTATAAGTACAACGTGCAGATGGGCGAAGCGTCCCATGAGACGCTCCCCGACAAAGGTGGGCCGCAAAAATAACGCTCTTCTTCGCCCGTCATTTCCCGCGCTCAGCCAGCCACTTCATTTGCAGGTCATAATCCATCTTCACCTTTTCGTTGAAGGCCCGCTCCCACGGCTTCGCGTCGAACATGGTCGATCCCGCCTTATAAAACTTCCGCGCGTGCGTGAACATCGCCTCATACTTCACGACCGACTCCGTCATCAACGTCTTCAACTCCGCCGCGTACTTCGCTTCATTCGTAAGCTCCAGCAACCGCTTCGCCAGCGCCGCCCGCACCTTCAGCCGGTAATATTCCGCCGTCAGCACCAGGCACTCGCTGTCATTCACGAACCGCTGCAACTCCGCGGGATCGTTCCCACCGGCCGCAACCGCCGCCTTCGCCTTTTCAAGCGACTGCTTCGCCATCTCCACATAAAGATCCACCAGCAGATCCGCACGCATCACATCCTTCGGCTCCCGTCCCGCCGCCAGCTCTTCAGCCAGCTGCGCCACCGGCATCGAACGCAGATCGCGCACAGTCTTCACGCCATAACGTTTCTGATACAACGCGATCGTGTACGCATCCACCGGACGGCTGTAATAACGCTGACGCGTCAGCCCCGTCGGCCCCTGGAAACGCTCATCCTCGATCTTCGTCCGATAACTCAAAATATCGTCCACCGTCGCCTGCACCCACGCGATCGACACCGGGAAAAAATTCCCAAACCGCACCGCCGTCACATTCTGAAGCCCCGGCAAAATCGGCCCGGTCAAATCGTACCACGCCACCAACTCAGCGCCGGCCTTCTTGCTCGCGAACTTCTTCCCAAGAAACTCAGCCGCCCATTTCTGCTCCGTCTTCTCGTCGCGCTCCGCCTTCCACAGATAACGCCCCTCAAGCAAATGCCAGAGCGGATCACGCTCAAACGCCACGAGCCCGGCCGACACTTCCTTCCCGTTCGCGTTCTTCACCACATCCAGCGTGTCCGGCCAGCTCCACGCCTGCGGCGGATAAAACCACGCGCCCTTGAACAAGCCTGACTCCTTCCAATGCCCCACCATCTCGCCGATCAGCCGCGGACTTCCCACGCGATAAGGCGTCGCATCTGCCGGATCGTGCAGATTCACAATGTGCCCCTTGAGCACGCCCTTCCAGTCATTGTGCCGCTCATCCGGCCACGGGCTCGTGATCGTCTCGTCGTTGTGCTTTAGTTCCGAATACAGATTCTCGTACATCGACGGCAGCTTCGCCTTGAACCCCATGTCGAGCGTCCAGTCGCGAATGATCAGCTTCGGATTCTTCCCCGAGTCCTTGGCCGCCTTGAAAATCACATCGCGAAACCACGGCTCCTGCTGATCGAGCGCCAGCGATTCCCCCGGGCAAATGTAGAGCCCCACATTCGGAAACTCCGAAAAGTACTTCGTCAGGATCGTCCGGTAATACCCGCGCACAAAATCGTCCGGTACCGTGTACCGCGTCGCATCCTTCTCCGCCTCGTTCGGCGGACGCTTCAACACGTGCGCCTGATGTTCGCTGATGTGGATGTTATAAAAATGCGTGAGCACCGTGATATTCCGCTTCGCGCACTCCTCCGCCAGCCAGCGGAACTGCTCCTGGTTGCGCCGCACCTCCTCGCGGCTGAACTGCGTCGCATCCGGATACTCCGGCAATTCCATGATGTGCGGAAACAAATGCCCCGACCACACGATCAACGTGTTGAGCCGCGCCGATAGCAGATAGTCGAGATACCGCGTCATCAACGCCCGGTCGAAAAACCAAGGAAACCGCTCCGGACTCAGCTCCGACTGGTATCCCCAATTCGGACTCAACATCACCAGCACCGCTCCACGAATTTCAAAATCCGGCGCACCTTGCGCATCAACGACGTCCTTTCCCAACGCCGCCTGCACGCCATAGAGCACCCCACCCGGCCCACCCGCGACCACGCGCTTCGCACCGTCCAACCGAAACGCCTCGGCCGACCCCATCGTCGGGTCGATCTCAAACGTCACGGACTTTCCCGCCCCCTCCATCATCTCCTCCGCCAACTGCACTGGCGCCGCTTTCTCAGCGCGCGCACCGACAACCAGCAGCGCCATCAACACAACTCCGAGGTAGGTCGGGTTAGCCTTAACCCGCCGCGTTGGACGCGATCCGCCACTAACGCCGAGCAGGCGCTTCAATCTGACCACCACATCGCACGTCACCGTTTTCAATTTCGTCATCATAAAATTATTCCTCCGTCATCAAACGCACCGGCCCGAGCAAACCCGCTTTCAAAAGCGGCCGCCCCTTCATGCTCAGCTTCGCCGTCGTCCACGTGACGCGCTCCGCCTCCGGCAACTCCGCGTCGCCGATCATCCGGTTCGCCCACGTATTCGTCACCGCGACGCGCAGCTCGTTGTCGCCGCTCTTCAGCGCCTGCGTGACCTCCACGCGATACGGCGGGGTCCACGCCACGCCACAGCTCACGCCGTTCACAAACACCTCCGCGAGATTCGCCACCTCGCCCAGATCGAGCCACACGCGTTTCCCGCGATTCGCTTCCGACACGCTAAACGAGAACACCCGCTTGTACTGCGCCGTCCCCGAAAAGTGCCGCACCGCCGCGTCGTCATGTTTGCTCCAGTCGAAAAGCGCCTCCGCATAAACCGGCGCACTCGGCGCCGCCGGCCGCTTCTCAAACGCCACCGTCCACCCGCCCGACAATTCCTGCGCCGTCCGCAAGAACCGCTGATTGTCGCCACTTGCCGACGACTTCACCGCCGTCTTCTCGCGCAGCACCACAAACACCGACTCCGCCGCTTCCAGCTGCAGCGGAAACACCGTGCGCCCCTTCTCCAGTTTCCACGTTCCCGCTTTGCGCATTTCCCCCGTCGCCGGATTCCAGATCTCCGGCACGCGACCATCCGCACGCAGCGAAAACTCAAACGAACGCGTGCGCTCCAGTTGATTCGAGATAAAATAAACATCCGCCTCGCCCTCGCGCCGGTGCGTCCACGCCACCTTGTCCGCCTCTTCGCCTTTCTCCGTCGCGATAAAATCACGCGCGATCTTCAGCGAATCCAAAGTCGCCGCCGTCCAGGGCGCATCGATGATCTTCGCCCCGAGCTTTTTCAATTCGACCACGCGCTTCGCCACGTCCGCTGACAACGGTAGACCGCTCGGATTCATCGGATTCTTCCCCGGCAAAACCAGCACCCCATAACTCGCCCCGCCCGGCAGCACGATGCGCCCATCCTTCACCGTCGCCAATCGCAGCAACGCGTCGCGATTGATCGAGTCGTACGTGTATCCGCGCAATGGATCGGTCCAGTCCGCCGGATCCGTCGTGTTGGCCGAACTCGAAACACCCTCAGCCACCGCCTTCATCGGCTGCCCGGCATTCGCAAGTCGCACCGCCTCGCGCTTCACCGCGTCCCCGCCCATCAATCCGGGCAAAATCGTCGTCAACCGCTCCGGCAGTACCGCACGACGCGGCATTTCCTCACCGGTAAATACAGCGACATCCACGACCGGCACGCCTTGCTGCAACACGCTCTGCACGCGATGCGCATACGCGACCCATGCCTTGCCCGGCCGCCACCACGTCTGGTCGCGCTGAAAGAAAAGCCCCACGCCACCGAGCGTCATGCCCGGCTTCCGGTCCATCCACGGATTGTGCATGAAAACATGATACGCGAAGTGATTCACCCCGAGCGCATAGTTCCGGTCGCCCAGCGTTTTCAACATCGCCGGATGCTCGTCCCACGTGAGTTTCAGCTCCGTGAACGCCTCCGCACCGATGATCCGCTTCCCATAAACCCGCGACGCCGAAATCGTGTCCCGCATGTCGTTCGGCTTGTCGTGCGTCGGACTCCGCAGCCAGAACTCGCCCATCGGCAGATCGACCTTGTCGAAGTGCCGCATGTTGTCGCTGACGATCACCGGCGAAATGCTCTCCGCGGAAAAGCGCATGCCGTTCACACGCGCGAGCTCGGCGTACGTTCCGATGAAATTATCCACGATCAACTCTCCGATCGTCGTGCGCACATCGTGCAAAAATGTCTCCGATGCTTCCGCGCTCTGCACTGGAATTCCCGCCATGACCGGCAGCCACGGCGTCAGCTCGTAACCGCGCCGCCGCTCGAACTCCTTCTGGAAAACCGGCGACCAGTTCTGCGAACCGCACTCCCAGCTATCGAGGTGAAATCCCGTCAGCACGCGCTTCGTCAGCTCCGGCCCCGCACGACGCATCGCCTCGCCAAACCACTGATCGAAGTTCAACCGCGCCGCCGCCGCGTTAAACTTATCCGCCTCCAGCCCCTTACCCGCGCCCGCCGTTTCATTGTGCTGCCCCGTCGACGTGTGACCGACACGCAGAATCGTCCACTCGCCCGCGGGTGCATCCCAATTCAATTTTCCATCCGCGCCCAGCTTCGCCGTGAGATCGACGATCGAGTCCTTCGCCACCGCCAGCGCGTCCGGCACCTGCTCCGCCGTCGTACGTTTCCCGATACGCCAGACCACCGCCGACTTTCCCTCGATCTGCTCGATCCGCGCTTCGCTCGATAGCACCAGCTTCGTGACTTTCAAAATCGCCCGCCACTTCGCCGCATCCAGATCTTCCGACCCAGGCTCCGAGCCCGCCGGGTCCCACACAAAACGGAAATACCGCGCCGTCGTCTCCGGCAGCGCGAAC
Organism: uncultured Nibricoccus sp.; assembly: GCA_966249325.1. GTDB lineage: Bacteria > Verrucomicrobiota > Verrucomicrobiia > Opitutales > Opitutaceae > Nibricoccus. The sequence goes on along the minus strand of CBINDC010000007.1, from coordinate 177,921 downwards.
GTCGCTTCCCACGAGTTGTGCTGCCAGCCCTGTCGCGCCGGTTTGAGCTGCGCGACGAAACGAAAATCCTTTCCATCATCGCTCGCCTCCACGCGCAACCTCAGCCCTTGCATGTTATTTCCATCCGGCCCGACCACCAGCGACCGCGCCGTGAACGGCTCCGCAAACGCATACTGTATCCACCCCGCCTCCTCCGTGCGATAACGCGCCTTCTCTTTTCCCATCGGCAGCATCGACGCATCTGCCCCGTCACTCGTCGTCACCACCGGCACGACCGTCCGAGTCGAAACACCCGCCCCTGCCTGCGCCGGAAACGCCAGCACCGCGATGTCGCGATAAAAATCTTCCTTCGTCGGCGGCTGCGGCAACACGCCCGAGAAATTCTTCCCGCCGCTAACACGCGTCTCGCTCCACACCACCCGCTGCATCGAAAGCTCCGGCGTGATCCACGGCCCGCCCGACGTCGCGAATCCATCGCAAGCATGCATCGCAATTTTGAGCCCCAGACGGTCCGCCTCCTTGAACGCGTGCATCACCATCCCCCACCACTCTTCCGTGAGCTGCCGCACCGGCGCGATCGGCCACGCCGGCGTCGGCATATCCTGAATCGCCATGAAATACGCCCCGCCAATCCCCGCCTGCTTCATCGCCTCCAGATCAGCCGTGATCCCTTCGCGCGAAACCGACGCCTGCATCCAATACCAAATCACCCACGGTTTCGCCGACTCAGGCGGATTCTGAAAATCACGCGCGAACGCATTGGGCGTGTCCTCCGCCGCTACCAGCCGCGGCAAAACAACCGCCACAAAAGCAATCAACAGAGTACCGAAGAAAACGAAGGTGCGAAAACGGCGGATCATGACGGAAGGGTTGAAAGGTTAATAGTGAAGTGATCCCGCCAACCACACGCCGCCAGACGCAATCCGCGTCCAGAAGTTACGCACCTTTCGAGGTACGGCGGCGCTCGAGATCGGCCAGAATTTGCGGCTCCTGTCGCTCGAACTTCCGGTAGAAAAGCACGGGAATAAGCGCAGCGGCAAACGCGATTGCGGGCAGCCAGACGACGCTTAGCTCGATGCCGTTGAGCACGGCGTCCGTTTGCGCGACATTCGCCACGTAACCGCGGGCTTCGAGTATCCAGCCCGGCAGCGCTCCGCCGAGACCCGCACCTGCTTTGAGACAAAAGGCGGCGCCGATCGCCGTGAGGAGCCCTGCGGCGCGAACACCGGTTTTCCATTCGCCATAATCGACGCTGTCCGAAATCACCGAAAACGGCATGGCCATGGCCGCACCGCTCGCGAGGAATCCCAAACCCCAGCCAACCATGATCAGAGGCACCGAATTCCCCTGGGCGAGGCCCCACGCCATCACGAACTGGCCGACGATGATGCCAACCAGACCGGCAGCCCAGACCGTGCCTTTGGACCATGTCCGGCACATCCACGGGAGACAAAGCACCGTGCCGAGCGAGATGAAGTCCAATGCGAAAGCAAAAGGGACCAAATCCTTTCGCCCGAGCGTGTATTCAAAAAAGTACGGCGCCGCCGCGACGCGTGAGATAAACGCGATCCAGAAAAACAGACTGCTGGAAGCGATGATCCACCACGGCCAGTTGCCACGAATCGCGCCGAATCCCTGAAGCATCGGCTTCGGTTTTTCGTCCGATGGCACCACCTCCTTGAGATTCCGGAACGCCACGAGAAACAGGACGACCGCCACCGCCGCATAGATCGGTATCGTGAGCATATAGCCCTTGCGATCATCGCCCCCACCCAGCTTCGCGACGAGCAGCATCGCTGTGAGATTCACCAGCAATACACCCAGCTTCGACCCGAACATCCGGAAACACGTCAGCACGACACGCTCCTGCGGATTGGTCGTGAGCACAGAGAGAATCGATGTCACCGGCGTGTTGATGCCTGTGTAGAGGATATTAACGGCGATGTACGTCCCCGCGGCGTAGAGAATCTTCGCCGTTCCACTCAGATCGGGCGTCAGAAACGTGAGGACTCCAAAGATCGCGAACGGTCCGCAGAGCCAGAGAAACCACGGGCGGATCTTTCCCCAGCGACTCTTGGTGCGCTCGAAAATGATTCCCCAGATCGGTGTATCCGCCGCGTCGATAAACCGGGCGATCAACATGATCGTGCCCGCCACACCGGCGGCGAGACCGAAGACATCCGTGTAAAACTTGAGCAGGTAAAACGAGATCGGCGCGAAAACGAGCTGACAGCCAATATCGCTGGCCGCGTAGCTGAACCGGGTCGTGTAGGAGGTTTTTCCGGAGGCGGGGGTACTCACGTTTGGGGGAGATGCAGGAAAATTGATTAACCGATCAAGTCCGCCAGCCCGAACCGCCCGAGCAGCTCCTTGATCTTCACCGGCCGCCCGATCTGCGTGGATTCCTCCATCGCTTGCATGAGTGCCACCGTCACGATGCCTTCACGCGCATCCGGCTTCGGCGTTTTCCCCTCCGTGATCGAACGCGCGAAATACTCGATATAGTTCTGATACTCGCCCGCGTGGTGCGAATGCCCGCCAAAGCGGAAATAGTAGTCGTCCTTGTCCTCGAAGGTCTCCACGACCGACTGGCTCCCGATTTTCCACGCATACCGCAAATCGTAATAGTCGCCCTGGCTCGCGCCCTTCGAGCAACGCAGGATGCAGCTCATGTTGGAATCACGCTGCAGCGGCACAACCGGCCCCGAGTACGACCCGCTCACGCGCGCCGTGATGCCGTTGGTCGCCTTCATCACGAAGTGAAACGTATCCGGATGCGCGAGACCGAGCGACCGCCCGTTCTCGCTGAGAGAGGAATAACCCATCACTTCCTCGATATCCGGCAGATACCAGCGCACCAGATCGCCCGGGTGACTGATGCATCCATAGAGCCACTTGAACGCATCCTTCTTCGCCCATGGCTTGTTCAAGAACCAGCGATGATCCGCATGATAATACGCCTCGACCGTGATGATGTCGCCAAACGCGCCGCTCTCAAAATGCTCCCGCTGCCGCGTAAACGGCGCGAAGAACCGCGAGCTCTGCCCGACGAAAACCTGCTTGCCGCTCGCCTTCTGCGCTTCAAGCACCTCGCGCGCCCGGCTCAGATCGTGGAGAAACGGCTTCGTGCAGATCACGTGTTTCCCCGCCTTCAGGGTCTGGATCACATGATCCGCATGCAGATGATCCGGCGTATAAATCCCCACCGCATCGACCCCAGGATCAGCCAGCATCGCCTCCAGCGAGTTCGTGTACACGCTCGCCGAAAGTCCGAACTCCGCGCAACGGGCCTTCCCCAATTCTTCGCTGAGATCGCACAGCCGCACGACCGACCAAAGCGGGCTATTCACCCCAGCCGAAACGATACTGCGACCTTCACCGAGGCCTAAAACACCGAGTCCAAGTTTTTTCATAGGGTTGAAAGATAGTTCGATTGGCCGCTCGCAGATCACGATCAGGCAGCACGCATAGACTTTGGAGGATGCAGCCAAACACCCAAAATTTCAGCAGGCCGCCGCACATCCTTATTTCAGGTGAAATAAGGGCAAGTTCTCTTTTTCATGAAACATTGATTTATCACGATCCTCCATCACTGCCTGACTCCAGACAGGTCAGCCATCCAGCCCCTGCCATGATGGCAGTCAGTCCTGCTCCAGTGATAGCTTTACCTAAAAACAGGCGGGGGCTAGCTATGCTGCATGTTCTCCATCTGGAAAACTATTGACAGCTACTTTTCATGAAACGCACAATTCGGGCCCTTTTATTTCATATGAAATAAAAACCGCTTGTTCACTTCCCGCAATATAGCGGATGTCTTTTAGCCGTTAGTTAGTCCGACTCCCCCAACCCATAGCACAGCATGAACTACAACCGTCCAGTTCGCGTCTCCGGCACTAGCCGCTGCCGCTCAATCAACGTCCGCAAACTGGCGATGCTGCTGGCCGCCATGACTGCATGCTCGCAGCTGGCTCCCACTACAGTCATCGCCCAAGCCGCCGCCACCGGCACTATTCAGGGCCGCGTCCTGAATGCGGCCAACGGCATGTACCTCAATAACGCGCGCGTCACCGTCGAGGGCACCTCCATCGAAACCTTCACCAATGAATTCGGTGACTTTATCCTGAACGATGTTCCCGCCGGTGAAATCACCATCCGCGCATCCTACACCGGCCAGGAACCGCAAACGGCCAAAATCAAGGTGGAGTCCGGCAAAACCGCCATCCAGAACATCTCCTTCAATCAGGACCAGTCCAGCACCGCCGACGACGGCACTATCGTCCTGAACGAGTTCGTCGTCGCCTCCGATCGCTTCAAGAACGCCCAGGAAATCGCAACCAACGAAGAACGCTTCTCCCCTAGCATCAAGAGCGTCGTTGCGACCGACTCCCTGGGCTTCGTCCCTGGCGGCAACGTCGGTGAATTCGTCAAATTCCTTCCCGGCGTCCAGGTCGGCTACGGCGGCAGCAACACCGTCAACCCCGCCACCGCCTCCAGCATCGAAGTCCGCGGTTTCGGCGCCGATCAGACCACCATCCTCATCGATGGCTTGCCCGTCTCGTCTGCCAACGCCGGCAGTCTCACCCGCGAAACCGGCCTCGACACTCTCTCGATCAACAACGCCTCCCGTGTCGAAATCACCAAGGTCGCCACACCCGACATGCCCGCCGAATCCGCCGGCGGCACCGTCAACCTGATCACCAAGTCGGCCTTCGAATACCAGAAGCCCACCACCACCGTCTCCGTTTACCTCACCACCAACAGCGAAGACACCAAGCTCTCCAAACAACAGGGGCCCACCGACGAGAAAAGCTACCACACGCTCCCGAGCGCACGCGTCTCCGTCTCGTACCCGTGGAGCGATAAGCTGGGCGTCACCTTCTCTCTGTCCTCGGATAACCAATACACGCCCACGACCTCGGTGGACTCCACGTGGGACCGCACCTCGGTAGGCGATACATTTGACGCATCCCCTGCGGGCGGCGTGAACGGTACCCCCGTCACCAATGCGCTCGGCCAGACCGCAAGCCTCGCCAACCCCTATTTGAGCAAAACTGTCTCGGCCGAGTCCGCCTGGACTGACCACCGCTTGTCGGGCAACGTGAAGCTCGACTGGAAGCCCTTCAACGGCCTCATCGTTAACACCAACTTCAATTACTCCAGCTACGAGGGTTACAGCACCCGCCGCCTGCTCGAAGTTAATGCCAACAGCCCGATGGACTGGGGCGCCGATTACACCATCGGTCGCGTTCAGACGAATCTCAACACGGGCGAACTTCAAAACGTCGGCAACTCCGCTCGCATGACCGTGCAGAGCTTCGACAAAGTCGGCGAAACCGCCGCCGGGTACTTGAAGTTCCGCTACAACAAGGGCCCCGTTTCCATCGACGGCAACGCCAGCCAGTCGGTATCTATTCTAAAATACAAGGATCGCGAAAACGGCCACTTCTCCGACGTCGAACTCTCCCTGTCCGACGTCGGCCAAGTCCGCTTCGACGGCATCAACAACGGCGTACCCGCAGTCACCAGCATCACCCGTCTCGATGGCAGCGCGGTCGACTACACTTCGATCGGGGCCTGGGCTGCGGGCGATCTCAGCGGCGAATTCCAAGACAACAAAGCCCAAAGCAACCGCGATCTCTACAACCTGAACGTCCGCTACCAGCTCGACTTCCTCCCCTTCGACTTGGCCGCCAAAGCCGGCTACAGCCGCGATGAGCGCAAAGACAAACGCTATGGCCGCGGCACCGTGCAGTACGATTACATCGGACCTGCCGGCGGCGTCACCTCCGCGAATCTGATCGACCCCATGGGCCGTCGCTCCGCCGGTTACGGTCTTCCCGCCCAGGAATGGGCGAGCGTTTACAGCCTCTATAAGGTTTACGCCGAAAACCCTGAATGGTTCAGCGACACGTCCAAACTCGGAACCCAAGCCTCCAACCTTCGCGCTCAACTGCAGCAACGTCGCGACGTGAAGGAAACCAGCGATGCTTACTACGGCATGGTCGAGTCGAAACTCTTCAACAACCGCCTCACCGTGATCGCAGGCGGTCGCCAAACCAAGCGCGAGCGCGTCGCCAACCAGTCCGTCGTCGATACCAAGTGGAACTACGTCAAAAATCCCGACGGCAGCGTTTACACGGACAGCACCTACCGGCAGGGCGTGAAAATCGACTTCTCCAACGCACGCGAGTACAATCCGAACGATCTCAACGACAATACCTTCACGGAAATCAGCGAATTCCGTTATACGGATGACGCCGCCCTCATGGCCCGTCTCGCGGCTGCGGGAGCCGTTCACCCCGGCTACGTTCTCTACGGCCCCAACTCAACCACCGGAACGAATATCGGCCAGCCTACCCAAGCCAACTCCAGCAACAACTTGGATGCCGTCCGCCTCGCCTACGGTATCCGCGAAGTAACTGCCAAAGCGAAAGACCCCGTCTCCCCGCAGGTCCAGGTGTCCTACCGCATCACCGACTCCCTGACAGCCAAGGCCGCTTGGAGCCGTGAAGTCGCCCTTCCCAAGCTCGAATCCACCACGGCCGGCATCCTGACAAATCTGTTTAACATTAACGAATTCACCGACCCGCAGCAGATCGCTGAACGCGGTGCCGAAGGCGAAATCACCATGTCCAACGCCGCCCTCAAGCCACAGGAAACCAACTCCTGGAACTTCGAGCTCGGTTACTACTTCAACAACGGCGGCAAGATCTCCGTCAGCTATTACTACAAGGAGATCGAAAACATCTGGGAACGCATCAGCGTCCCCAGCTCCGATCCGAACTACGCTTTGCTCCTCAACTCCATCGGCCTGGATCCCGGACTCTACCCGACCTACCTGGTCTCCTCCACCGTCAACGGCGCCCGCACGGCAAAGAACAGCGGTTACGAAATCGAAATCCGCCAGAACCTCGAATTCCTCGGTCGCTACGGCAAATACTTCAACGTCTTCGCCAACTACAGCCACAAGGACACCAAGAAGAGCGATCCCAACAACAACGTCGTGCAAATCCTAGCAACTTCGGCCGACGACACCTACGCCGGCGGCATTCAGTTCGCCACCAACCGCCTCCAGATCGCTGTTCGCGGTAACTACATCGCCGAGAACCTCCAGCGCACCACCAGCCGTATCGACTTCCCCGGCTTCCCCAACGGAATCGAAGCCTACGACTACACGCCCGAGGAATACCGCGTGAACGTCCAGCTCGATTACAACATCACCAAAAAGATCAGCTTCTTCGCCGCCGCGAACAACATCCTCAACAAAGACCGCAAGGTCCAATACCTCGACGCGGCGTACATCACCCCCGATTACGCCTCGACCCGCCGCGTCAGCACGTTCGGTGTGACCATCACCGCCGGCATCAACGCCACCTTCTAAGCGTCTCCTCAACGTCCTCACTCCAAGGCCCGACCTCACCAGTCGGGCCTTGTCATTTCTGGACACCGGCGCTCGCGTTTCCTGCCGCCCGCCCCGCCCCCTTTCGATGACGAAGGTCACTCCCGCCTCCTCCGCCAGCAACCGCCTCATCGGCCGGCTCGCCCCGTGTATCCTGATTCTGGCTATCGCCCTCGCCTACCACAACACCCTCGCCGTCCCCTTCCTCTTCGACGACGTCCACGCGATCGCCGAAAATCCCACCCTCGATCCCGTCTGGCGCTCTCTCGTCCCGCCCTCCGACAGCGGCTCCACCGTCAGCGGACGCCCCCTCCTCAACCTCTCCTTCGCGCTCACCCAATGGCTCGGCGGCGGCTCCCTCGCCGTTCATCACCTGGCCAATATCGCCCTCCACGCCGCCAACGCCTGGCTCCTCTTCGCCCTCGTCCTCGCCACGCTCCGACTTCCTTCGCTTTCGAAAATCGCTCCGCGCTCACCCCATCTCACCGCGCTCGCCGCCTCCCTGCTCTGGGCCCTGCATCCGCTCCAAACCGAATCCGTCACCTACCTCGTCCAACGCGCTGAGTCCCTGGTCGCCTTCTTCTATCTTCTCACGCTTTACCTCTTCGCCCGCGCCAGAACCGCCGCCCCCGCTCGAGCCCGGCTCCTCTTCGCCAGTTCCGTCGCCGCCTGCGCCGCCGGCATGGCCTCCAAAGAGGTCATGGCCTCCGCCCCGTTGCTCGTCCTCCTCTACGACCGCGCCTTCTTCAGCCGCGATCTCTCCTCCGCGTGGAAAACCTCCCCGCGCTTCTACGCCGCCCTCTTCGCCACCTGGATCGTCCTCATCCTCTGCATCGCCCAGAGTGGCTTCCGCGGAAACACCACCGGCTTCAACGCCGGTGCCCCTTGGTTCGACTACCTCTGCACCCAGGCTTGGGCCCTCACGCATTACCTCCGCCTCGCCGTCTGGCCCTCGCCCCTCGTTTTCGACTACGGCCGCGAACTCGTCACCGCCCCCGGCCAGATCGCCTGGCGCGCCGTCCTCATCCTGCTCGCGGTCGCTTGGGTATTCAAAAACTGGTGGCAAAACCGACCGGCCGGTTTCCTCGGCGTCCTCGCCCTCGCCGTCCTCGCCCCCACCACCCTCGTCCCCGTCGCCACCCAGACCATCGCTGAACATCGCACCTATCTCGCCCTCGCCCCCCTCTTCGCCGGCGCCGCTGTCGTGCTCTTCCGCCTCCTCGGCGAAAAAACCGCTCTCGCCGTCACCGCCGCTCTCTCCCTCGCCCTCGCCTTCGCCACCGTCGCCCGCAACCGCGACTACCGCTCGATCGAGTCGATCTGGACCGACACCCTCGCCAAACGCCCTTCCAACGAGCGCGCCTGGTATTCCCTCGGCTACGTCCACCTCGACAAAAATCTCCCGTCTCGAGCCATCGAATACTTCCGCGAAGCCGTCCGCCTCCGCCCCGATCCCATCAACCTCATGGGCTACGCCCACGCCCTCACCCAGGCCGGCGAATCCGACCAAGCCATCGCCCTCTACCGCCAGACGCTCCCCCTCGTCCCGCGCACCTACGGCGAGGTCTATGAAAGCATGGCCAACCTCGGCCTCCTTCTCGGAAAAACAGGTCAGCACGACGAAGCCATCCGCTGGCTCTCCGACGCCATCGCCATCAACCCCCGCAAAACCGGCGCCTACTACAACCTCGGCGCCCTCTACTTCTCCCTCGGCCGCTTCTCCGACGCCGCCGAAAATCTCCGTCGCGCCCTCGACGATCCCAAACAGGGCGACGAAGCCGCCTCACTCCTCGTGCGCTCGCTCCTCGCCCTCGGCCAAAAAACCGAGGCCCTCGCCTTCGCCCAAAAACAAAAATCCGCCCGCCCTTCCTCGCTCACTCTCCGCCTCGCCTGCGCCCAGTCTCTCGCCGCCAACGGCGACACCGCGTCCGCCCTTTCCGAATACCAAGCCATCCTCGCCCAAGACCCCGCCTTCCCCTCCGCCCGCACCCAGCTCGGCATCCTTCTCTTTGCCACCCGCCGCCTCGACGACGCCCGCCAGCAACTCGAACTAGCCGCCTCGCAAAACCCCGCCGATCACGCCGCCGTCTCCACCCTCGCTGAAGTCCTTCTTAAATCCGGCCAGCTCGCAGCCGCCGCCCTCCGCTTCGAAACCGCCCTCGCGCTCTCGCCCGCCGACCATCCTTCCCGCTACCGGCTCGCTAACACCTTGCTCCAGCTCGGCCGCTTCGACGCCTCCATCGCCCACTATCAACAACTCATCCGCGACCGCGCCCCTCCCCTCGCCGAAATCCACAACGAACTCGCCATCGCCTTCGCCCAGACCGGCGACTTCGCCAGCGCCCGCAGCCACTTCGCCGAATGCCTCCGCCTCAATCCCCGCCACGCCGGCGCCGCCGAAAACCTACGCCGCCTCCCACCCCCATAATGTTCCGATAAGCTCCCCCGCCCTACACTGCCCTTCTTTTCCCCGGCCGCCGCTCCGCCACATCATGCAACTCTCCCGCCCTTCCCTCGCCGCCCTCCTCGGCACCGCCGCGCTCCTCTCCTCCGCCTCCGCCCACTCCTCCACCCCGCTCAAAGTCGACCTCAGCATCCCCGGCCGCTCCGACGCCATCGCCCCTCACTTCATCCAGTGGCCCGTCCCCCCCGGCACCGCCTCCGAATTCACCTCCGGAGATCTCACCTTCACCCTCTCCCGCCGCGGCACCGCCGGCAAAGCCCTCGCCCCCGTCTGGTGGAAATTCGGCGCCCTCGAAGGCTCCCGCATGGCCGTCGACGGCGTCTCCATCGACAACGGCGACACCGGCGCCGCCCTCGAACTCCGTATCCGCGGTCTCACTCCTGGCCCTCACTCGCTCGTCACTTATCACAACTATTCCGAAGACGACTCCAAAAACCCGTACGGCCTCATCGACATCGCCGTCAACGGTACCACCCGGATCTCCGGCCTCGCCCCTTCCCGCCGCGCGACCGACGAAACCGCCGCCCACGCCTTCCTCTCCTTCACCGCCGAGCCCGGCAAAGACACCGTCATCGTCTTCAGCGCCTCCCCTGCCGAAAAACTCCCCGCCGCCAAACGCCTCAACGTCATTCTCAACGGCTTCGAACTCGACGCCTCCAATCCCGACCACCGCGCCCGCCAGCCCTCCCCCGCCCACGGCGATTTCCACGCCGACGCCGACACCTCCCCCCTCTCGCTGACCTGGACGCCCGCTCCGTCCTCCGCCGCCCACCGCGTTTATCTCGGCACCGACCCATCCGCCGTCGCCGCCGCCACGTCGCAATCCCCTGAATACCGCGGCGAATTCAAAACGCCGTCCTTCTCCCCCTCACCCGGCTCCCTCAGCCCGCTCACCCGCTTCTTCTGGCGCGTCGACTCCATCGACTCCTCCGGCAACGTCACGCCCGGCGAGGTCTGGTCCTTCCAGCCCCGCCGCCTCGCCTTCCCCGGCGCCGAAGGTTACGGCCGCTTCGCTCTCGGCGGTCGCGGCGGTCGCGTCATCGAAGTCACCAACCTCAACGACTCCGGCCCCGGCTCCCTCCGCGCCGCCGTCGAGGCGGAAGGCCCCCGCACCGTCGTCTTCGCCGTCTCCGGCATCATCACCCTCGAAAGCAAACTCCCCGTTAGAAATCCCTTCATCACCATCGCCGGCCAGACCGCCCCCGGCAAAGGCATCGTCATCCGCAAATACAACCTCGGCCTCCTCGGCGCGCACGACTCCATCATCCGCCACCTCCGCGTCCGCCCCGGCAACATCGCCGGCGTCACCCTCGACGGCATGGGCATGGCCGGCACCGACCACGCCATCTTCGACCACTGCTCCATCAGCTGGACCATCGACGAAGCCTTCAGCTCCCGCGGCGCGAAAAACATCACCCTGCAGCGCACGCTCATCTCCGAGGCCCTCAACGCCGCCGGCCACAAAAACTACGAGCCCGGCAAACCTCACGGCTTCGCCGCCTCCATCGGCGGTAACACCGGCTCCTTCCACCACAATCTTCTCGCCCATAATTTCGGCCGCAACTGGTCCCTCGCCGGCGGCCTCGGTGCCGGCGGCGAGTTCACCGGCCGCCTCGATATCACCAACAACGTCGTCTACAACTGGGGACGCCGCGCCACCGACGGCGGCGCCCACGAGGTCAACTTCGTCAACAACTACTACAAACCCGGCGCCGCCACTTCCTTCTTCTACGCGCTCAACGCCCAGTACGGCGGCTTCCCCGGCACCCAGCGCTACTACTTCGCCGGAAACGTCATGCCCGGCCACTTCGACGTAAAGTCCCAGAAAAAAGGCCGCATGGTCAGCACCGAGCGCGGCGCCTCGCTTCCCAAATACGAGAGCTTCGTCGACGAGCCCTTCTTCCCCTCGCACGTCACCACCCAGTCCGCCCGCCACGCCTATAAAATCGTCCTCTCCGATGTCGGCGCCAACGCCCCCGCCCTCGACAATCACGACACCCGCATGATCGCCGAGACCCTTGCCGGCACCTTCTCCTTCAAGGGTTCCAAGACCGGCCTCCCCGGCATGCCCGACACCCAGGTCGACTCCGGCGGCTGGGAACAACTCCCCGAGTTCACCCGCGCCCCCGGCTGGGACACCGACCACGACGGCCTCCCCGACTGGTGGGAAAAACTCCACGGCTCCAACCCGTCGTCTCCAGCCAGCGACTACAGCGATTCCAACGCCGACCGCGACGCCAACGGCTTCACCGACCTCGAAGACTACCTCGCCTGGATGGCCGGGCCCCGCGCCGCCATCCGCGCCGGCCAGCCTTATGAACTCGCCCTCGCCAGCCTCACCGCCGGCTTCACCGACAAACCCATCTACACCCTGGCCTCCGCCACAAACGGCGAACTCCTCATCCTCCCCGACGGCAAAACCGCCCGCTTCACCCCCGCCCCCGGCTTCTCCGGCCTCGCCGCCTTCGCCTTCACCGTGACCGACGCCGAAGGCGACACCCTCACGAGAAATGTGAACCTCCTCGTACAATAAATTCCCCGCTCCGGCGTTTACCCGACATGACATTCCCCTTCCTCAAACTCGCCGGAGCTCTCGCCTGCGCCCTCTCCGCACTCACATCGCTATCCGCTTCATCCCCTCACGTCCTCTGGTACAACCAGCCCGCCGCCAAGTGGACCGAGGCGCTTCCGGTCGGTAACGGCCGCATGGGCGCCATGGTCTTCGGCCAGCCCGCCGAGGAACGCATTCAGTACAACGAGGACACACTCTGGACCGGCAAACCACACGACTATGCCCGCCCCGGCGCCGCCCAGCACCTCCCAGCCCTCCGGCAGGCGATTGCCGCGAAAAACAACAAGGAGGCCCTTGAGCTCGCCAAGGCCCACTTCCTCGGCGATCCCGTCCGCCAGAAGGCGTATCAACCGTTCGGCGACATCCGCCTCAGCTTCCCCAATCACCACCTCGCCACCGACTACCGCCGCGAACTCGACCTCGACGCCGCCCTCGCCCGCACCACCTACCGCGTCGGCGAAACCACCTACACCCGCGAGGTCTTCGCCAGCTACCCGGCCCAGGCCATCGTTATCCGCCTCACCGCCGATAAACCCGGCTCCGTCGACGTCGTCCTTCGCAGCGAAAGCCCGCACAAATCCGCCGTCACCCGCCTCGTAGGTGCCGACACCCTCGCCCTCTCCGGCCAGATCGCCGCCGATGGCCTGCGCTTCGAATCCCGCGTCCGCCTCTTCGCCACCGGCGGCAAAATTGAACCCTCCGACGGCAAGATCGCCGTCAAAAACGCCGACAGCGTCACCCTCATTCTCGTCGCCGCCACCAGCTTCAAAAACTACGAAGACATCTCCGCCGATCCCGCCGCCCGCTGCGCCGCCTACCTCGACCGGCTCGAAAACCAGACCTACTCCTCGCTCCTCGCCGCCCATCAAGCCGACCACCGCCGTCTCTTCGGCCGCGTCTCCCTCGATCTCGGCACGACCTCCGCCGCCACCCTCCCCACCGACCAGCGCCAGAAGCGCCTCAAAGACCACGGCCTCGCCTCCGACCCCGCCCTCGCGTCACTGCATTTCCAATACGGCCGTTACCTCCTCATCGCCAGCAGCAGGCCCGGCTCGCAACCCGCCAACCTCCAGGGCGTCTGGAACGAGGAAATGAACCCGCCGTGGGAGGGAAAATTCACCACCAACATCAATTTCGAGATGAATTACTGGCCCGCCGAGATCACCAATCTCAGCGAATGCCACCAGCCCTTCTTCGACCTCGTCGACGACGTCGTCGTCAGCGGTCGCCGCACCGCCAAAGCCCTCTACGGCGCCGAAGGCTGGGTCCTGCACCACAACACCGACCTCTGGCGCGCCACCGCCCCCGTCAACAATCCCGGCGACGGCATGTGGCCCACCGGCGGCGCCTGGCTCTGCCAGCACCTCTGGGAACACTACCTCTTCACCGGCGACCGCGAGTTCCTCGCGAAACGCGCCTATCCGGTCATGCGCGAGTCCGCCCAGTTCTTCGCCGGGTTCCTCGTTAAAGATCCCACCACCGGCTGGCTCGTCAGCACTCCGTCACACTCTCCAGAGCAAGGCCCGATGTCCGCCGGCCCCACCATGGATCAGCAGCTCATCCGCGCCCTCTTCCGCTCCGTCATCGAGTCCGCCGCCATCCTCAAAACCGACACCGAATTCGCCGGAAAAATCGCCGACCTCTACTCCCGGCTCGCTCCCAATCAGATCGGCAAACACGGCCAGCTCCAGGAATGGCTCGAAGACGTCGACGTCCCCGACAACAACCACCGCCACATGTCCCCGCTCTGGGCCCTCTATCCCGGCACCGACATCACCCCCGCCACACCCGCCGTTTACGAAGCCGCCAAAAAACTCCTCGCCTGGCGCGGCCAGGGCTCGACCGGCTGGAGCTACGCCTGGCGTATCCCGCTCTGGGCCCGCGTCGGCGACGGCGACTTCGCCTTCAGCCAGCTCGCCGGCCTCCTCCAGAAACGCACCCTGCCCAACCTCTTCGACCTCTGCGGCCCCTTCCAGATCGACGGCAACTTCGGCGCCACCGCCGGCGTCGCCGAAATGCTGCTACAGAGCCACACCTTCGCGCCCGACGACAATGCCCTCCGCGTCATTGATCTTCTCCCGGCTCTCCCCAAAGCCTGGCCCACCGGCCGCGTCACCGGCCTCCGCGCCCGCGGCGGCTTCGAGCTCGATCTCGAATGGCGCGACGGCGTCATCACCCAAGTCACGCTCCACTCTCTCCTCGGCCAGGCCTGCCGCCTCCAGTTTGGCACCTCCAACCACGACATCGCGACCATCGCCGGCCACACCTACATCTTCGACGGCCGCCTCGTCCGCATCCGCTGATTTTCAAACTCCCCGTTCTTCGCTCCCATGAACACTGCTCGCCTCCTCACCGCCGGCTTACTCGGCTCCATCCTTTCGCTAGGCACCGTTTCTGTCTTCGCCACCGACGACACTTCCAAAACAGCCGAAGCCGCCTCCAAGGACGCCGAGTACACCGAAGTCCTCGAAAAACGCACCGCCCCCATGATCGCCGCCCTCGACCTCGGCGACTCCACCAAAGCCTCCCGCGTCCAGGCCCGCATCATCGCCCGCTATAAATCCCTCAACGCCTGGCAGGAAAAATACGAGACCCGCCTTAAAGAACTCCGCAAATCGCCGGACGAATCCGCCAAAACCGAAATCGCCGCCGCCTACGCCGAGCGCAAAGCCGCTCGCGAAGCCTTCCTCGCAGATCTCGCGAAAGACCTCACCCCCGCCCAGATCGACCTCATCAAGGACAAACTCACCTACAACAAACTCCAGGTCACCTACACCGGCTACCAACAGCAACTCCCCACGCTCACCGACGAGCAGAAGAAGAAAATCTACGACTGGCTCGTCGAAGCCCGCGAAGAAGGCATCGACGGCGTCAGCTCTCACGAGAAGGACGAAATCTTCGGCAAGTACAAAGGCCGCATAAACAATTACCTATCCCAGGAAGGCTACGACCTGAAGCAAAGCAGCATCGACTGGAAAGCCCGCCGCGACGCCGAAGCCGCCGCCGGCAAAAAGTAATTCCGAAGGTGGAGCGGGCGCTCCGCGCACGCTGAACGACGCCAAAACACCTGCGACTTCACAGCGCGAACTAACTCCGCTCACACTTTCTCCAAACACAAAAGGCGCGGTCTTCACAGACCGCGCCTTTTGATTTCACTCCCCGCCCGCCCCGCTCACCTCACCTCGAACACATAGCTGCCCGACTCGACTGAGAGGACCGCGTAATCGCTTCCGTTCTGCAGCAGCCGCACATTCGCATCGGCCAGCGACAGCGCCCGCCCGCTTTCGCGAATCTCAGCCATCCCCGTCTTCGGCAGATAAACCGTCGCCGTCGTGTTCGTCGGCACCGTGATCTTCACCGTAAGCGGCGCTCCCACCGACGCGCGCTCCCAGCGCACCGCGATCTTCCCGTGAATCGACTCATAGCTAGCATCCACCCACGTCGTCTCCGCGACGAGCTGCGGTGCGACGATGAATCGCTTGAACCCCGGCGCCGTCGGATCGGGGCGGATACCCGCCAGATCGTGATAAAACCACTCGATCACCTGCCCTAGCATGAAGTGATTGTGCGACGCCCCGCGGCTCGCATTCCACGACTCCGGCAGCGCCGTCGCCCCTTGCTTGATCTGATAACCGTAACCCGGCTTCTCGTCCTGATTGATCAACTTCGCCACGACATCCGAGCGCCCCGCGTCCGCAAGCGAGCGCAGCAAATAACGAAACCCGATGTCCCCCGCTGTCGCGTAGCCGCGCTCTTCGACATCCTTCACCAGCGCCGCCAGCACGCTCTCACGCGCCTGCGACTCCGCGATGTTCAGCCCGAGCGCCAGCGCGTTCGAAGCCTGCGAGTTCGTCGCGTACGTCCCGGTGTCCGCCTTCAAAAATTCCTGCTGATAACGCGCATGGATCGTCTTCGCCTTCTCCGCGTACATCGCCGCGTCGTCCTTCTTTCCGAGCAGCTCCGCGATCTGCGCAAGCATCTCCGCATCGTGAAATAAAAACGCCGTCGCCGTGATCGGCGCGGGCGTCAGCCCCGCGCGGCCCTTTTTGTTGATGTCGAGATCGTACCAGTCGCCGAGCCCGTCATGCAGCAAACCGTCTTTCGTGCGGCTCTCCAGAAACGCGAAGTACCGCTGCATCCGCCCATAGTGCGCGCGCAGCAACTCCGTGTCTCCCGTGAACTGATACTGCTGCCACGGCACCAGGATGAACGCCGCGCCCCACTCCGCCGCGTTGCGAAACGCGTTTTTGAACTTCGTGTACTCCGGCGCGATGTTGGGGATCAACCCTTCCTCCGTCTGCGCCTCCGCCATGTCCCACATCGCCTTCGTGAAGATGCGCGCCGTGTCGAACTCGTAGCGGATCGACGGCCCGTTCAGGTGAAACTGCTCGATCCAGCCGAGCTTCTCGCGATGCGGGCAATCCGTCAGAACCGACACCATGTTCGACCGCTGCGCCCACCGCACCAAATCCCGGATACGGTTGAACAACGTGTTCGACGTCTCGAACCGCCCCAACGGCTCCGCATTAGCGTGAACGATCGCCATCTCCACGCTCTCCAGTTTCGGCTGCTCGCCACCGTCTTTCGCCGGGATGAACTCCGTGTAGAGGTAACGCGACCCCACATAATAAAACTTCGGGAACCACGTCTCCTCTCCGTCCGTCGCCTTCGTGTACTGCCACCAAGCCGAGCCGCGATGCGCCCCGCCCATCGTCCCGCGATCTATAGTGCCGTCTTCATTGACGACCTCGCCCGGCGTCATCTTCACCGTCGATCCCGCCGGCCCGCTCACGCGGATGCGCGGCATGAACGACGTATTCTGTCCAAAATCGTAAAGCGTCACCCCGGGCTTCAGCTCGCGCACCGAAACCGGCTTCCGCGTCTCGATCACCCGCAGCGGCTCCGAATCCCGGCTGTGCGCCTTCAGCACAAACGCCGGCCGGTTCACCGCCACCGCCTTCGGCCACGCCGAATCGTCGAAGCCCGCCTCGCGCCAGCCCTTCGGCTCTTTGCGCGCATCATGATCCTCGCCCGAGAAAATACCGTTGAACGTCACCGGCCCTGGATCGGTGCTCCACGTCTCGTCCGTGCCGACAACCTCCGTCGAGCCGTCCGCGTATTCGAGCCGCAGATGCAGCACCGCGCGCAACGGCCCGAACGAGCCCGTGAACTTCGCGAACCGGTTCCGCCTCACCACATGGTACATCCCGTTGCCCAGCTCCATCGTCGCCGCATTCGCGCCTTCCGCGAGCAGCGCCGTCACATCTTCGGTTCGGTACAAAATCGTCTCGTCGAAATTCGTCCAACCCGGTGCGAGCAAATCCTCGCCCGCCTTCTTCCCGTTGAAACCCAGTTCGTAGATCCCGACGCCCGAGACAAACGCCAGCGCCCGCTTCAGCCCCGGCTTCACCGAAAACTCCCGGCGCAACAACACCGCCTCGCTCGTCGCCGGTGGCGTGATCCAGATGCCTTTCCAATCCGTCGGCTCCAACAGCGCCATCGTCCACGTCGCGGGAGAACTCCACGCCGACGCTTTTCCCGTCCGATCCCACGAACGCGTTTTCCAAAATACCTGCTGCGCCGACGTGAGCTTGGCCCCGGCATACCGGATGAACGTCGTCACGCTGCTCTCTACACGCCCACTGTCCCAAAGATCGCCACGATCCTGCGCGAGCGCCTCGGCTGAGGAAGCAACGAGAACTTGGTAAGCCGTCTGACGCTGGCCGCGCTCATCGCTTTCCACGCGCCACGAAAGCCGCGGCTGCGCCACGTCGATGCCAAGCGGATCGACAGAGTACTCAGTCTTCAGATCGGCGACGCGGTAATCCGCCGCCTGAGCGGCGGACATTAACGTCAACGTGACAAGCAGGAGGCGGAAGAGCGTTCGCATGGTCAGAGATTCTTAGGATCGAGGACGACGTGTTTGATGCGCTTCCGGTCCCACGTGTACGTCACGTGAATGCGACCGTCAGCGCCTTGTATCACCGCCGGGTACGCGTAGCCCGCGCTCACCGGTTCCGTTTCAAGCGTCACGGCACGGCGCCACTTTACGCCATCGTCGGAGACCGCCACATCGAGCGGATAACGCACACCCTTGGTCGGGCGTTCCGGCGGCGGCGAGGTGTGATTGTAGATCACGAACTGGCGGCCGTCCGCGAGCGTGGAGGCATCGGTACCAGAGTTGGGATTGGGCAGCTCACTCGCTTCAAACGGCGTCCACGTTTTGCCCTGATCGCTCGACCAGCTTGTCGCGAGCACGCCGCTCTTGGAACGGCAGATCGTCTGCAAGCGTCCGTCCTTGTGGAACAGAATGCTCGGCTGGATCGCGTCGAAGTTCTTTTCGCCCTTCGGAACCTGGCTCAGAATTTTCCACGTTTTGCCTTGGTCGCTCGAATGTTCGAAATGCACGCGCCAGCCGTCCTTGTTGCCCTCGGTGCTCGTCGGCGAAAGCCACGAACCATCGGCGAGCTCGACCGGTTTGTTTTTGATCGGCCCGAGAATGCCGTCGGGCAGGCGCACCGGCTTGCTCCACGTTTTGCCGCCGTCTTTCGAAGTGATCACTTCGCCCCACCACTTCGAGGGCGACGGACCGACTTTGTAGAAGAGAACGAGCGGGCCTTTCTTCGGCTGAAACAAAACAGGATTCCACGTCGGCTCGCGTTTGCCATCGGCTTGAACGCCGTTGGCGACCGCCTGCGCGGGCAACCACTTGCCGTTTTCTTGACGGGCAAACCAGATCTCCACGTCGGGATGACGTTCGCGTGTGCCGCCGAACCAAGCCGCACCAAGCACACCGGGAGAAATCTCCGCGATGGTCGAGGCATGACAGGACGGATACGAGGGATTGTCATTGATGATGCCGCCGCCGATCACGGTAGGCGTTTTGGGAAGATCACCTGCGCGTTCGAGAAGTTTTCCAGCGTTCCCATCGATCACCGGCGCGATCTGAAGCCCTCCCTTGAACTCGCCCGTGCCGTCTTCTTTGAGATCGAGACGCCACTCAGGACGCTCGGCCGGGCCACCTTTCACCCAGGCGCCGGCGATGTGCGTGAGCACACGCAGCGTGACGTCGCCTTCCTTCGCGGCATCGAGACGGAATCCTTGGATGCCTTTGACCTGAAGCGCACGACCTTCGGAACCGGCGAGGCGCAACCACTCGACGCCCGACTTCGTGCCGCGCGATTCACCGCTGAAGAGCGGCGACATCCACTGGCCGAAGAGTGCGCTCGCGTGACGATTCGGCATCGTCGCACCCGGGCCGTAGCCGAGCCAGGTGATCGTCTGCGGCTCGTCGGGAGTTTTCAGCGCGAGACCGATTTCCAGCAGCCACGGGAGATCGACTTTGGGTTTCACCACGTAATCGACCCAGAGCGAACCGTCGGTGCCGATGCGATAGCTGTAATTGACCGCGACGCTGTTCTTGTCGTCGGCCTTGTAGTCAACCGTGGCCGTGACGAGCACGCCCTTGTCGTCGGTCTTGAACTCGAACGCCGAGGCGACCGCAGGCATGTTTTGCAGGAAGGTCTTCCACTCGTAGGTCACCTTGCGGCGATCGATGACGTTAAGCTCGCTGTAAGTCGGATTTCGCCAGACGACGAGCGTCGCGCCATCGATCATCTTCTCGCCAGCGAGTTCGAGCGACGCGAGCTGGCCGGTCTTGGAGTTGAAGCTGTAGACGGATTGCCCGGCGGTGACGACGAGCGCGTCGTCTTTCTTCTCCGCCTTCACTTCGACCTTCGGGGCCGGAGCAACTGCGGTCGCAGCCACTTCGTCGAGCCGCACACTGCGCTGGGCGATCTGGAGGCCCTGCGCATCGGTGAAGAAGAGATGGATATAGGAAACACCTGGAGCGACGCCGCGCGGGATCGCCGTTGTCGGGATCACGATACGCGCTTCCGAATGCGGAATCGCCGCGGGCAATTTCGCTTCGCCTGAAGCGACGATGTTTGCATCGCGATAAAGAGCCCACTTCACGGAAACCGTGGAGAGGTCGGTGAAGTCGTACGCGTTTCGCAGCGGAACGATGACCTCGGGCTGACCTGCGACGAACGGCAGACGGTCAACGAGTACGCGGACAGGCGCGTAAGAGGCTTTCGTTTCCCAGTAATCGATCTGCGGCGCGCGGTCGGCGTCGACGATGCCGTCGGTGCCGTTGTTGCCGTGCGAGTCATAGATTTCGTCTTTGCCGGCGGACTTTTCCTTCACGAGCTCGCTGCCCTCTCGCGTGTACTTTTTCTTGTCGAGCATCGGATCGAGTACCTCGCGGCCGTTGATCTTCCGGCGCAGGCCTTGATCGGCCCACATCCAGATCATGCCGCCGGCACCGGCCGGATGGCGGGCAATGGCGTCCCACCGTTCCTGCTGCTCGCCGAAGTCTTCGCCGCCGAGCGCGTGCGAATATTCGGTCGTGATGAACGGGCGATCCGCCCAAGCGCCGAGACGGTCGTACTCCTCGGCCTTCCAATAATGAGGCGCGATCATGTCCACTTCCGGCGGCAAGCCGACTTCGGAGCGGAACGGCAGCAGCGTCGGCCGCGTGGAATCGAGCCCTTTGACGGCGCGCAGCGCATCGACGTGCAGGGCGCTCATCGGATCTTCGTTGCCCACGCTCCAGACGACGATCGACGGGCGGTTGCGGTCGCGATTGATCGTTTCATACACGCGCAGGAAAACGCCTTCGGCAAACGACGGATCGCCCATGCGATCGCCGCCGAAACCGAACGGCACTTCTTCAACGACGTAGAGACCGAGTTCGTCACAGAGTTTGATGAAGCCTTCAGCGGGCGGATAATGCGCAGTCCGGACGGCGTTAATGTTCGCCGCCTTCATGAGCTGGATGTCTTCGAGCCAGTGTTCACGGCGCGTGGCGCGGCCCACGTCAGGATGCTGATCGTGACGGGCGACGCCGCGGAGTTTCACCGCGCGACCGTTGATACGGAAAACACCGCCAGCGGTGGAGACTTCGCGGAAGCCGATTTTATCGGACCAGCTGTGGAGGAGCTTTCCCTCTTGATGCAGCTCGACGCGGAGGTTGT
The DNA here is from genome assembly GCA_966249325.1 of uncultured Nibricoccus sp. Lineage (GTDB taxonomy): Bacteria > Verrucomicrobiota > Verrucomicrobiia > Opitutales > Opitutaceae > Nibricoccus. Next base: position 156,451 of record CBINDC010000007.1, on the reverse strand, counting down.
AGAGATTGGGCGTTTCGGCGGTCCACTGCGCGGGCTCGCGCACGATCAGGTTGATTGGGATGTCCCGGCCGTTGTGCGCCGCGGTGATGGTGGCCGTGTAGGTCGCCTGCTGCACTTCCTTGCCGTCGAGCGTGGTCAGGATGGCGCGGACGTCGAAGGGTGCGGACGTGGAGAAGAAATCCATTTTCTCGTTGCGCATGATGTGCGCGCGCACGCGCAGCTCGGCGTCGCGGAATTGCTCGTCGAAGTCGGTGACGACGCTGACGCGCTCGATGAACCACTCCTTCGGCGTGAACTCGAGGCGCACGCTCCGATAGATGCCGGGCAGGCCCCAGTCGTCATTGGCATCGAGCTTGAACGACTGCGTCTGCTGACGAACGCGGACGGCGATCTTGTTTTTCTCGCCGGGCTTGAGCGCCTTGCTGACGTCGAACGCGAAGCCGGTGAAGCCGCTGTCGTGGCGTCCGAGTCGCTGGCCATTGATCCAGACTTCAGCGGACTGCCACACGCCGTCGAAATAGAGAATCGCTCGGCGATCCTTTGCACCCGCAGGAACGTCGAAGCTGTGGAGATAAAAGCCTTCGGACTTGGTGCCGTTCACATAATGCGGCTCTTCAAAACCGTGCGTGGTCCAGTTAGACGGCACCGGGATCGGCTTGAACGCAGAGGCGTCGAAGCCGTCGGCGTAGAACTTGCCGAGTGCATCGGCAGCGTCTTCGTCGGGCTTCAGCAGGAACTGCCAGTCGCCATCGAGCGAGATCGGTCCGGGAACCTCCGCGGACGCGGCAGGTTTTGCTGACTCGGCTTTCGCGTCGGCGGCATGAACGATGGAGGGTGCGACGAGACCGGCGAGGGCCAGAGCGCACAGGAGGGTTTTAGCTGCGTTCATAAAATCAGGAAATTGCGGGTTTCGGTTCGTCGTTGGCGGCTTTGCGTTCCGGCCAGAGCGCGGCAGACAGCAAACCGACGACAAGGATCGCGAGCGTGCCGAACACGATCACGAGAAGTCCGTGGTAAGGATTACGCCACGCGGCGGGAAACCACGCGAGTTTCGGCGAGAGCGTCATCCACAAGATGACCAGCACGCCTGCGGCGACGCCGAGTAAACCGGCGCGAGTGCCCGCGCGTTTCGACAAGAGACCGAGGAGAAACAGGCCTAACATGCCGCCGCCGAAGATGCCCGCGAGCTCCCACCAGACATCGAGCGCGCTCTTGATCTTGATCATCGCGATGGCGGCGACAATCGCGAGCGCGCCAAAGACAAACGTCGACACGTAGAGCACGCGCATCGCTTCCTTGTCGGTCGCGGTTTTACGGAAGTAGCGCTTGTAGATGTCCTGCAGGAAGAGCGTGGACATGCAGTTCAGGTTGGAATCCATCGCCGCGGCGCAAAGACCGGCGATCACTAAACCGGCGACACCCGGAGGCAGTTGCGTGCTGATGTAGTACGGGAAAACCGAGTCGGGCTTCGCGACGACATCGAGCGACGCGGGAAACAAATCAGGCCGCGCGACATAGAGCGCGTAGAGCGCGGTGCCGATGAAGAAGAATGCCGCGCCGACCGGCAGATAAAGCATCGCGCCCATCCACACGCTGCGCTTCGCGGCGCCGTCGGACTTCGCCGTGATGTAGCGCTGCACGTAGCTCTGATCGATGCCGAAGTTCTGGAGGTTGATCGCCAGACCGTAGATGAGCACGACCCAGAACGTCGCCTGGCCGAGGCTGCTTCCGAAACTGCCGAGGCTGAATTTGTCGTGCTGGGCGGCGATGTCGAAAACCTGCTTCGGCCCTTCGGGCATGCCGACGAGCAGAGCGATTACGCAAGCGACTGCTCCGCCGACGAGCACGATAGCCTGCACCACGCCCGTCCAGATGACCGCCTCAGTGCCTCCGAGAAGCGGATACAGCAAAATCGCAACGCCTGCGACGATGATGATCGTGGTGATGTCCCAGCCGGTGAGTGGCACGAGCGCCAGCGCGAGGAGATAGAGGATCGTGCCGAGACGCGCGAGTTGCGTGAGGATGTAACAGACAACCGCGTAGGTGCGCGCCCACGGACCGAAGCGCGCTTCGAGGTGGTGGTACGCGGAGATTTCACCGGAGCGGCGGAAGAACGGGACGAACCATTTCACCGCCACGAGCGCCGCGATAGGCAGCGTGAGTGCGAAGACAAAGGCGTTCCAATTCCCCGCGAAGGATTTTCCCGGATTCGCGAGGAAGCTGATGCTGCTCACGTACGAGCCGAAGATCGACAAACCGACGGCCCAGCCCGGGAGCGAGCGTCCGCCGGACATGTAGTGTTCGCTGTCTTTGTTGCGCCAATAGAACCAGCAGCCAAAGCCCGTCACACCGATGAGGTAAACGAGCAGGATGACGAGGTCGGGGATCGAAAGCGAATTGGGCATGGAGCGGGGTCAGTGAAGCAGAGAGAAAGTTATGCGTTGATTATCCCGCATGGGATGGGGCGCGCTTCGTGTGCGCGCCCCAAAGACCTTAGCGTTTCTTGAAGTCGCCGAGCGGGAGCTTCCACTCGCGGAATTTCGCGCGGAGCTCCTTCACGATCTTGGCGTACACTTTCGCGGAGTCCTTCGAGAGAACCATCTTGGGCTCTCCAGGCTCGAAACCGCGCGCCTCGACACCGGCGGGGACGTTGATGGGGAACGTGAGCTGATCGATGATCGGCCCGATTTCCTTCATGCGCTTCACGGCGGTCTCAAGATCGCCGCCCTGCTGGCCCTTCTTCACGATGTTGAAGATCTCGACCATGTACTCGGGCACCATGTTGACGAGGCCGCCGATGCAGCCAGCCGCGCCCATCGAGAAGACTTCGGAGAGGCGGGTGTCGGCGCCGGAGAAGACGGCGAATTTTTTCTCCTTACCGAGCGCGATGAGTTCCTTGTGATACTCGAATTCGCGGCCGCTCTGCTTGATGCCGCCCATCTCGTGGCGGTCGGCGAACTTCGCAATGACCTCGATCGGGATGCGGTTTCCGGTGAGCTCGGGGAAATTGTAGAGCATGACCGGAAGCTGCGAGGCTTCGGCGGCGGCTTCGAAAAACGCGAGTTGGTCCGCGGGAAGAACCGGGAAAAAGTTCGGCGGCATCACGCCGACGCCGGGGAGCTTCAGTTTGCGCGCGAAGCGTCCAAGCTCGGCGGTGACGCGGATGTCCACGTCGCTGATGTTCGCGAGGACGGTCATCGGTCCGGCGAGTTCGGCGATGATTTCGAGGATCGCTTTGCGCTCCTCGACGTTGAAACGCACGAAGTCGCCCGTGCTGCCGAGCGCGAGCACGCCGTGGACGCCTTTCGAGCGCAGCCAGGCGAGATGCGTGCCGAGGGCGCGCTTGAGGACGCGACGCTTGGCGTCGGTCGGAATGGCGAGAGCGGCGAAGACGCCTTCTTGCGGGAACTTGGTTTTCATCGGAGTGAGTGAGAGAGACGACGAGCGCGGACCGGAATCACGGTCCGCGCATTGTTCGTCACTAACCCAAGATGCGCGAACCGAGGTCCTGCCCTAAGACAAAGTTTACTTGGCCGTGAAGCCGCGGCTGATGATCGAGTCGGCCGGTACGTTTTCGATCTTCACTGTCGGGCTACGGTCGGGCGACGCGAGCGAGCTGAGCGTATCGAGGAACAGGCGCTTTGAGTTCGTAAACGTGAAGGCCGGCCCCTTCGTCGCATCGATGCGGATGTCGCGCAGTTCGAGGCCGTCGACCTGATCGGCGACGAAACCGATTTCGCCTGTGCCAGTGATGTCGGTCATGCGGACGTTTTCGATGGCCTGCTCAGGCAGACCGGCGATGCCGACGACCTGCTTCGCATTCACGACGGTGATGTTGCTGATGGAGACATTGCGCAGCGTCGGCGTGCGTTCGGACTTCGGCTCTTCGGGGACCTTCGCGTAGTTAGCGGTGAGGTGGATCGCCTCTTTGGGCGTGCCGTCGATCACCCAATTATCGAAGCGAACGTTTTCGATGACGGCGCCGCGGCCGCGCATGGTTTTGATGCGGATGCCACGGTCGGTGCCTTTGCAGATGATGTTGCTCGCGACGACGTTGTTGATGCCGCCGGAGGTTTCGCTGCCGATGACAACCGCGCCGTGGCCGCCGTAGAAGACGCAGTTGGTGATCGTGACGAACTCGGTCGGGCGGGCGACGCGGCGGCCGTCGTCGTCCTTGCCGGACTTGATGACGATGCAGTCGTCGCCGGTGTCGAAGAAGCAGTCCGAGATGCGGACGTTGCGGCAGGAATCGATGTCGAAACCGTCGCCGTTCGGGCTGGCATGGTCGGCGACGAAGCGGACGCCGGTGACGTCGATGTCTTCCGAATAGATCGTGTGCATGAGCCACATGGGAGACGTCATGAGCGTGACGCCTTCGACGCGGATGTTTTTGCACTCGAAGAACACGGCGAGAGACGGACGCGTAAACTCAGCGGAGAGCGCGTAATCTTCCTTCGCGAGTTTTCCTTCCTTGTGAACGCGCGGGTAGATTTTTTCACGCCACTCTTTCTTGGCGATCTCCGCGCGATCGCGCTTCGGTCCGGGCGAACCCTCGGTCGTGCGCCACCACCAGTTTTTGCCGACGCCATTGATGATGCCACGGCCGGTGATCGTGAGATTTTTTTTGCCGTTGGCGTAGATGAGCGGGCCGTGCGTGAAGGTGCTCGTGCCTTCCCAACGCGATTCGACGAGCGGTGAATCGGCGGGGTCTCCGCTGTAGAGAAGCTCCGCACCGGCTTCGAGATGGAGCGTCAGGTTATCCACCATGTGGATCGAACCGGTGAGATATTTTCCCGCGGGAAAATAGACCGTGCCGCCGCCAGCGCGCTCGACGGCTTTGATGGCGCGATTGATGGCGCCGGTTTCCTTGGCGATGCCGTCACCGGCCGCGCCGTAGTCGAGAACGTTGTACGTGCCTGCCTTGGCGGCGCCGACGGATGGCGCGTTGCGGCGGAGATTTTCGACGACGTCGCGCGAGACGGCGATGACTGTGCCGTGACGGGCATCGACGGGGAGGGAGACTTTCTCCGAAACGTCGGTCCAGGTCTGGAGATCCTTCGAAACGGCGGCGCCGTATTTGCCTTCCTGATGCTTGTCGAAATAGACGCGCCATTCGTCGCCGACTTTCACGGCGCTCGGACCTTCGGCCCAGTAGCCGGAGCCGCTGATCGGAGCGGAGGGCTCGGAGAATGGACCGCTCACGGTCTTCGCGCGGATCATGCGGATGTTTTTCTCGGTCTTGGGCGTGAGCTGCTCGTTCTTCACGAACATGAGCCATTCGTCGCCGTTGGGCGCGAGGGTGGCGTCGATGACATTAAAGCCTCCGTCGTAGTGAAGCTTCGCGGGCGTGAAGGTTTCGAAATCCTTTGTCGTGACCGAATAGATGCGGTGGTTGCGCTGCGGGCGGCGGTTGGTGTTTTCCGTCTCGCGGAACTTGCCGAGAATCGTCGTGGACCAGAAGATGACGTACTCCTGCTTCACGGGATCGAAGGTGATTTCGGGCGCCCAGACGTTTTGCGCCTCGGGCTCGTGCACCATGACGGGAACTTCCTTCTGAGCGGACCAAGTGAGGAGATCTTTCGAGGAGGCGTAGCCGAGGGTTTTGCCGTCCCACGAGGTCGTCCACACGAGGTGAAACATACCGTCGGGTCCGCGGAAGAGACACGGATCGCGCATGATCTTCGACTCGCCGACAGTCGGACGCAGATAGCTGCGGTCGCCGCCGAGCATCTCGAATTTGTAGCCATCGGGACTCCACGCGAGGTGCAGGCCGTCTTCGCCATTCACGTAGAAGTAGGCGAAGAGAAACGCGTCCTTTTGCGGAGCGGCGGGACTCGCGGCGCGCGCGGTGAATGCGGCGGCGCAAGCGAGAAGCGAGAGAAGACTGAGGCGAAGGAATTTCATGCGGTTCTGAAGGTAGGGCGGATTATCCTTAATCCGCGGGTTCGAGAGCGGTCGTGGCGTGAGGTACGTGTCGATTAAAGCGGGCGACGGTAGGCGGCGCGTTAGGGACAACGCGCCCTACCCTCGGAATTTCTCAGGGCTCCATCGGCGGCTTGGCCGTGGAGAGTGGCGGAGTGCCGCCAGCGTAGGTGATGCGCAACGCCATATAGGGCTTGCCCGGGAGTTTGACCTCGCGGCCGTTGGCGTCGGTGAAGCTGTAGCGGTCTTTTTTCTTCAGCGTGAAGACACCTTCGACGGGCGTGATCGTGTGCTCGGCCGTGTCGATGACCTCGATCTTGAACTCCATGCCGTCCTGAAGGCCGTTGCGGTAGAGGTCGATCGCCCACGAGGTCGGCTTCTCGACGCCAAAGTACATCAGGTAATAGTGTCCGGACTTTCCCGCGATGCGCGGATCCTGCCACTGGTCGTGCGGTTCGAGACCCTCGGGGGGAGCTTCGTCCAGGATCTTCTTGAGGAACGCCAGACCGGGAGCGCTCTTCCCCTTCAGCTCGCCGCCTTGCGCGAGCCAGACGACCTGGCGCTCGTCCTCGAAGAATTCGCTGTGGCCGCCGTAGGTTCCGGCGACGGTGCAGTTCCAGAAACGATGAACCATCTCCTGGGCTGAGAGTTGGGCCCAGCGAAGGCCGTGCGTGCCCTCGTATTTGAGTTCATCGTACACGATCGGCTTGCGATAGACATCGCGATAGAGCTCGGCGCGGCCTGCTTCCTCGGTGGCCATGCCGTTTTGCATGCTCACGTGGGTGACCCAGGGCTGGTTGTGGTTGTAGATGAGTTTTCCGTTGTGAATCGAGCGGAGGTGGTTGTGCGGATCGGCCTTTTGGATGACTTGGAAATAGCGGTCCCAATCGGACTCGGTTTTCGTGCGGAGGAAGTCGTACTCGTTGCCGACGGACCACCAGATGTTGCGGTACGCGGCTAGGCGCGCGACGACGTAGCGGAGGTAGAAGTCGTCGGTCTTGGCATCCATCGTCTCGAAGCCCCATTCCTCGTCATCGTCGTAGGGATGGAAGAGGATGAGATCGCACTCGATGCCGAGCGCCATGAGATCGGCGACGCGTTTTTCGAGGTGCTGGAAAAACTCGGGATTGAAGCGGGTGAAATCCCAGTCGCGCGGCGCCTTGCCTTGGAAGGGGAAACGCTCGACCGGCATGAACTTCACACCGTGGGCCTGCGGGAAAACGCACATGCGGACTTTGTTGAAGGGCGACGCGGCGAGAGTTTTGAGTGTGAGCTCTTCCATCACCTTCGGGCGGTGCGTCCACGAATACATCGTGGTGCCGATCGGTTTGAACGGCGTGCCGTCGGCGTACGCGAAGTGGTAGGTGTTGCGCACGCGGACGGGGCCGTGGTTTTTGCCGGTGGCGGGCGTGACGGTGAAGAGGCCGCTCTTGTCGGCGAGGGGCCAGCGGTTGCTCTTGGTTTCGTAGCGCCACTCGCCGGGTGTGTCGGGCATGAAGCGGACGCGATACACGCCGTTGCCATCGTAAAAGCCGGTCGCCTCGATCGTGCGCACACCGTCGGTGAAATTCGCGGTGAGGCGGACGTCGGTGAACGGGTTGCCATCGCTCGGTCCCTTGAGCGCGACTTCAAAGACGCCCCATTGCTCGACGGTGGTCTGCGCGGCGCGCAGAGCGGCGAATGGGAGGGCAATCCAGGCGAATACCGCGGCGAAAAGGCCGAGACGCAGACGGAGGAGGCGTGAGGTTTTCATGGAGAGGTGTGGAGGTTCGGATGCGTGAGTGATGCGCGCAACGGGTCAGGGTAGCTTGAGCCAGATTACGGAAGCCTTACCAGCTGGCGTGGAAACGGGGACGGTGTCCGGCAAGGCGTGAGTCGCACCGGTGGTAAGGTCGATGCCGACGGGAATGAGCGCGGCGGCAGTGGATGATTTTTTGGAAAGACGGAGATCACCGCCTTTCGGGAGATAGACGATCCGCTCGCCGCGTTCACTGGAAAGCACGACGGCATCGGACGGCGCATCGAGATCAGCGGCGGCGGTCGTGGACGGCTGGCAGCGCGCGAGCGCCGCAAGAAATGCCGGATCGGTCTTTGGCGGAAGTTTCGCGAACGAGCCGCCTGCAAAGACAAACTGCCAGCCATCGGACTCACCGAGGTCTGCGATCACGGCCTTGCCGGGAAACTTCGTGCGATATTCGCGCACCATCGAGGCGATGGACGCGGCGCTGGCCCGCCCGCCTTTCCATTTCCGCAGGTGCTGGCGCGGCGCGAGACTTTCGCCACCTTTTGGGGCAAACTCATCGCCGCGGTCGGTGCGAAACCAGTACTTCAGCTCGATCACGGAGATGAGCTGTGCGCGCGCGGGATCGGCAAGAATCGCGTCCTGCACGTCCTTCGTCGCGCTCAGCGCGAGCAGCGGACGTTTGCCCGTTTCGCGCATCCATTCTCCGGCGACATCGAGCCAGAACTGCATGAAGTGAAGCGGGCCGGTGTACTCTTCGCTCACCGTGTGGATCACGTTGGGCTCATCGGCGAGATTGGCGAGACACTGGCGGATGTAAGCGCGATGCAGCGGACCGCGCACCGGATGCTTAGTATCGTAGAACTCGTCGGCCATCCTCACGGTGTCTCCGGTGAATGGCGGCGGTTCGGTGAAGCCGGTGTCGTTGATGTTGTTGACCGGACGCCAGGGGCAATCGACCCAGTGTGCGCCCGACTCGATGATGTTATGTTGAAAGTACATCTCGTTGATCAGCACGAGACCCTTGGCGCGACCGAGCGTGGCGAAAGTTTTCAGGCGGTCGAAATACCACGGATTATAGCGCGTGAGATCGTAACGGCTCAGACGGTCCCAAGCCTCGCCCTGGCCGCTGCGGAGAAAAGGCTGCTCGAAAAACGGCGGCCAAGCGTCGGCATCGTGCCGCTTGTTCATCTGGTGATCGTCGCGGCGGCGGTCGTACCAGAGACCATAGTGATGGCGCATCGCGATCAGACCCGAGGCGCGCATCTTGTCGGTGAGTTCGTCGAGATCGTCGGTGAGCCCGGTGCCCGAGCGACCGGGAGCAAAACGCGTGAGGCTCGGGCCGATATCCGCCGCGCGCGTGGGCTCGAGACGTCCGCGCCACCAAGAGACTTCCGAAGCTCGGCCGACCAGCAGCGCGTCGTTCACGACAAGCCAGCCGTTGGATGAGAGCGTGAGCGCAGGGCCGGCTTTCTGTTGTCCGGCCCGGGCTGCGAGTTGCGACGATAGATCCGGAGAAAGTTTTTCGAGGGACGGAGCAGATGCGACTGACGCATTACTGAAATCAACCCGCTCCAGAGCTTTCAATCCGGCCGCACCTTTTCGTGCCGACAGCTGCGCGCGATACAGACTCTCGGGCTCCGCAAACTCGCTGGTTTTGGCCCAGCTGCCGTTGCCCTCATAAAGCCCCCACACACCGACGGCCCAATTGCTCGCCCCCGGCGGCGTGCGGACAACAAAACGGCCCGCGCTGGCCTCCCAGATCACGGAGTTAACTACGGCCCAGCCGACGCCCTGATTAAACGACTCCAGATTATCGAGACGCAATTCACCGCCATCGATGTGGACATTATCGAACAACACGCCCGACGCCCACGAACCGATGCCGCCGCTAAACCCCGAAGAGCGCTCGGCATGGCATTCGACAAACGCATTCGGTCCGCCCGCGAAATAACCGACGGTGAAATCGTTGCGACCATCCTCCGCACGACAGCGCAAAAACAGCGTCTGCTGGCCGCTGGTGTGAAACGTGAGCCTGCGGTATCCAGCCTTTTCCGACACCGGAGCGTGCGACGCGCAATCCTGCACAGTCACACGGCTGGCCGTTTCCGTGACATTCACGACCGATCCGGCGAAGTGCGCGAACACGACATCGCGCACCCATGCGTCACGAACAGCCTCAAGCCGCACGCCTTCCCATGCGTGCTGTTCGTCGAGCGGGTTTTCAGAATCGAATGTCGATTCGCAGCGGAGATTTTCGACGCCGGCATTTTCAATCCGGCCCGCCCACACAAGTGCGGCAACAGTCGCTCCGCCAAATCGTTTTTCCAGCGAAGTCGTCAGCGGTGCATCGAGTGTGACCTCATTTCCATCGATGGCGGTGATGGTACGCTCCCACGAAACATTTTGCTTTCCCGCGCGCCACTGAAACGGCGTACGAGCCGGTGAGGTATGCATGCCCATTTCTTCGATCCACTCCTTCGGGCTCGGCCGCTCGATGAGCACGCGTGAGCCGGTTTTGAGCGCCCCGGTTTCGTTGAGTTGAAGACGGTTTGCCCCGACTGTCACATACTCGTCGTTCACGAGCGAAACGATTCCTTCGGTCGCTCGCGTTCTTGTGCCTGAAATACTGATCAGCGCGCGCCGGCCCGTACCTGTCGCCACGAGCACTGTGCCACCCTGCCCCGAGCCTGCGCCGCGAAGAACCACACCGCTCGCTGCGATACGAAGTTGTCCGGCGATTTCATACCTTCCGGCCTCAAGTTGGACCGCGCCTCGAAAACCATTCGCATCCGGCGCAAGATCCGAGACCGCATCGATCGCGATCTGGATGCGCGCACCGTCATCGCCGTCAACAGGTGCAACGACCACGCGTGCAGGCACCGCCGGGAGTGCGACGCCACCGCCGCCGTAACCCGCGTGCGAAAAATCCGGCACGCGATCGCCGCGTTTATCCACCTCGTACACAAGCGTGCCGTCCTTCGCGGATTTGACCGGCGGAGCAACTTGCACGCCCAAGACAGGAGCCGCACACAACACACTCAGACACAAACCCACGGCAACGCGGGGGGGTTTTGTTGATGAGAAAAACGGAATCACGATCGCAGGCGGAGGGTTATTTAACCGGTGCAGGAAGTTTCACCGTAAGCGGCGCGAGCGTTTCGCCCCGGGCAATCTCCTGCCCGTCGACGAGGATAAACAGACCTTTGCCGCGATCATAGCGTTTACCGTCCTTATCCCAGACGATCGTCAGAATCCGGTCGTGGTAACGCACGTTATCCAGACAGAACCAGCTCCAGGAATTCGTCGGCAACAGCGAATGCACTTCCACAACATCATCCGCACGCGGACGCAGCCCGACCATGCCCGTGATGAGCAGATCGGCATAGGTGGAATGATTATAGTAACGGCTGCGCTCATCACGACCCTTGAGCCACGCGCCTGTGAGTTCGTCCTGATATTCGCCGATGTACGGCAGACCATCGTAGCGGTGCGCACGCGTGTAATCGACGAACGCGTCGAAGTAATCGCGCTTGGTCACGGCGGCCGGTTCCGGCTGCGGATAATCGCGAAGCACATTTGCGAGCGCGACGAGCGTTTGCGATGTGGCATACGGCCACACCGCGCCGTCCCACTCGCACGTGCCTACGCCATGGGAGCGAAAGCGCGGATGCCTCCGCTCCGCGGTCGTGATACCGAACGGCGCGTTAAAACCATCCGTATCCGAAAACTGGGTCCACGCCGCTTCGTAGCCTGCATTCTTTTCCGGCAGGCCAAAATACCAGGGGATGAAACCGATCGCCTCGCGAACATCGGCAAGCGGTCCGTCTTCGAGACGGACCTTGAAAAACTTCGCGTCGGCATCCCAGAGCGACTGGAGCGTGAGCTTGCGCAGCTGCGCGGCCTTCGCGTCGAAAGTAGCAGCGACTTCCTCCCTGCCCGCGAGTCGCGCGATGGACGCCAGTGCACGGGCATTGGCGAACATGTAACTGTTGATCGTGGGGCGGATATTTTTCTTCGTCCGCGAGCCGCTGATGGACTCCTCCATCGCGTCCCTGACATCGAATTGCCAGTAGAGCCCGTCCGGGCGCTGCTTGCTCTTCTCCCAGATGTCATAGTCCTCAACCAGATCGCCCAGCAGTCCCGTGAGCACACTCGTGTCGCGCGTCACCATCCAGCGCTGATAAAGCGCGTCCTGCAGCCAGCTCGAATAAAACCTCAGCCGTGTCTGCGGCTTCCCCTGCTCGTCTTTGCGAAGCCAATACGCCACATAGCTGTCAACCGGGGTCTGGTCGTGAAACCAGCGCATCTCCATCAAATGATGCCCGAGCCCGCTGCTTACCGGATTCGCGCGCGTCAGAAATTCGGTAAACACAAAATGCCCCGTGTCGGCTTTGCGCAGATGCTTCCGCAAGGACCACCAGCGATACCAATAAATCTGCTCCACCTCGGCCTGCGAACACTCGAAGTACGGCACCTGCGCCTGCAGCCACTCCCACGACGCCGAGTTGGGGACGAGGTTCACCACGTTCTCGTTTTCCATCGAGTTGAAGTACTCGATGTGATGCGCGAATGCCGCCGGCTTGAGAATCGCCGGTCCTCCTCCCGTCGCCAGAACGGAAGGTGCTATCAATATCGCGAGAAGTCCTGTGAAAAATCCAAGTGTTCGGAAACGGCAAAACATCAGATCAAGGGGATTAGTGGTTATGTTTCGGTTTTCGAGTCTGCTTCCCGCGGATCTCCTGAGAAAGGCGGGATGTCGCGACGCAAGTGCCGAAGCGGAAACGAAACCAACGAGCGAGACGCACGCCCTCGTCGATGGCTGCGCGAGAAACAAAGATTTTCGGGAAAAGGGCCGGTGCTGCACACACCGGCCCTCACACCCAAAACGGAGCGGCTTTCGCCATTCCGTTCGATTGCATCATCCACGAACGGTCGCACTACCCCAGCGCGAGCCATCCGGGCTTGAGATGCAAAATTCAAGCGAACCTTTCCCCACCCAGTCTTCATCCCAAAACCCCACACACGGCGAATCAGGCCTCGGCGCGAAGGCATCACCACTGGAAGAACCTGCAGGACGCAGATATTCACACATGTTGAAGAAGATGAAGGTTTGAGGTTGAGGCAGGATTCAGAGCTGCCAGCCATAACGCATGCGAAGGCCGACAATTATTTCATATGAAATAACATATTGACGAATGTATTTCATGAACTAGTCTGTCAACGTTTTTGTTCCACCCCACCCCCGCCTACCCGATCCCCAACGCTTTCGATGAGCAAAAAAAACAAAGTCACGATTACTGACGTCGCTAAATCCGCAGGAGTCGCCGTCGGCACCGTGTCCCGCGTTTTCAACAACCACTCCGACGTTAATCCCGACATCGCCAGCAAAGTTCGCGATACCGCCCACCAGCTCGGTTACCGCCGCATTCGTCAGCGTCGTTCTAGCCGCGAAATTCCCGCCCGCCGTAACGGCACCGCCGGCGACATCGGCATCGTTTTCTTCGGCATGCAGGACACACTCGTACAACTGCCTGTAGTCAGTACTTCGTTACAGGGCATCGAAAGCTCGCTCTCCGCGCACGGCCGCAGCCTGCTCATCGCCAATATTCCCAACGGCGACCGCACGCCTCCTTTTATCAGCGAAGGGCGCGTCGAGGGACTCATTCTCAAAGGCCCAAACCAAGGCGAACTTCCCTCCGAAAACGACAGCGAACTCCTCCGCTACATTTACCGCATCCCTCATGTCTGGGTCATGGGCCGGCTGCATAACGCCAAAGGCGATCACTGCAATTTCGACACCGATACCGCCGGCCGGCTCGTCGCCGAACACCTCCGGGCCAAAGGCCACAAACGCGTGGCCTTCATGAATCCCAAACCCGGGCAGGTGCAGTTTGAAAAAGTCAAAAGCGCCTTTCTCTACCATGCTCATCGCCTGGGACTGGACGGCACACTCCTCGAAGTGGCGCCTCCCGGAAAACTGACCTGGCCTCTCCCCGCGACCACGATTCAAGACAACGTCGATGCCCTCACCCAGCTCTGGGCCCAGACACCGGTTAAATCCCGCCCCACGGCTATTTTCATCCCGTCCGACCGCACTGCGCTCCAGCTCTACACTTCGCTCGAACGCCTGAAAATGCGCGTGGGTGCCGATGTCAGCGTCGTCTCCTGCAACAACGAAAAATCCCTGGTCATGAATCTCAGCCCGACGCTGACCACCATCGACGTCCACGCCGATTTCATCGGACGCCGCGCTGTCGATCAACTGCTCTGGCGCATACAACACCCCGGCGAAAATCTGAGCATGCAAATCCTCGTGGAGCCCACCCTGATCGAGCGCAGCTCCGTCGCCCAGCTCTAAGGCCTGGCACCTATCGCACGGAGGAGATCCACACAGCGGTCTCCTAGCGGCTCCGTCGCTAGCAACGCACTTTAGGCGTACCGCACACGCATCGCCAAAAACCTTGCGAAACAACGGCTGTATTATGCCCACCGCAAAGCCATCGAGCGTAGACATAATGTAATCCACACCTTCATGAAATACTCATTTGACATCGTTATTTCATGAAACATAACCGCCCTTCTGGCTTTTTTCGTCTAGACGACGTCACGCCACACACCCGCTTCAATCCAGTCCCGCCACCCCAGTGACTCTGCACCTTTTAGATTACCTCGTCCTCGGTCTCTACGGACTGGGCATAGCCGCCCTCAGCGTAATCGTTTCCAAAAAACAAACCACCGCCGACGACTACTTCGTCGCCGGCCGCTCCATGCCCGCCTGGGCCGTCGCCATGGCGATGATGGCCGCCCTCATCAGCAGCAACACCCTCGTCGCCCACCCCGCCACCGCCTACAAGGAAGGCCTCATCCTCCTCCTCGGCAGCTGCACCCTGCCCCTCGTCCTCATCTTCGTCGCCAAGGTCATCGTCCCCTTCTACCGCAACGTCGTCGGCATGAGCGCCTACGAGTACCTCGGCGCCCGCTTCGGCATCGGCGGCCGCATGTACGCCTCCGCCTGCTTCGTCGCCGACCGCGTCTTCGACGTCGGCGCCACTGTCATCACCACCGCCATCCCCATCAAGGTCATGACCGGCTGGGACTACCAACCCGTCGTCCTCACCATCACTGCCTTCACTGTCATCTACACCATGGTCGGCGGCATGAAAACCGTCGTCTGGACCAGCGTCGTGCAGGGCTTCGTCTTCATCGCAGCCGCCTTCGTCATCATCGCCCGCCTCCTCTTCGCACCCGAAGCCGGCGGCCCGGGCAATGTCCTCTCCCACGCTTGGGACGCCGGTAAATTCAACCTCGGCAACTTCGACTTCACTTGGGCCTCCCTCTTCGACTCCGCCCACACCACCCAGTGGCTCTTCATCCTCGCCTACACCGCCAACTGGGCCCGCCGCTACATCGCCGACCAGCACATGGTGCAACGCTACCTCATCGCCCGCACCGATCGCGACGCCAGCCGCGCCGCCCTCTGGAACGGCCTCGTCTGCGTCCCCGTCTGGGCCGTTTTCATGTTCATCGGTGCCTGCCTCTACGGCTACTATCAAGCCTCCGGCGAAATCGCCCCCGCCGTCGCCGACCACATCGTCCCGTCATTCATCATGCAGCACATGCCGGTCGGCGTCGTCGGCCTGCTCCTTGCCGCCATCCTCGCCGCCTCGATGTCCTCCATCAGCCCCGACATCAACAGCGTCGCCACCGTCCTCACCGCCGATCACGTCGGCCACTTTTTCCCGAAAATGAAGGACTCCGCCAAACTCCTCTGCGGTCGCCTCATGGTCGCCATCGCCGGCTGCGCCGCCGCCTTCATCGCCCTCCTCCTCATCCCCGACCAGGGCACCAAATCCGTCATGGAAAACGTGGTCACCGTCTCCGCCATCCTCTCCGGCGGCATGTTAGGACTCTTCTTCCTCGGCTTCCTCACCCGCCGCGCCACCCGCACCGGCTGCTACGCCGGCATCGCCGCCTGCCTCCTCTTCACCGCCTGGGGCACCCTCACCCCCCTCAAATCCGACGGCACCCGCGTCCTCGATCTCGGCTTCAACTTCGCGCTCAACCCCATCCTCCTCGGCGTCCTCAGCCACGTCGTCCTCTTCACCGTCGGCTACGTCACCAGCCTCCTCTTCGGCGGCTACCGCCCCGACAACGTCGATCAACTCACCTTCCGGCGTAAAAACGTCACCGCCTCCGCCGGCGCCCCCGTATCCGTCACCAAATGACGCCCGCGCCCTTCACGCCTCCGGCCACCGTCACCCTCCGCCAGCCCCCGCGCATCGGCTTCGGCCCCGGCTGCGCCATCGACTGCGCCGCCGAGCTCACCGCCCGCGGCGCGAAACGCATCCTCGTCGTCCTCTCCGCCTCCGCCCGCAAAGCCGCCGCCCCGGTTCTCGACGCCCTTCGCGCCCAATCCTTCGACCTCATCCTCCGCGAAGGCGTCCCGCCCGAACCCACCGTCGGCGACCTCGAAAAACTCCAGGCATCCCTCGCCGCCTCCTCAGAAACCTTCGACGCCGTCCTCGGCATCGGCGGCGGCAGCGTCCTCGACATCGCCAAACTCCTCGCCGCCCTCCACGGCCAGCCCGGCTCCGTCAGCGCCTACTTCGGCCTCCACCTGCTTCCACCGCGCCGCCTCCCGCTCATCTGCCTGCCCACCACTTCCGGCGCCGGCAGCGAGGTCTCCCCCAACGCCATCCTCTACGACGAATCCGCGAAACTCAAAAAAGCCGTCATCAGCCAGTGGCTCGTCCCCGACGCCGCCTTCGTCGATCCGCAACTCACCGTAACGCTCCCGCCCGCCACCACCGCCGCCACCGGCATCGACGCCCTCTCCCACTGCCTCGAAGCCTACGCCAACCGCGCCGCCCACCCCACCGTCGATCTCTACGCCCTCGAGGGCATCCGCCTCCTCGCCTCCTCGCTCGAGCGCGCCGTCCGCAACGGCGCCGATCTCGCCGCCCGCTCCGACTGCGCCCTCGGCAGTCTCTACGGCGGCCTCTGTCTCGGCCCGGTGAATACCGCCGCCGTCCACGCCCTCTCCTACCCGCTCGGCAGCGAATTCCGTCTCGCCCACGGTCTGGCCAACGCCCTGCTCCTCCCGCACGTCGTGCGCTTCAACCTTCCCGCCTCTCCCGCCCGCTACGCCGCCATCGCCCGCGCGCTCGGCGTCTCCGCGCCCGCCGGCACGCCCGACGCCACTGTCGCCGCACTCGGCGTCGAAAAGCTTTTCGCCCTCAACGCCGCCTGCGCCCTCCCGGCGAAACTCTCCGCCGTCGGCGTCCCGCACGACGCCATCCCGCGCATGGCCGTCAACGCCCTGAAAATCACCCGACTCCTCAAAAACAACCCGCGCGAGGTCACCCTCGCCGACGCCGAGCAAATTTACCGCGACGCCTTCTGACCATGGTCAAGAACACCAAACACCGCGGCGTGATCGTGCCAATGGCCACGCCCTTCACCTCAACCGGCGCGCTCGACGAGCCCGCCGCCGCGCGCCTCGTCGCCCACCTCGCGACCAACGACATCGGCGTCTTCGTCCTCGGCACCACCGGTGAAGCCGCCTCCATTCCCCCCGCCGCCCGCGCCCGCCTCGTCGAGATCGCCGTAAAAACCGCCGCCGGCCGCGTCCCCGTGTATGCAGGTCTTAGCGACAACTGCATCGCCAGCTCCATCGATGCCGGCCGCGCCTGGCTCCGCCTCGGTGTCGACGCCGTCGTCGCCACGCTCCCGTCTTACTACCTGCTCAGCCCTTCCGAAATGGAGACGTGCTACGAGCGCCTCGCCCGCGAAATCGCCGGCCCCTTCATCCTCTACAACATCCCCTCGACCACCCGCATGTCCGTCCCCCTCGACGTGGTCGAACGCCTCAGCCGCATCGAAAACATCGTCGGCTTCAAAGACTCCGAAAACGTTCCCGGCCGCCTCGAAAAAACCGCCGAGCTTTTCGCCAGACGCCCCGACTTCTCCATCTTCATGGGCGCCGCCGTCCTCTCCGCCCAAGCCCTCCGCGCCGGCTTCGACGGCCTCGTCCCCAGCTCCGGCAACATCGCCCCCGCCCTCTGGCGCGACCTCTACAACGCCTCCCTCGAAAGCCGCTGGGAACACGCCGAAGAACTCCAGCGCCGTGCCGACGCCGTCGCCCGTGTCTTCCAACGCGACCGCTCCCTCGGCCAGTCGCTCGCCGCGCTAAAGGTCTGCCTCGAATCCCTCGGCCTCTGCGGCCCCGCCGTCCTCCCGCCGCTCGTCCCGCTCGACGAAACCGGCCGCGCCACCGTCCAACGCGAGCTCGCCGCCCTCGACCTCGGCTCAGTCGCCGCACGATGAATACCACGCCCATCGTCGTTCTCGCCGACGATCTCACCGGCGCCGCCGAGATCTGCGCCATCGGCCGCGCCCACGGCCTCACCGCCGTCGTCGCCCTCTCCACCGAATCCCTCCCGCGCGACGTCTCCCTCCTCGTCTTCGACACCGACTCCCGCCTCAACGACTCCACCGAGGCCGCCCGCAAAGTCCGCCACATCGTCGAGCACCTCCCGCCCGGCTGGACCCAGCGTGTATTCAAAAAAACCGACTCCGTCCTCCGCGGCCCGGTCGTCGCCGAACTCGAAGCCGCCGCCGCCGCCCTCGGCACCGACAAAATCCTCCTCGCCCCCGCCAATCCATCCCTCGGCCGCAAAATCCAAAACTCCCTCTACACGGTCAACGACGTCCCCCTCGACAAAACCGCCTTCGCCCACGACCCGCACCACCCCGCGCACTCCGCCCACGTCGCCGCCCTCCTCGGCCCGACCACAACACTTCCCCTCGTCCTCGCCCGCCCAGGCATGACGCTCCCCTCCACCGGCCTCATCCTCGCCGAAGCCGCCTCGCCCACCGACGTCACCCACTGGGCCACGCAACTCCAACCCGGCACACTCCCCGCCGGCGGCGCCGACTTCTTCCAAGCCTACCTCGCCAGCCTCGGCCTCACCGCCTCCAACTCGCACGCCCCGTTCATCGCACTTCCCGCCGGCCCCAGCCTCATCATCTCCGGCACCACCAGCACCACCGCCCAAACCCTCCGCCAGACCGCCCGCGACTCCGGCCTCCCCGTTTTCCCGATTCCCCCCGCGCTCCTCAACGCCGGCGAATCCTTCGAGACCTCCGTGAAGATCTGGGCCGATCACATCCGCCGCGCCCTCGCCACCCGAGGCATCGCCATCGCCGTCGTCGATCAACCGCTCAGCGACTCCGCGCAGATTTCCTCCGCCATCCGCCGCGCTTTCGCCCGCATGGCCACGCTCCTCGACCAGCACCGCGCGTTTCACCACCTCCTCGTCGATGGTGGTGCCACCGCCGCCGCCGTCACCCGCTCGCTCGCCTGGCACCAACTCTCCACCGCCGCCGTCTGGGCTCCCGGCGTCGTCTCTCTCCAGCCACTCTCCGCACCCGGCGTCCTCCTCACACTCAAACCCGGCAGCTACTCCTGGCCCGCCCCGCTCTGGGAAAAACTCCTCCCACGCACATCTTCCACCGCGCAGCCATCCGCCTCCTGATTTCCCGTCATGTCCGCCGCCACTCTCCCGATCCTCGCCATCACTCTCGGCGATCCCGCCGGCACCGGCCCCGAGATCATCGCAAAAGCCCTTGCGCTCCCCGAGATCCACACGATCTGCCGCCCGCTCATCATCGGCGACGCCACCGTCCTCACACAGGCACTACGCTTCGTTAACTCTTCCCTCAAAGTCCGCGCCTTCGCCTCCGTCGCCGAAGCCACCTACTCGCCCGACACCATCGCCGTCCTCGACCTCAAAAACGTCGAGCTCGCCAAACTCCAGCTCGGCAAAGTCGACGCCATGGCCGGCCAGGCCGCCTACGAGTACGTGAAACACGCCGCCGAGCTCGCCCTCGCCGGTGAAGTCGCCGCCATCGTCACCTCCGCGCTCAACAAAGCCGCCATGAACCTCGCCGGCCATCACTACGATGGACACACCGGCCTGCTCGCCGAGGTCTGCAAATCTCCCGGCGCGACCATGATGCTCGTCGCCGAAAAACTCCGCGTCAGCCACGTCTCCACCCACGTCCCTCTCCGCGTCGCCATCGACCGCGTCCGCCCCGAGCGCATCCTCAAAGTGCTCCAGCTCACCCACGACGCCGTCAAAAAACTCGGCATCGCGAAACCCAAAATCGCCGTCGCCGGCCTCAACCCTCACGCCGGCGAAAACGGCCTCTTCGGCGACGACGAACAAAAATTCATCGAGCCCGCCATCGCCGAGGGCAAAGCCCGCGGCTTCGACGTTTCCGGCCCTTACGCGGGCGACACCGTTTTCTTCCGCGTCCTCCAGGGCGAATTCGACGCCGGCATCGCCATGTACCACGACCAGGGCCACGTCGCCGCCAAGATGCTCGGCATCTGGCGCGGCGTGAACGTCACGCTCGGCCTCCCGATCATCCGCACCTCCGTCGAACACGGCACCGATTTCGCCAACGTCGGCACCGGCCGCGGCGACCCGCGCAGCCTCGTCGAAGCGATAAAACTCGCCGCCACGATGGCAAAAAACCGCGCCCCCATCACCGTCCCGTAAGGTTCGCGCAAGTAGCCTCACCGGCTACACTTTTTAGCTCTCCGACATAGGTCCTATAAGTCCCATAAGACCCATAGGCCCTATCCTCATCGCCGCCCACCGCACCGCCATGAAATCCACTCTCCGTCTTCTCCCGCTCTCGGCCCTTACCTCCGCCGCCCTCCTCGCCGCCGAACCCGCCACCACGCCAGCGCCCGAGTTGATCTTCACCGACACCCAACGCATCGAGAGCACTTCCGACGGCGCCCTCCGCCCCGTCGTCGGCGTCCACAACATCCAGATCGTCCGCGCCAACCGCACCACCGCCCCGCACGAAGATCCGTCGATCAACCACACTTACCTCCACGCGCCCATGCTCGCCTACTGGCGCGGCCAGTTCTACCTCGATTACCTTAGCGGCCCGGTCAACGAGCACGACCACAACACCGTCACCAACTACACCACCTCCCCCGACGGCCTTACCTGGTCCACGCCGAAGATCCTCTTCCCCGCCGTCCCGCTCCCCAACGGCAAGCTCAGCCTCATGCACCAGCGCGCGAGCTTCTACGTCGCCCCCGGCGACCGCCTCCTCGCCACCGGCTTCCATGGCCAGTATCCGTCGCCTAACGACGGCACCGGCCTCGGCCGCGTCATCCGCGAGATCAAAGCCGACGGCTCCCTCGGCCCCATCTACGTCATCCGCCTAAACACGAAAGCCGGCCACACCGAGAAAAGCCTGCCCTATCCGCTCTACACCGCCGCCCCCGACAAATCCTTCGTCGCAGCCTGCGACGCCCTCCTCGCCGATCGCGCCTACACATCGCAGTGGTGGGAGGAAGAGCGCGACGACGCCGGCGGTTACTATAACCTCACGCTCAAAGCCGTCAGTACCGTCCGCCGCCCCGACGGATCGCTCCTCGCCATCGCCAAAGACGCCCAGCACGCCTCCAGCACCGACGAAGGCAAAACCTGGAAACGCCTCGGCTTCGCCGAAAACCTCCCCGTCAATTCCTCCAAATACTGGCTCGATAAAACCTCCGACGGCCGCTTCGCCCTCGTCTTCAACCCCACCAGCCGCCTCCGCTTCCCGCTCTCCATCGCCACGTCCTCCGACGCCAAAAACTTCGGCGACCTCCTCACCGTCCACGGCGATCTCCCCGTTCAGCGCTTCCCCGGAAAATTCAAAAACCTCGGCGCCCAATACGTCCGCGGTATCTCCGAGGGCAACGGCACCCCACCCGACGGCGGCCTCTGGCTGACCTACTCCACGCACAAGGAAGACATGTGGGTCTCCCGTGTCCCCGTCCCGGTCACCGGCACCGTGCCCGATAAGCCGATACACGACAACTTCGACGCCACCGCCCTCAACACGCTTCCCGCCAACTGGAACATCTACAGCCCCGCCTGGGCCCCCGTCCGCATCGCCGACTCCGGCGACGCCACCCAACGCCGCTCCCTCGAACTCCGCGACGAAGACCCCTTCGAGTACGCCCGCGCCGTCCGCGTCTTCCCCTCCACCCACGGCGTGAAGATCGAATTCAAAGTCCTCGCCCGCCAGTCCACCGCCCGCCTCGAAATCGACGTCCTCGGCCCCCGCGGCGAACGCCAGTCATCCTTCGCCTTCGGCACCGATGGACACCTCTGGCTCAACCACGAAGGCATCTGGACCGACAACGGCCCCTACGAATCCAACCGCTGGATAACCTTAAGCTACGCCCTCCCGCCCAACCCAAAATCCGACCGCGGCGTTTGGCTCATCAACGGCAAACCCACCACACCTCCCGCGGGTGGCCCGATCGAACTCACCGCAACCATCGAGCGCCTCTCCTTCCGCACCGGCCCCCTCGCCGACCGCCCCGAAGGCAGCGGCAAAGACCTCCCCGGAGCCGACTCAAAAGTCCCCGCCGCCTCCTTCCTCATCGACGACGTCACCATCACTCCTGTCCGCTAACTCCGTCTCCGAAAATCGTTCTCGTTCTCGTACTCCTACTCGTTCTCCCCTCCGTCACTCCCGCCCGCGCTGCCGCCCATTCCTCGTTCGATTCACGCCCTCATTTATCAAACTTTCCCGCCATCGCTCAACGCTCCCGAAATCATGTCACGCTCTCCTTTTTTGCGTTTTCTGAGCCTTTTTGTGGCCACTCCTCCGAGATCGAACATGCCGCCTCTCTCCACCTTTCTCCCCCCTACCCTCTATCTTCTATTCGCTACCCTCTTCTGCCTCAGCCCCCTTCCGCACGCCCGCGCCACAGCCCCCGAGCCCTCTCTCGCCCCGCGCACCGAACTCCTCCTCACCGATAACTGGCGCACCGCTTACGAACCCGCCGACCCCGAAAAATTCGCCGCCTACTCGTCTCCAGACTTCAACGACGCCACGTGGAAAACCGTCAGCGTCCCCCACAACTGGGACGACTACCAAGGCTTCCGCCAGGTCAAATCCGGCCACCTCTACGGCCACGCCTGGTACCGCACCACCGTCACGCTTCCCGCATCCGCGCTCTCCGCTGACCGCCGCCACTTCCTCTTCTTCGAAGGCGTGGGTGCCTACGCCACCGTCTGGGTAAACGGCAAACTCATCGGCAAACACGGCGGCGGCCTCACCACCTTCACGCTCGATGTCACCGACGCGCTCCGAGCCGACGCCCCAAACCTCATCACCGTCCGCGCCGACCACACCCCCGGCATCCGCGACCTCCCCTGGGTCAACGGCGGCAGCGAACGCGCCTACGGTTTCTCCGAAGGCTCCCAACCCTTCGGCCTCCACCGCCCCGTCCGCCTCGTCTCCACATCCTCGGTACGCATCGAACCCTTCGGCGTCCACGTCTTTGCAGACCCAGCCACCCTCTCCGCATCCTCAGCGACCGTTCACGCCCGCACAGAACTCAAAAACCACGGAGCCACTCCGCAGTCCTTTCGCCTCGTTTCCCAACTCCGCGACGTCTCCAAGCAAGTCGTCGCCGAAACTTCTTCCGACGTCACCCTTACCCCCGGCGAAACCAAAACCGCCGCACAAACACTCCCCACGCTCCGCAACCCTCAGCTCTGGTCCCCTGCCCACCCGCATCTCTACACCCTCACCACCGAGCTCTCCTCCATCGTCGGCTCCGACTCATCCAGCCCCACCGACGCCCAAATCCTCGACCGCGTCGAAACCACCACCGGCTTCCGCACCATCGCCTGGCCCGGCGCCGATCCCCGATCCACCGAAGGCCGTTTCTTCATCAACAACGAGCCCTTCCTCATCAACGGCACCGCCGAGTACGAACACCTCCTCGGCCAGAGCCATGCCTTTTCGGATACGCAAATCCGCGCCCGCGTCCGCCAGATCCAGGCTGCCGGCTTCAACGCCTTCCGCGACGCCCACCACCCGCACAACCTCCGCTACGCCGACTACTGGCAGCGCGACGGCCTGCTCTGGTGGCCGCAGTTCGGCACCCACATCTGGTTCGACAACGATACCTTCCGCGCCGCGTTCAAAGACAAGCTCCGCCAGTGGGTGAAAGAGCGCCGCAACAACCCCGCCGTCGTCCTGTGGGGCCTCCAAAACGAAAGCAAACTCCCCGCCTCCTTCGTCGCCGAGTGCGTCGCCATCATCCGCGAGATGGACCCCACCGCCACCGTCGAACGCAAAATCACCACCTGCAACGGCGGCGTCGGCGCCGACTGGGACGTCCCCCAAAACTGGTCCGGCACCTACGGCGGCGACCCCGCCACCTACGCCGAAGATCTCCGCAAGCAGCGCCTCGTCGGCGAATACGGCGCCTGGCGCTCCCTCGATTACCACGCCGAAGGCCCGCTCGATCTCAAAGGCGCGTACACCGAGGAGCGTTTCACCGCGATCATGGAGACCAAGGTCCGCCTCCTCGAAGCCGCGCGCGGCTGGGCCAGCGGACACTTCATGTGGCCCTTTGCCACGCACACCAATCCCGGCCGCAACATCGGCGAACTCGGCGAACAAACCCGCGACGGCTGGCGCGAACTCGACCAAATCGGGCCCGCCAACAACAAGGGCCTCCTCACCATATGGGGCGAACCGCTCGACGCGTTCTACATGTACCGCTCGAACTTCGCGCCCAAGCAAACCGACCCGATGGTCTACATCGCTTCGCATACGTGGCCCGACCGTTGGCCCACGCCCGGCAAAAAATCCGGCATCATCGTGTACTCCAACTGCGACGAAGTGGAGCTCTTCAACGACTTCGGCCAGCACTCCCTCGGCAAACGCACTCGCGCCGGACACGGCACGCACTTCCGTTGGGACGACGTCGATATTAAGACCAACACTCTCTACGCCGAAGGCCGCGTAAACGGCAACGTCGTCGCCCGCGACCTCATCACACTTCATCACCTCCCAGTCGCCCCCGCCCTCGCCAAACGCGAAGCCTCCCAGCCCTCGCTCACCACCCCCGAGCCCGGCCAAAATTATCTCTACCGCGTCAACCTCGGCGGCCCCGCCTACACCGACGAACACGGCAACCTCTGGCTCCCCGACCGCGACTACGCCCCCGTAGCGACGAGCGCCAGCGAGTCGACCTCCGCGCCCTCCTACGGCACCGCCTCCTGGGCCCAGCAATTCCCCAACCTCCCCGCCGCCTTCGGCAGCCAGCGCAAAATCTTCGACCCGATCCTCGGCGCGCGCGACGACGCCCTATTCCAAACCTTCCGCTACGGCCGCCACAAACTCCGCTTCCTCTTCAACGTCCCGGATTCAAACGCCGAATACCGCATCGAACTCTTCTTCACCGAACCGTGGTACGGTACCGGCGAGGGCGACGCCGAGGGCTGGCGCGTCTTCGACGTCGCCGTGAATGGCGAAACCAAGATCCGCGACCTCGACATCTGGAAAGAATCCGGCGGCCGCGCCCACGCATTGAAGAAGGTCGTCACCGCCCGCGCCAAAAACGGCCGCCTCGAAATCTCCTTCCCCCGCGTCAGTTCCTACCAAGCCGTCCTCTCCGCCATCGCCATCGCTGGGAGCGCCGGCGGCCCGCCGGCTTCCGATGTTCATCCCCCCGGCCTCTTCAAAATCACTCCATCCGCCCCCTCCGCCGCCACGGCGAAAGTCGAATCCCTCACCCATCTCGACACCGGCGACCGCTTCTCGCCCGACACTGACGACACCATCGTCGCCCTCCCCGAATCCCTCCGCAACGCGTCGTGGGTCCGCTTCCCCGCCATCCGCTCGCGCGCTTTCAGCCTCACGCTCACGGCCGACTCTGACGCCTTCCTCGTCCTTCCCGACGACGCCAAATCCCCCGAGGGCTGGCTCCCCGTCGCCGAAAAACTCATCACGCGCAACAGCCGCTACTCGCTCCACATCCGCCGCCACGCCGCCGGTTCTCACATCGCCGTCAAACCCGACACCGCGCTCTACGCCGTCATCGCCGTCCCCACGCGCCCACTACCGCCTCCGCAAAGCCTGACCGACATTACGCTGCCTCCCGGCTGGGTCGCCGCCGGTCACGTGAAGATGGGCCAGCCCGTCCACACCGACTCCGGCCTCACCTTCACCCAAATCGCCCCCAACCTCACTGACGCCGACTGGCTGCAAACGCCGTCAAAACTCACGCCCGACTCCGCCCGCCCGCGCTTCACCGTGACCGACCACGTCGAAGTCTACCTCGCGCTCCCCGCCGCCGAACCCACGCCAGCCAACTGGATCGCCTCCCCCGAACTCGCCCTCCTCACCAGCGAAAGTAAAACACAACCGCTCGCGCTACACCGCCGCCGCTTCGCCCCCAGCCAGACCGTCGACCTCGCAGGACTTTCGCCCGTTTCAGTCCTGATCCGCCCCGTCCGCGCGGCGTTCACCTATCAGCCTGTCGCCACCACCTGCGGAGAAAAAACCACGCACACCTACACCATCGATGTCGGCGTCGGCTCCCGTTATGGTTTCAACTTCCGCTACACGACTCCCTCGACCGAAACCATCGAAGTCGAACAGCAAATCATCACCAACGAAGGCCGCGTCCTCCGCACCGACACCCTCAAATTCCCGCCGCTCAAATCCGGCGAAGCCTGGTCCGTCCTCCGCACCCGCACCGGCTCCAGCATCAACGCCGGCACCTACCAGATCCGCCTCACTCCGCTAAACGCCTCCACCGTTCTCTCGCTCGATTCCCTCGAGGTTGAATAACCGCCTCCGCGTTCCCAACTCGCGGTCTGCCCCCAAAATCCATCGTCTTCACTCTGCGACTTCTGGCCTCTGGCATCTAATCTTCTGCCTCCCGCCTTCTGACTGTTGGCGGCCGGAAAAGGTTTCTCTTCCGCCCGGCGCTCTGCACCGTTTCCCCTTTCATCCTAACCTCTCATGGACGCTTTTAACCTGGCCAAAGAACGCTACGCCGAGCTCGGCGTGGACGTCGAAAAATCGCTGCAAGCCCTCGCGAGCACGCCCATCTCGCTCCAATGCTGGCAGGGCGACGACGTCGCCGGCTCCGAAAATCCCAACGCCGCGCTCACCGGCGGCATCCAGGCCACCGGCAATTATCCCGGCAAAGCCCGCAACCTCACCGAGCTCCGCGCCGATCTCGATCAGGCCCTCGCGCTGATCCCCGGCAAACACCGCGTCAACCTGCACGCCTGCTACGCCGACCTCGGCGGCAAGAAGGTCGAGCGCAACGCCTACACCATCGATCAGTTCGCCAGTTGGGTCGACTGGGCCAAGCCCAAGGGCCTCGGTCTCGACTTCAACCCGACCTACTTCTCGCACGCGCTCTCCGCCGACGGCTTCACGCTCTCGCACCGCGACGCCGGCATCCGCAAATTCTGGATCGAGCACGGCATCGCCTGCCGCCACATCGCCGCCGAGATCGGCAAGCGCCTTGGCAAAACGGTCATCACCAATGTTTGGATACCGGACGGCTTCAAGGACACGCCCGTCAACCGCCGCGAATACCGTGAGCGCCTCGAGCAATCGCTCGACGCCATCTTCGCCCCCGCCGTCGATCCCGCGCTCAATCGCGACGCCGTTGAAAGCAAACTCTTCGGCATCGGCTCCGAATCCTGCGTCATCGGCTCGCACGAGTTCTACCTCGGCTACGCCGTGAAGAAGCAGAAGATCGTCTGCCTCGACGCCGGCCACTTCCACCCGACCGAAACGCTCGCCGACAAGATCTCCTCCACGCTCCAGTTCGTCCCCGAGGTTCTCCTCCACGTCAGCCGCGGCGTGCGCTGGGACAGCGACCACGTCGTCACGCTCGACGACCAGACCAAGGCGCTCATGGAAGAAATCGTCCGCGGCGACTTCCTGAAGCGCGTCCACATCGGCATGGATTTCTTCGACGCCAGCATCAACCGCCTCGCCGCCTGGGTCATCGGTGCGCGCAACACACAGAAGGCGCTCCTCCTCGCGCTCCTCGAGCCAACCGCAAAACTTCGCGCTCTCGAAGCCGAAGGCGATTTCTCCAGCCGCCTTGCCATCCTCGAAGAAGCGAAGGCGCTTCCCTTCGGCGCCGTCTGGGACGAGTTCTGCAAACGCAACAACGTCCCCACCGGCCACACCTGGCTCCCGGTCGTCAAAAACTACGAGAAGACCGTCCTCGCGAACCGGAAGTAACGCAGAGCCTCCGGAGGTGGAACGCGCACTCCGTGCGCGTTGTTCACCATCGCCCGCGATAGCAGCCCGTTTCGTTTTCGACATCGCACAGCGCGCACGGAGTGCGCGCTCCACCTTTCCAAAAGTAATTTGTAGGGCCGCACCTCTGGTGCGCGCCTCTCTCGGAACGGCACTTAGTAAGTGCCGCTCCCAAACGAAGAAGCCCGGAACGAGTTCGTTCCGGGCTTCTTTGTCTGAGACTCCTGAATCATTAGGTATTTTTGAGATTGGCCAAAAGGAGGGTCTTCAACTCCTGCCTTGGGAAATATCCCGACGCAAACGCACGGGCCGGGATAAACCAGTAACCCGAGTCCCAGACCAGTAGGAGTCCACGATCATCAAGTGATGCTCTGGTGAAAAGGCTCCACACGTGCTTTGCCTGCACGGCGCTACTACGAAATTCCACACCACTTTCGGAGAGGGAAAAGTTCAGCTCCTCTTGCGACCATTTGCGCGCCATACGACGGACATTCCATTCCATCCCGATTGCGATAAATGCGATCGGAACCAGAACCACGCCCATGATTCCTATGGCGAGAAACTCCAACAGGTAAGCGGCGATTCCAAAGACTGCTAAGATGAGAACAGCCGTGATTACGCTCAGCTTCCAGACATCATCGCTTTGGCCGTTACGCATGCGATGACCGGTCACCATATCGTCCGGAGTCGGAGTGAATTTTGCTTCGTAGCGCATGCTTTCGCCCTACCAGCGCAGAGAATCCAACCTTACTTCGCCGCGACCGCCGCTTTCACGAGGTCGACGAAGCTGCGCGTTTCCAGCGACGCGCCGCCGATGAGGCCGCCGTCGATGTCTTTTTGCGCGAGCAGTTCCGGCGCGTTGGCCGGTTTCATCGAGCCACCGTAGAGAATGCGGACCTTCTGCGCGACTGGATCGCCGAAGAGCTTCGTGAGCAGCGAGCGGATGAACGCGTGGACTTCCTGCGCCTGCTCGGTCGTGGCTACCTTGCCAGTGCCGATGGCCCAGACGGGTTCGTAGGCGATGACGACGCTCGTCGCGAGGTCCTTGCTCACGCCTTCGAGTCCGGCTTCGAGCTGGGTCTGCACGACCTTGAGCGTCGAACCGGCTTCGCGCTCGGCGAGGGTTTCGCCGACGCAGAGGATCGGGCGCAGTTGGTTCTTCAGCGCAGCGATGACCTTCTTGTTGATGAAGACATCGGTCTCGCCGAAGTACTGGCGGCGCTCGCTGTGGCCGAGGATAACGTGCGTCGCGAAGAACGCGCGAAGCATCGGAGCCGAGACTTCGCCGGTGAAGGCGCCGTTCGTTTCCGGATGCATGTTTTGCGCGCCGAGTTTCACGGTGGAGCCGTCGACGATCTTGCCGACGGATTCGAGCGCGGTGAAGGGCGGGCAGATGACGATGTCGATATCGACGACCTTGCCGACTTCGGCGACGAGATCCTGCGCGAGGGAAACGCCTTCGGAGGCCGTCTTGTTCATCTTCCAGTTACCAGCGATAAGTTTTTTGCGGATCATTTTGAGAAGAGTAGCGAGTAGCGGGTAGTGAGTAGCGAGTAGAAAGACAGAGCAAGAAGCGGGCAATTTTCGCGAGATGCTCGCTACTCACTACCCCTACTCGCTACTTCACGAAAGCGTTCAGCTTTCGAGGAAAACCACGCCCGGGAGCGCCTTGCCTTCGAGGAGTTCGAGGCTGGCGCCGCCGCCCGTGGAGCAGTGGGAAACCTTGTCGATGATCTTGGCTTTCTTCGCAGCCGTAGCGGTGTCGCCACCGCCAACCACCGTGACAGCGCCGTTGGCCGTAGCCTGCGCGATCGCGGCGGCCATGGCCTTGGTGCCGTCGGCGAATTTTTCGACTTCGAACACGCCGGGAGGTCCGTTCCAGATGATGGTCTTCGCGCGGCCGATCACCTGCGCGAACAGCTCGCGCGATTTCGGACCGGCATCGAGACCCATCCAGCCGTCAGGGATGCCCGACTTGTCGTCAGCCACGCCCGTTTTCACGGCTTCGATATCCGCAGGAGAACCGGGGAAACGGTCCGCGGTGATGAAGTCCACCGGCAGCGTGATCTTCACGCCCTTGGCCTTTGCCTTCTCGAAAAGATCCTTCGCGATCTTCGCGCCTTCGGTGTCGAAGAGCGAGGTGCCGATCGACATGCCTTCGAGCTGTTTCTTGAACGTGAAGGACATGCCGCCGCCGATGATGACCTCGTCGGCTTTTTCGAGGAGATTGTTGATGAGCGGAATTTTGTCCGCGATCTTCGCGCCACCGAGGATGGCGAGCAGCGGACGGGCGGGCGAATCGATGACCTTGGCGAAGGCATTCAGCTCGGCCTCCATGAGGAAACCGGCGGCCTTGTCCTTGAGCTTCACGCCGACCATCGAGCTGTGCGCGCGGTGCGCGGTGCCGAAGGCGTCGTTGACGTAAACGTCCGCGAGCTTCGAGAGGCTGGCGCGGAATTCTTCGACCTTCGCCGGCTCGGCCTTGATGGACTTCTCGGTGCCGTCGGCCTGCTTCTCTTTGATTTTACCTTCTTCCTCGATGTGGAAGCGGAGGTTCTCAAGAAGCAGCACTTCGCCGGGCTTCAGCGCAGCGGCGGCTTTCTCGGCGACCGGGCCGACGCAGTCTTCAACGAAAGCGACGGGCTTGCCGAGGAGCTTGGCGAGTTCGGCGGCGACGGGCTTCAGCGAGAATTTCTCGATGCGCTTGCCGTCGGGACGGCCGAGGTGGCTGGCGAGAACGACCGACGCGCCTTTCTCGAGGGCGTACTTGATCGTGGGCAGCGCGGCGACGATGCGCGCGTTATTGGTGATGGCGCCGGTGGCCTTGTCTTGCGGGACGTTGAAATCGACGCGGATGAAGACGCGTTTGCCGGCGAGCGAGAGGTCGCGGATGGATTTGAATTTAGCCATTGTGGGAAAGTAGCGAGGAGTGAGTAGCGGGTAGCGAGTGGGTCGGAAACAAAGCGGAAATCCGCGCCAAAAAAAGAGCGAGTAGAAGGAGGAGTGGAGAGGTTTGGCCTACTCGCTACTCACTACCCGCTACTCGCTACTTTTTAAGCGGCGTCAGCGCCGCGTTCAGAGTTTCGCAGCGATCTTCTGCGTGAGCTCGACGACGCGGTTGCTGTAGCCCCACTCGTTGTCGTACCAGCTGACGAGTTTGAAGAACTTCGGGTTCAGCTCGATCGAGGAGCCGGCGTCGTAGATCGACGACTGCTTGTCGTGGATGAAGTCCGTCGAAACGACTTCTTCGTCGGTGTAGCCGAGGATGCCCTTCAGGTACGTCTCGGACGCCTTCTTGATGGCGGCGTTGATTTCCTTGAGGGAGGTTTCCTTCGTCGAGCGGAAGGTGAGGTCGACAACCGAGACCGTCGGGGTCGGCACGCGGAAGGACATACCAGTGAGCTTGCCCTTGGTTTCCGGGAGCACGAGCGCGGTGGCCTTAGCGGCACCGGTCGAGGACGGGATGATGTTGATCGCGGCGGAACGGCCGCCCTTCCAATCCTTCTTCGAGGGACCGTCGACCGTCTTCTGGGTCGCGGTGTAGGAGTGGATGGTGGTCATCAGACCTTCTTCGAGGCCGAAGCCTTCCTTGAGGAGCACGGAGACGAGCGGCGCGAGGCAGTTCGTGGTGCAGGAAGCGTTCGAGATGATCGTGTGCTTCGAGAGATCGAGTTTGTCGTCGTTAACGCCCATGACGACGGTGATGTCTTCGCCCTTCGCAGGGGCGGAGATGATGACCTTCTTGGCGCCAGCGGTGATGTGGCCCTTGGCTTTTTCTGCCTCGGTGAAAAGACCGGTCGACTCGATGACGAGATCGACACCGAGCTTCGCCCAGGGAAGTTCGGCCGGAGTCTTCGCGGAAACGACGAGGATGTCCTTGCCGTTGATCACGAGGACGTCGTCTTCGGCTTTGTCGGGGGACGACTTCTTCGAGGAGACGGTGCCCTGGAATTTGCCTTGGGTGGAGTCGTACTTGACCAAGTAGGCGAGATTGTCTGCGGGGACGATATCGCCGACCGCAACGACATCGAGCTTGGTGCCGAGAAGGCCTTGCTCAACGAGTGCGCGGAAGACGAGGCGGCCGATACGGCCGAAACCATTGATAGCGACTTTGACTGCCATGGGTGTGACTCCGATTTTCTAACGAGTTGGGTGTTGTTTGCTGATTGAGTTTGAGCCGCATCCTGCGACGCGGAACGGCTAGTGAAATAAGCGAAACGCGGCGTTGCAAGGGTTTTGGCTGTTTGGCGGCAAACATGCGCAGCAGAAGCCAAATTTTGCGGACCGCACAGTCCGCACCCACGAGCGGGAAACCACGACTCAACTGATAGCGCTCTCTTCCACCCAAAGCCCGCAGCCGAGCGCCGGTATGAAAAGATCTGCTTCCACCGGCTCCGTGCGTCTCACCCGGCCTTCCGGGAAAAACCGTTCGTGATCCGCGAGCTGCCGCCAGCGCAACCCCGCCAGCTCCGAGCCGACCGGTATGAACGCGTCGCCGCCGGTCGGATTAACCGCAAACAGCAGCCGCTGCGGCCCCAGGCTGCGGTCGGCGTTGAAAACCGTGGCCGTCGCCGTCGAGTCCGGCGCGAAAATGAAACGGAAATAACTGTCCGCCGGACGCGAATAGAGCCGCAGCAACTTGCCCGTTTCCGAAAGCCGGAAGGCGATCCAGTCCGCGAAATACTCGTGCGACGCCGGGAAACGATAGATCCGCCGGTAATCCAGCGCGTTCAAATCGCCGCGCAGGTACGTGTTGTTCACGCCATGTTTCGAACGCAGGAAATCCTGCCCCGCCGAGATCATCGGAATACCGATCGACGAAAACAGAATCGCCGCCATCAGGTGCGTGCGACGCCGGTCGTTCGCCGTCGGCGAGTGGCCGTTGCCGTCCGCATTCTCCGTGATCACGTCGATCCACGTACGATCATCGTGCGATTCGGTGTAGTTGATCGTCTGCGCCGGCCACTTCGCATAATGCCACGGCGAGCCCTTGAGAAAATATTCGTACCCTTCGCGCGACGCCCCGCCGCGCACGAAATCGCGCAGGAAATTCCTGTAACCATCATTCCACGACGCCCAGCCCGTGTCGCGCAGCGCCCCGCCGATGTGCCCTTTGAAACTCCACGGCTCCGCGATCAGGATCACGTCCGGCTTGATGCGCTTCATCGACACCTCGATCTCCTTCAGCGCCTCGAGTCCGACCAGATCGGCCAGATCGAAGCGGAAACCATCGATGCCAAACGTCTCGATCAGGTGCGCGCAGCTATCGATGATCAGCCGCAACGCCATCGCCGAACGCGAGCGCAGGTCGTTTCCGCAGCCGCTCCAGTTCGAGAGCGCGCCATCCGCGCCCACATCGAAATAGTAGAGCTTGTCTACGAATAGCAGATGCGGCGGCTCGCCCACGTGGTTGTACACGACATCGAGAATCACCGCCATGCCGCGCTTGTGAAACGCCGCCACCAGCTCCTGAAATTCGCGAATGCCCGACGCCTTCTCCGGCACGAGCGAGAAGGCACTGGCCGGGGCAAAGTAGTTCGCCGTCATGTACCCCCACTGATACTCCTCACGGAAACGATTGTCCGCTTCTTGAATCGGCTGCAGCTCCACGCAGTTCACGCCGAGATTGCTCAGATAAAACTCCGGGCTTTCGACCCACTTTTTCAGTCCTGAAAAACCGAGCCGTTCCTCCGGGCGCAACTTGATCGGTGCCAGCGCCACGAGATCGCGCACATGCGCCTCGGCGATCACGAGATCCTGCCACGCGGGCGTCTTAAAACTGCGATCCGGCGCCGCGATTTGCGAACGATCCAGCACGATGCCAGGCCCCTCACGATCAAACGTCGCGAGCGCATACGGATCGAGGATGCGTTTCTCCGGATCGAACAAACCGAGCGCATCTTTCGGCCCGTCTATCTGATACCAATAATACCAGCCGTGCAGATTCTCCGTGAGCGTCACCTCCCAGACATGATCCTCACGCTTCACGAGCTGGTAGCGATGCGGCGCCGCCTGGTGCGAAAGCCTCTCGCACACACTCAACTCCACGCGCTTCGCCCGCGGCGCGAAAATCCGGAAAACCGTCTCACCCCCGCGCGCAATCGCTCCGAGCGACACCTTGCTCTCAAGCTGATAAAAATACTCCCCCGGCCGCAGCGGCACGCCTTCGCCACCCTGCCATGTCACCGTCCACCCCGCCGCCAGATTCACCGGCTCCAACATCGTGAACTGATAGAGATGCTGCCCCGTGCGGCTCGGATCGACCACATAGTTCACATTGCCGCCTTCGTCGCGCACCGCATTCGGCGCGCCTGCCGGGACGTCCTGCCACTGATGCTCGCCCGTCACGAATTTGAATCGCATCGGCGGATGCCCGTAAAACCGTTCCGCCTTCGCGCTCAACAGCAGCACATCGTCGCCCGCGAGCTTCGCCGGTTTCAACCGCCACTCGTCATTGCCCACCGCCGCCTGCCAGCCGTTGAAATCGCCCGCGAGAAACACTCTCACGCCCGCCGCCACCAACTGCGGGTGACGATCCGCGCGCAGAAAAAAGAATATCTCCCCCTTCTTGTTCGCGAAGTACGCGCTCTCGCAGCCGTACACATAGTCAGGCACCTTGGTCAGCGTCGTGAACCGCGGCGCATCCACGCCCGCGAGCACCAGCGGCGGCGTGTGACGCGCCCGCCAGTCATGCGTCAGCTCGATGAATCCGCGCGTCGGCGATTCGAGCCAGGCCTGGGCAATTTTCCGTTCGCGTGCTGCCATTGTTGGATACAGTGCACGCTATCATCCCGCGTGCCAGTTTGCGGACAAGGTTGAAAGTCGCCTCCCCCGTAGCCGCGCTCGCCAGAGCGCGGTCTCCCGCCATCACGGCCCCTCAAACGCCGCCAGCACCGGCTTCCCGTCGAAGTACGGCAGCAACGGCAGCCCGAGCAGCCAGCACGCCGTCACGCAGGTATCCTCCGTGTTCACGTCGAGCGCCGCATTCTGCGTGAGATCCACGCCCTTCAACACACCCGGCCCCGTCGCGATCCACGGAATATGCCGGCTCCGCGCATCGTCCGGACCATGCGAAAGCCCGGCCCCGCCGTGATCCGCCGACAAAATCACCACCGTCGAATCGCGAATCCCCGCGCGCTCCAGCGCCGCAAACAACTTCGCCAACTCGCCATCGGTCTCCTCGATTTTCGCGAACTGCTCCTTCGAGCCCCACCCATGCGCATGCCCCGTCGAGTCCACCTCGGCATAGTGAACAAAAATCACCGCGGGCTTGTACGATTCGATAATCCCGACCGCCTCCGCAGTCACCGCCGCATTGGAATCCTTCGAATTCGCCTCCTTCGGAATCGACGTCCACGTCACCGTCCCCGGCTTCGCCAGCGTCGCCATCTTCGACTTCCCCGCGATCAACGCCGTCGAATACCCCGCATTCCCCGCCATCTCGAAAATCGTCGGCCGCCGCGGATACACCGGCTGGCTGAGCGGCAGATCGCTGTTCCACTCGATCCCGTGCTTCCGCGGCGTCACACCCGTCAACATGCTCGTATGCGACGGCAGCGTGATCGAAACCGCCGTCGTCCGCGCCCAAAACGTGTACGCTCCCTCGCGCACCATCGCGCGCAACGTCGGCATGTTCGCCAGCAACGCCCGGTCGGGCCGCAGCCCGTCCACGCTCACGATCATCACATGCTCCACCGCCGGAATCGGCCGCTGCGGCTTCCCGATCGCCACGCCAAACTGCGCGCTTACCGAAACCATCATCGTCAAAAAAACTGCGAGGACCGAAACTGCTTTCATGCGCCTCACCATGAAAACGCTGCGCCGCGTGTAAAGCCGCAGCGCGTTACGATCAGTTGACGCTTCGCCCCGCCGCCAGTCTGTTGGCCGCGATGTCCACCCGCGAAAAAATCCTCGTCGCCATGTCCGGCGGCGTCGACAGCTCCGTCGCCGCGCTCCTGCTCAAACGCCAAGGCTTCGACATCGTCGGCGCGTACATGAAAAACTGGATCAACGAGGACAACATCGTCGGCCACTGCCCCTGGATGCAGGACATCGACGATGCCCGCGCCGTCGCCGACAACCTCGGCATCGAGTTCCACGTCGTGAACCTCATGCGCGACTACCGCGAACGCATCGTCGATTACCTCCTCGACGGCTACCGCCGCGGTCTCACGCCTAATCCTGACATCATGTGCAATCGCGAGATCAAGTTCGGCGTCTTCCGCGCCTGGGCCCGCGACAACGGCTTCTCCGCCGTCGCCACCGGCCACTACGCGCGACGCGAACAAAACCCCGACGGCACCTGGTCGCTCCTCGAAGGCGCCGACAAAAACAAAGACCAGTCCTACTTCCTCACACTCCTCTCTCAGGAACAACTCGCCGACGCCCGTTTCCCCATCGGCCACATTCCCAAACCCGAACTTCGCAACCTCGCGCGCGAAGCCGGCCTCGCCACCGCCGATAAAAAAGACAGCCAGGGCATCTGCTTCATCGGCGAGGTGAAGATGCAGAACTTCCTCCGCCAGTACGTCCCCGACCAACCCGGCCCGATCATCCGCGCCGACGACGGCCGCGTCCTCGGCGAACACCGCGGCCTTCACTACTTCACGCTCGGCCAGCGCAAAGGCATCGGCATTCCCTCCAACACCGACAACAAAGCCTACGTCGTCGTCGGCAAACGCTCCGACGATCACGCCCTCCTCGTCGCCTTCGACGGCGCCGACGCCCCCGGCCTCTTCGTCCACGAAGTCCGGATACACTCCCTCGCGTGGAACTGCCCGCCGCTCACCGCTCCGCGCAAACTCGAAGCCCGCGTCCGCTACCGCGACCCGCGCGTCCCCACCGAATTCATCCCCGACACCGCGCCACTCTCCGACTCCGCCGCGTCTTATCCCACGACCGCGCTAGTCCGCTTCACCGAGCCGCAACGCGGCCTCGCCTCCGGCCAGATCATCGCCTTCTACGACGGCGAGCGCCTCCTCGGCGGCGGCGTCTACGCGTAGGGCCGGACCTCGTGTCCGCGCCGCCGCGCGCCATCGCGCGCGGCTCCGATACCTCCGATATAGGTCCTATAAGTCCCATAAGACCTATAGGCCCTATTCCCTTCAACTTCATCGGCCACACTCGCTCCGATCCTGCTCAAATCTGTTCCGCCATCCAGTCCTCAAATCCGCAAACTCTGCGTGACGCCCCGTGTTTCCCTCCCACACTCCGGGACGTGCTGCCCGCCGCGCTGAAATCCTCCGCCGCTCCCGGATCGACTTCCCCGCTCGCCCTCCGCTCCGACCTCGCCCGCGCCACCCGCGGCGTCATCGCCTTCCTCGGCCCCCTCCTCGCCGCGCAACTCCTCGGCTCATCCGTCCCGCACGAATTCGCCTTCGCCGCCATCGCCGCGCAAAACATCGCCTTCTTCGAAGTCCGCGGCGACTACCGCCTCCGCCTCGCCGTCCTCGGCTGCGCCCTGCTCATCCTCACCGCCGCCTCCGCACTGGGCGCGTCCACCCCGGAGCCGCTTATTCTCGCGCTCGCCGCCACCGCGCTTGTCGCCGCCGCCACCGGACTCTGGCGCCACCTCAATCCCGACTACGGCCCGCCTCTCGCGATCTCCTCGATGCTCGTCTTCCTCATCGCACAGGAAACGACGCCCGCCTTCTCCCTCGCACACACCACCAACACCGCGCTCTGGACTCTTGGCGGCGGACTCTGGGGCATCATCGTTCAAATCGTCCCGTGGTTCTTCCGCCCGCAACAACCGCTCCGAGCCGCGCTCGCCGATTGCTGGATCGCCGCCGCCGAATTTTTCGAAGCCTCCTCCGCCGAAAAAAATCCCACCGACCGCCACGCGCTCGTCATGGCAAAGGAGGCCGCCCTCCGCACCGCGCTCGACAAATCCTACGCCGCTTTCGCCTCCGCGCGCACCCGCCGCGCCCACGCCTTCGTCGACAAGCTCGAACACACCGCTCACGACGCCGCCCGTCTCGCCATGCGCGTCAGCGCCTTGCAGACCGCCCTCGAAACCACGCCGCCACGCACCACCGGCGTCCCGCTCCAGCCCGCCTTCCAGCCCATCCTCGTCTCCCTCGCCAATCACGCCCGCACCATCGCCCTCGCCGTCGTCTCCCGCCAGCCCGCGCATCTCGCCCTCGTCGATGTCCGCCTCCGCCGCCTGCTCAATCTCTTCGAAGGCTTCGAAATCGCCCTCGATGCGCACACGCCCGCCGAAGCCCACCTGTCCTCTCTCTGCGCATTCGTTCGCGAAAGCCTGCGCGAAACCGAAACGTCCCTCCGCGCCACCATCAACCGCTCCGCCGAGCGCGCCGCCTTCTCCCTCGAATTAACCGATACCGACACCTGGAGCCTCCGCCCCCTCGGCGCCGCGCTTAACTTCAACCGCCGCATCGATCCCGTCCTCCTCCGCTTCACCGTCCGCCTGATTTTCCTCACGCTCCTCGCCACCGCCATCGCTCACACACTCGCGCTCCCGCACGGCTATTGGCTCCCCTTCACCTTGCTCGTCGTCCTCCAGCCCGACTACGGCTCCACCCGAGCCCGCGCCGCCCAGCGCGTAGCCGGCACTCTCCTCGGCAGCCTCCTCGCCATCGGCCTCCTCGCCCTCGGGCTTCCCGCGCCCGTCCTCTTCGCACTCATGACCGCCTGCATGTTCGCCTTCGGCTTCTTCATGAAACGCAACTACTCCGTCGGCGTTCTCTTCGTCACCATTTTCGTCGTCCTCCTCACCGGTCTCCATCAACCGGTGACAGCCTCCCTCGCCTGGGAACGCCTCGCCTCCAACGCCCTCGGCGGCGTCCTCGCCCTCCTCGGCGCCCTCGTCTTCTGGCCCGTCTGGGAACGCCGCCGCTTCCCCCCGATCCTCGCCGCCTCCCTCCGCGCCAATCTCCACTACTGGGAGCAGATCGACCTCCGCCTCCGCGAAGGCCGCCCCTTCGACGACGACATCATCAAGGCCAAGCAACGCGTCGAAGCCGCCAACGCCGCCGTCTTCGCCTCCCTCCAGCGCCTCATGGCCGATCCCAAAAACCGCCAGACCGGCCTCGAACACACCGCCGCCCTCGCCAACGGCAACCTCCGCCTCACCCGCGCCTTCAGCGTCGCCGCCCTTCAACTACAGCCAGGCCCGCCCCTCGCCTCGCCCGCCCACGACCGCTTCTCCGCTCAACTCACCCGCACCCTCGCCACCCTCGCCGAAGCCGTCGAAGGCCTCTCCGAAACCCCCGATACCCTCCGCGCCTGTCGTCGCGAACTCACCGCCCCGGCCGGCATCGCCCCCGCACCTTCGCTCCCTTCGCCCCTTCGCGAGACCTCTTCCGCCATCTCGCCATCCTCAATCTCCGCCCGCGACCACGCGCTCACACATCTTCGCGCATCCCTGGGCACCGAACTCGCCGCCCTCCTCCTCGCCGCCGAGTCCTGCCAGGCCCTCGGCATATTCGAGGATCAGGACGAAAACGACGCCCCGGCTCCGGCTCCAGCCACGTGAGCGAAACGTCTACGCGGTGCGATCCCGTTCCCCGAAAAGAGTCTCATAACCGCGACGTCCGCGCTCATTCCCGCCATCGTCTCCGCTGACTAAACTAAGCGCTCTTTCTTTTCCGCGTCTCCGCACGCAGACCTGCCCACCCGCCTCGTTTTCCTATGAAGAAACTCCTCCCCCTGCTCGCCGCCCTCGTCGCGCTCGCTTCCCCCCTCACCATGCCCGCCCAAAAATTCCCCGGCCTCGCCCAAACCCCGCCCATGGGCTGGAACACCTGGAACACTTTCGCCGGCAACATCAACGAAACCCTCATCAAGGAAACCGCCGAAGCCATGATCAAATCCGGCATGAGGGACGCCGGCTACATCTACATCGTCCTCGACGATTGCTGGCACCTCAAGGAACGCGACGCCAACGGCAACCTCGTCCCCGACCCCGCTAAATTCCCCAGCGGCCTCAAAGCCCTCGGCGACTTCCTCCACGAGCGCGGCTTCAAATTCGGCATCTACAACTGCGCCGGCTCCAAAACCTGCGGCGGCCACCCCGGCTCCATGGGCCACGAATATCAAGACGCCCGCAGCTACGCCTCCTGGGGCGTCGACTACTTGAAATACGACTGGTGCTCCACCGGCACCCGTGACGCCCGCGAGGCCTACACCACCATGCGCGACGCCCTCTACACCGCCGGCCGCCCCGTCGTCTTCAGTATTTGCGAATGGGGTACAGCGAAACCGTGGGAATGGGCCAAGGACGTCGGCCACCTCTGGCGCACCACTGGCGACATCTACGATTCCTACAACGGCAAGAAAGGCTGGGAGACCGGCTGGAAAAACATCCTCGATCTCCAGCACAACCGCGGCGACGAACAAACCGGCCTCCAAAAATACGCCGGCCCCGGCCACTGGAACGATCCCGACATGCTCGAAGTCGGCAACGAGGGCCTCACCTTCGCCGAGTCCCGTGCCCACTTCAGTTTCTGGTGCGTGCTCGCCGCTCCCCTCATGGCCGGCAACGACGTGCGTAGCATGACGCCCGAGATCACCTCCGTCCTCACCGACAAGGAAGCCATCGCGATCAACCAGGACGCGCTCGGCAAACAAGGCTCCCGCGCCCTCTCCGATCCGTCCAAGAACATCGAAATCTGGACCAAGGAACTCTCCAACGGCGACTGGGCCGTCTGCGCCCTCAACACCGCCGACACCCGCCAGAAGCTCACCGTCGAGTGGCACCGCCTCTGGCACCTCCAAGGCAAACCATTCGACGTCCGCGAAATCTGGACCAAAAAATCCGCCGGCGACACCTCCACCCCCTTCACCGCCGAGGTCGATTCCCACGACGTCCTCCTCTTCCGCCTCACGCCGAAAAAGTAGCCGCGAGCGCGCAGCGAGCGGTCCTAGTGCTCCGATTTTCATAGGTCCTATAGGTCCCATCGGCCCTATAGGACCTATTTTTTTCCGCCGTTGCCACCCGCCCTCGCCCGCGTTCTCTCATCACTCACGCGACACGGAGCATCACGCCGTCCGCATCACACACCCGACCACGCTTATGAACACGACCCATCGTTGGAAATTCTTCCGCAGCGGCGGACTCGATCAGGTTCTCCTCCAATCCGGAGCCGACCTTCTCAACCTCGAACATCTCGATCAAAAACTCTGGGTCGCCCTCAGCTGCCCCGTCAAAGGACTCGAGCTCGACGAGAAAACCCTCTCCCTCATCGACACCGACGGCGACGGCCGCATCCGCGTCCCTGAAGTCATCGCCGCCATCAAGTGGACCCACCTCCACCTCAAAGACCTCGGCGAAGTCCTCTCCCCCCAGCCCGCCCTCCCCCTCGCGCTGATCAACGACCAAACCCCCGAGGGCAAATCCGTCCTCGCCTCCGCCAAACAAGTCCTCGCTAACCTCGGCCGCCCCGACGCCACCGCGATCTCCGTCGCCGATACGACCGACACAAAAAAAATCTTCTCCGAAACCACCTTCAACGGCGACGGCATCATCCCCGCCGAAGCCACCACCGACGCCGATCTCAAGCAGCTCATCGCCGACATCATCGCCAGCTACGGCGCAGAAAACGACCGTTCCGGCAAACCCGGCGTCAACCAGGCCAAGATCGACCAATTCTTCACCGAGATCGCCGCCTACGCCGACTGGGCCGCCAAAGGCTCCGCCAAGGAAATCCTCAGTATCGGCGATGTCACGACAACGGCCTACGACACGGTCAAAACCGTCCGCGCCAAGATCGACGACTACTTCGCCCGCTGCCGCCTCGCCGCCTTCGACAGCCGCGCCATCGCCGCCCTCAACCGCCAGGAAAGCGAATACTTCGCCGTCGCCGCCAAGGACCTCAAAATCACCAACGAAGAAGTCGCCGGCTTTCCCCTCTCCCGCATCGAGGCCAACAAACCGCTCCCGCTCACCGAAGGCGTCAACCCCGCCTGGGCCGGCGCACTCGCCGCGCTCCAAAAAGCCGTCGTCACCCCGCTCCTCGGCGCGAATAAAACCAGCATCACCGCCGACGAGTGGAACTCCCTCACCGGCAAACTCGCCCCTTACGAAGCCTGGCTCGCCGCCAAGCCCGCCACGCCCGTCGAGAAGCTCGGCCTCCCGCGTATCCAGGCCATCCATGCGGGCAAAAAGAAAGCCGCGCTCGACGCCCTCATCGCCGAGGACAAAGCCCTCGAACCCCAGGCCCTCGCCATCACCGCCGTGGACCGCCTCGTCCGCTACTACCGCGACCTGCGCACGCTCCTTCACAACTTCGTCAACTTCTCCGATCTCTACGATCCGAAGTATCCCGCCACCTTCCAGATCGGCACCCTCTACCTCGACAGCCGCTCCTGCGACCTCTGTATCCGCGTCGACGATCCCGCCAAACACTCCGTCCTCGCCTCGCTCTCCAAGGTCTACATCGCCTACTGCGACCTCAGCCGCCCCGGACACGATCCGATGAAAATCGCGGCCTGCGTCACCCAAGGCGACTCCGACTACCTCATGGTCGGCCGCAACGGTCTCTTCTACGACCGCAAGGGCCGCGACTGGGATGCCCACATCACCAAGATCATCGATAACCCCATCAGCATCCGCCAGGCGTTCTGGTCACCGTACAAAAAATTCATCCGCATGATCGAGGAGCAGGTGGCCAAACGCGCCGCCGCTGCCGACGCCGCCTCCAACGCGAAACTCGCCTCCGCCGCCGAAGCCACCGCCAACGCCGACAAACACGCCCCCGCTCCCGCCGCCGGAACCCCGCCCGCGCCGCCCAAGAAAATCGACGTCGGCACCGTCGCCGCTCTCGGCGTCGCCTTCGGCGCGATCATGGGCGCCATCGGCGCGATCGCGACCGGCCTCGCCGGTCTCGCCATCTGGCAGCTCCCGCTTGTATTCATAGGGCTGATGCTAGTGATCTCCGGCCCCTCGATGATCATCGCCTGGCTCAAACTCCGCCAGCGCACCCTCGGCCCGATCCTCGACGCCAACGGCTGGGCC
This sequence comes from uncultured Nibricoccus sp., assembly GCA_966249325.1. Lineage (GTDB taxonomy): Bacteria > Verrucomicrobiota > Verrucomicrobiia > Opitutales > Opitutaceae > Nibricoccus. The sequence goes on along the minus strand of CBINDC010000007.1, from coordinate 113,687 downwards.
ATCAACGGCCGCGTCAAAATCAACGTCCCGCTCGGCACCGAACTCACCGAACGCGCCATCATCCCGGAAGGCTCCGCCCGTTCGCTCGAAGATCCGTTCGAGGACAAATCCGCCAAACGCCGCAAGCGCCTCACCGTGCTCACGCTCCTGCTGCTCGTCGCCCTCTGGCTCGCCTACAACCTCTGGGCCGCGCCCCACTACGGCCTCAACAAGCACCTCTGGCCCTTTGAGAAAAAAGCCGTCCCAGCCGCGGCGACTCCCGAAGCGGCAGCTGCCGCCCAAGTCACACCCGCTCCAGCGAAATAATTTTCGCGCCACAGCGTTTCCCCTCTACCCGCGCCCACACGGCGCGGGTTTTTTCTTTTCGATCCCGTAATCTGACGCACCGGTCGCTGGCCCTCTGTGCTGCCATCGATTGAACCCGGTATCCCGAACCCCGCTTCGATATGTCGCCCCTCTTTCGTTTAGTTCTCGCTGCCTTTGCCCTCCATGTCGCAACCACCGTCGTTGCGCTCAACGCCTCCAACGCCACCCGCGATCCTCTCGCCGCCGCCTTCGCGACTCCACCTGTATCCGCCAATCCAACACTCTGGTGGTTCTGGGGCGAAACCGTCACGACCGATCACGGCATCACCCAGGACCTCGAAGCCATGAAACGCGCCGGCTTCGGCGGCGTGGTGATCTACGAACAGGTTTTCACCGACCGCCCCGGCGCGTTGAAAAGCCTCTCGCCCGAATGGCTCGCCCGCTTCCGCTTCGCCGCCGCCGAGTGCGCCCGTCTCGGCCTTACTCTGGAAACCAACGTCAGCAGCGGCTTCGTCGCCGGCGGCCCCTGGATCACGCCCGCGCTCGCCATGCAGCGCATGGTCTCCAGCGAGGTCATCGTCGAGGGCGGCCGCACCGTTTCGCTCCCGCTCCCGCAGCCGCCCACCCGGCTCGATTATTACCGCGACGTCGCCGTCCTCGCCTACCCCGCGCCCGCCGGTGCCGATCCACTGCCCCAACCGGTCCGCACCAGCACTCCCGCGGACATCGATCTGCCCGCCCTCTTCAGTCCCGACGCCAAACGTATCCGCATTCCGGTTTCAGCCGAAAACCAACGCGTCCACATCAACCTCGACTACGGTCGCCCGGTCACCACCCGCAGCCTGACCTACACCCAACGCACCAACGCCAAAGCACTCGTCATCGCCACGCAGATGCCGGTCTCGTGGGCCGACGATTTCTACGGCGAAAACATGCGCCTCAACCCGCCGCTCGGCTGGCTCGAAGTCAGCGACGACGCCAACACCTGGCACCGCGTCGCCCAACTCCCCGCGATCGGCTACCAGCACGACACCTGGACCGCGCAGACCGTCACCTTCCCCGCCGCCACCGGCCGCTACTTCCGTCTCAACTTCGAAAACTGGGGCCGCAACTTACGCTCCAACGACACCGACCTCATCATCGGCAACATCGACCTCCGCGGCGAAGCCCGCGTCGATCAATGGGAGCGAAAAACCGGCAATGTCGTCGACTTCTCCAATCCCGACCGCACGCCCGCCTACACCGGCGCCGAGATCATCGACCCCGCTCGCATCGTCGACATCACCCAGCATCTCGGCACCGACGGCCGTCTCACCTGGGATGCGCCTCCCGGCCGCTGGACGATTCTCCGTCTCGGCCACACACCGACCGGCGCAAAAACCAAACACGGCCGCCCCGAAACCATGGGCCTCGAGTGCGACAAACTCAGCGCCACCGCCGTCCGCGTGCAGTGGGAAAACTACGTTGGCGTTCTCCTCAGCGAAATCCGGAAAGTCCCGGGCGCCAAACTCGCCGGCGTCGGCATCGACAGCAACGAACACGGTTCGCAAAACTGGACGCCCGACTTCCTCGCGCAGTTCGCCCGCCGCCGCGGCTACGACCTCCGCGCCTTCCTGCCCGTGATGATGGGCCGCGTCGTCGGCAGCCGCGAACAATCCGACAAAATTCTCCACGACGTCCGCCGCACCATCGCCGACCTCATGAGCGACGAGTACTTCGGCACCTTTCAAAAACTCTGCCACGCCGAGGGCATGACCTCCACCGCGCAAGCCCCCGGCATCGCCACCTGCCTGCCGAGCGACAATATTCAGGCCAAGGGCCGCACCGATATTCCCATGGGCGAGTTCTGGATGACCCAGACCGACGGCACCATCGACTGCAAGGAAGCCGCCTCCGCCGCCCACGTTTACGGACTCCCCATCGCCGCCGCCGAAGCCTTCACCGGCAGCAAAGCCGACGCGCACCCCGCGATGATGAAACCCTTCGCCGACGCCGCTCTCGCGCTCGGCATCAACAAATTCGTCGTCCTCGCCTCCGTTCATCAGCCATGGGACGACCGCAAACCCGGCGTCACCGAAGACCGTTTCTATCTCCCTTACCAACGTCACAACACCTGGTGGGAAGACAGCACGCCCTTCTGGGACACGCTCTCGCGCTCCTCTCACCTTCTCCGCCAAGGCATCCCCGTCGCCGATCTGCTCTATCATCTGGGCAACGACACTCCGCTCAAAATCGCCACGCACCGCATGCGCCCCGCACCTCCGCCCGGTTACGACTACGATGTCTGCGGCGACGAAGTCCTCCTCACACGCACCCGCGTCGAAAACGGCCGCATCGTCCTCCCCGATGGCATGAGTTACCGGATACTCGTTCTCGCCGGTGGCCGCCACCTCTCCGTCGCCGCCGCCCGCCATCTGCGAACACTCGTCACCTCCGGCGCCACCGTGCTCGGCCCGGTGAAACCCGAGGGCTCGCTCAGCTTCGCCGACGGAAGCGAAAGCGACGCCGAAGTCCGCCGCATCGCCGACGAACTCTGGGGCCCCGGCCCGCTCACCTCCGCTGGCGAAAAATCCACCGGCCTCGGTCGCATCCTCTGGGGCCGCTCCCCCGCCGAGGCTCTCGCCCTCTGCAACCTCGCACCCGATTTCGCGCCCGCCGAAAATCTCTCCTCCGCCAAACTCCTCTATACGCACCGGCGCACATCCGACCGCGACATTTACTTCGCCGCCAATCACGGCACCACCGGCGCCCGAGGCACAGCGCACTTCCGCGTCACCGGCCGCATCCCCGAACTCTGGAATCCAGAAACCGGTGACATCACCGCCATCGACGGCTGGCGCGAAGCCGCTGGCAAAACCTCCGTCCCGCTCACGCTCGAATCCCACGCCTCCGTCTTCGTCGTCTTCCGCGCACCCACCGCTCTGACCTCCGCGAAACCACCAGCCGCACTACCCGCGCTCGTCCAGGACACGCCCGTCCTCGCTTCCATCACCGGCCCTTGGTCCGTCCGCTTCACCCCCGGCTGGGGCGCCCCGGAGAAAATCGAGCTCCCGCAACTCGCCTCCTGGACCAGCCACAGCGATCCCGGCGTCCGCCACTACTCCGGCTCCGCGACCTACACCTGCACCTTCGAACTCACCACGCTCCCGTCCACAGGCCGCGTCCTTCTCGACCTCGGAAAAGTCTCTGTCATCGCCTCCGTAAAACTCAACGACCGCCCCCTCGCCATCGCGTGGAAATCCCCCTACGCAATCGACATCACCGACGCACTCCGCCCCGGCCGCAACACCCTCGAAGTGCGCGTCGCCAACCTCTGGGTCAACCGCCTCATCGCCGACAGCGCCCTCCCCGAATCCGAACGCAAAACTTGGGTAACCTGGAATCCCTACAAACCCTCCGACCCGCTCCTCCCCTCCGGCCTCCTCGGCCCCGTAGTTCTCCGCCATCGCTAATCCGCCACGTCCGGGAACTCGCTTTCCACATACGCCTTCCCACACTCCGCCCCCGAATGATCCGGCTCCGCGGCGTTTTCCTCATCGTCCTTTCCTTTTGCGCGCTCGCGCCCTTCGCCTCCGCCGCCCCATGGGCAGAGCTCCGCACCGACCTCCCCGCCGATCCCGCCCTCGTCCAAGGCACGCTCCCCAACGGCCTGCGCTACGTCATCCGCCGCAACGCCGAGCCCCGCGACCGCGTCACCCTCCGCCTCGTCGTGGCCGCCGGCTCCCTCCATGAACGCGACGACGAAAGCGGCCTCGCTCACTTCGTCGAGCATATGATTTTCCGCGGCACCCGCTCCCACCCCGGCGACTCCCTCGTCAACGCCCTCCAGCGCCTCGGCGTCGGCTTCGGCCCCGACAACACCGCCTTCACCCACCACGACCACACCATCTACCACCTCGAACTGCCCGACACCACCGCCGCCACCCTCAAGCAGGGCCTGTCCACATTCTACGAATACGCCGCCGAGGCCACCTTCGACCCCGCCCTCATCGAACGCGAACGCGGCGTCATCCTCAGCGAAAAAGCCACCCGCGACACCCCCGGCTACCGCCGCAGCGAAGCCAGCCTCGCCTTCCTCTGGCCCGGCTCGCTCCACACCCGCCGCCCCGTCATCGGCGTCGAGCAAACCCTCCGCACCGTCACCCGCGAAAACTTCACCGCCTTCTACGACGCCTGGTACCGCCCCGAACGCACCGCCGTCATCATCGTCGGCGACATCGATCCCGAAACCGCCCGCAAACTCGTCGGGGAAACCTTCGCCCATTTCACCGCCCGCGCCCCCGCCCGCGACGAACCCGCTGCCGTCACCCCCGCCTCCGCCACCGCGCCCACCATCGCCATCAACCACGACTCCGCCTACGTCGGCATCGGCCTCACCTTCCAGCACCCGCGCGCCGCTCCAAAAGAAAACGACACCCGCGAACGTCGCATCGCCCGCCTCCACCGCACCCTCGCCTTCGCGATGCAACAACAACGCCTCAACCGCATCTCCGCCGAGCTCGGCGACGCCCTCGTCGCCCCCTACGCCTCCATCGAAAACTTCGTCCCCGGCTGGGAAGTCGCCTCCTTCAGCGCCGCCGGCCGCATCGACCACTGGCGCGAACTCGCCGCCGCCCTCGAGCAGGAACACCGTCGCGCCATCCTCCACGGCTTCACCCCCGCCGAACTCGACATCGCCCGCCGCACCTTCGTCGAACTCCTCGAAACCAATATCCGCAGTCTCCCTACACGCCATTCCGAACAACACGCCGCCGAAATCGTCGAACTCCTCCTCGACGGCGAACCCATCTGCACACCCGAAGCCCTGCGCGACGACCTCGCCGCCCCGCTCGCCGCCGCCACCCTCGAAGACTGCAACCGCGCCTTCCGCAACACCTGGGAACGCTCCGCCCTCCACGTCTTCATCAGCGCCAACCCCGTCTTCAAAGAAGACGAACGCACCGTCGCCGCCGTCCTCAACGAAAGCCGCAAAACCGACGTCGCCCCGCGCACCCACACCGGGACCGCCCCCTTCGCCTACACCGACTTCGGCCCGCCCGGAAAACTCGTCCACGAGGAAACCTCCCCCGGCATCGACGCCCGCCTCTCCCGCTTCGCCAACGGCGTCCGCCTCAACTTCAAACAAACCGCCTTCGAGGCCGACACCGTCAACATCTTCGTCCGCATCCGCGGCGGCCGCCTCACCACACCCTCCGCCTTCCCCGGCCTGGATTTGCTCGCCGGATACGCTCTCACCGACGGCGGCCTCGGCAAACACAGCGCCTCCGAAATCGGCGACATCCTCACCGGCCGCAACGTCGGCCTCAGCTTCCACGTCGAGCCCGACGCCTTCGTCTTCACCGGCCGCAGCTCTCCGCGCGATCTCCAGCTCTGCCTCCAGCTCATCGCCGCCTACATCACCGACGCCGGTTACCGCCCCGAATCCCTCCGCGAAGCCCACGCCTCCTACGGCTCCCTCCTCTCCTCGCTCGAAGCCTCCGCCGGCGGCCCCATCCACCGCTACGCCGAACGCCAGCTCATGGACAACGACGCCCGCTTCGGCATCCCCGGCGAACAAAACTTCTACAACCGCACCCTCCCCGAACTCGAAGCCTGGCTCCGCCCCGCCTTCGCCCACGCCCCGATCGAAATGAGCATCGTCGGCGAAACCAACTGGGAGACCGCCTCCGCCGCCGTCGCCACCACCCTCGGCGCGCTTCCCCTCCGCGCCGAAACCGCGAAGCCGCCCCGCCTCAAATCCCCGCGCTTCGCCTCCGCCGAACGCCAGCCCGTCCTCTACGTCGCCCCCGCCCGCATCAAACAATCCGCCCTCGCCTGGTGCTTCCCCGCCCCCGATGCCTCCGACTACCGCACCGAGCGCCGCTGCTTCCTCCTCGCCTCCATCCTCGAGGAACGCATCCGCCACCGCCTCCGCGAAGAACTCGGCTCCGCCTACGCGCCGAGCGCCTCCTTCATCTCTTTCGACGCACTCCCCAAATGCGGCTACTTCATGATCTACGCCGAGGTCGATTCCGACCGCGCCCCCGAAGCCGCCGCCGCGCTGCGCAAGGAAATCGACGCCCTCCGCGACAAGGGCATCACCGACGACGAATTCCTCCGCGTGAAAACCCCCTTCCTCCGCGAGCGCACCGACCACCTCCGCCAAAACGGTTACTGGGGCCACACCGTCCTCCTCGACGCCCAGGAACGCCCCTACCGCATCGAAGCCGCGCTCAACCGCCACGACGACACCGCCGCCATCACCCGCGCCGAAGTCCAGTCGCTCCTCGGCAAATACATCAACCGCAAGCGAGGCACCCTCTTCATCGCCGAGCCCGGCCGCCTCCGCAAATGGGACGGCAAATAATGTAGGGCGCGAGCTCGCTCGCGCCGTTGGGCATCTCCGCAACCAGCGCCCCGCTCACTGAAAAGTCCCCCGATCGTTCCCCTCCCCCGGTTTTTGCGCTGACTCGCCGCTCCGACCCGCTCTGATCGCCCCTCGTGAAACTCACGCGCGGGCTGCCCCTTCTCGCTCTTCTCTCTCTCACGCCCGTCTTCGCGCGTGCCCAAATTCTGGAGACAGCCCCGCCCGCGCCTCCGCCCGATCAAGCCGCGGCCGCCACATTCCCCGCCTGGCCCGTGCGCGCCGAAGGCCTCGCGCCATCCCCGCGCGTCACCTGGGGCCGCCTCGACAACGGCCTCCGCTACGCCCTGCTCCCCAATAAAACCCCCGCCGACCAGATCAGCATCCGCCTCTTCGTCGACGTCGGCTCGCTCCACGAACGCGACGACGAGCGCGGCTACGCCCACTTCGTCGAGCACATGGCCTTCAACGGCACGAAGAACTTCGCCCCCGGCGAATTCGTGAAACTGCTCCAGCACCAGGGCGCGCGAATGGGCGCCCACATCAACGCCTTCACCAATCAGGAGCGCACCATCTACAAATTCGATCTCCCGGGAAACGAAGCCGCGCTCACCACCGGCCTGCGCATCTTCCGCGATTTCGCCGACGGCATGCTCTTTGAGTCCGGCGAAGTCGACCGCGAGCGCCGCGTGATCGCCAGCGAAGACCTCGCCCGCAGCGGCCCGCGCCGCCGCGCCACCGAAGCCTGGCTGGGCTTCTACTTCGACGGCACACGCGGCGAACACATGGCCATCGGCACACCCGAATCGATCGCCGCCGCCGATGCCGACGGCCTCCGCGCTTTCTACGACGCCTGGTACCGCCCGGAGCGCATGCTCGTCGTAGTCGTCGGTGTCATGGACACCGCCCGCACCGAACAGCTCATCCGCGATCTGTTTTCTTCCGTCGCCAGCCGCTCCCCCCTGCGCGGACAGCCCGATTTCGGCCAGATCGCGACTCCGGAAAAACCCGTCGTGAAATTCTACGAAGACGTTCACTCCGGCGTCGGCTTCACACTCAGCCATCTCATCCAGGAGCCGCGTCCCGCCGACAGCCTGGAGCGACGCGAAGACCAAGGAGCCTTCCGCCTCGCCCACGCGATGCTCGAACGCCGCCTCACCCGCATCCGCGAACAACCCAAGGCAAAGATCAGTAGCGTCTCCGTCCACGACGACTGGTTCTTTCAACGCATCCGCCGGCTGGCCATCACCGTCGGCAGCAATTTCAAAAATTGGGAGGCCGCCGTCGCCACCGCCGAGCAGGAACTCCGCCGCGCCATCGATCACGGCTTCCACGAAACCGAGCTCAACGAAATCAAAACCTCCGAGCGCGCCTCCCTCCGCCACAGCGCCGAAGCCGTCCACACCGTCCACTCCAGCTTCCTCGCCGACCAGATCGTCAACGACGCCGCCACGGAAACCGTATTCATGTTCCCCGACGAGCGCCTCGAACGCCGCCTCAAAGTCCTCGACGCACTCACCGCGGCCCGCTGCCAGCAGGCATTAAGCGACGCCTGGGGCACCGAGCCGCCGAAATGGCTCTACGCCTCCGCCAACTCCGGCTTCCGTGTCCCTCCAGCCACCATCCTCGCCGCCTACACCAAGAGCACCTTGCAGGGCGCGAAAAAAGTCCAGGCGCTCAAGGCCGTCGACTTCGCCTACAAAAACTTCGGCACTCCCGGAAAAATCGTCCGCAAAGAACACCTCGCCGACATCGATGTCTGGACCGTCGAATTTTCCAACGGCGTCCGCCTCAACCTCAAAAAGACCGACTTCGAAAACCAGGACGTGGATTTCTCCATCCGCGTCGGCACCGGCCTCCTCGAAGAACCGCGCAAACACCCCGGCCTCCGCCACTGGGTCAGCGGCATTTTCGTCGGCGGGCTCGGCAAACACACCGCCGACGAAGTCCGCCGCGCCATCAACGGCCGCCTCGTCCGCGTGAACCTTCGCACCGGGGACGACGCCTTCGTCTTCAGCGGCAGCGCCATCTCCAAAGACCTCCCCTTCGCCCTCCGCCTCGTCACCGCCGACATCATCGACCCCGGCTTCCGCAAAAACGCGCAGCCCAAGATGCAGAGCTACATGAGCGACGTGTACGACCCGCTCCACGAATCCGCCGCGAAACCGCGCACCGAGTTCATGCTTCCATTTCTCGCCGGCAACGACTCCCGCTTCATCCTGCCGTCGCGCCGCCAGCTCTCGTCCTATTCCTTCAAAGAACTCCGCGCCTGGCTCAAACCGCAGTTCGACCGCGGCTACCTCGAATGCACGATCGTCGGCGACATCGATATCGACGCCACCATCGCCGAAGTCGCGCAAACCCTCGGCGCCACTCCCCGCCGCGCCGCGTCCAAACCCGCGCTGGATCAGGCTGGCAAACTCACACCGCCTGCCGCGCCCGCCACCCGCACCTACACCTTCGTCAGCGCCACCCGTCCCGCCACGCTCGAACTTCACTGGCCCGTGCGCTCGCTCGCCTCGGGAGAAGACCACACGCGCCTGTCCCTCCTCATGGATATCATCGAAGAGCGGACCAAAGAAAAAATCCGCGAAGAGCTCGGCGAAACCTACGGCGTCAGCGCGGGCGTTCGGTGGAGCCGCACCTTCCCCGCCCTCTCCAGCCTCCAGTGCAGCCTCGACGTCAAACGCGACAAGACCGACGAACTCATCTTCCACGTGAAAGCCGTCGTCGAAAAGCTCGTCGCCCAAGGCGTCACCGACGACGAACTCGCACGAGCGCGCGCGCAGTTTCTGAAGAGCTCCGCCCAGTCCCGTCGCATCAACAGCTGGTGGGCCCGCTCGCTCGACGACATCCAGTCGCAGCCCGACTCGTTGGAGGTAATCCGCAATACAGATCGATGGATCGAACAAACAACCACTGCTGACCTCAACGCCCTCGCCGCCCGCCACCTGCGATCCGACAACCTGCTCCAGTTCACACTTCTGCCAACCTCACAGTAATCGCGTCGGTGCCTCGATGCGCTGCTCGACTCCAGTCGCGTCCCGCGAACCATCCCGTCCATGCCCTCGCCCGCCACCTGGTCAGACTGGAGCCCGCTCGATTTTCTCCCGCCGCTCTCCGCCCGCACCCTCGCCGAGCTCCTCGACGGCGGCCAGGCCTTCCGCTGGAACCGCCAGCCCGATGAAACCTTCCTCGGTGTGTGGTCCGACTGCATCGCACAAATCCGCCGCGACGAAAACGGCCGCGCCTTCTGGCGTTCCCCAACGACGTTGAACAAACGTGTCGCCGCAGCCCTGTCTGTCTACCTCGGCGAGCACGCCGCCTTCGAATCTCTCACCGACGCCCTCCCCTGGCGCAGCGATCCGCATCTGTCGCTCTGCCTAAAAACATTTCCCGGTCTGCGCATCCTGCGTCAGCCGTTTGGCGAAACACTCCTCGGCTTCCTCTGCAGCGCCACCAAGCAGATCGTGCAGATCAAACAAATGATGGACCTGCTCGCCACCCGCCACGGCGCCTCGCTCGGCCTCGTCCCCGCCCTCGACAACACCCCCGCCAGAATCGTCCACCGCCTTCCCACCTGGGCCGAACTCGCCGCCGTGCCCGAAACTCAACTACGTGAGTGCCTCCTCGGCTTCCGCGCGCGCTACATCCACGACACCGCGCAATTCCTCTCTGCCAACCCCGGCTGGCTGGAGGAAACCGAACAACTTCCCTACGCCGAAGCCAAAGAACGCCTCTGCTCACTCCCCGGCGTCGGCGAAAAAGTCGCCGACTGCGTCCTGCTCTTCGGCGCGGGAAAAATGGAAGCCTTCCCCGTCGATGTCTGGATCTTAAAGACGCTGGAAACGCGCTACGGCCTAACCGGCTGGAAACCCGCCCAAGTCGCCCACTTCGGCCGCGCCCACTTCGGCGCCGCCGCCGGCCTAGCCCAGCAATTCCTCTTCGCTTATGAGCGCGCGGTGAAGAAAGCAGCGCTCTCCGAGTGATGAGGAAGTTCAAACATTCTCAGAGCGATCCAACCTGTAGCGTAGCCGCATCACTTAAAACGCGGAGACACCTCGATACGTTCACTCCCCGTCTTAAATGACGTAGTTACACGTTCTGAACCGCTAGCGAATCTTCGCGGCGTCTTTGAGCGACTACTTAAGATACTCCGGATGAATAGCGCGTTTGAGATACGGCGCTAACTGAGCGGGCTCGGATGGCGTCCGGCCTTTGTTCAACCGGCGATATTCACGAACAGCCTCTGAAATGGCTTTTCCGCTTAAAGAGACACCGCCATTTCCGGTCACGCCTCTGCCTTTGTGGGCGATCCGCCAGTCATAGATGTCGTCAACAAGCTTGTTGCGCAGAACAAACGCGGGAGGTTTTCCCGAAGCATTGGCCGACCCTGGCCAATCGTCTTCGGCGATTTCGTAATTCGACAGAAGCGATGGGTCTATGGGTGGATCAAAATAAGGAACCAATGCCGCAGGGCTCGTCGGCATCCAGTTGAGAGTCTCTCTCTGATGGCGAGCCAACGCTGCGTTCACAGACGTTCCAAAACGTTCAAGCGCGAGGCGTCGCAAATTCATTAACGCTTGGCGGGCCTCAAGCTCAGTTTCGACTTTCGCGTTTTTAGCAACGTCCAGCCAGTCCTCATCCACAAGGAACGCCATCTGCGGGATGCGCTTGTCCGGCATTTTATCCAACCAAGTGCGCAAGGTCTGCACGCGGCCCAGCCATCCATCGAGCGCTGCCTCCGCTTCCGGATCTCCTCCGGAAGCTGTTGCGCGCAACGCGGAAAATTCGCGCTCCCTTTCCGACAACGTTTTCAGCACTGCCTCGTGTTGCGCGCGCAATTCATCCGCTTCTCGCGTCAACGCCCGCATTTTTTCTTTCATCAAGGAAAGTTCACGAGCTTCAAAAAGAGCGGCGCCAACGCTCAGGGTCAGCGCGGCGGAGAAAGCGATTTTCTTCACGGTTGTCATAAGAATGATCTGGGAAACGTGAGTCGTCACCGCAGTGAGTGCTGCGATGCTCGAGACACTGGCGGCAAGCGCCGCAGGCGCGGGCACAACTGCCTGCACAGAAAGTTGTGTCGCAATCGCAGCCGCACCGAGGACGACGCCACGTTTGCCGAAATAGGCGCGGAGCTGTTCGAGCGCCCGACGTACGCGTTTTTGCGCAGCAGCTTCGGACGCGCCCAGAATATCTCCCACTTCACGCAGGCTCCGATTTTCGAAGAAACGAAGAATCACCGCCCGCCGGTCCTCTTCGCCGAGCGAAGCAACCGCTTCGTCAAGCAGCGGCTCGATTGTTCCGGAAGCGCCCGACGGATTTTGAGCGGCCTCCTCAACGAGCATTTCTGTTCGCGAATGCCGACGGGCCTCGCTGCGCAGCGCGTCGATTGCTTTACGACGCGTCACCAGAAACAGCCACGCTGCGAGCGGCTGCGACGGCTTCAGCTTTTTCGCCGAACGCGCCAGATCGATGAAGACGTTCTGCGTGATTTCCTCCGCGAGATGCGACGCACGCACCTGTCTCCGAGCCGCGGAATAAACCAAATCGAGGTAACGACGAACGAGGTCAGCAAACGCGCGCTGGGAGCCTTGCTGCGTGTAAGCCTGAAGCAGTTCGTGATCGCCCATTCACCTGACTATCGCTCGGGAGTATCCGGAATCAGACAAAGAAAATCAGAAAATTGCCTGCCGCCGGTGCTCATAAGGTGGAACGCGCACTCCGTGCGCGTTGCTGAGCGTCATTCGCGATAAAGTTCTTTCGCCTTCCCTCATCGCTCAGCGCGCACGGAGTGCGCGCTCCACCTCGCTCCGATTACTTCGAACGCTGGATAAGCTCCACTTCGTAGCCTTCGGGCGCATCGATGAAAGCGATCATGCCGCTGCCGCTTTTCGTGGGACCATCGCTCAGTTCGTAGCCTCGTTCTTTGAGTCCAGCAGCGAAAGCGGTGAGGTCTTCGACTTCGAACGCGAGGTGCATCAAATCCGGCTGCACTTTCACGGGTTCGGCGCCGGGCGGCATCTGGCAGATTTCGATTTCCTCATCGCTATTCGGCGTGGCGATGAAGGCGAGCTGCGCACCGCGTGGCGACGTGTGGCGGCGGGAAACCTGGAGGCCGAGCGCGTGTTCGTAGAACTTTACGGTGCGCTCAAGATCGTTCACGCGCATGCGCGTGTGGAGTAGTTTTTTGACCATGCGCGGACGGTGTCCCGCGAGAGCGAAAAGGCAAACGTGAGCGGGCGGCGAAATCGCAAGGAAGCAAAGCGACGGATATTTTAACCGCAGAGAGCGCGGAGATGAAGACAGAGTTTTTTAGTTCCGTCCTCCGCGTCCTCTGCGCTCTCTGCGGTTAAATTCCGAAAAGAAAAAGCCGCCGACTTTCGTCGGCGGCTTCGAAAAACTAAGGCGTTCGATTCGCTCGATCGTCTCGATTCCCAATTGCTCAGGAAGCGGAAACCTCGGCGACCGGAGCCGCTTCGGGGATCTCGTCGCCGAAAGGCAGCGTGACCTTGAGCTTCTTGTACATCGGGAGGCCCGTGCCAGCAGGGATCAGGTGACCCATGATGACGTTTTCCTTGAAACCCTTGAGCATATCGACCTTGCCGAGCGTCGAGGCGTCGGTGAGGACGCGCGTCGTCTCTTGGAAGGAAGCGGCCGAGATGAAGCTCTCGGTTTCGAGCGAGGCCTTGGTGATACCCAGGAGGATCGGCTCGGCTTCAGCGGGCTTACCACCGGCTTCTTCAATGCGACGGTTGTTCGCGATGAAGGCAGCGCGGTCGATCTGCTCGCCCCAGAAGTATTCGGAGTCACCTGGATCCGTGATGCGTACCTTGCGGAGCATCTGGCGGATGATGATTTCGATATGCTTGTCGTTAATGGTCACACCTTGGAGGCGGTAAACTTCCTGCACCTGCGAGATGAGGAAATCGTACAGCGCCGATGGCCCGAGGATCTCGAGGATCTCGTGTGGATCAGCAGAGCCTTCGGTGAGGTGCTGGCCTTTGTGGACGACGTCGCCTGGCTGCACGATGATGTGCTTGCCGGCTGGGATGAGGTGTTCCTCTTCCTGCGAAGTCTCCTCGTTCTTCACGACGAGCTTGCGCTTGCCGCGGATCGTTCCCTCGAAGGAAACGACGCCATCGATACGAGCCATCTCGGCCGCGTCTTTTGGACGGCGGGCTTCGAAGAGCTCGGCGATACGTGGGAGACCGCCCGTGATGTCCTTGGTCTTGGACGCCTGACGCGGGGTCTTGGCGAGGAGAGCGCCGGGGGCGATGATGTCGCCTTCGTTAACGGCAATCTGAGCGCCAACGGGAATCGAGTAAGCGGCGAGCGGCTTGTTGTGCGAGTCGCGGACTTCGATCTGAGGATTGAGGTCTTCCTTGTGCTCGGTGACGACCGTGGCGATGCGGCCCGACGATTCGTCGAGTTCGCGCTTCACGGTAACGCCGGGGATCATGTCCTTGAAGACGAGCGTACCACCCTTTTCGGAGAGAACCGGAACGTTGTACGGATCCCACTGAGCGAGGACGGCGCCCTTCTCGATCTTCTCGCCATCAGCGATGGTGAGGAACGAGCCGACGACGATGTTGTAGCTCTCGAGTTCACGATCTTCGGAGTCGATGATCTGGATCGAGCCGGTCTTGTTGAGCACGATGGCTGCACCGTCGGCCGTCTCTACGAGACGGAGGCCGCGGTACTTCACCTTGCCGCCGGAGCGGACGCGGATTTCAGGAGTCTTGAAACCACCGGTAGCGACGCCACCGATGTGGAACGTACGCATCGTGAGCTGCGTGCCGGGTTCACCGATGGACTGGGCGGCGATGATGCCGATCGAGTCACCGGTCTTGGCGACGCGGTTGGTGGCGGGGTTGATGCCGTAGCTCTTCGCGTCGATGCCGTGGCGGCTGGTCGAGGTAAGCGGGGACATGATCTTAACGCGCTCGAGGCCGGACTCTTCGATCTTGGTGGCGATTTCCTCGGTGATGAGTTCGCCGGAGCCGATGAGCAGCTCGGAAGGATTGAGCGGGTTGTACACGTCGTCGCTGGAGCAGCGGCCGATGATACGTTCGCGGAGGCCGACGATTTCGTCGTCACCTTCGAAGATCGCTTTCTTCCAGACACCGTCACGGGTGCCGCAATCTTCCTCGGCGATGACGACGTCCATGGCCACGTCACACAGTTTACGTGTGAGGTAACCGGCGTCAGCGGTCTTGAGCGCGGTATCGGCGAGACCCTTACGGGCGCCGTGCGTCGAGATGAAGTATTCGAGAACGGTCAGACCTTCGCGGAAGGACGACAGAATCGGGCGTTCGATGATTTCGCCGGAGGGCTTGGCCATGAGGCCGCGGGTACCGCACAGCTGACGAACCTGCTGTTTGTTACCACGAGCACCGGAGTCCATCATGATGTAGACCGGATTGATCTCAGGACGACCATCGTTGCCTTCGAGCTTCGAGAACACCGCTTTCGCGATCTTGTCGGTAGCGCCGGTCCAGATGTCGACGACCTTGTTGTAGCGCTCGCCGTCGGTGATGATACCCTTGTTGAACTGGGCTTCGACCTCGGCGATCTTCTTACGAGAATCGGAGACGATGTCCTTTTTGTCGTCGGGGATGATCATGTCATCGATACCGATCGAAATACCGGCCTGCATGGCGGTCTGGAAGCCGAGCTCTTTGAGCTTGTCGAGGGTCTCAACCGTGGCGGTGTCGCCTGCGGCCTTGTAGGTATTCAGAATCAAATCACCGAGCTTGGCCTTCGGAACGGGGAAGTTCACGTAGCCGAGAGCGGAAGGCCAGATCTGGTTGAAGATTACGCGGCCAACAGTGGTGCGGAGAGTCTTGCGCTCTTTGTTACCGTAAACGGTGTCGCGACCGTGATCGGGATTCGGAATCTCGACCCAATCGTGAACCTTGAGTGCACCATCGGATTTGGCGAAGAGCACTTCCTGGAGACCGGAGAGGAGCGGGATGCGCTCGCCTTTGGCGATCTTCTTGCGGGGCTCAACCGTGAGGTAGTAAGCGCCGAGGACGATGTCCTGCGAAGGCGTGAGGATCGGCTTGCCGGAGGACGGCGAGAAGATGTTGCTCGTCGCCATCATGAGGAGTTTGCACTCCATCACCGCCTCGAGAGAGAGCGGGACGTGCACGGCCATCTGGTCACCGTCGAAGTCGGCGTTGTAAGCCGTACAGACGAGCGGGTGAACGCGGATGGCTTCGCCTTCGATCAGGACGGGCTCGAAAGCCTGGATCGAGAGACGGTGCAGCGTGGGCGCGCGATTGAGGAGGACCGGGTGGCCCTTGGTGACTTCTTCAAGGATGTCCCAGACTTCTGGAGACTTCTTCTCGATCATCTTGCGGGCACCGCGGACGGTGTGCACGAAGCCGAGTTCCTTGAGGCGGCGGATGATGAATGGCTCGAAAAGAACGAGCGCCATCTTCTTCGGGAGACCGCACTGGTTGAGCTTCAGCTCGGGACCGATGACGATCACGGAACGGCCGGAGTAATCGACGCGTTTACCGAGGAGATTTTGACGGAAGCGCCCCTGCTTACCCTTGAGCATGTCCGAGAGGGACTTCAGAGGACGGTTGCCAGCGCCGGTGACCGGACGGCCGTGGCGGCCGTTGTCGAAGAGCGCGTCGACGGCTTCCTGCAGCATGCGCTTTTCGTTGTGAATGATCACATCGGGCGTCTTGAGCTGCATCAGGTTTTTCAACCGGTTGTTGCGGTTGATAACGCGACGGTAGAGGTCGTTGAGGTCGGAGGTCGCGAAGCGGCCACCCTCGAGAGGAACCAGCGGACGGAGGTCCGGTGGGATCACGGGGAGGACTTCGAGAACCATCCACTCAGGGCGGGACTTCGAGTGAATGAAGCCTTGGATGACCTTCAGACGCTTTGAGAGCTTCTTTTTGATCTGCTTCGATTTGGTCGCGCGCATCTGCTCCTGGAGCTCTGCGACGGTCGCTTCCATGTCCATCTTGCCGAGCGCTTCGCGAACGGCTTCAGCGCCCATCTTGGCGACGAACGAGTCGTCACCGTATTCGTCGAGGGCCTGGCGGTACTCGGTGTCGGTCAGGAGCTGCTTGAGCTCGAGCGGGGTCTTGCCCGGATCGACGACCATGTAGTTTTCGTAGTAGATCACGCGCTCGAGCGAGCGGGCGGTCATGTCGAGCAGGAGACCGAGGCGGCTCGGCATGCTCTTGAGGAACCAGATGTGGGCGACGGGGACAGCGAGCTCGATGTGGCCCATGCGCTCGCGACGGACGCGGGCGATCGTCACTTCGACGCCGCAGCGATCGCAGACAACGTCTTTGTATTTGATGCGCTTGTACTTTCCGCACGCGCACTCGTAGTCGCGGACGGGCCCGAAGATCTTTTGGCAGAAGAGACCGCCTGGCTCGGGTTTGAAGGTGCGGTAGTTGATCGTCTCGGGATTTTTGACTTCGCCCTTGGACCAGTTGCGGATGGTTTCGGGCGACGAGACCGTGATGGAAACGCAGTCGAACGGATTCTCGTCGAGGCCGAGAGCCGAGCGGACTTCATCGCGTGCGGGTGACGCGGCGGTTTCTGAAGGTTGGATGCTCATTTAGTGTTTCCTGTAGTTAATTAAAGGATGCGGAGGCGGCGGTTAGGAACCGGTGTTGGCAGCGCCAAAACCGAGGACGTCGCGCTTGCTCAACTTGATGTCGAGACCGAGCGACTGGATTTCCTTGATCAACACGTTGAACGATTCCGGCGTACCGGCCGTGAGCGTGTTGTCGCCCTTGACGAGCGACTCGTAGATCTTGGTGCGGCCCTGCACGTCGTCGGATTTGACGGTGAGGAGTTCCTGCAGGGTGTGCGCGGCGCCGTAAGCTTCGAGGGCCCACACCTCCATCTCGCCGAAGCGCTGGCCACCGTACTGGGCTTTGCCGCCCAGTGGTTGCTGCGTGACGAGGGAGTACGGACCGACGGCGCGGGCGTGAATCTTGTGAGACACAAGATGGTTCAGCTTCATCATGTAGATGTAGCCGACCACGACCTGCTGATCGATCTTCTCGCCGGTACGACCGTCGAAGAGCGCGGATTTGCCCGAAGTCGGGAGACCGGCGTCTTTGAGGTATTCACGGACTTTCTTTTCCGGGATACCGTCGAACACAGGCGTCGCGACCTTGATGCCGAGTTTCTTACAGGCCCAACCGAGGTGGGTCTCAAGAACCTGACCGACGTTCATGCGCGAAGGCACGCCGAGCGGGTTAAGGCAGATTTCGACCGGTGTACCGTCCGGGAGGAACGGCATGTCTTCTTCGGGGACGATCTTGGCGACGACACCCTTGTTACCGTGGCGGCCGGCCATCTTGTCACCGACTTCAAGCTTCTGCTTGGTGGCGATGTAGACCTTGACCTGCTTGATGGCGCCGTTGCCAGCGTCATCACCGGCTTCGATGCCGGAGATCTTGCGTTCGCGGTCGCCTTCGAGCTCGTCGAACTTCGACTGGTAAGAGCCGATGATCTCCATGATCTTGATACGAACCGGGGACGGGTCGATCTCGACGTGCTTGGAGACGGCGGCAAGCTTGCGGAGGAGCGTCTTGGTGATCTTGCGGTTGGCCGGAATGATGACCTCGTTGGTCTGGCCGTTGATCACGTCGAGCGGGATCTTTTCGCCGAGGAGAATGTTGGAGAGGGCCTCGGTGAGGCCTTCACGCAACTTGTCCATCTGGGTCTTATAATCTTCTTGTATCTGCTTGGTCTGGCGGCGGCGATCGGAGGGAGAAAGCTTCTCCTTCTCGAAGTCGATGCGGCTGGAAACCTTCACGTCCATGATGATACCGCCGACACCGGAAGGCACCACGAGCGAGGTGTCCTTAACGTCGGCAGCTTTTTCACCGAAGATCGCGCGGAGCAGCTTTTCTTCGGGAGCGAGTTCGGTTTCGGACTTCGGAGTGATCTTACCGACGAGGATGTCGCCGGGCTTCACTTCGGCACCGATGCGGATGACGCCGTTGTGATCGAGGTTCTTGAGAGCCTCTTCACCGACGTTCGGAATATCGCGGGTGATTTCTTCCGGCCCGAGCTTCGTGTCACGAGCGGTAACTTCGAACTCCTGGATGTGGATAGAGGTGAAGATGTCTTCCTTGAGGACCTTCTCAGAGATGAGGATGGCGTCTTCGAAGTTGTAGCCGTTCCAAGGCATGAACGCGACGAGCACGTTGCGGCCGAGGGCCATTTCGCCGTCTTCGGTCGAAGGACCGTCAGCGATGATCTGACCGGCTTTGATCTTCTGACCTTTTGCGACGATCGGCTTCTGATTGAAGCAGGTGCCTGCGTTTGAACGCATGAACTTGCGCAGCTCGTAAACGTGAACGCCGTTCTTGGCGTCGGTCTTCGGAGCGCGGTCGAAGTTCTTCGGCAATTCGCCGTCTTCGGTGACAACGATGCGCTTGGCGTCGACGGAGGCGACAATACCTTTTTCGTCAGCGACCACGACGATCTTCGAGTCGCGGGCGACACGCTCTTCGATGCCGGTACCGACGAACGGCGACTCGGCTTTGAGGAGAGGAACGCCCTGGCGTTGCATGTTGGCTCCCATCAGCGCGCGATTGGCGTCATCGTGCTCGAGGAACGGAATCATACCGGCAGCGATCGAGATGACCTGCTTCGGAGAAACGTCCATCAAGTCGACTTCCGTCGCGGCGACTTCCAAGAAGTTGCCTTGCTGACGAACGGTGACCTTGCCGACGAAGTGGTTTTTTTCATCGAGCTCAGAGTTGGCCTGAGCGATGACTTTGCCCTCTTCCTGGTCGGCGGTAAGGTACTCGATCTTGTCGGTGGCCTTGCCATCTTTGCAGAGGCGGTAAGGCGTTTCGATGAAGCCGAACTCGTTTACGCGGGCGTAAGTCGAGAGAGAGTTGATAAGACCGATGTTCGGACCTTCGGGCGTCTCAATGGGGCAGATACGTCCATAGTGCGACGGGTGAACGTCGCGGACTTCGAAGCCTGCGCGATCGCGGTTAAGACCGCCTGGCCCGAGGGCGGAAAGACGACGCTTGTGCGTGACCTCGGCGAGCGGGTTGATCTGGTCCATGAACTGCGACAGCTGCGAACGGGCGAAGAAGTCGCGGATAACGGTCGTGAGCGCCTTCGGGTTGATCAGCTTCTGTGGCGTGATCGAGTCGACGCTCTGGTCGTACATCGTCATGCGCTCGCGAACGAGACGCTCGGTGCGGCTGAGGCCGACGCGGCACTGGTTGGCGAGAAGTTCGCCAACGGTACGGACGCGGCGGGAACCGAGGTGATCGATGTCGTCCACAACGCCTTCGCCGCGCTTGAGGCGGACGAGGTACTTGGTGGCGGCAACGACGTCGTTGCTCTCGAGAATGCGCTGCTCGATGTCGACCTTGAGCGCGAGCTTCTGGTTGACCTTGTAGCGACCGACGCGGCCGAGGTCATAGCGCTTGGGATCGAAGAAGAGACGCTTGAGAAGAGCCTTGGCGTTCGCCGTGGTTGGTGGTTCGCCTGGACGGAGACGCTTGTAGATTTCCTTGAGCGCTTCCTCTTCGTTGCGAGTCGGGTCTTTCTTGAGGGCGCGGATGATGGCGCCTTCGTCGACCGCGGTGTCGATCACGCGGATGGAGGCGATGTCGTGTTTCTCGAAGGTGCGGACGATCTGCTTCGTGAGCGGTTCGAACGCGCGGGCGAGAACGACACCCTTCTGGGCATCGATAGCGTCTTCGACGAGAACGAGCGTGGAAACATTTTCGAGATCGAGCGCCTTGGCGACTTTGAGATCCTTGATCTCGTAGAAGAGGTTCAGGATATCGATGTCCGAGCTGTAGCCGATGGAACGGAGCAGCGTCGTGATGAGGAATTTGCGACGGCGGCGGCGGCGGTCGAGATAGACGTAGAGCAGGTCGTTATTGTCGAACTGCACTTCGAGCCAGGTGCCGCGGTCAGGAATGACGCGGAAAGAGTGGAGCGGCTTGCCGTTGGCGTGGGGCGTGACTTCGAACGCGATACCAGGCGAGCGGTGGAGCTGGGAAACAACGACGCGCTCGGCGCCGTTGATGATGAACGAACCGCGGTCAGTGACCATCGGGATTTCGCCCATGTAGATCTCTTCATCCTTGATGAAGTCTTCCTCACGGAGGCGGAGCTTCACATAAAGTGGAACGGAGTACGTGATGCCTTCGCGGATACACTCGATTTCGGTGTTCTTGGAATCACCGAGAGTGTAGGAAACGTACTCGAGGACGAGACGGCCGTCGTAGGATTCGATGGGGAAAACTTCGCGGAAAACGGCTTCAAGGCCTTGGGGCTTGCGCTGCTTGTCGGGAATGCCTTTTTGCAGAAAGTCCAAGTAGGACGTGATCTGAATCTCGATGAGATTCGGCGGTTGGATGACTTCTCTGAGTTTACCGAAGTTATTGCGGTCGGCCATGGATTTTCCCGGTTGGATGGAATGAGGAGATGCGGAGCGCGCGATGCGACGAGGGCGCGATAATTAGCCGCGAGGTGACGGGTGGGCTGCGTCAGCTGCGGCGGACTGCACTAACAAAGAACAAAATGGAAAAAAGGCAAAGGACAGGCCGCGCGTTGGCACGGCCTGTCCTGAGAAAAAAGGACGTTTTGCGATGTTGAACGCCAAGTAATTACTTGAGTTCGACCTTCGCGCCGGCGGCCTCGAGCTTCTTCTTGATGTCTTCGGCTTCGGCCTTGGGGGCGTTTTCCTTGACGGGCTTTGGAGCGCCTTCGACGAGGTCTTTGGCTTCCTTGAGGCCCAGGCCAGTGATGGCGCGGACTTCTTTGATGACGCCGATCTTGTTCGCGCCAGCATCCTTGAGGATGATGGTGAACTCGGTCTGCGCTTCAGCAGCAGGAGCGGCAGCGCCACCCGCGCCACCAGCAGGGGCAGCGGCGACGGCAGCGGCGGCGGAAACGCCCCACTTGCCTTCGAGGTCTTTAACGAGGGCGGCGAGTTCGAGAATGGGCTGTGCGGACAACCATTCGATGACTTGGTCTTTGGTGATGTTGCTCATAAGTAATCTCCTGAGGCTGCTAGCGGTTTCGAAGAGTGAAACGCGTTTAAGAGACGTATCTCCTAGCGGGCCTCGCTTGATGTTGAATCCCGGCCACGGGGTTTAAGCCGCAGCCGGAAAAATGTTAAAAGTTGTTGTGGGTTTAGGCAGCGGGAGCAGCGGGCTGCTCGGGCGATTCCTTTTTGATCTTGGCGTCGAGAACGCGAACGAAGGCTGCGCCGGTCTGGGTGAAGAGACCGAGCAACTGCGCGCGCAGGGCGTCGAGAGAAGGCAGGTCGGCGATCTTCTTGAGATCGGCCGAGCTGATGATCTTCTTTTCCATCACACCGACCTTGATCTCGAGCTTCTGCTTATCTTCGAAGAATTTCTTGAGGATCTTGGCGACACCGGCGGGATTTTTGCCACCGACGACGACGGCGGTCGGACCAGCGAGGGACGACTCGAACTCAGGGAGGCCGAGGGTCTTGGCGGCGACGCGGAGGGAGCTGTTCTTCACAACGTGAAATTCAGCGTTCTCAGCGGCGAGCTTAGTGCGCAGGTCGGATGCGTCGGACACGGTCACCTTCGAGAAATTCGTGAGGATGACGTAGTCGGACTTCTTGAGGTGGGTCTCGACCTCAGCGATCAGGTAATTTTTTTCAGCTCTCATGGGTCGGGCTCCTTAGAATTTGTTGTATTCGGTCGAAGCGAGGCGGACGCCTGGGCTTTGGCTCGAAGAGATGACGACAGTCTTGATGTACTGGCCCTTGAAGGAAGCGGGCTTGGCCTTGCCGATGGCTTCGATGACGGCCGTGGCGTTTTCGACGATCTGGGCAGGCGTGAAAGAACGCTTGCCGACGCCGACGCCGATGTTGGCGGCCTTGTCCATTTTGAACTCAACACGACCGGCCTTAACGGCCTTGATACCAGCGGCGATATCGTCGGTAACGGTGCCGGACTTCGGATTGGGCATGAGGCCCTTTGGACCGAGGACGCGGGCGAGCGTACGGACTTGCTTCATGGCTTCGGTCGTCGCGATGGCGACGTCGAATTCGAGCCAGCCTTCATTGATCTTCGCCATGAGGTCCTGGAGACCGGCGACGTCGGCGCCAGCGGCGAGCGCAGCTTCGGCGTTGTCGGTGAAGACGATCACGCGGACTTTTTTGCCCGAACCGTTTGGCAGCGGCGTGGTGCCACGGACCATCTGGTCGCCTTGGGCGGGATCAACGCCGAGGCGGAAGGACAACTCGACGGTCTCGTCGAACTTGGCCTTCGGGAATTTAGCGAGGACTTCGACGGCATCTTTGAGGCCGTAGTCCTTGGTGAGATCAGCGGCCTGAACGGCGCTGCGGTAGCGTTTGCTTTGTTTTACGGGCATTAGTGACTCCTTGCGGTGCGAACGTCTCGGGTGAGACTCCCGCGTTGAGTGGGTTTAACTGACGGGAAACTTAGTCGGTGACTTCGATGCCCATGTTACGGGCGGTGCCGGCGATGACCTTGATGCCAGCGGCTTCGTCTTTGGCGTTCATGTCGGCCTTCTTGATCTTCCAGATTTCAGCGAGCTGCTTCTTGGTGACCTTGCCGACCTTGTCCTGATTCGGCTTGGCCGAACCGCTGGCGATGTTGGCGGCCTTCTTAAGTAGGACTGACGCTGGCGGGGACTTGAGAATGAACGTGAAGCTCTTGTCGGAGTAAACCGTGATGACCACCGGCAGGATCATGCCGTTTTGGTCTTTGGTCTTGGCGTTAAATTCTTTGCAGAACGCCATGATGTTGACGCCTTGCGCACCGAGTGCGGGACCGACCGGAGGTGCTGGATTAGCGGCACCGGCGGGGAGCTGGAGGCGGATATAACCTTGGATCTTCTTAGCCATGATGAATGAAAAGGCGGGTGTTTATTGACGTAGGGTTCGGAGGGCGAACGTCGGCGGTTGCAAAGAGGGCGTCGCTTTATTCGGTAAGGCGTTGCACCTGCCAGTATTCGAGCTCGACCGGGGTGAACCGGCCGAAAATGGAAACGGAAATCTTGAGTTTGCCGCGCGCAGGATCGATCTCGTCGATGCGGCCGGTGAGGTTGGCAAAAGCACCGTCGGTGATTTTGACCTCTTCTCCGATTTCGTAAGAAACTTTCGGCACTTCTTTGCCGGATGCCGCTTCAACGCGGGACTTAATTTCGTCGATCTCAGCCTGACGAAGAGCTGCCGGACGTTCGCCACCGACAAACCCGATCACGCCCGCAACTTCCTTCACGAAGTACCACGGCTTGTTGATCAGTTTATTGTCCTCTCCGTAGAGGCGCATCTGAATGAATACATAGCCCGGATAGAGCTTGCGGGTCTTGGTCGATTTTTTGCCGCCTTTGACTTCGGAAACCACCTCGGTCGGGAGGAGAATTTCAAAGATGTAGTCATCGAGTTCTTCCTGCTTTTTGAACTTCTCGATGTAAGTCTTCACCTTCCCCTCCTGACCGGAGAGCGTGTGCAGAGCGAACCATTGAGTGCCAGCAGGCGTGGTGACTTGGGCGGACATGAAAGATGTGATTAGCTGACCCAGCGGGTGAAGAGATCAACGACTTGATACAGAGCAAAGTCGCTGATGCTCGTGAACAAACCAAGGATGACCGCCGCCACGATGACGACGATTGTCGAATCGCGCAGTTCCGTACGGGTGGGCCATGTGGCTTTCTTCAATTCGTCGATCATTTCGACGGTGAAGATGCGGATGCTGCGGAACGGGTTTTTCATTTGGGAAATTTGGCAGGCGCGGAGGGAATCGAACCCCCAACCAACGGTTTTGGAGACCGCTACTCTACCAATTGAGCTACACGCCTGTGATTTTTTGTCTTTTAGACGACACAGCCGAGGTCCCCTTGGAGACCTCGGCGAGTCGAGTTAAACAAATGCTGACGACCTTATTCGATGATGTCGGTGATACGACCTGCACCGATCGTGCGGCCACCTTCGCGGATGGCGAAGCGCTGGGTCTTCTCCATGGCGATCGGGACGATCAAGTCGATTTCGACGGCGATGTTGTCGCCCGGCATGATCATCTCCACGCCCTTAGGAAGGTTGACGATGCCCGTCACGTCGGTCGTGCGGAAGTAGAACTGAGGACGGTAGCCGTTGAAGAATGGAGTATGGCGACCGCCTTCTTCTTTGGACAAGCAGTAGATTTCAGCTTTGGCCTTCTTGTGGGGCTTGATGCTCTTTGGAGCAGCAAGAACCTGACCACGCTCGATGCCGTCCTTGTCGATACCGCGGAGGAGGATGCCGACGTTGTCACCGGCTTGGCCACTATCGAGCAGCTTGCGGAACATTTCGATACCGGTAACGACGGACGTCGTGGTGTCTTTGAGACCGACGATTTCGATAGTGTCGTTAACCTTGATGATACCGCGCTCGATACGACCGGTGGCGACAGTGCCGCGGCCGGTGATCGAGAAGACGTCTTCAACGGACATCAGGAAGGGTTTGTCGTTTTCACGAACGGGCTCCGGGATGTCCTTGTCGATGGCGTTCATCAGGTCGGTGATCGCCTGATTGCCTTCGGGCTTGTTCTCAAGAGCGGCGGTGGCGGAACCACGAACGATCGTGGCGGTGTCGCCCGGGAACTGGTACTTGCTGAGGAGCTCGCGAATCTCCATCTCGACGAGGTCGAGGAGTTCCTTGTCATCGATGAGGTCGACCTTGTTCAGGAAGACGACGATGTTTGGAACGCCGACCTGACGGGCGAGAAGGATGTGCTCACGCGTCTGGGGCATCGGGCCGTCAGCAGCGGAAACAACGAGGATCGCGCCGTCCATCTGGGCGGCACCGGTGATCATGTTCTTAACGAAGTCGGCGTGGCCGGGGCAGTCGACGTGAGCGTAGTGGCGCTTGTCGGACTCATACTCCACGTGGGCAACGGCGATCGTAACGATCTTGGATGCGTCACGGAGGGTACCACCCTTGGCGATGTCTGCGTAGGTCTTAACCTCGGCGAGACCTTTACGAGCCTGCACCGCGAGGATCGAGGTGGTGAGCGTGGTTTTGCCGTGGTCGACGTGGCCGATGGTACCAACGTTGACGTGCGGTTTCTTGCGTTCGAATGTGCCTTTAGCCATGGAGTTTAGTGGTTTAGATGAAGATTTGACCTCTTGTTTTACGTCGGAGAAGTCACCGACGTTGACCTGGAGCCCAGAACCGGATTCGAACCGGCGACCTCGTCCTTACCAAGGACGTGCTCTACCAGCTGAGCTATCTGGGCGAACCTAGGAAATGGGTCAAAAAACGTGAAAAAGAGCGGAGAACGTGGGCGTCGCGTTTTTCTCCGTCAACAGCAAATTAGCTCTTTTCTTGAAATAGCTACGGACCGACGCGGAGTGAATAAAACCCAGGCGGCAAACGTTCCCCCAAGTGAAACCGCCGGGTCAGGTAAATTTTGAAAAAAGCATCCACCGCCTCAACGCCTGACCCACGCGAGAGCACAGGCTGACCAATCAAACCGGTGGCATCGGCCGCTGCGATCAATTCAAGCGGCATCCAATCGGAAGCGAGAACCTGAGATGGCGCGCTGGCTATCGTGAGTGGAACCGACAAGATCGTCCGGCCTGTCGTTACCTGCACTACTTCAACGATCGCTACGCGCTCCGAAACAGGACCGTAAGCGTGCTTAAGCCTGCCGAAAACCTCGTAGGGATTCAGGGCGCGATCATAGGCAAGTGCCTCAACCGGGCCTGCCGGGACGGCCACGGGGTCAGGAAAGCGGATCGGCGCGCCGGCCTCGGCGTATTCAAATTTCGCCGACGCCGCTTGAAGCGAAGTCCCGGGCTCCCGGCGCACCACCGCAGGCAGACGCAGTTGGCTCGCGTTGAATTCCGTCGGCAAGAACAACGGGTCGGGATCCAGCAACGCACTATCGTCTGCAGAACCTCCGGACGTTGAGCCGCCGACGGAAGCGATGCCAATCCCGCCGATTCGTTGCGAAGGCGATTTCTCTACGGGAGCCAATTCCGGCAGACTCACGTAGCTAACCGCGAGCACCAGCGCACCGGCAAACAGGATGGCGATCAACGCCACCAGTCCCAGCCAGCGACCTTCCAGCGGCAGTTTCATCACTGCCCCACCCCGGTGCCGACCGTCGCTGCGTACCACGGAGACAGTCCTACCTCTATAGCCGCTGTGGAAATTTTTAGCACGTCGTCAACAGGCACGGCTTTGTCCGAGTAGATCATCAGCCGTGCCCCCGGAGAAAGCTTCGCCCGATCAGAAAGCCATCTGCGCAATTGTTCGAAATTCACGAGCCCGTTTGGGTCCACAAATATCTGGCCGTTGGCTTTGATGCTCACCGCGTATCTTACCGCAGTGTAAGTCACCGTCATTTCCGAAGCCGTCGATAAGCGGAGATCTTCGCCATTAACCGCCAGCGCGGGCGAAAGCACAAAGCGGGAGCCGAACAAAACAAAAAACAAAGCGATCAGCCCGAAGTTCACGAAAAACACCCAGTCGAAGCTGCGCGGCTGGCGACGGAGATGGGAGGCAAGATCGAGCGGCCGGGCAATCATGATGCTTTTGCCTGCGGCACCGCGTTTATCACCGGTCCTCCGGGTTGCCTGGGGGCCGGACCAGGAACGGGCGCGGCATCCACCGCAGTTTCATCTTGGTAGTCAGACAACAAATACTGCATGATCTCGTTGCCCGCCCATTCGACATCCCGTACAAGCGAGCGCACGCGACCGCTGAGAAAATGCCAGGCCAGGTGCGCGGGAATCGCGATCAACAGACTGCCCGCCGTTCCAATCAACGCCTGCCACATGCCGGAGGCCAGCGCGGTCGCCGTGGCATACTGGCCGCCCTCCATAAATGCGTGAAAGGTGGTGATCATCCCCAATAATGTCGCCAGCAATCCGACAAGCGGGGCGATCTGCGCGACTGCGGCAATGGAACCCAGGCGGCGCTCGAGCGCAGGAATCTCCACCACGGCGGCTTCCTGGACCGCAAACCGCATTTTTTCCGCGTCTTTGTCGGCATTGACGAGCGCGGCTTTCACCACGGCGGCGACCGGCCCCGGGGTTTCCTCGCAAATAGTGAGCGCTTCGACGAGACGGCGGCGTTCGAGGGTATTCTTGATACCATCCAAAAACGGTTTCGAGCGGATCTGCGCGCGATGCAGGTACAGCGTTCGCTCGATAAACAGGACGATCACCACCGCCGCCATGAGCACCAGCACGACCAGCATCGGGCCGCCTTGCGTGAAAAGACTGAAATCGAAACCGGACATTGGGTTGGGAGCGACGTTAGACCGTTTTCATACTGAGGCGTAAATGCCTAAAATCAGCGGGCGGCACCGTTCGTGGCCTCAGCGGGTTTGCCGCCAGTGCGGGCCAGCCCTTCATTGGCGTGAAATACCCCGGGCAGTTTTTTCTCCAGAACAATTTCATATAGCCGGCGGGCTTCGCGCGGTTTTGCCTGCCGCTCCAAAAGTGCTGCCAGCTTCAGGATAGTGCGGGACATCCAGTAGCGACCGTTGGCTCCGAGCATCGCTGCGTTTTCCTCTCTCAGTACAAATTCATTCACCATCGACCACCACACAGTGACCGCGCGGTCGGGCTCGCGTTCTTCGCGGTAGAGCCCGAGCTTGTGCCCCGCTTCGGCGCGCAGATCGATAGGAGCCGCCCGCAGATCGTAGAGACGCTCATACTTGGACGCAGCGTTACCGGCCAAGGCCGGATCGGTGGCTGCGAGCGTGGCTTCGGTATCCGCCAGAGCGATCTCAGCAGACAGCGCGTCGGCAAACTGCGGGAATGTGAACCTGTTCACAAGGGCCTCATACACCGTCCGCGCGCGACCGTACTCGTTCATGTCCCGGAGCAGATTGCCCTGCTTCAGGCGGGCGTAGAACACGAGAGGATCGTTAGGATACTCCTGTACCAACTCCTCCAGCGTGCGATTGGCCTCCTCGTAATAGGCGCGATCGGTCCCACGGCGTTCAGCGTAAAGCGCCGCGCGATAAAGCGCGTAGGGAGCGTATTCACTTTTCTCGAACTTGTCCGCGAGATTCCGGACATGCTGCTGCGCGTCTCGCACGAGGCCCTCGGCATCGGCGGCGTCAGCTTCGACAATGTACGAAAAAACAGCCGCGTCCGACGACGGGTAATCTTTCTTCAAGCGATCAATGGCCGCCCTGGCCCGTTCGCCATCTTTCATCGCGAAAGCCGCCTGCGCTTGCAACAGCAAGGCGTTGCTCGCGATATCGGCTTTCAAGGTTGGAGCCACTCCATCGAGCGTCCCCAGCAGGGCGTCAGAAAGCGCAAGCGTGCGGGCGGGATCGTCCGTCTCGAATGCCAGTCGCGCCTGCAACCAAGCCATGCTGGCACGCAAGTCCGGAGACAATCCAGCGGCGGTGAGGGCGTTGCCGAGCAAGCTGTTGACGCGGGCATACGCTTTTATCCCCTCGCCGGCGACTTGAAGCGCGCGGGTAAGATTCCACTCCATTTGCCAGCGATAAGGCGGAGTCAGCCGGGGGTCGCGGGAGAGTTCGTCGAGGATTCGTTCAGCTTCGTCGAGCTGGCCCGCTTTGATGGACGAGAGCACCCGTTGAAACATCAAATCGCCGGGTTCGACGCCGGCCGGGACCTCCTCGAGTGCCGCTCCGTAGGCATCGGCGGCGGTGCGGTAATCGGTCGCGGTTTTGTCCATTTCCGCCGCACGGAAATAGGCCTCGGCTTGCAGGACGCCCAACTGAGCGCGGGTTTCGCCAGACGGCAGTTCCGCGCGAGCTTCAGCCGCACGCCCCGCGGCACGCCGGTACCTACGCTGCTCCCAAGCCGCCTCCGTAAGCACCCCGAGAGCCGGAGCCTTGAGCGGAGAACCTGGAAATTCACTCAACAGTCTCATCGCATCGGCTTCCGCCTGCAGATAATCCTTATTGGTGCTGTCGGACAGCGCGGCCTGCGCGCGAAACAGCAGCAAGTATTCAAGGATCGGATGCCGCGGGGATGCGGAGATCAACTGGTTGAGCAGCCGTCCAAAATCCTCGCGACGAGCGCCGGTCCCCGCGGCGCTCGACAACATGCGGAGCGCCACGCGCTGGCTGTCGCGGTCGGTTGAGTTGAGCAACAGATTGCGAAACGCCACCCAGCCGGCGCTATCCTCCGGACCCGCGATCACACCGAGGAGCATCTGCCACTCGTCGGTCCGGGCGCGTTCTTCAGGAGGCAGGCTTTGAAGCGCATCCTGCAACGTTTTGATCGCCTCGTCCCGCCGTCCCAGCTGCGAAAGTCCCACCGCCAGCTGCCCCGTTGCCTGGTAGGCTTGCGAGCTGCCGGGATCGGCGATCGTTTTCCGCCACACCGAAATCTGGCTGTCAGTCACCGTGCCCATCTGGAGTTTCAGGCGTTGCTGGGCCAATAAAAACCAGGCGCGCTGCGTCTCCAGCCCATCGGCCGTCGCCGCGTCCTCGGCTTGCTGATAAAACGCACCCGCCTCCCGCAAATCGCCGCGCAGTTGGGCGAGCTGGCCACGCACGAAGAAAAACCAGCCGCGATCATAAGGTTCGGTCAATGCGGTGGGGTTGATTGCCTGCACATGGCCGCGCGCTTCATCCGGGCGGCCTTCGCGGATAGCAATCATCGCCTGCCGCAGCCGCATCGCCGCCGTCGGCAGGCCGGTGAATGTCTTCAATACCTGCGATGCCTCCGTGAAACGATCGGCCTCGATCAAAGCCGTCGCGAGATCGACGATAACCCGGCCGCGCACATCCGGAGCGGCGGCCGGAGGAAGGTCCTCCAGCGTTTTTCGATACAGCCCGATCGCGATGGAAGGGAGGCCCAAGTCGAGGGCTCGGCGCGCCGCCAGTTCGAGATTTGCCGAGACGCCCGCCGGGGGGACGACGGGGGGCGACATCAAGGGCGCCGGCCGATTGACCGGTTCCGATTGGCCGCGCAGCGCGAGTGGAATCGCGGGCAAAGCGAAAGCGAACAACAGCATCCAGGTTTTCACTACCGGCAATTTCGGAACGGGCATGGGTTTGCCACACGATGCGCGGCGGCGCGCCCGGTGGCAAGACAGTGGACAGCGGGAAAATCGTGGCGTTCGCCCCGGCGGCGGATTTCCACCGCCGGACTTCAACCGCCGCCGCCGAGCGCGCTTTCGCCCGGCCTGGTCATCGCCATCGGTTCGAGCGCCTGATCGAGCGTGGCGGCATCGAGCAGACCTTTTTCGAGGACGACTTCGCGGAGTGTTTTATTTTTGGCAAACGCCTCCTTGGCCACGGCGGCGGCAGCATCGTAGCCGATGTGAGGATTGAGCGCCGTCACGAGCATAAGCGAACGGTCAACGAGTTCGCGGCAACGCGCCTCGTCCGCCTCGATGCCCTTCACGCAACTGTCGGCAAACACGCGCGCGCCGTTCGCCAGGCAGTGAATCGCTTCGTGGAGCGAATGCGCGATCAGTGGGATCGTGACGTTGAGTTCGAAGTGCCCGTCGCGTCCGCACAGCGCGACCATCTGCGCGAGGCCCTGCGCGTAGATGCAGACCTGCACGAGCATTTCGCTCATCACCGGATTCACTTTGCCCGGCATGATCGAGCTGCCCGGCTGGGTGGCCGGCAGGCGGATCTCCTGCAAACCGCTGCGCGGGCCGGAACCGAGGAGGCGGATGTCGTTCGCGATTTTGGTCAGCGACGCCGCGATTGCCGTGAGCTGACCGGCGACCTCCACCGCGTCGTCGCGCGCCGCCTGCGCTTCAAAATGATTGTGCGCTTCATAAAACAGAATGCCGGTTTTCTCCGTGAGGATGCGGCAGACTTTCCCCGCAAACTCGGGATGACAGTTGATGCCCGTGCCAACAGCGGTGCCGCCGATCGCGAGTTCGCGTAGCGCAACGATCGCTTTTTCCACACGCACGGCAGCTTTCGCGGCCTGAGCGGCATATCCCGAAAACTCCTGCCCGAGCGTGACCGGCGTCGCGTCCATCAGGTGCGTGCGGCCGATCTTCACGATCTCCGAAAACTGCTCGGCCTTTTTCGCGAGCTCCGCGTGGAGATGCTTGAGCGCGGGGTGCAGTTGCTCGTGCAGCGCCAGCGCCACGGAAACGTGCAGCGCGGTCGGGATGACGTCGTTGGAAGACTGGCCGAGGTTCACGTCATCATTCGGATGCAGTGGTTTCTTTGAGCCGATGGGATTTCCGGAGAGCTGGCTGGCGCGATTGGCGATGACCTCGTTCGCATTCATATTCGTCGAGGTGCCGGAACCAGTCTGGAAAACATCCACGGGGAAGTGCTCCAGCAATTTTCCCTGCATGAGCTCATGCGCTACCTTTTGGATCAGCACGCTTTTATCGAGATGCAGCAGGCCGAGTTCTTGATTCGCGACCGCGCAGGCGAGTTTCACGAGGCCGAGTCCGCGGATAAACGCCGGCGGCATGGGCCGGCCGCTGATCGGAAAATTAAGGACGGCGCGCTGCGTGGAGGCGCCGTAGAGAGCGTCGTCGGGGACGGGCATCTCGCCCATGGAATCGCGTTCGGTGCGCATGGCGTAGCGTAGCGTTGAGCGCACGAAATGCAAAACGCGCCGGCTCACGCGAGCGGGTTTTTCCTTCAGACACAACGGCACTCAGCCGCATTCACACGCCAGGCATCGGCAGCGGGCCGGTGCGTGAGGGCATCGGCGCGTAATCGGGACGGCCGAGGTTTTTCACGAGATCGGCGATCTTCACCGGCGCGCCGTTTTCGAAGCAGCGATTGGCCGCGATGCCGATGAGCACGGAGGCGGCGCCGGCGCGTTCGTCGGCTGCGCGGAGATATTTATCCTCGGGAGGATTTGGCAGGAAAATATCGTCGAGCATGAGCTTGTCGCCGCCGCCGTGACTGCCGACGCCACTCCACGGAGTGACATCGCGCGCGGCCGCGCGCAGCGGGATTACGCGGGTTTTCACGCCGCCCTCGGCGATGCCGCCCTGCACAGTCTCGACGCCGTTCACGTAGATTTTTTCGACGATGGAGTGCTCGATGCGACCCTTCGTGCCGTTGAACGCGATTTGATAGCCCTCCCAGGAGTTAAAGGCGTTGAGCGAGTAGCCGAGGGTAACGCCGTTGTCGTAGCGGACGGCGACGTTCATCGTATCCTCGATGTCGATATCCGGGCGGAAGACGCAGCGGTCGCGGAAGTAGCCGTCGTATTTTTCCTGATCGAGGTAGAGCTGCTTGAGCTTGGGTGCGGCAGCGAGGTCCATGTAGAAGCCGCATTTTTTCTTTTCCGGGCAGGTGAGACAGCGCTCGTGGTGGCTTTCGAGGCCGAAGCGTTTCGCCATGGCGGGCGTGTAGAATTCGCGTTTGCCCATGGCGGTGACGGTTTCTGGGACGGCGCCGAGCCACCAGTTTACGAGATCGAAGTGGTGCGTGGCCTTGTGGATCATGAGGCCGCCGGAGTTTTCCTTGTGCGCATGCCAGCGGCGGAAGTAGTCGGCGCCGTGGCGTGTGTTGAGCAGCCATTGGAAATCGACCGAGAGGACGTCGCCGATCTCGCCGCTCATGAGGATGTCTTTCACCTGCGTGCGTGGCGGGGCGTAGCGATAGTTGAAGAGTACGCGGCACGCTTTGCCCGTGCGTTTGCGCGCGTCGACGATCGCCTGGCATTTCGCGGCGTTGGTCGTCATCGGTTTCTCCGTGATCGTATCGCAGCCGAGCTCCATCGCGCGGACGAGGTACTCGTGGTGGTTGCCGTCGATGGTGGTGACGATGACGAACTCGGGTTTCGTCTCGGCGATCATGCGGTCGAAATCGGCGGCGGCGTAAGCTTTCGGTTCTGCTGCGCCGTGAGAGCGGGCGAGTGCCCGCGAGACTTCCATACGGCCGGGGTTGGTGTCGCAGATGGCGACGAGCTCGGCGTACGCTTTGTGCGTCGTCTCGATCGCGTTTTGGTACATCTGGCTGCGCGAACCGACACCGACGATCGCATAGCGACGGCGACGGATTTCGGTGACGGCGGCGAGACTGTTGACGCCAAGAGCGAGGCCGAGACCGACAGCGGAGACGCCTTTGACGAAGGTGCGGCGAGGCATAGCTTCGCCATTTCCAGACGAGGATTCGAGGGGTATCATGTGAGAAGGGGAAACGAACGACCGGGGTTAAGCAGAACTCCTCGAAGTGGCCGGCGGCTCCGCTGATTGACAAGCCGCGAGGCCGCACAGTTTCTCGAACCGTCCGCAACTCGCGGTCGCGCCCAAAGCGTGAGTCGCTCATCCTCGACTATGGCCGTCCTCGACAGCCTCGGTTCGGTCGTGGCGCCTGCGAGTAATATCCCACTGGTTTCGGACGAGAAAAAAATTCTGGTCTACGCAATAACACCAACCGATGTCCGCGCTGCTCGACTGGCAGCCGGTTGCTCCGTCGTGATCGATCCAGCGCAAACGCTGACCGAGATCACCACGCGCAACAACGCAGTGACGCTCTGAACGCGGCCTGATCAGTCTTTCTTCGGCACCTGGAGTTTGCTCGCAGGCAACGCTTCTGGTGTGAAGCGAACCTCGCGGATCGCGCCTTTGAACCACGAAACTTTGTTCTGCCGTACACCGAGTGAGGTGCGGCCGATCGGCGACATCGGTTCAAAAGAGACCAGCCCTTCCCCTTCTTTCACGCCATTGAGGAAATGAGTGAGCCGACCATCCGCATATGTAAATGAAGCCCAATACCAGCGGTCGGATGGGTGCAGCTTGGTGCTGTCGATCAACGCCAGGCGGCGCGTTTTGTCCACGTGCAGAAACGTATCCAGATACCACTGTCCGTCGGGCAGAAGTCGTAACTCAATCAACACGCGGCGTCCCTTGTCGTCTTCGATATGAAGGAAACGCTGCTCATGCTGGCCGGTGGAATCGGGAGAAAAAAGAATCTCCACGGTAAATTCCGACCAGCCGGCAATCGGAACAATCGGCAACATCAGGCCGTCGCTTTTTCCGTTGAAACGAACTGATCGCGCACCGTCCACATCGATCAATTCGGGGGTGCCGATCACCTCCACAGATGTCGCGCCGATCTTTGCCGTATTGTCGATTTGCCAGACAAGCGAAGTAGCCATGTCCGTTGATGCACAGGCCGTCAGACTAAGAAAAACGAGGGAAGCGACAAAACTTTGCAGACAAGCTGACCGAGCGGGGAAAAGCGGACGCATCAGACATGGCGCACAGATTCCAAATCCTCCTGCAAGAAGCGTCCGTCGGCAGCGTCAGATGTGGAGAGCAGTCAAAAACGCAGTCGCGCGTTAGTATGACCGCAACGGGGGCAGTTGCACGAATCGGGCTGGCCGGACGCGGCGTAGAGGTGATTGCAGCGCGCGCACAGGAAAGAGGATTTGCGGCGGGCGTGTTCGAAAAGCGCGTGATCGCGGCGGTCGTAGAACATCCACAGCCCCAGAAATAGAGCCGCGACGAGCAGGCAGTAGATGACCGTGGCGGTGGCGAGATCCATGCGGCAATGAAGACGGATTGGTTATCGACACAAATGAGGGGCTGACCAGCGCGGAGTAGCACGTCCGTGGAAAACCTGCGTCGATGAACCTGAAGCTCCAGGTGATTTCAGAGTTTGCTTCGGGCGATATCGTTCAGCGTGCGCGGAGCGCCCGCCCCTCCTCGGCACAAAAAACGCGCCGAAGTTTTCTTCGGCGCGTTTTGAAATGAGAGCGTTACTTGCTCAGCTCGCTCAGGCTTTGGCTTCGCCTTCGGCAGGCGTTGCGTCGGCGGCGGGAGCTTCAACAGCAGAGGCCTTCTTCTTGCCCTTCGAAGCCTTCTTCTTGGAGGACTTCTTGTAGCCGGGATCGTCGGCCTTCACGAACTCGATCAGGGCCATTTCAGCGGCGTCGCTGATACGTTTGCCGAGCTTGTAGATGCGGGTGTAGCCACCGTTGCGGTTGGCGAACTCCTTGTGCTTTTCGTTGAAGAGGAGCGTGACAGCGTCTTCGTCGCGCACATCGCGGAGAGCGAGGCGGCGGAGGTGAAGAGCGTCCTTGGGCTCGGTCTTGGCCGAGGCCTGCTTGGCCTTGGTGATGACCTTCTCGATGAAGGGACGGAGGGCCTTGGCTTTGGTCACGGTGGTCTTGATACGACCATGGGTGATCAGAGAGGCGGCCATGTTGGAGAGCATCGCGGCGCGGTGCTCACGGGTGACGCCGAGGGAGGCGCGGTGTTTATTGTGACGCATTGTGTTTTTTGTTTTGGACGGCTCCCGATCGGCAATCCGGTCGCAGCGTGGGGCGGCAGCGGACGGCGCGAGAACCGTTAGTGAAAAGTGAGCCCCGACTCAGCGCTGTTCGCGACAAGCCGGGGCTATGTGAATGGAAACGACTTAGAGATCCTTCTTCGAATCGAGGAGGCGCTCGTCGAACTTCATGCCCAGCGAGAGGCCGAGAGCTTCGAGCTTTTCCTTGATTTCGTTGAGCGACTTCTTGCCGAAGTTGCGGTACTTGAGCATCTCCTGCTCGGTCTTCATCGCGAGTTCGCCAACGGTCGTGATGTTGGCGTTGTTCAAGCAGTTCGCGGCGCGGACGGAGAGCTCGATTTCGTTCACCGACATGTTGAGGAGCTTGCGGAGCTTGTTCTGCTCTTCGCTGACCTCGCTGGTCTGGGTGTCGAAGTTGTACTCTTCGTTGCTGACGCGGTTGAAGACGTCGAGGTGGTGAGCCAAGATCGACGACGCTTGTTTGAGCGCGTCGTCCGGGTTGATGCGGCCGTCGGTCCAGATCTCGAGGATGAGCTTGTCGTAATCGGTGATCTGTCCGACGCGGGTGTTTTCCACCGAGTACTTCACGAGACGAACAGGCGAGAAGAGCGAGTCGATCGGGATGACACCGATGGCTTGTTCTTCCTTCTTGTTCTGCTCGCCGGGATAGTAACCGCGGCCGGTCTTGATCTCGACCTCGGCTTCAAAGCTGCCGCTCTTGTCGAGGGTGCAGATGACCTGGTCGGGATTGACGATCTTGATGTTGGCATCGGCCTGAATGTCGGCGGCGGTGACGGCGCCGGCTTTCGAGGCTTTGATGGAGAGGGTGATCGGCTCGCGCTTTTCGGAGACGATGAGGACCTTCTTCAGGTTGAGGACGATGTCGGTGACATCTTCGACAACGCCGTCGATGCTTTGGAACTCGTGGTTAACGCCCTCGATCTTGATCGATGAAATGGCGGAGCCCTCGATGGAGCTCAGGAGAACGCGGCGCAGGGAATTGCCGATCGTGTGGCCGTAGCCGGCTTCGAATGGTTCGGCGATGAACTTGCCGTAAGTAGGCGTGGCGCCTTCTTCGACCTTGGTGAGCTTGGAGGGAAGTTCGAACTTTCCGAGGCGTTTGGGCATGGCGTGTATTTAGATTGGAGGATGGATTGCTCTGAGAAAAAACTCAGAAGCGCGAGTAGAACTCGACGATGATCTGCTCATTGATGCCGGGCTCCATCTCATCGCGGTTGGGGAGACGGTTGACGACGGCCTTGAAGGCTTCGGCGTTGAGCGTGAGCCAGCCGGGGACGTTGCGGGCGCGGTTTTCTTCGAGGAAGCGGGTCGCGACCTGGCGGGAGCCGGGGGCGTTCTTCACTTCGATCTCATCGCCGGCCTTCACGGTGTAGCTCGGGATGTCGACCTTGTGGCCGTTGACGCGGATGTGGCCGTGATTGACGAACTGGCGGGCGGCGGCGCGGCTCTTGGCGAAACCCAGGAGATAAACGACGCTGTCGAGACGGGTCTCGAGGAGCTGGAGGAAGCGGGTACCGGTGACACCGCGTTCGCGCTTGGCAGCCTCGAAGGTGCGGCGGAACTGGCGCTCAAGGAGGCCGTAGGTGTAACGGAGCTTCTGCTTTTCGTTCAAGCCGACGGCGTACTCGGAGAGTTTGCGGCGGAGCTTGGGGCCGTGCTGGCCGGGAGGGAAATTGCGTTTCTCAAAAGCCTTCGTCGCGCCGAAGATCGGCTGACCGAAGCGACGGCTAATGCGGGTGG
Organism: uncultured Nibricoccus sp.; assembly: GCA_966249325.1. Lineage (GTDB taxonomy): Bacteria > Verrucomicrobiota > Verrucomicrobiia > Opitutales > Opitutaceae > Nibricoccus. Next base: position 76,088 of record CBINDC010000007.1, on the reverse strand, counting down.
TTGGACCTGTGTAACGAGCCATGGTCGGATGTTTTTTAGATTTTTAGAGTGGGTGGATTAGACGCGACGGCGTTTGCGTGGGCGGCAGCCGTTGTGCGGGATCGGGGTCACGTCGATGATCGACGAGATCTCGAGGCCGATGGCCTGGAGGGCGCGGACAGCGGAGTCGCGGCCGAGGCCGGGACCGCTGAGCTTGATGACGACGTCCTTGAGGCCGTGCGACATGGCGTTGCGGGCGGCGTCTTGAGCGACGACCTGCGCGGCGTAGGCGGTGGATTTGCGGGAACCGCGGAAGTTGCACTTGCCGGCGCTGGACCAGGCGATGACCTGACCCTTGGCGTCGGTGATCGAGACGATCGTGTTGTTGAAGGAAGCGAGGACGTTGACGACACCAGAGGTGACGTTCTTCGAACCCTTGGCTTTGCGAACTTTGATCGCGCCAATCTCTTCCTTGAGGAGTTCTTCAGCGGTGGGCTGCTTGGCGACACCACCGACGAGCTCGACTGGCTTTTCAGCAGGAGCGGCGGCGGCTGGAGCAGCAGCGCCTTCAGCGGCGGGAGCATCCTTCTTGGCTTTAGGAGCGCGAGCGGGCTTTTCAGCGGCTGGAGCGGCTTGATTTTCGGCGCCAGCGGCGGCGGGTGCGGCTTCCTTTTTAGGAGCCTTCTTGGGAGCGGATTTTTCTTCGGCCATGGCGATAAAGGATTACTTGGCGGGAGCGGTTGGCTTGGACACGCCGACGGTGCGACGTGGGCCCTTGCGGGTGCGGGCGTTGGTGCTGGTACGCTGACCGCGAACCGGGAGGCTCTTGCGGTGGCGAACGCCACGGTAGCAATTGATCGCCTGAAGGCGCTTCAAGTTACCGGTGATTTCGCGGCGGAGATCGCCCTCAACCACCCACTTGTGCTCGGTGATGATGTGAAGGATCTTGTTGAGCTGTTCTTCCGTGAGCGCATCGGCGCGCTGATTCGGATCGATACCGGCTTCTTGGACGACTTGGTCCGCGCGTTGCGGGCCAATGCCGTAAATGTAACGGAGGGAGATCGCGACTTTCTTTTTCGCGGGGATTTCTACACCGAGGAGACGTGGCATATAGTTTCTAGTTAAGAGTTGTTTGGTTGAGAGTGTTGAGGAGCTAGCGGTTTAACGCGCGGCCGTGGGTTGGATGGGCGCGGTGGAAAGTGAATTGAGCGGCCTCGGGATTGTGAGGATCTCGGGGCCATTTTCTGTCGTGAGCACGGTGTGTTCGAAGTGCGCGGAGGGCGATCCGTCGGCGGTGACAATGGTCCAGTGGTCGCTAAGGACTTTGGTTTTGTATCCGCCGAGATTCACCATCGGCTCGATGGCGAGCGTCATGCCGGGCTTGATCTTGTCGCCTGAGTTGCGACGACCGAAGTTCGGGATCTGCGGCTCTTCGTGCATCGAAACCCCTACCCCGTGGCCAACCATGTCGCGAACGACGCTGAAGCCATGTTTCTCAACATGGACCTGAACCGCGTGCGAGATATCGCCGATGCGATTACCGACCGTGGCTTGCTGGATGCCGAGATCGAGGGCTTCGCGGCTCACGCGAAGGAGTTCTTCGACACGAGGAGAGACAGCACCGACCGGCATCGTGAACGCGTTGTCGCCGATGTAGCCGTTGTACTGAACGACGACGTCGAGCGAAACGATATCACCATCCTTGAGGATGCGTTTCAGAGAACCGATGCCGTGAACGACTTCGTCGTTTACGGAGATGCAGGAGTACGAGGGATAAGCCGGATGACGCGGTGGTTTGTAGCCGTAGCAGGCGCTCCGGGCTCCGAACTGCTCGATCATGTGTCGGGCAGCTTGATCCAAGTCGTAAGTAGAAATGCCGGGCTGAACCTTCGTTTTGAGAAGGTCGAGAACCGACGCGGCTATGGCGCATGCTTCACGCATGCGGGCGATTCCGTCTTTGTTTTTGATCGGAATCATAATCAGGCCGCCAGCGCGCTGGTCTCGATGACATCGAAGCCGAGCGTGCGGTAATGGACGACGACGGCTTCAGAGGATGAACCGTCGACGATCAGACCATTGAGGTCTTCGTCGCGGGCATCGAGCCATTCGTCGAGTACTTTTGCTTGGAGCAACGTAGCCGGGAAGCCGCTGAGGGCGAAACCCGCATCAGGTTTGCGCGTCCAGAACCAGCGTCGCATGAGAGCGAGGATGGAATCTTCAGCGAGGGATTTCCCCTGCTGAGCAAGCCGTTCAGCGGTGAGGCCGAGAGGCGTGCGGCGCGAAATCTCCAGCTTCAAAAGGGCGGCTGGAGAGACGTGCTCAATATTCAAAGAACGGAGCTGATTCATTAAGTTTTCCGAGGGAGAACCGGTAGAACCAGCGATGACTAGCTTCATTTTGGCCGGAGGGCCGAAAGAGGGAAAGAGGTCGGAAATTGCAGCCACTACGACCGAAGTAAAGAACCAATTAAGGATGCTGCAAAAACTTCGCGGCCCAAGCGGCGATACCGACGAGGAAGATGATGCCGAGGACCAGCCAGAGCTTGCCAACGGTCTTCATGTCGGCCGCTTCGCCAATGGCGCTGGCGGTCGAGGGGTTGCGGGCGCGGATGCGGCCCTTCTTAAGGAAGCCGTCATAATGACGCTGCAAGAGGAAGGTCTCGATCTGCTTCATCGTGTCGAGGATGACGCCGACAGTGATCAACATACCGGTGCCGCCAAAGAAGACGGCGATACGCTGAGGAACGTCGAGCTGATGGAGAGCGAGGTCAGGCATGACCGCGATGAAGGTGAGGAAGATCGCGCCCGCAAGAGTCATGCGGGTCATGATGAAATCGAGGAAGCTGGCGGTCGGTTCGCCGGGACGGACGCCGGGGATGTAGCCGCCGTATTTCTTGAGGTCGTCAGCGATCTGGATCGGCTTAAACATCACGGACACCCAAAAATAGCTGAAGAAGAGAATGAGGAACGCCATGAAGGCGTAGTAGGCGAAGCGGCCCTGGACGAGGACGTTGGATGCCTCGATCATCCACTTCCAGTTCATTGTCGCGCCGAGCCAGGAGAAGATCTGCTGGGGGAAGAGAAGGATGGCGCTGGCGAAGATTACGGGCATGACGCCGGAGTAGTTGACCTTGAGCGGGAGGAAGGAGCTCTGACCGCCCATGACTTTGTTACCGACCTGGCGCTTGGCGTACTGGACCGGAATTTTGCGCTGACCTTGGACGACCATGATGATGCCCATGGTGACCAAGATGAAAAGAGCGACCATGATAACGCCTTCGATCGGGCCGAGTTTGGCGACGCCGATGGGTGCGAAAAAGAGCTGATAGGTGGCCGTGGCAGCGCCAGGAATATCGGCGAGAATACCGACGGTGATGAGGAGCGAAACGCCGTTGCCGATGCCGCGCTGGGTGATTTGTTCACCGAGCCACATGAGGAGCATCGTACCTGCGGTCATAAAGATAACCGATGTAATCAAAAAGAGAGTGTGCGACTCTTCGATGACGATCGCGCCGTAAGTATTTACATCGTACCCACTGAAAAGACGGGCGGGGTTTTCAAGGGTTGCGATCAGAAGTGCACCTTGGATGACGCAGATGATGACCGTCGCGTAGCGAGTGTATTGCGTAAGTTTCTGACGACCGACATCGCCTTCCTGCTGGAGGCGGCTGAGCGCGGGAACAACCGCAGTCATCAGCTGGAAAATGATCGAAGCGCTGATGTACGGCATGATGCCGAGCGCGCAGACGGCACCCTTCAAGAGAGCACCACCGGTGAACATATTATACAGCCCCATCAGTGCGCCAGAACCGGCCGCCGTCTGCGCTGCGAAAAAGTTCTGCAGCGGCTGCGGGTCGAGGCCCGGAAGCGGAATGTGCGCGCCTACACGGGCGACGAACAGGAGGGCCAAGGTGTAGAAAATACGCGAGCGAAGCTCAGGAATTTTCAGCGAGTTCGTGAATGCGGAGAGCACTGGTGTGGGGAAGTGATGGGTGGTGATGCGGGACCCTGCTTAGGGAAACGACCGGCGCGCAGATTTGCGGACGCCGGTCGATTTCTACAAGTCGAACGTTGCGACTATCAGGCGCTGATAGCCTGACCGCCGGCTTTTTCGAGCTTCGCCTTGGCGGACTCGGAGAACTTGGCGGCCGTGACCTTGAGGCCGCGGGATATTTCGCCGTCGCCGAGAACCTTGAGTGCGCGGCCGTCAGCACGGATGAGGCCGTTCTGGGCGAGCACTTCGGCATTCACTTCGGTCACCGAGGCGTCGAGCTTGGCGAGATCGCCAACGTTCACCGTCGCGTAGGTGGTGCGGAAGTTGTAGTTGTTGAACCCGCGGTGCGGGAGCTTACGATAAAGGGGCATCTGCCCGCCTTCAAAGCCGGGACGGATCGAGCCGCCGGAACGAGCGGTCTGGCCTTTGCCACCGCGACCGGAGGTCTTGCCGTGGCCGCCGCCTTCGCCGCAGCCAACACGCTTCTTGCGGTGCACAGCACCGGGGACGTTTTTGAGTTCGTGGAGTTTCATAGATTTCCTAGATGCGCCCCACCCTGCTTTTTCGCGGGTGAGACTCGGATTGTTTGAGAAAAATGAGAGGGAATAACACTCCGGCTTTTAACGCTGAACGCTCAGCGGGAAAAACCCGTTGAGCGTCAGCTTAAAACTGCGGAGCAGTCGCGTGAAGCGTGTCGTTTAGACAGAGGCCTTGCGAACGTCTTTGATTTCCTGCGCGAGGCGAAGCTTACGGAGGCCGTTGAGGGTCGCGTGAACGACGGCGATGTGGTTCGAGGAACCCATCGACTTCGTGAGCACGTTCTTGACGCCAGCGGCTTCGAGAACAGCGCGGACAGCGCCACCAGCGATGAGGCCGGTACCGGAGGTCGCGGGCTTCAGGAGCACGCGGCCACCGTCGTATTCGCCGAAGACATCGTGGGAGATCGTGTCGCCCTTGAGCTTCACGTCGACCAGGCGCTTGTGAGCGTTGGCCGTGCCCTTCTTGATGGCGTCGGGAACTTCGTTGGCCTTGCCGTAGCCGATGCCGACCTTGCCCTTGCCGTCACCGACAACGGCGAGAGCGGAGAACGAGAAGCGACGGCCACCTTTAACGACCTTGGCGCAGCGATTGATGAAGACGACCTTTTCGATCATCTGCGGGCCATCGGACGGAGCCTCAGGCTGGCGATCACGGCGTGGGCCGCGGTTGCCGCCATCACGACGAGGACCGCGATTGTCGCCGCGGTTGTCGCGATTCTGGCCGCCTTCACGAGCCTGACCGGTGGAGGGAATCGGAGGAGTGGTTTCAGTGCTCATGATTAGAATACGAGACCGCCTTCACGAGCGGCTTCAGCGAAGACTTTGACTTTACCGTGGTAGGGAGCGCCAGAGCGGTCGAAGACGACCGTGCTGACACCGGCGGCCTTGGCCTTGGTGGCGAAGGCGGCGCCGAGGGCTTTCGCTCCGGCGATGTTGGCGGCGAGCTTGTTCTTACGGAGCTCGGCATCGAGGCTGGACAGAAACACCAGCGTGGTGGCGGTGTCGTCGTTGATCGCCTGGGCGTAAACGTGCTTGCCGGTGAAACGGACCGCGAGACGCGGGCGTGCAGCGGTGCCTTGGACCTTCTTGCGGATTCTCCAGCGGCGCTTCTGGAGGAGGTCGGCTTTGCGGATAGTGTTGGACATGGGATGTATCCCGTAAATGTGGGTTTAAGTGGAGGAGGCGGTGTCGCGTTAAGCGACGGTCTTGCCTTCCTTGCGGCGGACGCGTTCGCCAACGATACGGACACCCTTGCCCTTGTATGGCTCTGGTGGGTAGTAGGAGCGGATCGTCGCGGTGACGGCGCCGACGAGCTGCTTGTCGCAGCCTTCGATTTTCACCTTCGTCTGATCGGCGACGGTGATTTTGATGCCTTCCGGAATATCGAAAAGGATCGGGTGCGAGTAGCCGAGCGCGAGGTCGAGCTGCTTGCCCTTGAGGTTGGCCTTGAAGCCGACACCTTGGATTTCGAGGTCCTTGACGTAGCCTTCAGTGACACCTTTGACCATGCCAGCGATGATGGAACGGGCGGTGCCGAACATGGCGCGGGCGAAGCGGGAGTCGTCGGCCGGAGCGAAGGAAACCTTCTTGTCGGCGACGGAGATCTTCACTTCTGGAGCGAAGGTCTTCGTGACTTTGCCCTTGGGGCCTTCGACGAGGACGGTGCCGTTTTTGACGTCGACCTTGACCTTGTCTGGAATGGGAACGGGAACTTTACCAATGCGGGACATGTGTGCGTGCTCCTTGATTACCAGACGTTGCAGATGAGCTCGCCACCGACCTTCTCGCGGCGGCAATCGCCGTCTTTGAGAACGCCCTTGGAGGTCGAGAGGATGCCGATGCCGAGGCCGTTGAGGACGCGCGGAATTTCGGAGTAGCGGTAGTACAGACGACGGCCCGGAGTGGAGACGCGCGTGAGATTGGTCAGCGCGGGGGCGTTTTCGACGTACTTCATTTTCACGACGAGGGTCTTGTGGCCCTGTTCGTCGGAACCGTTGCTATGGTCTGAGACATAGCCTTCGGCTTTAAGGATGCCTGCGATGGCTTCCTTGAGTGTGGAGTGCGGGATGATGCACTCGGCGAGACCGGCCTTCGACGCATTGCGGAGGCGGGTCAGGAAATCACTGATTGGATCAGTCATGGTGGATGTTTGTTTGGAGCCCGTGGGTCATATCCGACTCCCGCGGGCGAAAGGGTTTATTACCAAGAGGACTTCGTGACGCCGGGGATCTTGCCGGCGAGAGCGAGTTCGCGGAAGGTGATACGGGAGACGCCGAAACGGCCGATAAAGGCGCGTGGGCGACCGCTCATGGAGCAACGATTGCGAACGCGTTCGACAGCCGAGTTCTTCGGGAGCTTCTGGAGCTTCTTCTGGGCGGCGTAGAATTCTTCGTCGGTGGTCGCTGGGTTGGCGAGGATGGCCTTGAGCTCGGCGCGTTTGGCACCGAATTTGGCGGAGAGGGCGATACGCTTCTTGTTGCGTTCGATGGCGGACGTTTTCGGCATGGCGAGAGGCAGTTAAATTAAGCGGCGGTCTTGGTGGGCGCAGCAGGCTCGGTGCGGCGGAAAGGCATGCCGAGGAGCTTCAGGAGCTCGCGGCCTTCTTCGTCGGTCGTAGCGGTGGTGACGATGGTGACATCGAGGCCCATGCTCTTCTTGACGTTTTCCACGGTGATTTCCGGGAAGATGGTGAAGTCGGCAACGCCGAGGTTATAGTTGCCCTGGCCGTCGAGCTTCGGGGACACACCGCGGAAGTCGCGGATGGTCGGGAGAGCGACGGAGAGGAGGCGGAAGAGGAATTCCCACATGGCGTCGCCACGGAGGGTAACGAAAGCGCCGGTGACCTGATTGGGCTTCAGCTTGAAATTGGAGATCGCCTTCTTGGTCCGGGTGAGGACGGGCTTCTGACCGGCGATCAGACCGAGGTCGCGAGCGGAGTCGGCGATCTGGTTCTTGTCGGCGTCAGCATCGATGCCAGTGTTCAGAACGATCTTAACGATCTTCGGGACCTGATGCTTGTTGGTGTAGCCGCGGCTCTTGGTGAGCTCGGCAATGATCTGCTCGTTGTAGAGCTTCTTGAGGACGGGAGTGTAGGTGGTGCTCATTGGTGCAAGGCCATCGGATTTCCGACCCGACGACATCTGAGTGTGTTTTTAGAGGAAAAGGGGCGAAATAACGCAGCACGCGATGTGGCGTGGCAAGCGTGATTTCGCCCTTGAGTGAAGGAAGACGACTTAGGATTAAGCGGACTTCTTGCGTTTGCTGGAGTCGAACGTCGACTGGAGCATCAGGTTCGACACGTGGATCGAGCCTTCGCGTTCGACGATGGCACCGTTGGGGTGCTGTTCGGACTTCTTGGTGTGGCGCTTCAGCATGGCGACGCCTTCGACGACTGCGCGGTTCTTGGACGCGCGGATTTCGAGGACCTTGCCTGCTTTACCCTTGTGGGAGCCAGCGATGACGACGACTTGGTCGCCGCGTTTGACGTGGAATTTCGTAGCCATGTTAGAGAACCTCCGGAGCGAGGGAGATGATCTTCATGAAGTTCTTCGCACGCAGTTCGCGGGCGACGGGGCCGAAGATGCGGGTGCCCTTGGGATTGTTGGTCGCATCGATGATGACGATGGCGTTGCTGTCGAAGCGCAGGTAGCTGCCATCCGCGCGGCGGACGGGAGCTTTGGTGCGGACGACGACGGCCTTGGCAACTTCACCCTTTTTGACGGTGGCTTCGGTCGCACTGGCCTTGATGTGGACAGTGATGACGTCGCCAACGGCAGCGGTGGTGGTGTTCTGGCCTTTTTTGCTGATCATAGCGGCGCGGCGGGCACCGGTGTTATCAGCAACTTCGAGAATGGAGCGCAGTTGGATCATGACGCGTGACTCTTAAGTGGGTTATTCAGCAGCGGGCGCGGCGGCCTGCTTGGTTTTGGTCGGGACGGTGGCCGCGACATCGTTTTCGGTGACGGCAGCGCCAGCGACGACGGCGGACTCGAGGACCTTGATCACGCGCCAGCGCTTGAGGCGGCTGAGGGGGCGCGTTTCCATGATCTCCACTTTATCGCCCACCTTGGTCTCGTTCTTCTCGTCGTGAACGTGCACGACGGTCTTGCGATTAACGACTTTGTGGTAGAGCGGGTGAGGAGTCTTGAAGGGGACGGTGACCTTGATGGATTTGTCGCCAGAGCGGCTGGTGACGAAGCCGATGAGGTCTTTGCGTTTGTTACGGGTCGATGAGGACATGATCGTATGGGACTAGCGGCGCACTCAGGCAGCCTTGGCTTTCTTTTGGTTCAGGATGGTCTCGAGGCGGGCGATGTCCTTGCGGAGAGCGCGGATCGTGTGGGTCTTCTCGACCTGGCCGGTGTTCTTCTTCAGGCGGAGCTGGAGGAGTTCGGCGCGGATGTCGGAGAGCTTGGTCTTAATCTCAGCGGGAGCGAGATCGCGGATTTCTTTGGAAGTCATGGGAGCGTCTTTATGAGGACGGTTGCGGTTTAGGCCGTGGCGCCTTCACGCACGATGAAACGGCAGTGGAAGGGCAGCTTGGCGTCGGCGAGGCGGAAGGCCTCCTTGGCGACGGTGGCGGGAACGCCGGAGAGTTCGAAGAGGATGGCGCCGGGCTTGATGACGGCGACGTAAAACTCGACGGGACCTTTACCGGAACCCATGCGGGTTTCGGCGGGTTTCTTGGTGACCGGCTTGTGTGGGAAAACGCGGATCCAGAGTTTGCCCTTGCGCTTCAGGTGGCGCGAGATGGTGACACGGGCCGCCTCGATCTGCTGACCGGTCATCGGTCCGCGGGTGAGGGATTGGAGGCCGAATTCACCGAAGGCGAGCGTGTTGCCACGCTTGGCGTTGCCAGAGCGGGTGCCCTTCTGGGATTTGCGGTATTTGGTGCGTGCGGGAGCGAGAGCCATGGGAGTGTATTCTCCTAAATAGTTAGTCCGTTAGAGCGGATCAGGCGGTGGGTTCAGCGTCCTTTTTGCAGATCCAGCACTTAACGCCGATCTTGCCGAAAAGGGTGCGGGCTTCGAAGAAGCCGTAGTCGATGTTCTCGCGGAGAGTGTGCAATGGCACGCGGCCTTTGCGCTGCCATTCGCGGCGGGCGATATCAGCGCCACCGAGACGGCCGGAGCACTGGATACGGATGCCTTCGGCGCCGAGGGTCATGGCCATTTCAACGGCCTTCTTCATGGCGCGGCGGAAAGCGATGCGGCGTTCGAGCTGGAGAGCGACGTTTTCAGCGACGAGCTGAGCTTCGATCTCGGGCTTCTTCACTTCCTGGATGTCGAGAAGGATCTCTTTGCCGGTGAGCTTGGAGAGCTCTTCCTTGATCTTCTCGATTTCCTGGCCCTTGCGACCAATGACGATGCCGGGACGGGCGGTGTAGATCTTGACGCGGACGCGGCTCGAAGCGCGCTCGATGAAGATGCGCGGAACGGAAGCCTGCTTCAGCTTCTCCATGAGTTTCTCACGGATGATCTGGTCTTCGAGTAGGAGCTTGGGGAAGTCCTTCTTCGTGGCGTACCAGCGGGACTGCCAGTTACGGCGGACGGCGAGGCGGAAGCCTGTGGGATTTGTCTTTTGGCCCATGGTCGGAGATTAGTTCGAGTTGCCGTCCGAGAGGACGATCTTGATGTGGGACATCTTCTTGCGGCGGGGCATCGCGGTGCCGCGGGCACCGGCCTTGAAGCGCTTGAGGACGGGACCGTTTTCAACGATCGCACTCTTCACGACGAGAGAATCGGCGGAGAGGTTGTTGTTGTTCTCAGCGTTCGCGATGGCGGACTTGAGGGTCTTGACGATCAGGCGCGCGGATTTGCGCGGGATGAGCGTGAGGAGATCGACCGCTTCATTGGCCTTGCGACCTTGGACGGTACGGGCGACTTCGCGCACCTTTTTAGGGGACATGCGCGCGTAGCGAGTGAGTGCTTGGACTTCCATGATTTTAAGATTCCTTCGATTAGGGAGGCGACAGCAGGGCCGCGGTGGACGCGGCCCCCTGCCCTTTTGATTGATTGGTTAAACTTAGATTTCCTTACGGGTCATGCCGCCGTGGCCCTTGAACACGCGGGTGAGCGCGAATTCGCCGAGCTTGTGGCCGACCATGTTCTCAGTGACGTACACGGCCACGAAGGCCTTGCCGTTGTGAACATTGAAGGTGTGACCGATGAAATCGGGAGTGATGGTCGAACGACGCGACCACGTCTGGATGGGCTTCTTGGCGCCAGCTTTGACGGCCTTCTCGATTTTCTCGAGCAGGTGGTAGTCAACGAAGAAGCCTTTTTTGATGGAACGTGCCATGGTGCGAAAGGATCAGGGTTACTTCTGACCACGTGGCTTGCGGCCGTTGTGGTGGGTGATGATCTGGCTGTTCGAAGGCTTCGAACGACGACGGGTTGGGAAGCCCTTGGCGAGCTGACCCCAAGGAGACACGAGGTGCTGGCGACCGCCACCACCCTTGGACTTGCCTTGACCACCACCGTTGGGGTGATCGACCGGGTTCATCGCCATACCACGAACGTGGGGGCGTTTGCCGAGCCAGCGGCTGCGACCGGCCTTACCAAGCGACTGTTTGTTGTGGTCGCCATTGCCCACGATACCGATGGTAGCGCGGCACTTGGCGTTCACGCGGCGGAGTTCGCCGGAAGGCATCTTGAGCGTGGCCTGACCTTCTTCGATCGCAACGAGCTCGAGGGACGAGCCAGCGGTGCGGGCGATCTGGGCGCCACGGCCGGGGACGAGCTCAACGTTGTGGAGCTTGGTCGAAGGCGGGATGATTGACAGCGGGAAGTTGTTACCGACGAGGAAATCGTTGGTCGTGGCTTTGTCGGAGGCGACGATCATCTGGCCGACGACGAGGCCTTCGGGAGCGATGATGTAGCGCTTTTCGCCGTTCGGGTAAGACACGAGGGCGATGTTGGCGGAACGATTAGGATCGTACTCGAGAGCCTGGACCTTGGCGGGCTGGTCGAGGATGTCGCGCTTGAAGTCGATGATGCGGTAGAGCTGCTTGTGACCGCCGCCGCGATGGCGGGAGGTGACGCGACCGTAGACGTTACGTCCGCCGGTCTTGTGCTTGGGCTCGGTGAGGGCGCGCTCTGGGCGCTTGCTGCTGACGCCATCGGCCGTGTTCAACGAGGTGAAGCGCTGAGCGGGCGTGAGCGGGCGGCTGAAAGGTTTGATAGCCATGGTGGTTTTCTCCGGGCGGATTAGACGAGCTCGATCTTGTCGCCGGCCTTCAGGGTCACGATCGCCTTCTTGTAGTCGGAGGTCGTGGTGGAGCGGCCGTTGCGGGTGCGTTTGTTTTTACCGCGGTAGTTTTGAATGTTCACGCGGGTGACCGTGACTTTGAAGGCCTTTTCGACAGCTTCAGCGACGGTGTGCTTGGTGGCGCTGGGGAAAACTTCGAAGGTGTACTGGCCGTATTCGGACGACAGCTTGTTCGATTTTTCCGTCAGACGGACGAGTTTAAGAACGTTATTGGCGCTCATGAGTTACCTCCGGAAACGCGGGCGATGATTTTCTCGAGGGCGGCCGAAGAAACGATGATCTTCTTGTACTGGGCCAGATCGAGGGTGTTGAGCTTGGAAGCTTCCTGCATGGAAACACGGGCGATGTTGCGCGTGGCGCGGGCGGCTTCGGCAGTGAACTGCGCGTCGACCACGAGGATTTTACCCGTGGGAGCGATGCGGCCGATGACTTGATTCATGGCTTTGGTCTTGGCGGTCGGAGCGACGAAGCTCTCGATCACGTCGATTTCGCCAGCGACAGCGCGGTCGAAGAGAGCGCGGGAGAAAGCGAGGGCCTTCACCTTGGCGTTGATCTTCTTCGAGTAGTCGCGGGGCTTGGGACCGAAAACGACACCACCACCGACCCAGAGGGGCGAGCGGATGGAACCGGCGCGAGCGCGACCGGTACCCTTTTGGCGCCAGGGCTTCTTACCACCACCACGGACTTCGCCGCGGGTTTTGGTGGAGTGCGTGCCGAGACGGGCGTTGGCGTTGATGGCAACGATGACTTCTTTTACCGCCTGGAGGCCTTTGTCGCCTTCGAAGGTCGGGATGCCGAAGTCCTGGTCCTTGGAGGACGTGCCGTCGGAAGAGAAAACTTTGAGATTCATGGGCTGGTTCCTCGTTGGTTAGGCTTTGCGGTACTGGCCCTTGATGGCGGTGCGGACGATGACGTCGTCACCGTTTGCGCCAGGGATTGCACCCTTCACGAGGAGGATGTTTTTGTCGGCGATAACCTTCACAATGGTGAGGTTCTGCACGGTGCGGCGCAGCTGACCCATATGGCCAGGCATGGCTTGGTTCTTCCAGACGCGACCAGGAGTCTGGCGCATACCGACCGAACCGATGCGGCGATGGAACATGGAACCGTGGGAGGCGGGACCGCCGGCGACACGGAAGCGTTTCACGACGCCTTGGAAACCTTTACCCTTGGTGATGCCGATGACATCGACCGTCTGACCTTCGGTGAAGGCAGCAACGGTGACGACATCGCCAACCTTGAGTTCGGAAGCCGCTTCGAGGCGGACTTCGCTGAGCACGCGAGGGGTCTCTTCTAGACCGGCCTTCTTCGCGTGCGCCTGTTCCGCGGAGGAAGTGTTTTTGGACTTCTTTTTGGAGAAGCCGATTTGGACTGCATTGTAGCCGTCGTTTTCCGTCGTCTTTACTTGGACGACCGGGCAAGGACCGGCTTCGACCACGGTGACGGGGACCAGGACGTTTTGAGCGTCGTAGACCTGCGTCATTCCGAGTTTTTTGCCTAGGAGCGTAGAGATCATGGGCTAAGTGGTAGGTGGAAAGTTCCGTTTAGGACCTACATTAGCGAGAAACCCAGCGGTGCGCGGTGCGCACATGGGCAGCTGCTATGTATGTTGGTTAGTGTTAACTCAAACGTTGATGGTGATATCGACGCCGGAGGGAAGATTGAGTTTCTTGAGCTCATCGACCGTCTGGGCGGTGGGCTCAATGATGTCGATGAGGCGCTTGTGAGTGCGCGACTCGAACTGCTCCATCGACTTCTTATCGACGTGCGGAGAACGGTTGACCGAGAGCTTCTCGATGCGGGTCGGGAGCGGGATCGGGCCGGAAACGCGGGCGCCGGAGCGCTTGGCGGTTTCGACGATCTCGAGCGCGGACTGATCGATGACGCGATAGTCGAAGCCTTGGAGTTTGATGCGAATGCGTTGGCCTTTCATGGCGGAAAAAGAACGAGGGTTTAGGTACGGGCCGGAGCCTTCACGGAGCTTTCGACGATCTTCTGGAGAGAAGCGTTAGGAACCTGCGAGAAGTGCGAGGGAGTGATCGAGGCAGACGCACGGCCCTTGGAGAGCGAGCGGATGTCGGTGACGTAACCGAAGAGGAGTTCGAGCGGGACGTGCGCCGAAATGATGCAAGCGCCGGCCTTGTTTTCCATCCCTTGGATCTGACCGCGACGACGGTTGATGTCGCCCATGAGGTCGCCTTGGTACTCTTCTGGAGTCGTGACTTCGACGCCCATGATCGGCTCGAGGAGGATCGGTGACGCCTTCTTCATAGCTTCCTTGAAGCCGAAGATACCGGCCATCTTGAACGCCATTTCAGACGAGTCGACCTCGTGGAAGGAACCGTCGACGATGCGGACGATGACGTCGACGACCGGATAACCGGCGACCACACCATTGTTGCACGCTTCGAGAATACCTTCGGTGGAAGGCTTGATGAATTCTTTCGGGATGGAACCACCAACGGTCTCGTTGATGACTTCGACGCCCTTGCCCTTTTCGTTGGGCTCGATCTTGACGACGACGTGACCGTACTGGCCTTTACCACCGGATTGGCGGATGAACTTACCTTCCGCTTCGGAGGCAGCCGTGATGGTTTCACGGTAAGCGATCTGCGGCTTGCCGGAAGTGGCCTCGACCTTGAACTCGCGCTTCATGCGGTCGATGATGATTTCGAGGTGAAGTTCGCCCATGCCTGCCAAAATCGTTTGGCCGGTGTCTTGGTCGGTCTTGACGCGGAGAGTCGGATCTTCGGCGACGAGACGCTGGAGAGCGGTACCGAGTTTTTCCTGATCTGCCTTCGAGTTTGGCTCGATCGACATTGCGATAACGGGCTCAGGGAAGGACGGTGGCTCGAGACGGATATCGAAATCTTCGTCGCAGAGAGTATCGCCGGTGATGACGTCCTTGACGCCAACGAGTGCACAAATGTCACCCGAGTAAGCCTTGTCGATTTCCTCGCGATCCATCGCGCGCATGAGGACGAGACGCGAAACACGTTCGCTGCGGCGGGTGCGAGGATTGTACAGCGCGGTTCCCTTGTTCAGAACGCCTGTGTAAACACGATAGAACACCAGACGGCCGACGAAGGGGTCGTTCCAGAGCTTGAAGGCGAGACCAGCGAGTTTGCCGCTGTCGGTGACGACCGCGTCGACTTCTTTACCATCGCTGTCTTGGCCCTTCATGGGCGGGACGTCGATGGGGCTGGGAAGATAATTGACGACGCAGTCCAGCAAGCGCTGAACGCCTTTGCGTTTGAACGCAGAGCCGGGGATGACGCCCGTAAACTGGAGGGAGATCGTGGCTTTGCGAACCGCGAGCATCAGCTCGGGAACGGTGATTTCCTCACCATTCAAATATTTTTCGGCGATGACGTCGTCGAAATCAGAAACGGCCTCGATCAACTTCTCACGGTACGCCTTGGCGTCCGCCTTCATGTTATCAGGAATCTCGCGGGTGACCGGATTGAGACCGAGCATGTCGGTCGTATCGTCGAAGATATAGGCAACGTTCTGAACAAGATCGATCAGACCGCTGAAATTTTCTTCCGCACCAATTGGAATGAAAAGAGGGTGCGCGTTGGCCTTAAGCTTCTCGCGCATCTCATCGATCGCGCGGAAGAAATTGGCTCCGGTGCGATCCATCTTGTTGATGAACGCAACGCGGGGAACGCGGTACTTGTTGGCTTGGCGCCAGACGGTTTCAGACTGGGGCTGAACACCGGCAACAGCACAGAAAACGGCAATGGCACCGTCGAGAACACGTAGGGAACGTTCAACTTCAGCGGTGAAGTCAACGTGTCCGGGAGTGTCGATGATGTTGATGCGCTGCTTGATGCCCTTCCATGGCCCCCAAGAGGCATTCCATGCGCAAGAGATAGCGGCGGCAGTGATCGTGATGCCGCGCTCGCGTTCCTGCTCCATCCAATCGGTGACCGCAGTGCCCTCGTGAACTTCGCCCATCTTATGGACTGAGCCCGAGTAGAAAAGAATGCGCTCGGAAGTGGTCGTCTTGCCCGCATCGATGTGCGCGGCGATACCGATGTTGCGGGTCCATTCCAGCGGGAATGGACGATCCTTCGAGTTGACCGAAGAGATCTTCGACTTGTCGGTGACGATGGTAATGGCGGGAGCGGCGGTAGACATGACGCGGAAGAGCTAACTAACGTTTATTACCAGCGGAGGTGAGCAAAGGCGCGGTTGGCCTGAGCCATCTTGTGGGTATCTTCCTTCTTCTTAACGACGGAGCCGGTGTTGTTATAAGCGTCGACGATTTCGGATGCCAAGGCATCCTTCATCGGAACGCCCTTACGGGAACCAGCGGCGTCAACGATCCAGCGAAGAGCGAGGCTCTCCTGGCGTTCGTAAGAAATTTCGATCGGCACTTGGTAAGTAGCGCCACCAACACGGCGGCTCTTCACTTCCAAGCGCGGACGGGCGTTTTCGAGCGCACCGATGAGCAGATCAACCGGATCACCCTTTTCGAGCTTCTCGGAAACCTTCTCGAACGCACCGTAAACGATGCGCTGGGCAAGGTTCTTCTTGCCGCTCTGCATGATGACATTGACGAGATGAGCTACCAACGGGCTGTTGTAGCGGATGTCCGGGACGACTTGACGTTTATCTGCTCTGTGGCGGCGTGACATGACGGAAGATATTAAAAAGAACTAAGGTTTACTTGGCGGCCTTCGGGCGCTTAACGCCGTACTTGGAACGACTGCGACGACGTTTTTCGACGCCGGTGGCATCGAGCGTACCGCGAACGATGTGGTAACGGACACCGGGCAAATCCTTCACACGACCACCGCGCACGAGCACGATCGAGTGCTCCTGGAGGTTATGACCTTCGTCTGGGATGTAGGAAATGACTTCGGTGCCATTCGTGAGGCGAACCTTCGCGACCTTGCGGATAGCGGAGTTAGGCTTCTTCGGCGTACGGGTCATGACTTGCACGCAGACACCACGGCGGAACGGGTTGCCCGCCAAGGCCGGGGACTTGGACTTCGCGCTTACTTTGCGACGTCCTTTGCGTACGAGTTGATTGATGGTCGGCATAACGAATTGAAGGTCGTGAAATGAGGAAAAGGCGCGAAAGCTACCAACCGAGGAAACCTCGGCAAGGTTTATTTCGCGAAAAATACTTGCTCGAAGAAGTCGCGACTGCATTTGCGATTCTTCGTCTGAAAAAGCGCCCCCAAACAGGTGTTCAGCGACGCGAGAAGTGATGCGCTCAGCTACGAGCGGGAGGAAAAAGCCACCGCGTTTCCTCCTCGTGCGCAAGAGCAAAGCCGCTCGTATGTTCGTACCGCACACAGAAGATCGGGGGCGCAACTCCGAGTGCTGAGTAGTCCAATCGTGTCATTTTCCCGACGGTCCGCGCGGTCGCACAGACTTTTGTGGGGCGTCGCTGACTGCACCCTCCGAACTCGTCGTTGCAGTCGATCCGCTCGCTTGTGCTGGTTGAGTAATCTTCGGCTCAGGTTTCAAAAACGCTAAAGCAAGTGAGAGCAGCGCGGCGGAGCATAGAATCGTCCTCGCCCAAAACTTTCGTCTCTTCTCATCGGGCATCCACTCGCGCTCTCGCTTCGCCAGCACCCCAATCAGAATCGTCGGTAGAATAAATACCAACAGCCAAGGAGTGCCCAGAGCGCCGAGCCCTTGCTTCACCCACCGGACCACCGAAAAACCCAGGAGCCCAAACGCCATCAGCACGGAGAACGTCACGCTGTGTCCGCGCAGGGATTTCCAGAGCCAGGAGATTGCCGAGACGGGGTTCATTAATCTCTCTTAAAGTGCCCCGAGCCCCTTGTCGTCAAAGGTTAGTGAAACCCCCGCCCCGCAGCGACCAACCGTCGCCTTCGCAGTCTAGCCGCCTCAGCTTCAGTCCAAGCTTCCTACTACTCCCATGAACTCATCCGGTCTCATCTACTTGGTTGGTTACGTCGTCATCTACTTGCTCATCGTCGTTGGCATTTGGAAATGGCGCATCAGCCGTCGCCAGGAACGTCCGCCCGTACAGGAAAAACTTATCCGCGCTCCAGGCGAAACGCTCCGACAGAAGCTGGAAAACTACGACGACACTCTCCTCCTCCACCTCGTCGGCGCCGCTCTCGCCCCACTTCTGCTGATGGTCTTCGGCCTCATGGGTGTCTCGCGCATTCCCGACGCGTATCAAATCTGGGGCCTCATCGGCCTGCTGCTCATCATCGGCGTTGCTCTCTACTTCAGCGCCCGCTGGCTGATGACTATCCTCGAAAAACGCCGTAACCACTACCTCGGCTACTTCGGCGAACGCGTGGTCGGCGAAACGATCGACGATCTTCGCTCCAAAGGCTTCCGCATCTTCCACGATGTGCCCGCTCTCGAAGCCAGCCCCGTCTTCAATATCGATCACGTCATCGTCGGCTCCACGGGTGTCTACGCGATCGAGACAAAAACCCGCCGCAAAGGCAAAGCCCGTCCCGGATTCCCCGAACACAAAGTCATCTTCGACGGCCAGCAACTCGTGTATCCATGGGGCGAAGACTTTCACGGCCTCAACCAGGCCCGCGACCGCGCGCTCTGGCTCGAAGAGTGGCTCGCCCAGCTCCTCGGCCGTCGCATTCAAGTCCAGCCCATCCTCACCTTCCCCGGCTGGTGGGTCGAAGAACACGCCGTCGGCCCCATCCGCGTGACCAGCCCCAAGCAGATCGCGCCCATCATCCTCCGCAACGGCGCACTCCTCACCGAGGAACAGATCGATCTCGTCAGCAAACAGCTCGAAGTCCGCTGCCGCGACGTCGACTTCTGAGTTTTGACGCCTGTCTATCCACGCGCATGGTCTTCGGGCCATGCGCGTTTTTTTTGATCATCTCACATCGACGGCCCGCAGTCCGAGCAACGCTCTTTCATCTCAGAAATGACTCTCGCCGAAAAACAGCGCATCCTCATCGAAGATCTTTCCATCGTCGATGACCGTCACGAGCGCCTCTCGCTCATCGTCGAACGTTCCCGCCTCGCCCCGATCCTGCCAGCCGCGCAAAAAACCGACGCCACCCGCGTCACCGGCTGCATCTCCCCCGTCTGGCTCTACGGCGAACTTAACAACGGCCGCCTCTCCCTCCGCTTCGACGCCGAGTCCCCGATGGTCAAAGCCCTCGTCGCGTTGATGGTCGAACTCTACGACGGCGCCACACCCGCAGAAATCGTCGCCACCGAACCGATACTCTTCGACACGCTCGGTCTGAATCGCGACCTCTCCCCCACCCGCCGCAACGGCCTCGCCGCCGTCCGCGCCCGCATCAAGCTCCTCGCAGAAAAACACCTCTGATTCGCTCACGTTTGCCACGCCACTCTTGCCCGCTCGCCTCCGCCCGATGCCCCTCCCGCTCTACGACGCGCACAACCACCTCCACGACGAGTGGCTCGCGCCGCATTGGAAAAAAATCTCCGCCCAGCTTCCCGCCCTCGGTCTGCGCCGCGCCATCGTCAACGGCACATCCGAATCCGACTGGCCCCAAGTCCTCACTCTCACCACCGCTCACGCCGACTGGCTCACTCCCTGCCTCGGCCTGCACCCTTGGCATGCCGGTAACCGCTCCGCCAACTGGCTCGCCACGCTCACTTCGCTTCTCGACGCCCATCCCACCGCCGTCATCGGCGAGATCGGTCTCGACCGCTGGATGACCGACCGCGCCCGCCCCGACGACCCGCGTCTCGCCGGTCTCCGCCGTGCTCCGCTCGAAGAACAACTCGACGTCTTCCACGCCCAACTCGCTCTCGCCGCCGCCCGCAATCTCCCAGCGACCATCCACTGCCTGGACGCCTGGGGCGCGCTTCACGATTCACTGCGCGCCGCTCCCGCCCTTCCCGCCCGCGGATTTCTCCTTCACGCCTACGGCGGCCCCGCAGAGCTCATAAAACCCTTCGTCACCCTCGGCGCTTACTTCTCCTTCAACGGCTACTTCCTCGACGACCGCCGTGCCCGCCAGCTGGATACCTTCCGTCACATCCCGCCCGACCGCCTCCTCGTCGAAACCGACGCCCCCGCCATGCCCCTCCCACAAGCCTGGCGCACCCACAAACTCCCGCCCTCTCCCCAAGGCACTCCGATAAACCACCCCGGCAACATCGAGGCCGCCCATACCGCCCTCGCCGCATTTCTTGGCGAATCGCTTCCCTCACTCGCCTCCCGCATCGAGGAAAATTTCCTCCGCTTCTTCGGCCCCGCCTCCTGACGCGTTCGCCCGCGCTTCACGCGCAAAATCCGCGCAGTCTTTCGCCAGCCACGCGCGCTGACCGCCCTTCCCTCGCGCGCCGCGCGCATTCACCGTTAAAGCCGCCAGGATTCGCCGCCCGCGCGCTTCGGCATCGCGACGCGACGCACCTCGCGCTCCAACGCACATGACACTTCCCACCATTATCCAAGGCGGCATGGGCGTCGCCGTCTCCAACTGGCGCCTCGCCCGCGCCGTCGCGCTCGCCGGCCAGCTCGGCGTTGTATCCGGCACCCTGTTACCCGTTGTCCTGGCCCGCCGTCTCCAGCAGGGCGATCCTCACGCCGACCTCCGCCACGCCTTCGATCACTTCCCGATCCCCGAAATCGCCGACCGCGTCTGGAAAGAATTCTACGTCCCCGGCGGCCTCCCGCCAGGCGCTCCCTTCAAACTCACCGCCCTGCCCACGCTCCAGCCGCCGCAATCCCTCGTCGAGCTCACCGTCCTCGCCTGCTTCGCCGAAGTCTTCCTCGCCAAGGAAGGCCACTCCGGTCCCGTCGGCATCAACCTCCTCGAAAAAATTCAGCTCCCCACGCTTCCCTCGCTCTACGGCGCCATGCTCGCCGGCGTCGACTACGTCCTCATGGGCGCCGGTATCCCCCGCTCCATCCCCGGCATCCTCGACGCCTTCTCCCGCGGCGAACCCGCTTCGCTCAAAATCGACATCGAGGGCTCCGCTCCCGACGCGCCCGACTCCGTCGTCCACTTCGATCCGCGTATCCTCTTCCCAACGTCAGCGCCCGCCCTGCCCCGCCCGCGCTTCCTCGCCATCGTCTCCTCCGCCACCCTCGCCCTCACCCTCGCCAAAAAATCCACCGGCCAGGTCGACGGCTTTGTCGTCGAGGGCTCCGTCGCCGGCGGCCACAACGCCCCGCCCCGCGGCGCCCTCCAACTCTCCGCCACGGGCGAACCCGTCTACGGCCCGCGCGATCTTCCCGACCTCCCCAAATTCCGCGATCTCGGCCTCCCCTTCTGGCTCGCCGGATCGTTTTCCTCACGCGAAAAAATCGCCGAAGCCCGCGCCCACGGCGCCGCCGGCGTCCAGATCGGCACCGCCTTCGCCCTCTGCGAAGAGTCCGGCATCTTCCCCGATCTCAAACGCCGCCTCGGCGAACTCATCCGCTCCGGCACCGCCCGCGTCCATACCGATCCCTTTGCCTCGCCCACCGGCTTCCCCTTCAAGATCGCCCAGCTCTCGCAAACCCTCTCCGACGCCCTCGCCTACGCCAAACGCCCCCGCATCTGCGACCTCGGCTACCTCCGCCAACTCTTCCGCCGCCCCGACGGCACCGTCGGCTACCGCTGCCCCGCCGAACCCGTCGCCGACTACGTCCGCAAAGGTGGCCAGGAATCGGATACAGCCAACCGCAAATGCCTCTGCAACGGCCTCGCCGCCACCGTCGGTCTCGCTCAATCGCGCCGCCACGAAACCGAACTCCCCCTCATCACCGCCGGCGACGACCTCTCCCAACTCGCCCGCTTCTTTCGCCCCGACCGCGACACCTACACCGCCGCCGACCTCATCCGCGCCCTCTTAAATCCCGCCACCGCCTGATCCGTTCGAGCGCGCACCGGTGACCAACGCCACCGCCTCCTGCGCCGCCGCGAACCCAAACGCCGCCGTCACCCACACCGCCGTCCCAAAACCCGTCGCACAATCCAGCGTCAACGCACTACCCGGCTCCTGCTCCGTCGAACACGTCCCATCCGCCCACGGGAAAACCGGATGCTCCGCCGACGACACGCACCGCACCCCATACTGATTCCCCTTCCCGCCCGCGAACCCGTGATCGCGTCGCAACTTTTTGCGTACAAGCCGCAGCAACCCGTCCCCGTGCGAATCGCCCAGATCGCCGACCCGTACCAGCGTGGCATCGCGCTTCCCGCCAGCCCCGCCGACCGTCACGCACTTCAATCCCCGCCGCACGCACTCCGCGATCAAGAGCGCCTTCTGCGTCATCCCGTCGATCGCATCGACCGCCACATCGAAACGCTCCGCTCCCAGCAACCGCTCCGCCGACTCCTTCGTGAAAAACTCCATCCGCGTCTCCACACGACACGCCGGATTGATCAGCCGTATCCGCTCCTCGAGCACCGCCACCTTCGGCCGCCCCACCGTACCCTCGAGTGCTGGCAACTGCCGGTTCACATTCGTCACGCACACATCATCGAGATCGATAAGCGTGATCGCCCCCACACCGCTCCGCGCCAGTCCTTCGACCGTCCACGAACCCACACCGCCCACGCCGATCACGCATACATGCGCTCCGTGAAGTTTCCCCAATCCCGCCACCCCGACCAGCCGTGCCACTCCGCCGAAACGGTCGAGATAATCCTGCGGTAGCGAAGTCGTGCCCATAAGCCGCACAGCTCCAAAAAAAATTCCGCCCGCCGCAAACCCCTTCTACGCCTCACACCGCATCGAATCCTCCGCCCATCGAAATCGAGAATCGAGAATCGAAAATCCCGGCCCCCGCCCCTCCCGCCAGCCACTTGATCGCCTGCTCACTTCTTCTTCGGCGGCTGCAGCAAACGCGCCGCCTCCGCATCGAGTGCTTTCTGATCGAACGAGAGCTTACCCGCCGGCAGGAACGCCAGTCTTCCCTGCTGATCGAGCAGCAACATCACCGGCAGTCCGCGCGACGTCACGTTGAGCTTCTTGCACAACTCCCCCGCTTCTCCCTGGCCGTCGAAATACACCGGCCACTTCATCTTCGATTCCTTCACCGCCGCGAGGACTTTTTCGCGGTCGGCCTCCTTGTCCACACACACGCTGACCACGGCGAAATTCTTCGCACCCAGGTTTGTGATGCTCGTCCGCAGCGCATCCGCCTTCGCGCCCAGATCTTTCGTTCCCGCCGACCAGAAAAACAAACAAACCGCTTTTCCGCGCAACGCCGCCAGATCGCACACCGCCCCATCAAGACTCGTGAAGTTCAACTCAAGCGGAGTTTTCCGCGCCTCCACGAATTTCTGCTCCGCCTTCGCCCAGTTCGACGCGCTCTTGTCCTCACTCTCCGCCAGTTCGCCAAGAAACTTCGTCGCCGCCCCCGGATTAACCATGCTCAGCACATCGTAGTAGGATGCCGCGCGATCTTTTAGGAAATCGCGCACAGAGGGCTGCTTCAGCTGCGCGTCCAGCTTCTCGCGCCAGCGCAACAACGCCGGCTGCACCGAGTTTTCGCGGAAAAGCCCCTCGGCCATCGCCGTGTCCAGCGCCAGCACCGCCGCTTTCGATTCCGCACTCAGCTTGTCGTCGAACAGTGCCTCCAGCAATTCGCCCTGCACCTGCGCGTAGTAAATCGAGCGCATCCCGCGCTGCTTGTCTTTCAAGACCACCGTCCAGCTCAGCATCTTGTACAGCACGTTGCCCGCATACCGATGATCCGGATACGCGATCAGAAACTCCCGCCCCGCTTTGCTCACGGCGTTCAAGCGCGACTGATCCAGCTTCGCCTCCTTGTCGTCGATCAGCTTCACCGTCGCGTCATACGCCAGATCGGCAGGCGACTTCTCAGCCGCGGCCGGTTTCGGATCGGCGGCAAACGATGTCAGTGCGAGGCAGGCGAACGCGACAAAGGCGCCCGTGAGACGGAGCATTTTCATAGGGGTAGGCTTGGGGTTGAGCGGGAAAAACGGAACGCCGCCATTCGCACCGCGCCTCCCGCGCCCACGCAAGAACGGACCGTCCGCGCCGCCCGTCTTTATTTCTCAACCCGTCAACAACGCGCTCACCGCCGCGATTGCCCGCGCCTCGCGCGTTTCCCAATCGCCCGCGATCTCCACGAACCGCAGCCCGCGCTCTTCGAGCGTCCGCCGCCACAGTACCGCGCTCCGCTGCCGCTCCGCATCGTCGCGAAACACCCGCTGCTCATCCTCCGCGAACGGCACATCCGCCGCGCACAGCAGATACAAATCCATCCGCTTGCTCCGCGCCTCCGCCTCCGCCCTCACCCACGGTGGACACTCCCCCGGGAAAAGCAGATCCGCCCACAACACATTCGTGAGCAGCTCCGTGTCGTGAAACACCACCCGCCTCGCCTTTGCCGCCGCCTCCTCCTCGCCCGCGATCTGCCCGCGCGCGATCGCATCCAGATCCCCGCCGCGAATCGTCGCCGCGTGCTCGTCCCAAAACTGCCGCACATACTCCCGCGACCACGGCTCGCCAAAATGCGCCGCCAGCTTCTCCGCGAGCGACGACTTCCCCGTCGACTCCGTGCCAAACAACGCCACGCGCTTCACGCGCCCGTCTCCCGCGCTCATCCGCGCACTCCCTTCGCCTGCGCCCGCATCGCCATCCGCCAGGACCGCCACCCCGCCACTGCCAGGAAGAAATAAACCGCGTACAAAAACGCCGTGTAAGCCAGCTCCGCCTTCCAGTACGACGCCACCGCCACCGCATTCACGACCAGCCACACCGGCCAGTTCTCGATATTCTTCCGCGCCTGCAGCACCTGCGCCGCTACGCTAAACGCCGCGATGAACGCATCCCGCCACGGCATCTGCGCCCCCACGCGCGGCCCCACCCACACCGCCCAAACTGCCGTCGCCGCGCCCGCCAGCCCAAGCGTCACCAAAATTCCACGACCGCCCAGCCGCGTCACCGGCAGCTCCGGCGCCTCCCCGCGATCGCGCACCCAGTGACGCCAGCCCCACGCCAGAGTGATAAAAAAGAAAACCTGCAGCACTGCATCCGCCGGAAACTGCGCCTTCCAGAAAAGCACTCCCTGCACGCTCACCGCGACCAGCCCGACCGGAAACGCCCACAGCGTCCGCCGGATCATCAGCGCCACGCCGAGTATCCCCAGCGCCAGGTTCGCCTGATCCAGCCACGACGCCTCGCGCAACCCCGCCCAGATGGTCCGCAAAATCTCGCTCATGGCTTCTTCGCCACAAACGCCTCCATCGCCTCGCGCGTGATCGCATGACGCGCCGCGCATCGCGGACACCGGATCTCGATCTTCTCCCCGTCACCAAAAAGCCCCGACGCATCCTGCCGCATCACCGGTGCCAGCACTTCCATCATCCGCTCCTGATTGCACCCGCAGTGCCAGCGATAGATCCGCCGTTCCATCAGCGAAAGCGTCTCCGCCTTGTCCAACTCGCGCACTTGGTCGGCTGTCAGCGCCGCGAACCATTCCGCGTCGCAATCCGGATGCTCGCTCACCAGCGCGAACTCTTCCTCACCCAATTGAAACAGCTTCCCCGGCCGCTGCTCGCTCTGCGCATAAAACGCCTCCACCGCCGTGAACGGATCCGCCCCCGCGAAATTCACCGCGCTCCGCCGCTTCGGCTGCCCCGGCTTCACCACATCCGAGTAGAAAACATTCTGCTCCAGCTGCCGCACATCTTCATCGAAGACGCGCCCCGTGATCGCGCCCGTCTCGTTGTCCCCCGTGAGGAACAGATTCACCAGCGGCTCCTGGAAATTCATCGTCCACGCCGTCATCTCCTTCCACGGCCGCGACGCCGAATGCAGCACAAACGCCGCGAGCGCCCGCTTGAACATCGCATCGAGTTCCGGAGCCACCTGAATCTTCTGCTCACCGAGATGCAGGTAATAATCGACGTACAACTCCCCGAAGTCCGCACGCGCCACGAGCGCGTTGCGGTTGCGGACAAAATACGTGCGCACTTCGAGCCCGGACTCGGCGGGATTGATCGGTTTCGATTCAGCCATGCGCGCAACGAAACCCCCAACCCGCCCCACCGCCAGCCCGCATTTTATTTCCGTTTCAAGATGGAGCGGGAGTGCCTGCCATTAAAAGCTCCCCAACAAAACCCTCAGAAAGCGCGCTTTCATCCAAAGAGTTTTCTACTACTTTACCCATCAAGCGCCGCAAGCGACTGACTCGGTTGCGGGCCGTAAACACAGTTTGGCGGAGATAAACTTATGCGTACGACAATACCCCTGATCGTTGTAGCACTCGCTGCTGCCGGGTGCTCAGCAAACCCGACAACCTCAACGCCCGCCGCCCCAGTAGCTCGAAGCTGGAAGGCGGAAGCATCCGCTCTCGGAGTTTCCGAAGGAGAAATCACCCAAATGGCAAACGACGGCCAGCCGATATAAAATGACAGCCTGGCGTGTAGAACGGTTCGGCAAGGGCACCGATGCCGTCGGCGTTTATCTAACCGACGGGGTGGACCAGCATCGTGGAGTGATAGCGGTTTTCAGGAAAGTTGCGGGGCAATGGCAGGAAGACCCTAAAGCCAAAGGCGAGTGGATGATCTGAAATGAGGGCGTACGCCTTGATCGCAACGCATACGGCGAAACTCCTCGCCGGTTTCTCACGCGTGAATTTCGCTCACTTCCCCAGCGCCTTCTTCATCTTGTCGACCTTCGACTTCACGACGTACTGGCAGTAACCCTCGTTCGGGTTTTTGCGGAAGTAATCCTGATGGTAATCCTCGGCCGTGTAGAACACGCCGAGTGGCGCGATCTCCGTGACGATGGGATCTGAAAATTTCGCCTGCGCGTCGGTCTTCGCTTTTTCGGCGGCGGCTTTCTGCGTGTCGTTCGCATAGTAGATCACCGAGCGGTACTGCGTGCCGACGTCATTGCCCTGGCGGTTGAGCGTGGTCGGGTCGTGCACGACCCAGAAGAGATTCAGCAGCCGCTCCAGCGTCACCTCGGCCGGATCGTACTCGATGAGGATCACCTCCGCGTGGCCGGTTTCGCCGGTGCAGATTTCTTTGTAGGTCGGATTCTTCGTGCGGCCGCCGGTGTAGCCGCTGACAACCGACTTCACGCCGGGCACCAATTCATAGGCGCCCTCGGTGCACCAGAAACAGCCGCCGCCAAGGACGAGCGTTTCGGTTTTTGGTTTCATGTCGGGAGCTGCGGATGCTGTCATGGTCAGGAAAAAAGCGCCGATCAATGCGGCGAAAACGGAGAGTTTCATGGGGAACGAAGGAGTTTATCGGGAATACGCCAAAGTCAAAAAACCACCGGCGCACCGATGGGGACAAATATCCGCGCAAAAAGGTTCATCGGGGTGAGAGGCCGCGGGCTTGTCATTTATTCCCGGCGGAGCATCCGTTTTCCCGACCGGCCAGACGGCAGGTCGCAACGTCTTCATGGACCCGCTCTCGCCGCTCTTCTACTTCGCGCCTCTCTGGCTGCTCTTCGAGCTCGGCCAGTTGGTGGCGGGCGAGCGGTATCTCGGCATCAAACAAATCCAGAGCGGGATCGATCCACGCGAGCACGGACCGGGCGAATGGCTGTCGTTTTTCTGGAGCGGCGGACTGCTCCTGTACTGGGTGTGGATGGCGCTCATGCTCACGCAACCGGTCGGGCGTCCGCAGGTCGGGGCGATGATCGGCATGAGCGTGCTGGGATTTTCCATACGCAGCGTGTGCGGACTCAAGTGGGTGCTCGTCACGATGACCTTCGAGGGCGCAATCCGTATCGGCATGCTGCTCTCGCTCGGCATGGTGGCCTGGCGGCGGTTGTGAACAGCCGCTGGAAACTGACCGGCTCGAAATCCCCATGGCGTTTCCCGAGATCGAGCGGTTCTCGCCCCACTTCGCCGTCTCGCCCGCGCACGAACGGCTCGGCGTGCTCTTCCACCACAGCGCGAAACCGTTCGAGGAAACGATCGCGTTCATGCTGAGCCCACAGAACGAAGTGAGCTACCACGCGCTCATCGCGCCCGACGGCACGCGCTGCACACTGGTGCGCGACGAGCACATCGCGTGGCACGCGGGCGCATCCATTTTTCGCGGACGCAGCCGTTGCAACGATTTCCTCCTCGGCCTCGCCTTCGCAGGCGACACCTACGCCGCGCCGCTCACCGATGCACAGCTCGCCTCCGCGCGCGAATGGCTCGCCTCACGCTGGTCCGCGCACCGTTGGTCGTCCGAGTGGATGACCGATCACCGGCAGGTTTCTCCGGGACGCAAAGACGATCTGAATCCTACCGAGTGGACGCGAGTGGCGGCAATGGTAGCCACGCTCGGATAACTTCGTCGGGAGAAATAAAAAGGGGCGCGCCTCTGCGAGCGCGCCCCGGGGGTAACTAATCAGCTTATAAATGATCGCTTACGGCAGCGTAGCTTCGAGGCGGAGGAACTGTTTCGGCTGAATGGCGTACGAGACGGCCGAGCGCACGGTGACGAGTTCGGTGCCGTTGCCTTGGTCGATTGCGGAGATCTCAACCGCGCCGAGCGTCGTGGAGAAGTCGAGGTTGGTGGTCGCGCGGACTTCGATGCCGACATCGCCTCGCGCAATGACGCGGGTGAAGCGAAGCGCGGGATAATCGGCGCCGCCGTCCGCGACTGTGATGAGTTTCACGTTTTCAACAC
The DNA here is from genome assembly GCA_966249325.1 of uncultured Nibricoccus sp. Lineage (GTDB taxonomy): Bacteria > Verrucomicrobiota > Verrucomicrobiia > Opitutales > Opitutaceae > Nibricoccus. The sequence continues at coordinate 47,752 of CBINDC010000007.1, read as the reverse complement.
CGGCCGAGAGCGGGTCCTGACCGAGAATGAATTCGAGCAGGTTGCTCGCGCCGTCGCCGTCAGCATCGGCTGCGGGACCTTCGAGGCCAGCCGGGAAAACGTAACCGGAGGCCCAGGCGTCGTAAGCGAGCTGGCCGGAGCCGTCGCTCGTGACGGTGAAGACCAGCGAGCCGGCGTTCACGGTGAATGTGCCCTTCGCAATGCCGAGGCCGGTGGCGGAGAAGTCGGCGGCGGCGAAGTCGGTCGAGCCGAAGGTCGCGAGCGTGTAGTTCGCGCCGATGGCCAGCGGGGCGGATGGAGCGAAGGCAACGGTGTAGGCGCCGGCGGAGCCCTTGGTCAGCGCGCCGGTGAGGGCGAGCTGGTCGGAAACCGCGCCGAGGTCGGCCGCGAGCGTGCCGCCTCCGTTCCACGTGAGCGATGCGGCCGGAAGCGTACCGGCGCCGCCGATACCGGGAGCGATGGTGCCGCCGGCGTTGAGGACGACGGCTTTGTCGATAGTACCAGTGCCGGAGAGGACTCCGCCGACGGAAACGCTTCCGCCTGCGGCGAGCGAACCGGTGACGGCGAGCGTGCCTTCTTCGACGGCGACATCGCCGGTGAAGGTGCTGGCGGCGGAGAGCGTGAGTGTGCCGGCGCCGGTCTTGCGGAAGCCGCCGGGACCGCCGGAGGCGACCTGACCGGGGTTCTGGAGATTGGCGGCAGGCATGGTGCCAGACCAGTCGCTGAGCACACCGGAGAGCGTGATGTCGCGGGCATCACCGGCTTCGTTGGCGGCGTGGATGGCGGCGTTGCCGGTGGCAACGAGCGCCATCGGGACGGAGCTGGACCAGGAATCGGTTGCGCCGAGCCGGCCAGAGTAGAGGTTGATGAAGGTGTTGAATGTACCCTTCTTCACGAGTCCGCCGGAGCCGAGGTAGAGCGAGCCGCCTTCGAGCGAGACAAGACCATAACCGCCGGTGACGGTGGCATCGAAGCCGAGGGTCAGTTTCGAGAGTGTGGCGGTGCCACCGAAGAGATAGAGCGAGGCGATGTTGTTCGCGTTGCTGCCGTTCTTTTTGGCGAGCACGAGACCGTCGTTGGGCTCGGTGACATTGAGGCGGCCTCCCTTGATGCGCATGCGGGCGCCGCGATTGCTGGTGACTTGGTTGGCGAGGGTGGCCGGGCCGGTGATGTTCACCTCACCGGCGTCGATCGTGGAGAAAGCCCACGAGTTGTTCGATGCGAGGGTGAAGGTGCCGATGTTGGTCACGCCGCCCTGTGCGAGGAAGCCGTACTGGAAGACGCTGTCGACGTTGGTGAGCGTGATGTCGGCGCTGGCGCTGCGTGGGATGAGGAAGGTGGAGATGTTGAGCGTGCCGCCGGTGTTTTTCACGAGGCCGTCGCGATCGCCGGTGTTGGTGATGGTGGCGAAGTTCGCGGTGCCGCCGGAGACGTAGACGCCGGAGAAACCGCCGTTGGTGATCGTGGTAGTGCCGGTGGCGTTGTAGGTGCCGCCGGATACGTGGAGCTGGGAACTGTTGCCGACCGCGACGGTGGTGTTGGTCATGCTGCCGCCGGGACCGACTTTGAGCACGCCCTGGCTGACGGCGAGCGTGGTGCCGATGGTGGCGGGTTGCGTGAGGATCACCGTGCCCCAGCCGGTCTTGGTGAGGGTCGGGCTGGTAAGCGGCGCGTCGATCGTAGCGGGGATGAGCTGGCCGTTGGTGGCGAGCGTGGGGTTGGAAGCGTTGGCCTCGGTGTAGGCGACGTCGATGGTGGGCGTGCCGGAGGTGGAGAGGGTGATGCCGTTGGCGACGTTGCCGTTGTTGGTCACGGTCCACTGGCCGGGCGAGCTCGGATCGGCGTCGGCAAAGACGAGACGACCGAGGGTGCGCGGCGTGTCGAGTGTGACGGGGACCGCGCCGTCGATGTCGCGGGTGGCGAAGTCGGCGGTGGCGCCGGCACCGGTGGCGATGACATTGGATTCCCAGTTGGCGGTGTCGCTCCAGGCGCCACCTTCGGTGTTGGCCCAGACGCCACTGCCGGGGAGGCGGAGCGTGTACGACTGGCCGCCGGTGAAGCCGCTGTTGGTGGTGTTACCCGCGAGATCGGTGATGGTCGCGGAGCTGGGGCGGTCGAGGCGGATGGTGCCGTCGCCGCTGACGCCGGTGACGGTGACATCGAAGACGGTAGGGCTGATCTGGGTGACGGAGGAGATCGCGCCAGTAATGCTCGCAGGGGTCTTGGTGAGCGAGAAGTCGGCGATGTCGACGTTGAGCGCGGGCACGGCGGGATTGGTGTTCACGACGGGTTCGCTCATGGTGACGCGGAAGACGAGCGTGCTGGAGGCCGTGGCCGGGGATGATGGGTTGTAGCGCACGAGCGACGGAATCGTCGGACGGGCGGTGTCAACCGTCACCAAGAATGGCGCCGAGGCCGGGCTGGAGATGGAGCCAGTGGATGCGGTGGCGGTGAACGTGTGCTGGCCGTTGGGCAGCGTGGTGGAGGTATAGTTGAAAACCCAGGCACCGGCTCCGTCCGCCGTGGCTGAGCCCACCACGCCAACACCGCCGCGCGTGATCGAGACGGTGGACCCGGCGGGGGCGGTGCCGTTGATCGTGAGGGTGGCGTCGTTGGTGATCTGGTCAGAGTTGGAGATACCGGAGTCGCTCGTGATGCTGGTGAAGACCGGCGAGGAAAGGCCGGTGTCCACGACGTAATCGGCGGAGGCGGAGCCGGTGTTGCCCGCGAGGTCGGTGGCGGTGGCAGTGAAGCTGTAGATGCCGGGTGCGAGCGGAGCGCCGGTGTAAGCGGCGGTCCAGTTGCCAAAGCCGTCGGTCGTGGCGGTGCCGACATCGCCGATACCGGCGAGCGTTACGACGATCGAGGAGAGCGGCTCGGCGGTGCCGTTGAAGGCGAGGGAGGGATTGCTAACCAGGCTGGTGATGACGGGAGCGTCGGCGGGCGTGGTGTCGATCTGAACGGCGAGAGCGCGCGAGGGCGGAGAGTATTTGCCGTCCCCGAGATCGGCCGTGGCGGTGAAGGCGTAGTGACGGTCCGTCAGCACGGTGCCGGTGTAATCGTAGGTCCAGTTGCCTGAGGCATCGGCTACGGTCGAGCCGAGCAGGCCGGTGTCGACACGCGAGATCAGGATGGTGCGGTTGGGAGCGGAGGTGCCGTGGAGGCTGATCGTGGTGTCGCTCGTGATGGCGTCGGTGCCGGAGACGCCGGTGTCGGTCACGATACCTTCGATACGCGCGCCGGGGATGCCGGAGTAAGCGAGGGCGTTGATGTAGTTTTCGATGTTGGTGTAGCCGTCGCCGTCGAGGTCTCCGTTGTTATCGGCGACGAGGGGATCGGTGCCGGCGGCGGATTCCCACCAGTCGGGCATGCCGTCGTTATCAGTGTCCTTCGGAGCGAGACCGCCTTCAAGGGTGCCGACGCCGCCCATTTCGGATTCGTTGTAGATGTGCGCGCCAGCGGTGCCGTGCGAGGCGAGTTCGTTGAAGACGTATTGATCGGCGGCGTCGCGGTAGAGCGAGGCGCCGGCGTAGGCGACAACGTGGTTGTAGGCATCCTGCGCACTGAGGAGCGTGGCGACGGCGGGATAGTTGTAGCGCGTGGCGACGGGAACGACGGGCGATTGGTCGAGTGGATGGACCGGGAGGCCGTCGAGGACGCCGTCGCGGTCGAAGTCTTCGAGGTTGCCGTCGGCGTAGACGTTGAAGTTCAGATTGCCGCGGATGAAGGAGGGCGTGGTGCCGGTGTTGGGGCCGGCGATGAAATAGTTGCCGACGATATTGGTGTAGGAAAGGCCGGCGGAGTCGCCGAGGATGTAGCCGCCGCCGGAGCCCCAGTTGAAGACGACGTTGTTGGTGAATTCGTGGATGCCTTTGACCTTGGGGTTGCGCATCCAGTTATCGGCGTAGAAGGAGCGGAAGACGCTGACGCCGCCGTCGGTCTGCATGAGGCCGCCGGCCGAGTGGACGAGGAGGCCCTGGGAGACGACGCAGTCCTGGAGGGTGATGTTGCTGGGGGAGCCGCTGACGGAGAAGGTTTCGTCGCGTCCCCAAGAGGCCGATACGTGATCGAAGATCATGCTATCGCCGGAGGCGATGCCCACGGCGTCGGTGCCGGAGTCGCCGTTGATGCCCTGGCGGAAGCGGATGTAGCGGGTGATGGTGTTGCTGGCGTTGGAGAAGGAGACGCCGTTGCCGTAAATCGTGATGCCCTGCCCGGGTGCGGTCTGGCCGGCGATGGTGATGTTGTTCTTCACCGCGACACGGCCTGAGGTGAGATTGATAATGCCGCCGACAGCGAAGACGACGGTGCGATTGGGCTGGCTGACGGCGTCGCGGAAGGAGCCGGCGCCAGAGTCGTTGAGGTTGGTGACGACGTAAACGGAGCCGCCGCGGCCGCCGAGGGAGTTGGCGCCGAAGCCTTCGGCTCCGGGGAAGGCGGGAATGGCAAAGGTGGATGCGGTGCTCGCGGCGAGCGCGAGGGCCGCGATCAGGGCACGGCGGAGCGTGGGAGAAGCGATACGGTGATGCATGGAGAGGGACACTGGCAGGTGAGGGTCATTGCCCGGCGCATCCGGTGATGCGAGGTGCGCGAGGCGGGGAAAAGCGCGGCAGGTGTGGCGCGAAGCGCCGGCACATTCAGTTCGTTTTCAATCGGACAGTCGGCCACACGGCCAACAAAAGAGCGCGCCGGACGGGGCGCGCTCGTGGGTGCGAAATCTCAGCGTTTAGAGGCTGAAGGGACGGATGATGAGGTAGCCAGGATCGGCTTTCTGGCGACCGAGGAGTACAGCTCCCTGACCCGGGATAAATGGCGTGGCCGAAAGATCGGCGGCAGCTCCGCCGTTTAGATACCAGGAGGTGCCGTCAGCGCGCAGGTAGTGAGTTTTGTAGGTGTCGGTCGTTCGGTCGTGCACGCCAAGCGTGTCAGCCTTGGCGACCGTATCCGATCCGGTCCAACGGATGGCGGCCGATTCCTGAGGATCGACAAATGCGCCAATTTGCACCGGCGACAGATCGATCGGGAAGCCCGTCGCGAAGCTTTGGACACCCACTTTCAGCTTTTTGCGAAACACGTTGGTGCGGACGACGCCGAGGTGGGTCCAGTTTTTCGCGCCGGAGCGTACGATCATGACGATGCTGGAATCCGGGGGGATGACGAGCTGCGTCTGGTCCGAGGCGGTGGCGGTGCTGCGCCAGGTGCCATCGGTGCGCAGGAAATAGGATGACTGACCGAGGACACCGCCGTAGATGCGTACACCGTCGGCGAGGGTGTTATTGGCGTTGCCGACGAGCGCGGGCGAAAACATCGCACCCAGTTTACCGAGGGTCAGGTGCGGACGGACGACGGCGCGGGCGCCGGCGAGGACGTTTTCCGAGAGCGCGTTGCTCGTGCTATTGGAGGTGGCGGCAAGGCTGAGAACGACTTTGCCGGAGTTGATCGTGGGCGTGGTATTGATGTCGAAGCGCTCGCCTTCGAGAGGCCCGCTAACGATCTCTACGTAGTATTTGCCGCTCGCGTCCAACACGGCGGAAAGTCCCGCAGTTTCCAAGGTCAGCGTGGCTCCATCGTTCGAAGCGATGCGACTGGAGAACACATCGGAGGACAACGGGAAGGACAAACCAGCCGTGGAAGTGGAGATCGTCGATGTCATGGCGCCGTAGGGCGCGGAGGTAACGGTCGTGCCGGCCTGGGCCGACAATGCGCCGGCGCAGAGTGCGGCCAGCAGGGTGATGCGATGCTTGATCATAATTTTTAGGGAAGGGTAACGAAGAGGCGGAGAAATTGACGGGGCTCCTGCGCGAAGGGCACCGCCGAGCGAACGATCACGATTTCCGTGCCGTCGCCCTGCGGCGCAACCGACACTTCGACGGAGCCCAGCGATGTGGCGAAGTCAAGAGTCGTGGCTGCGCGCGTCTCAATCAGGACATCGCCGCGAGCTACCCGGCGGGTGTAGCGAAGGGCAGGATATTCCTGGCCCGCATCGATGACTTTCACGAGTGAGAGAGCGTCGGGTCCGGCTAGTGTTGCATCCCCGCCGAGAACGAACTCGAGCAGGTTGCTGGAGCCATCGCCGTCAAAGTCGTCGGACGGTCCGCTGGCATCGCCGGACAACCCGCTGGCAGCGGCCCAAGCGTTGAAAGCGTTCCAGCCGGAACCGTCACTCGTGATCGTGAAGGTGAGCGAGCCGCCCGAGAGGCCGAACGCACCGCGGACATAGCCGAGGCCGGTGGCGGTGAAATCCGTCGCGGCGAAATCCGTGGAGCCAAAGGTCGCGAGCGTGCGGACATCGCCGATCGCCGGAGCGGTCATCGGGGTGAACGCAAAAACATGCGCGCCGGCCGCGCCTTTTGTCAGCGCACCGCTGAGCATCAGCTGGTCACCCGAGGCACCGAGATCAAAGGCTAGCTGGCCGCCGCCATTCCACACGAGCGAGGCGCCGGTGAGCGTACCCGGGCCGCCGATACCGGGGGAAACGGTCCCGCCGGCGTTGAGGGCGATGGGCTTGACAGTCGCGCCGGTGCCGGAGAGCTGCCCGCCGTTGACGGAGACGATGCCGCCCGCAGCCAGGCTGCCCGTGGACGCCAGAATCAGAGTCCCATCGTCCACCACGACGTTTCCTGCGAACGTATTCGCGGCTGTGAGTGTCAGGGTGCCCGCACCGGATTTGACAAAGCCGCCGCCACCGGAAAGCACGCCACTGAGTGTGATGTCACGCGCAAGATCGGAGGAATCGGCGGCCTTGATCGCAGGGGTATTCGTCAGGGTCATCGGCAGAGCGGTGGTCCAGGAGGATTTCGCGCCGAGCGTTCCGCCAGTGAGATTGATCGCAGCGGTATAGGTGGCGGAGGTGGTGCCTTTAACGAGACCTCCAGCGCCGAGGTAGAGCGCACCGGTGCCGCTAAGATTGAGAGTGCCGGAGCCGGCGACGACGTTGTTGTCGAAGCCGAAGGTGACCTTCTCGACCTCGCTCACGCCACCGCTGAAATTCGCACTGGTGACGTTGCCGGAGGCGCGGGTGAGGACGATGCCGCTGGCCGCGTTGGTCGCGCTGAACAGGCCGCCGGTCACTCTCATGCCGCCGCCGCGGGCAGAGCCGGAATTATTGCCGATAGTGATCGCACCTGTGGCGGTGAGAGAGCCGCCCTCGACGGACATCGCGCCATTGGAGTTGTTGTTGCCGAGCCAGATCGTGCCGACAGTGGAGGTGCCGCCGCTGACGATGAAGCCACTGTTGTAGTCGACGGAGCCGGCGCTGTTGCGGCGGATGTTCACGTCGTTGGCGGTGAAGACGCCTCCGGTGATGCGCACGGTGCTGCCGCCGTCGTTGTTGGTGCGAATACCGCCGTTGATTGTCGCGGTGCCCGCATCCACGCGGAAGATGCCGGGAATCGTGTTGCCGCCACCGAGGGTGACAAGGCCGCCGGAGGTGAAGCTGCCGCCGTTGACGAGGAGCGTCGCGCCGCTGGTGGTGTTCACGTTCACAGTGCTGGTGCCGCCCGGAGCGAGCGAGCCACCCGTATCGATACGGAGGGTACCGCCGGTGACGCCGAGGACGCCGGTCACGGTGTTCGCTTTATTCACCACCAGTGTGCCTGCACCCGTTTTCGTGAGCCCGTCGGTACCGGCGATGACCGTGGCGATGGTGGCCGTGGCGCCAGTGCCGAGTGCGCCTACGGTGATGGCCGGGCTGCCGCTGGTGACATCGAGCGTAAGCACATTGGCCGGATCGGCATTGTCGTCGATGGTCCAGCTTGCCGCGGAGGTGACGTCGGCGTCGCCGAAGGTCAGGCCGCTGAGTGTGCGGGGCGCATCGAGGCGGGCGGTGTTGCTGGCCGTGAGGTTGAAGTTTCCGAAAATCGGGATGGCTCCCACACCGCTCGCGATGACGCCGCCGTCCCAGTTGGCGGTTTCGCTCCAGAGGCCGCCTGAAACCTGATTGATCCAGGCGAGAGTCGCACGGTTATAGATCTGACCGGCGGTGAAACCGCTGGCGATGGGCGTGCCCTCCGCGATGGAAACGATTCCCGTGCCGCTGGCCGCGAGGTCCAGGCGGATAGTGCCGGTGCCGGTGATGCTGCCGATAGTGACATTGTAGGCGACCGCGCTGAGCGGCGTGACTGCGGTAACGGTGCCGACAACGCTTCCTGTCGTGGCGACGAGAAAATCAGGGGCATTCACGCCGGTGACAGGCGTGTTGAAAGTGATACGGAACGTGACGCTCGCCGCACCGGTACCGGCTGGGAGCGGATCGTGACGGTTGGCCGACACCACGGCGGGCACGGGCGAGCCGAGCGCGCCCAGCGAGGTGACAATGTCAGGTGCGGGCGGGGTCGCCATGCCGTCGCCAAGGAAGAAGCTCGGATGAGCCGGCTGATTGTATCCAACATTCTGCCACGCGATGGCCGTGCGGTACTGACGGTCGTGCATGAGCGTGACGATACGATGCGCGGTGGGAATCGTGGTGGAATAAATCCGCAGCTCCGAGCTGTCGTTGGAGCGCAAGACCAGTTCTTCGCGCCAGTCGCCGAGGATATCACCCGAGAGATTGGGGGTGGCCTTGGTGCTGTTGTTGGAGGATGCACCCGTGGCGGAAAGCAGCGCGCTGACCGTGTTGTTGGTCCAGTTCCATTTGCTGATCGTGTTGCCGTCGAGAAGCTCGCGGAGCAGATCGCCATCCCACCAGGACATGAAGTTCATCTGGCCTGGGCGCGAGGTGCTGATCTGCGTTCCGCTCGCTGACATGAGCCCGCCGCGCGAAGCCCACATTTCATAACCGGGGTGATTCGGGTCGATGTCGCCCGCGACGCCGCGCCCGATGTCCACACCCTGACCGCTTACACCGAAGATAAGCGCCCCCGTCCGCGCATCGCGAAACTCGCCGCCGTTCCCGCCGTAGCTGCCCGGGTCTTCATGCACCATCCAGACTTCCAGGCCCGGCCGGCTGGGGTCCATGTCGCTCAGGTGGAGCGCATCTCCGTGGCCGAGTTGCGTGGAATAAAGACCGGTGCCGTCGTCGTTGATCGCGGCTGCACCGTAGGTGATTTCGTCCCGGCCGTCCCCATCGACATCGCCGACCGTGAGCGAGTGCGCGCCTTGTCCGCTCCATGCGGCATACGGCGCGTTTGGAGTGCCCGCGTAGGAATCGAACGTCCAGCGCTGCGTGAGCTGCCCGCCGCGCCAGTCCCAAGCCACAACGACTGCGCGCGTGTAATAGCCGCGGCAGAGCACGATGCTCGGACGCTGGCCGTCGAGGTAGGCGACACCCGCGAGGAAACGGTCCACGCGATTGCCATAGTCATCGCCCCACGCAGTCACGTTGCTGCTGGCGGGGTCGTTATTACGCGGGACGACATAGTTGGTCGTCGCCAGTTCGCCGCCGCTCAGGCCGTCAAACACAGTGAAAAACTCCGGTCCGGTCAGCACGTAGCCGCCGCTGTTGCGGTAATCCGCGTTGTGATCGATCGCCGCACTCGGCGTGCCGATGAATTTGCCCGCCTGCCCGATGAACGTACCGGTGCCGTCTTTAGTATTCGGCGCGGTTTTGCAGACGAGCTCGGCCCGGCCGTCTCCATCGAAATCATACACAAGAAACTGCGTGTAATGGGCGCCCGCGCGAATGTTGCGACCAAGGTCGATGCGCCACAGGAGCGTGCCGTCGAGTCTATAGGCATCGAGATAGACATTACCCGTGTAGCCGGACTGCGAGTTGTCCTTCGAATTCGAGGGGTCCCACTTCACAATCATCTCGTACTCGCCGTCGCCATCGAGATCACCGACCGAACAATCGTTGGCCGAATAGGTGTAAGCCTCGCCCGCTGGCGTGACTCCGCCAGCCGGGATTTGCAAGGGGATGGAAAGATACGGCTTCACCTCGGCGTTGGCAGCCAGGGTGAAGACCGATCCCGCCGGCTGCTCCACGCCGCCCACGATCGCGGCGATCGAATACGCGTTGCTTTGCGCGAAATCGGCCGTGCCATCCACCAGGTGCGTCGGCGCCGTGATCGGCGAGCCGTTCAGCTTTACCGCCGCTCCGCCTCCCGTGGACCGATACACGTTGAAAGAGACATCCGAGGCATCCGTGCCCAGCAAACGCCAGCTAACGAACACGTCGGTCGGGCTCGTTCGCAACGCCACGGTGCCACGGCCCAGATTTTCCATCAACGAAGGAGCCGCCGTGAGTGGCAGCGCCAGCAACAACAGCCCGCCCAAAAAGCGGAGCGCATTAAACCGGAGGAGGGTTTTCATAAATCGGTGCGCGCGGCGGCTTGCGACAAGCGCGTCCACGCAGAAGGGGGGCAAAGGAAGGGGTTCGGTACTGAAAAGCTTCCGGACACAGCATTCGAGCCGTGCCTGAAGCGAAAAAGCCGCGCACCTATTTGCTCCGGCGATTCGTCCTACAACCAAGCCGACGCCTTACAGTCAGTTAAACCGAATTACTGCCCGGCGCATCGTTGCGCGCTCCGTCTCCACGAACTCTCACCAACGCGAAACCGTCTCGCCCTGTCGCTGTCCTTCCGCATTCCGTCCACTTCCCACCATGCCTTCGTCGCTCCGCCTTATCGTGCCGATCTTCACCGCGCTGCTCCTGCTCGCCGGCTGCGCGGCCCCGTCTCACCTTGTGCGCGTCGATGCCATCAACGACCCCGCCTCCACGCCGGCTCTGCGCACCTACACGATCGCCTCCGGCTCGAAGGATCTTAATGCCGCTTCCCTCCAATTCCGCGAAGCCTCCGCCCTGCTCCGGTCCGCCCTTGCCCGCCGCGGCTACACCGAGGTGCCCTCGACCGGCGACGCCGCCCTTCTCATCACCCTCGCCTACGGTATCGGCCAGCCGGAGACACGTACAGTCACGCATTCCACGCCCGTTTACGCCGAACTCGGCGGTGGCCGCGTCCAGACCGTCACCAAAACCACCGACGCCGCCGGTAAAACCTCCACCACCACGCAAACCCGCATCGTCCCCGGCCGCTACGAACGCGTGGGCAACGACGTCACCACCAGCACCTACACGCTCTACCCGAAGCATCTCGCCCTTTCCGCCCGCGAAGCCGGCGGCCTCACCGCAAACACGCCCGAGGTCTGGAGCGCCACCGCTTACTACCAAAGCGCCAGTCCTGACCTGCGTGGCGATCTCACCATCCTGATGACAGCCCTCGAACCTTACCTCGGCGAAAATACCGGCCGCGTCATCAACGTGAAAATCGTCGAGCAGGAAGGCCGGCTCGTCCGTGAGCCCGCGAAATAACTCCGTTCGCCCGACCAGCGGGCAGCCGCCGCGGAAACGTTCCGCGCGTGCTCACGTTTGAAACCGCCGCGTTTCCGCCTTCGACACCGGCTCCGCAAACGACTCCCGGAAAAACTCCTGCGCCGCAGCCACGAACGCCGCGCACTTCGCATAGTCCCCCACGCATGAATTCGGCACGCACAGCCGCTTGATCACGCCCTTGCCAATCTTGTCCGCCGCCTCCGCATCCGGCGCCAGTTCGACGGAAAACTTCGGATCGCGCGTATGCACGACATAGTGGTGGGTCTTCCCACGCACCTCCCGCTCTATCCGCATAAAATGAGCGAAGTTCATTGGAACGCCCGAAGCACACCACGCGCCCGCCCGGAAGTGAACCGCAAACTCACCCCACCCCATTCCCGCGCACACCAGAGCAGCCTTTGACCTTGAGAAAAAAAATCTCCGGTCCAAACAAACTCCCATCGCTGCGCGCCTATGAATCTCCACGACGAGGCCCCGAAACTCACCCCCTGGCCCTTCATCGTCGGCGACGCCGTCCTCCTCGGGACCGCCGCCCTCATCGCGACCCAATCTCCCGCCCCGCTCTCCGGCGCCCCGCTCCTCGCCACCGCCGCCTGCGTCTCCCTCGGTGCCGTCCTCGCCTGCGTCCCCTTCCTGCTCAACTACACGCGCCGCCAGGACCTCGCCCTCGCGGAGCGCCAGCGCGAGATCGCCGCCCTCGCCCGCACCACCGCCGAATCCGCCGAACAACTCGGCATCTCCGCCCAGGGCCTCCACGCCATCGCCGACACCGCCAACAAAGCCCTCAAGCACGCCGACCAGCTCCCCCACAAACTTCAGGAAAAAATCAACGAGTTCAAAACCCAGCTCAACGAGGTCGCCGTCACCGAAAACGAAACCCTCGCCCAGGAAGTAAACACCCTCCGCACCTCCGAAATCGAACGCCTCGAATCCGCCTTCGCCTCCGTCCGCAAAACCGCCGCCGAACTCTCCGCACTCGAAACCGCCACACGCCAGCAGCTCGCCGATCTCCAAAAAACGCTCTCCGGCTTCTCGTCCTCCGCCGCCAAAATCGCGAGCGACACCGCCGCCACCCTCGCCTCCGCCCGCGCCGAAACCGAACAAGCCCTGCTCTCCGCTCAGAAAAACGCCGCCGCTTCCTTCGAACGCGCCGTCGCCAACGCTCTCGACACGCTCAAAATCCACCTCGCCACTCTTCCACCGGCGATCGTCACGCCACCCCAGGCCCCGGAGTCTACCGCACGCATCACCGACTCCACTTCGCCGGCCGCCGCCGCCAAACCCGCCCTCGTCACCTCGCCACAGCCTCACGCGCCTTCCGCCGCCGAGCTTCATCCCGATTTCGAACGCCCTCCGGAAATCTCCCAGGTCACTTCCGCCCCACCGTTCCCCGCCACACCTGCGCAGCCAGCCAGCACCTCGACTCCACCGATCCCTTCCATCGTTTCGACCACGCCATCGCCCGCGGACGAAGCCCCCGCGCCCGCCGCCCGCAAACGCCCGCCCCGCAAATCCCTCCTCCGCGACGACGACCAGCCCTCCCTCGGCCTCGACCTGGCCGATCTGGCTCCAACAAACGAATACAGCCAGCTCGCCCCCGAGGACGCCGCCCCTGCCGCCGCCGTCTCCGCCGACGGCTTCACCCGCCTCCTCGTCACCGCCTACATCGGCATCGGCAACAAACTCTACGTCCGCGGCGACGGTCCCGGCCTCAGCTGGGAAAAAGGCGTCCCCCTCCAGTTCGTCTCCATCGGCAAATGGCGCTGGGAAACTCCCGACGCCAGCGAACCGCTCACACTCCGCCTCTACAAAAACGACGAACAGGAATGCGCCGCCCTCGGCGAATTCATCCTCGCCCCCGGCCACCAGCAGGAAGTCCGCGCCAGCTTTTAATCCGTGGTAGGGCGGTTAGCCTTAACCCCGCCGGTTCGACCCCGCCTCGGCTCCCCCGCGTCCCACTCACTTCCCCGCCCGCTCCTTCTCCTCCAGATGCTTCCGCCTGATCCTCCGGATCAGCAACCCGCAGATCGCGATCTTCACGGCGAAAATCACCGCCAGCCACACAAAGCCCGCCCGGCTCGGATCGCCCCCAAGATCCCCCAGCGCCAGCGTCACATACGACCTCGCCGTGTAGATCATCAGGCACGGCCAGAAATAGCTGGCCAGCGGGATGCCCGACAGCGCCAGCGCGTAGTTTCTTAAAAAATACGGCGGCCCGGGCACCAGTGCCACCATGGCGGCCAGCGATCTTTCCGCACCGGCGGGAAAATCCGGCAGACGGTAGCCCCTCCGTTTGAGAAAACGCTCGATCGGCCCGCGCAAAAAACTCCGCACGATCCAGTGCGTCCCGAGCAAATGCACCGCCGTCACACCGATGATCGCCAGCCCTCCCCACACCAGGCCGAACTTCAAACCAGCCACCACATACACGATCCCGATCGAGAATCCCGCGAGCGGCAGCAGCGCCATCAACACCACCGTGAGCACCGGATTCACGCGCTCCAATGCTCCGACGAGTTCGCTCCACCAGCCATACTCCAGCGCGAGTGCGACGATCGTGCCGACTATGACCACTACGCACACGCCGGCCAGCCACCAACGCCGCCTGGACAGGCCGCGCTTTTTCCCGCCAGCCATAAACTTGCCCGAGGATGAAGACAGTGACGAAGAATCCGAAGAGACAGGATGCATGACGTGAAGCGACCGCTCCCTCAGACCGCGAAAACGCGAAACGGTCTTGCCGAATCCGCCGGGCATCGCCCCGGAACCGTCCGAAACACCCTCGGTCTAGCGCCGCGCTTCATCACATCTCCACCCCTTCACTACCATGCTCGCCTTCATCTCCAGACTTCGCCGCCGCCGCTCTGCCGCTGCTATTTCCAAACCGTACAAAGCCCCGGCCACACGCATGAGCCCGCGTCGCTACTGGCTCATCGTCACCGCGTGCGTCGTGACCGCACTCGGGGGTTATTTCTGGCTCACTTCCGCCAAAATTCTCCGTGAACCCATAGAGGTTTCCTACGGTCCTCGCGATCCGGTTTTTCCCGATACGCTCGGCCCGCTGCTCGGCGCGGAATTTTCCGGGGGCAACAAAATCACCACGCTCATCAACGGCGAACGCTTCTTCCCCGTCATGCTCGACGCCATCCGCAAGGCGCAGAAAAGCGTGACGCTCGAAACCTACATCTGGTCCTCCGGGAAAATCAGCGACCAGTTCATCGAAGCACTCTGCGAGCGCGCAAACGCCGGCGTCAAAGTCCACGTTCTCGCCGACGGCATGGGCTCGCTCAAATTCGATCACGACGAGCAGGACCGCATGAAAAAATGCGGCGTCGAGTTCCTCATCTACGCCCGGGAAAACTGGTGGAATCTCAAACCCAACATCAACCACCGCACCCACCGCAAAATCCTCGTCGTCGACGGCAAGGTCGGCTTCACCGGCGGCATGTGCATCGACGACCGCTGGCTCGGCGACGCCGATTCCGAGAAGGTCTGGCGCGAAACCCAGGTCCGCGTCGAAGGCCCCGCCGTCCGCCAGATGCAGGCCGTCTTTGTCTCCAACTGGCTCCAGACCACCTCACGCCTCCTCGTCGGCCCGGATTATTTTCCCGAATCCAAAGGCGTCGGCGACAGTCTCGCCCAATGCTACAAAAGCGGTCGTAACGAAAACCCCGAGAACGCCCGCATCGCCTACCTCCTCGCCATCGCCTCCGCCCGCAAATCCATCAAGATCGCCCAGGCCTACTTCGTCCCCGACGACCTCGCTATCGACATGCTCCTCGCCGCCCGCAAACGCGGCATCGAAGTCGATGTGATCGTCCCCGCGATCAACGACTCCCGCTTCGGCCGCGCCGCCTCCCGCTCTCGCTGGGGCAAACTCCTCGAAGCCGGCGTCCGCATGCACCAGTACCTGCCCGCGATGTACCACTGCAAAGTCATGATCGTGGACGACGTCTTCTCCACCGTCGGCTCCGTCAATTTCGACAACCGCTCCTTCGCCATCAACGACGAGATCGCCCTCAACATCATCGACGAACGCGCCACCGCCGGTCTCTTGAAAAGCTTCAACGACGACCTGAAACGCTCCAAACCGCTCGTCTTCGCGGAATTCAAATCGCGCCCCTGGTACATCAAACTCACCGACCACTTCTGCGGCATGTTCCGTTCGCAACTCTGATGTAGGCGGGGTGCCCCCACCCCGCGCTCCTTGCGCAAAAACCCGCCGCCCCTCCGATTCCCTCCACGAATCCGCCCCTTCAATAATGGGGCGGCCGCTCGTCCCCCGGCTCTTCATTCGCCCCGCTCACGCCAGACGCACCGGCCGCGCCCCGCTCGCGAAGCACCAGCACTTCCCGCCGCAGCCGCTCCACCAGATCGGAAAGCTCCATCATCGCCTTGTCCTGCTCCGCCACATGGCGCTCGAACCACGCCAGCCGCTCTTCCAGGCGCGCCATACGATTCTCTGTTTCGAAAAGGCTCATGGCTTCGTGACGCGTTTCGCTTCAGGATATTTTGTCTCCGTAATTCCCAGCGCCTTCAACTCCGGCATGACATGTTTCTCGTAGCAATCCGGGCATACCGAGTGGCTGAACTCCGAGCCCGTGCGATCGTTGATATAGCTCTCGATCTGCTGCCAGTAACTGCGGTCGTCGCGGACTTTTTTGCAGTAAGAGCAGATCGGGATGAACGTCTCCAGTTTTTGGATCTTCGAGGTAAACCCCAGAATGCGCTCCGCCACATGCAGCCGCGTTTTCAAATCCTGCGGATCGACCGGCTTGCTCAGAAAATCGTCCACGCCCGCTGCAAACGCCACATCCTGGTTCTCCACCGTCGGCGTGCGATTGGTCACGAGAATGAAATAAACGTAATCGCCCGGCCGCGAACGCACACGCCGGCAAAGCTCCAGTCCATCCAGCTCCGGCATCTGCCAGTCGCACACCACCACGCGGATCGGCTCGCGCTGTAGCAAATCCCACGCAGCCATCCCATCGGTCGCCTGAATCACGTCATGACCCAATGCGCCTAACGACGCCGCAAGAACGGCGCTGGCGATGGGATCGTCTTCTACCGCGAGAATTTTCATGAAAAGGACTGGGGGAACCGCTGGACAAGTTCTATGCGCAAACGCTCCCACTCATTGCCGATGCGGGTCAAGCAACCCGCGGCCCCGCCCCAACCGCCGCGCTTCGCTTCGCTTTCGAGTTCACGCGCGACCGCCTCCAGCGCCGCCGCCCCGAGATTCGCGCAACTGCCCGCCAGCGTATGCGCCACGCGTCCGAGCATCTCCGCATCGCGCGCCTCCAGCGCAGTCTCCAGCGCCGCCAGCCGCCCCGGCATCTCGCCTGCCAGCATTTTGAACAAATGCTCTGTCAGCGGCTTTCCATCGGGCGACTTCAACACCGCCAGCCTCGCCAGCTGCTCCTCCACCAGCACCGGCTGGGTCTCCACCGGGACCGGCGGCGTGGTGCCCATCGGCGGCGCCGTGCGCGTTTTCCCGGGATCGATGCCGCAGCGAGCCAGCGCCTGCCTCAGCTGATCGGCATTGATTGGCTTCGTCACATACTCGTTCATCCCCGCCGCCAGGCACCGCGCTCTGTCTCCAGCCAGCGCATACGCGGTCAACGCTATCACCGGTGTCTCTTTGTCTGCATCCGGAACCATGCCCGCGCGCAACCGCCTCGTCGCCTCGTAGCCGTCAACCTCAGGCATCTGGCAGTCCATCAACACCGCATCGAAACGTTCCACCGCGAGCTTCTCCAATGCTTCGCGCCCATTGTTTACGACCACGGTGTCGTGCCCCATCCGCTCCAGCGTCAGCCGCGCGACCAGTTGATTGGCCGGATTATCTTCCGCCACCAGCAGTCGCAGTCCGCCGGCGCCGCGCGAGAGTTTCGCAGGACGCCCCACCTGTTCCTCCTCGGGATTCCACACCGGCAGCTCCAGCTGAAACCAGAAACGCGAACCTTCCCCCTCGCGGCTTTCGCAACCGATCCGTCCGCCCATCAGCTCCACGAGCTGGCGGCAGATCGCCAGACCGAGCCCCGTGCCGCCATACTTGCGCCCGCCCGCCTCGCCTTGCATGAACGGCTGGAACAGCCGCGTCTGCACCTCCGGCGTCATGCCTATTCCGGTGTCGCTTACCGTGAGCGAAAAACGCCGCTGCCCGCCGCTTTCGGCGCCAATGCGCAGCGATATCTCCACCCGCCCTTGCGCGGTGAATTTCAGCGCGTTGCCCAGCAAATTCGTCAACACTTGCCGGATACGCCCGGAATCTCCCGCCAGCTTGCAGGTTTCCTCCGGACCGGTTTCGCAAAGCAGGACCACGCCCTTGGCCTGCGCTTGCGCCGCCAGCAGATCGGCGGTTTCCCTCACCAGCTTCACCAGATCGAAGCCATGGGGATCGATGCGCATTTTTCCCGCCTCGATCTTCGAAAAATCCAGGATGTCGTCGATGATCGTCAGCAGGTTCTCCGCGCTGCTCAGCACCACCTGGCTCATCCGTCGCTGCTCCTGCCCAAGCTTGGTCCCCATGAGCAGCCGCGCCATCCCAAGCACCCCGTTCATCGGCGTGCGGATTTCATGGCTCATATTCGCCAGGAATTCCGCCTTTAGCCGCGCCGCCGCCACCGCCTCGTCGCGCGCCCGCGCCAGGTTCGCTTCCAGCTCTCTGCGCACGCCGATATCTTCGATCTGCGAAACGAAATGCACCGGCTCCCCCGACGCCTGCCGCACCAGCGTCACCGTCAGCCGCCCCCACACCACCCTCCCGTCACGGTGGATGTAGCGTTTCTCCATCTGGTAAAACGAACGCTCCCCCGCCACCAGCTGCCGCAGCAGAGCGAGATCGTTCGTCAGATCCTCCGGATGCGTGATGTCCTGGAACGTCTTCGCAAAAAGCTCCTCCGCCGTGTATCCGAGTATCTGGCACACCGCCGGGTTCACCTGCAGCCACCGCCCGTCCAGTCCTACCAGCGCCATGCCGATGCCCGCAAACTGGAACGACTGCCGGAACCGCTCCTCGCTGTCGCGCAACGCCGCCGTCCGCGTCTCCACTGCGCGCTCCAGCGCCTGCGCCGCCTCCTTCTGGTCATGAATGTCCGTCGATGTGCCCACCCAGCGCACCAGCCTGCCCAGCCGGTCCCGTTGCGGTCTTGCCCGCCACAAATGCCAGCGAAACGCCCCGTCGCCTGCCCGTCGCAACCGGTATTCCCCGCGCGCCTCCCGGCCGCCGCGGACCGCCGCCGTCCACTCGTCGGTAAACGATCTCGCATCCTCCGCATGCACAGCCTCCGCCCAGTTCTGCGGCGAATCCCCGCGCTCCAGCCCCGTGTAGTCATGCCACCCTTCGTTAAAAGTCTCCATCGCGCCATCGGTCCGCGCCGTCCAGACCATCTGCGGCATGGTATCCGCGAGAAACCGGAGATTCTCCTCGCTGCGCTGAAGCTCCGCCGTCCGCTCGTTCACCCGCCGCTCCAGCGCCATGTGCGAAAGCTGCAACGCCCGCCGCGCCCGGTGCACCAGATAAAACGCCGCCGCCAGCAGCAACGCCCCCACCAGCACGCCGGTCGCGAGCACCAGCCCGGCATTGCGCTCGATCCGCCTCATCGAGATCTCCCGGCCCTTCAACAAAAGATCCTCCTCCGCCTCCATCTCAGCCACCAGTTCCGTGACCAGCCGCGCCGCGGGCCGCATCAACCGCAGCTGCTCCGATATATCCCCCGCCTTCCTCGCATGCACCATCGCCACGCTCTCTTCCACGCGCCTGTCGGTCAAAAGCCTCAGTTGATCCACCCTCGCCCGCCGGAACGGACTTCCTTCCACATGCCACTCGAGCGCCGACAAAGCTGCCCGCAGTTCGGAAACGTACACCGCCTGCCTCCCGGCATAATGCTCGTCACCGGTTAACGCATACGCCCGGTCCGACGACTGCATCCGGGTCAAAGCCAGCATGTACCGGTGCGTCGCCTCGCGAAACTCGAACGCCCTGACGACCTCCCGGTTCGCCAGGCCCACCTCCGCATTCATCACCTGCGTCATCCGCCCGCACGCCACCAGCAGCACGAGCGCCACCGTGAACAACGCGGGCGGCGAATTAAACCCCAGCCCCCGGTGAAACTGCGCCACCGCCTCCACCGCCGTTGCGCCCGCCAGCAAAAACAAAACCGCCGCCGGCAAAGACATCCCCGCGAAACCGCCCCAGCTATGCGCCGCCTTCAACCCCGAGGCATAGCCCAGCAAAGCCAGCAACCCGAAACACAGCGTCACACCCGCCGGAATCAACACCAGCCACCGTCTCCGCCCTCCCAATACCAAAGCTAGAAACGCCACCGCCATGCAGCACAGGCAGATCGCCGCATTTACCGACATCCGCCCGGGCACTTCGTCCACCGCTCCCATCGAATTCTGCCTCCAGAAAGCCTCGTCCACACCCAGCGACACCCCGCCGAGATGTTCGATCAACGCGACGACCGAAATCAACGCCACCGCCAGCCATGGCCAGCACGCCCACCGCTCACGCTCCCATGACCACGCCAGCAAGCCAGCCGCCAGCAGGAGAAAACACACCGCCGTATTCACCATCATCGGCGCGCCTCCCGGCACTCCCGACGTCAGTAACGGCATCCGGAAAAACCACCCGCACAAAGCCAGCCCCGCCACCGTCGCGACAACCCCGCCCGTCATCCGCAACCACACCTTCATGAAGCCATCGATCGCCGGAGCCCGGGCACCGGCCGGCAAAGGTGAGTAGTCGCTCGTTTCCACAAGTTATAGAACCTACCAATCGGACCGCCGCCCTCACTCTTAAGCATTGCCGGTCATAAGCACAGCAGGCGTCTCCTCAGCTCCCGTCCTTCAGCCGCTCCACGGTTGGCTTGGCCGCGTTTCGCT
This sequence comes from uncultured Nibricoccus sp., assembly GCA_966249325.1. Taxonomy (GTDB): domain Bacteria; phylum Verrucomicrobiota; class Verrucomicrobiia; order Opitutales; family Opitutaceae; genus Nibricoccus. The sequence continues at coordinate 27,594 of CBINDC010000007.1, read as the reverse complement.
TCATGGCCTCCAGCTCCGGCACGATCAGCCGCTGATAACAATCCGGACACACCGAGTGGCTGAACTCCGATCCCGTCCGCGCATTGATATACCCCTCGATCTGCTGCCAGTAGTTCTGATCGTCGCGCACCTTCTTGCAGTACGAACAAATCGGCAGAAACGCCTCCAACTGCTGCACCTGTGTCGCATACCGCAGGATACGCTCCGCCACCCGCAGCCGCATCCACAGCTCCTGCAAATCCAGCGGCTTCACCAGAAAATCGTCCACGCCCGCCTCGATCGCCTCGCGCTGATTTTCGATGTCCGCCTCGCGGCTCGTCAGGAGGATGAAATACACATACTCCGACTTCACCCGCGCGCGCACCTGGCGGCAAAGCGCCAGCCCATCCATCCCCGGCATCACCCAGTCGCTCACAATCACCCGCGCCGGTTCCTTCTCCAGCTGCCCCAGCGCCTCCCCGCCATCGCGCGCCTCCACCACATCCTCGTAGCCCAGCCGCTTCAGCGCCTGCACCAAAACTTTTCGAGCCACCGGATCGTCTTCAACAGCCAGGATTTTCAACGCGCAGCCTTTGTTTTCGGGTTCAAACTCGCCCGGCAAATCGTCCGGGACTCTGCGCGCAACCCTGCAATACCCCGCTCCATCTCTGCAAGTTTTCCCTTCTCGCCCCCGCTCATCGCCCCGACGCCCCGCTCCCCAGATAACGATCGATCTTCATCAACAGACTCTCCCGCTCGAAAGGCTTCGCCAGCAAATCCACCGCGCCTACCGCCTGCACCCGCGCGGGCACACCCGCCACCGGCCGCCCCGTCATGATCACCACCGGCACCGACGAAAGCGCCGTATCCGTTTTTATCAGACTGCACACATCGAACCCGTTCATCCCCGGCATCTCGATATCCAGCAGCACCAGATCCGGCCTCCGCGCATGCGCCAGTTGCAAGCCTTCCACACCGCCACCACCCGCCGCGACCTCATGCCCTGCGCGCTCCAGTATGGCCTTCAAGACGCCACGCACCCCCGGATCGTCGTCGATGACTAAAATGCGCGCCATTTCACACCGCCACCCCTTTCCCCGCCCGCAACCCGTTCAGCCACAAATTGGCCACCCATGAACAGATTGTTCTCATGATGCCTACGCTCCGTGTTTCGACATCTCCCTGTCAACCGGCAAACCGGCTGCCCGAGTCGCCTTCCCGCACAAATAGCACTCATTGCGAATGCCCGGTATGCAAAAAATCTCTTAAAATTTTAGAAAGTTTAGAGAGGCAGGTCGGGTGCATTGACAATGACATTTCACCTCCGACTACTCCGCTCCATCGCATGAATTACACGCAGCTTTTTCGTACATTAAGAGAGGCAAAAGCGCTCACTCACGACGGCCTGGCCAAACTCGCCAGCTGCCACCGCAACACAGTCATCAACGTCGAAAGCGGACGTCCGGTTAAATTCAAGACCATCGCCGAACTCATGCTCAAGATGGGCTACGACTCCGGCTCTTCCGAGATGAAGAGCGTCGCGCTCCTCTGGCTCGAATCCATCAGCGGGATCAACCTGACCCACGAACAGAGCACCAGCGAGGCCCGCGAACGCATCGAGAAATACCGCGCCACCGAACGCGAAGCCGCCCAGCTCCTCGTCGACGCCGTCACCTCCAACCACCTCACCGTGGACCAGATCCGCACCCTCCTCTTCGCTTCCGGCCGCCCCGAGGTGATCGCGATTCTGGAAAACATCCGCCAAGTGGTCACCACCGCCGAAACCGCCCCGGTCGTTAACACCGCCGCTCCCATGCCCATCGCTCAAAACGCCTGAGCCCGGGAACGCCAAAACGGTAACGACAAACTCTCAGACTTCCCCAAGGCGCGTCCTCCCCGACGCGCCTTTTTCGCGCCCCCGGCCTCCGCGGGTAGGGCCGCCACGCCGTGGCCGGCCTCCGCCTCCCCGGGATTATCATCCATTAGATGACAATCTCTCCAACCGCCCTCCGGGCCCATCCCGCGAAATCCCTGGTTAAAAATCCCCGGCCCTCATCCCGCCGCCAGCAACCCCCGCAACTCCCTCGCCGTCGTCACCGGCGGCCTGCACGTGAAGTGCTCGCACACATACGCCGTCGCCCGCCCGCTCACCGGCTGCATCTCCGCCATCCATGGCGCGCGCTCCGCCAGCCACCGCTGTCTCTCGCCGCCATCCGCCGCGAAAACCGCGCGCCTCGCCCCGGCCTTCTCCTGCAACACCGCCGCCAGCGCCCGGAAATCCCCCGCCGCCGGATCGCCCGCAATGACCACCTGCCGCGCCGGTTCGAGCGCCAGCTCCACCGCGCACAGCAACTGCGGCAGCGCGTGCGGCGCTTTCTCCCACTGCCCACGCAACGCCTCCACCGTCCTCACGCCGCGCGCGCGCACCGCATCGCCGTCCTTCGCAAACACCGCCAGCCGGAATAAATTCATCGCCGCCACCGACGAAGCCGTCGGCTCCGCCCCGTCGTAATCGTCCTTCAACCGCAGCACCAGATTCTCATCGCCCGCCGCCGAGTTGAAATACCCACCGCGCGCCTCGTCCCAAAACAACGCGTCCATCGTCCCCTGCAGCTGCTCCGCCCACGCGAGCCAGCGCACCTCGAACGTCGCCTCGTACAAATCCAACACCCCCTGCACGAGAAACGCATAATCCTCCGCAAACGCTTCCGTCGTCCCGCGCCCGTCGCGAAAACTCCGGTACAACACCCCGCGCGCTTCATCGAACAGCTCGCGCCGCAAAAACTCCGCCGCCTTCACCGCGCTCGCCGCATACTCACGCTCACCGAGCACCTGCGCGCCTTTCGCCAGCGCCGAAATCATCAGCCCGTTCCAAGCCGTCACGATCTTGTCGTCAAGATGCGGACGCGACCGCCCGGCTCTCGCCTCGCGCAACCGCCCCAGCGCCCGCACCAGCCGGTCGCTCGCCGTCTGCACATCCATCCCGCACAGCTGCGCCGTCGCCGCCAGCGCCTGCCGCTGCATGAGGACATTCTTCCCGCCAAAATCCCCGTGCGGGTCCGACTGCGCCGGCACGTTTCCACTGCCGATCACGCCAAAATGCGCGCACACCAGCAACGAGTCCGGCCCGCACACCGCGTCGATCTCGTCCTTCGTCCACACATAGAAAGCGCCTTCAACTCCATGCGCCTTCCCGCCCGCCGTATCCGCTGGCGCTGGCGCGCTATCCGCATCCTCCGCCGAATAAAATCCGCCCAGCGGACTCGTCAGCTCGCGCTTCACATACTCAAAAATATCCCGCGCCACCCACGCATGGATTTCCTGCCCCGTCGTCACACGCGCCTCCAGATAGTTCACCGCGATCTGCGCCTGATCGTAGAGCATCTTCTCGAAATGCGGCACGAACCACGCGTCATCCACCGAGTACCGGTGAAACCCGCCGCCCACATGATCGCGAATCCCTCCTTCCGCCATCTTGCGCAGCGTCGTCGTCGCCATCTTCACCGCCGCCACACCCGCCTCCGACTGCGGCCCCTGGATCGCCGCCACGCGAAATAGAAAATTCAAATTCGACGCCCGCGGAAACTTCGGCGCCCCGCCAAACCCGCCCTTCTCCGCATCGAACGTCTCATAAAAATACTGGAAGCATTTCTCAAACGCCTCGCCCCCGCGCTCCGTCAAATCCCCAGCCGCATTCTCTCCACCGTCCTTCGCGTCCGCATCGCCCGCTCCTTCCGCGCGCTCCTTCAACAACGCGATCACCCGCGCGCTCTCCGCCACGAGCTTCTCCCGCTCATCGCGCCACCCCTTCGCGATCGCCCGCAACACCGCCGGAAATCCCGCGCGCCCCTGCCGGTCTTCCGGCGGAAAATACGTCCCGCCAAAAAACGGTTTCAACTCCGGCGTCAGCCACACGCTCATCGGCCAGCCGCCATGCCCCGTCATCGCCTGCACGTAATGCATGTACACGCGATCCACATCCGGCCGCTCCTCCCGATCCACTTTGATGGAAACAAAACTCTCGTTCAGCAGCGCTGCGATCTCCGCGTTATCGAACGACTCATGCGCCATCACATGACACCAATGGCACGTCGAGTAACCGATGCTCAAAAATACCGGCTTCTGCTCCGCCCGTGCCTTCGCAAACGCCGCCTCGCCCCAAGGAAGCCAGTCCACCGGATTGTCGGCGTGCTGGAGCAGATAAGGCGATTTTTCGTGAGCGAGCGCGTTGGCCATGATCGACCGCATCGGTGCAGCAAATTCCCGCCAGCGCAATCACCCCTTCACGAATCCACCTAAGAGCTTCATGCCCGCACCGCATCTCCGCCAATTGAGCGTTCGGCGTTAAACGTTAAGCGTTGAGCGTTCCCCTTTCATTGCTCGAATAGAGCCACAAATATATCGCATCCCGACATGATCGTCCGACCCAAGCCCAGCAGCCTCCGCCTCTTCTTCATCCTCCAAGGCTCGATCCTTCCCACCATCGCACCGCGCCTGCTGATGATCGCCACCCTCGCGACCGCGACCGCCGCCGTGCACCATCTCCGCCCCGGCCTCTTCGGCGAAGTCCCCGTCGCCCCTTTCACGCTCCTCGGCCTCTCGCTCTCCCTCTTCCTCGGCTTCCGCAACAACGCCTGCTACGACCGCTGGTGGGAAGCCCGCAAACTCTGGGGCCAGCTCATCTTCGAGATGCGCTCCTTCGCCCGCGAAACCGCCGCGCTCCTCCCTCCCGAAGAAGCCGCCACGCGCCAGCGCCTGCTCTACCGCGCCATCGGGTTCACCCACGTTCTCTGCGCGCGTCTCCGCGGCGAGGATGTCCCCTCCGTATTGAAACCCTGGATCTCCGAAACCGAGTTCGCCTCCACCGTCTCCCGCCCCAATCCCAACAACACCCTGCTCGAAGCCTCCAGCCGCGATCTCGCCGCCTGCCTCCAGCGCCGCTCGCTCAGCGAATTTCTCTTCCCCGTCATCGAAGCCCGCCTCACCTCGTTCTCCTTCCTCCAGACCGCCTGCGAACGCATCCTCAACACTCCACTGCCTTTCGCCTACACGCTCCTCCTCCACCGCACCGCGCTGCTCTTTTGCGTCTGTCTTCCTTTCGCACTCGTCGGCTCCTTCGGCTGGTTCACTCCCCTCATCGCCGCGCTTCTCGCATACGCTTTCTTCGGTCTCGACGCCCTCGGCGACGAACTCGAAGACCCTTTCGGCCTCACGCAAAACGACCTCCCGCTCCACGCCATGGCCCGCACCATCGAAATCGACCTCCGCGACTCCCTCGGCGAAAAAAATCTCCCTGAGCCTCTCAAGCCGGTGAACTTCGTCCTCCAGTAAACGACACCAGCAGTTAGTCACCGGTGAAGAGCGAGCACGGACTTGCGCGACTACAAGCTGAGATCAGCGTCCTGAGATCCCGGCGATTACCCCACCTCAACTGACAAGCGTTCTATGGATATCCAATTCCTGAAATTCCGCGGCCATCCTTGTTTCAAAACCGAATGGTCCGGTTTCGAAAAAATTTATCCGATCAACGTAATCATCGGACGAAACAACACAGGAAAATCCTATCTCCTAGAAGTGGTTCAGACACTTTGTAGCGGAAAAATTCTCTCAAGTGGCTGGGAGATGAAATGGAAAGTAAAGTTTACTAGAGAAGCACTGCTCTCTCAGTTTAGCGCTGGTACCTCAGGAGGAGTATTGAATGGCGACCATTGGCATTCTCACGGGAAGGTGTTTTTGGACCATGAGGCAGAAGTGACACTAAAAGATGAAATCGATTTCACCACGACACCCACAAATCTTCTGAATCAGTCTCCACACGGCCAGACTTCGGAACGAGAGGTTAATGATCGCCGAGCCAAACTGGCATACGTTTTAGCGAATAAGACCGAATTCCCGCTCAAAGGAAAAATTTTCCGACACCTTTTAGCCGATCGAAACATTGAGACTGAAGCCGAAGATAAAACGCTCGACCTTCGATCTAATGGTCGCGGCGCAACGAACATCATTCGCCGCTACCTCACCACCTCTAATACGAAATACCCCGCGGAGCTGATTAGCCGCGATCTCCTCAGGTCCCTGAATCAGATCTTTGCCAGTGACGGCGAATTCACTGGCATAGAAGTGAAATTTAACGACGAAGTCGGAACGCATATAAATGCGTGGGAGGTTTATCTTCGGGAGGAAAAGAAAGGACTAATCGCGCTTAGTCGCTCGGGCAGTGGATTGAAAACAGTGATCTTGGTTTTGCTAAACCTGCTCCTTATCCCGTCACTGGAATCAAAATCAAAAAGCGACTACGTCTTCGCCTTCGAAGAGCTGGAAAACAATCTCCACCCGGCACTTCTCCGGAGACTGCTCTCTTTCATTGAAAGCTACGTGACTGAGCACAAAGCGACCGTTTTTCTGACCACACATTCGAGCACCGCGCTTGATTTGTTCGGCCCGTCTCCAACTGCACAGATTATCCACGTCACGCACGACGGCACGTCAGCGACAGCCCGGCCAATTCAAGCCCACTTTGATCGCCAAGGCATCATCGCAGAACTAGGCGCACGGCCTTCCGACCTTCTCCAAGCCAACGGTATTCTTTGGGTGGAAGGTCCATCCGACCGCATCTACCTCAACCGCTGGATCGAACTCGCCAGCAAGGGAGAACTCAAAGAAGGCCGTGATTACTTGTGCGCTTGCTACGGGGGCTCGCTCCTCGCCCACGCACAATTTTCCTCTCCTGAATCGGCCAACACGGAACTCATCAATCTGCTAAAAGTGAACGCCAACATCGCTGCCATCTGCGACAGCGACCGGACTGCGGAAATAGGTGACGGATCGATTTTGAAATCGCGAGTCCTACGCGTCCAAAGCGAAGTGCTGAAAATCCCAAGAGCTCATCTCTGGATCACTGAGCCGAAGGAAATCGAACACTACCTGCCCAAAGAAGCGTTGAGTGCTGTGTTCGAAATCAAAGACCTCCCCGATCCTCAAAAATTCGAACGCTTTTTCCCGGGTGAAACCAAAGCTGAAAGCTATGTGAGCCAGCACTTGAATCGTGCCGGGATCGATAAGGTCGATATGGCCACGAAGATCGTCCCCCACCTCACGCTCGAAAACATGAAACCTCGCTTCGATTGGCAGAAGCAAATGGACGAACTGGTGAGCAAAATTCACCAGTGGAATCGCTGATCGTTTGGAACTAAAAAACAAAAAGCCGGACGATTTCTCGTCCGGCTCATCAGTCCTAGAATCTCTTCGCGTCCGCCTTAGCGTCTTCGCGTCTTTGCGATTCAATTCACCGCTCAGCGGCCCAGAATCCAGCTGAAAATCAACGGCGCCACGATCGTCGCATCGCTCTCGACGATGAACTTCGGCGTCTTAGCACCGAGCTTGCCCCACGTGATTTTCTCGTTCGGCACCGCGCCCGAGTACGAACCGTAGCTCGTGGTCGAGTCGCTGATCTGCGAGAAATAACCCCACAGCGGCACACTCGTGCGACCGAGATCTTGATGCAGCATCGGCACCACGCAGATCGGGAAATCGCCCGCGATACCGCCGCCGATCTGGAAGAAGCCGATCGAGCCTTCTCCGGTCTTCAATGTCTTCGCCGTCTTCGTGTACCACTCCGCGAGCCAGGTCATGTACTCGATGCCGGTGCGGACGGTGTGCACGTTCTTGATTTCGCCCGTGATCACGCGGCCCGCGAACATATTGCCGAGCGTCGCGTCTTCCCAACCGGGAACGATGATCGGGAGATTCTTCTCCGCCGCCGCCAGCATCCAGGAATTCTTCGGATCGATCTGGTAGTACTTCTTAATTTTTCCCGACCGCAGGATCTTGTACATGAACTCGTGCGGGAAAAAACGCTGTCCCGCCTTGTCCGCCGCGAGCCATTCTTCAGCGACAGCCGCTTCGATGCGACGCATCGCCTCCCCTTCGGGAATGCACGTGTCGGTCACGCGGTTCATGTGGCGGTCGAGCAGCGCCTGCTCGTCGTCCGCCGTGAGATCGCGGTAGTTCGGCACGCGCTCGTAGTAATCGTGCGCCACGAGATTAAAAATATCCTCCTCGAGATTCGCACCCGTGCAGACGATCGCATGGATCTTATCCTGACGGATCATCTCGGCCAGCGTGAGACCGAGCTCAGCCGTGGACATCGCGCCCGCGAGCGTGACGAGCATCTTGCCGCCCGCCTTCAAGTGAGCCTCATAACCCTTCGCGGAATCGAGGAGCGCCGCCGCGTTAAAGTGGCGGTAATTGTGAGCGATGAACTGCGACACCGGCCCCTTTTTGGCGGCGAGTTTCGCGTTGATGTCTTCAGGACGCTGCTTGGCGCGTTTGGCTTTCATAGGAAAATAGGAAGCGCCCAACTGAGCCACCCTGCGCGCGCAGGTCAGCAAAAAACCTTCGCCGTCTTCCCAACGTCACGTAGGCCAGCGTGCTCGCACGCGCTCAGAAAACTCGGATCTCCACCCAACTCACCTCCACCGCCTTCTCCGCTCCGATGACCGGCGCCTTCCTCACCGCACTCCTTTTCTCGCTCTCGGTTATTTTCGCCAACCGCAGCATCGCCGCACTCGGCCCCATGCGCGCCAACCTCGGCCGCCTCACGCTCGCCGTCATCGTCCTCGGCACCTTCGCACACACCTTGGGCAACGGCCTCTCAGGCGCGGGCCTCCCGTGGTTTTTCCTCAGCGGTATCATCGGCATGGGCCTCGGCGACCTCGCCCTCTACGCCGCGCTCCCCCGCCTCGGCTCACGCCTCAGCCTGCTCATGACGCAGTGCCTCGCCGCCCCCATCGCCGCCCTCGCCGAGTGGCTCTGGCTCGACGTCGCCTTAACGCCCTCACAACTCCTCGCCGGCCTCATCATCCTCACCGGCGTCGCCCTCGCGCTCGCTCCGCGAAAAAACGATCACTCCCCCAACGCCACCCCACCGCTCAAACCGTCAGCGTCTTCTCTCAACTCTTCCGCCACTCGCATTGTCCCCACGATCACATTGCTCGGCCTCACCTTCGGCCTCCTCTCCGCCGCCGGACAAGGTGTCGGCGCTGTGATGAGCCGCAAAGCCAACCTCGCCGCCCAACTCGCCAGCGAAGCCACCGGCGGCCTCACGCTCGGCATCACCGCCGCCTACCAGCGCATCCTCGCCGGCTTCGCCCTCACCGCCGCGTGGTTCCTCGTTCAACATCTCCTCGCGTCGCGCTCTCTCAACAAACCTGCGCCCCTCACACCCCCCGACTCCACGAACTCCGCCTCCGCTTCCTTCGCGGTCGCAAATCCACCCCGCACCTGGCGCTCCTGCCTCTGGATCGCTCCCAACGCCTTCAGCGGTCCGATCCTCGGCGTGAGCTGCTACCAATGGGCGCTCGCCACCGCCCCCAGCGGCATCGTCCTCCCCATTGTCGCCTGCACGCCTCTCGTGATCATCCCCTTCAGCTACTGGCTCGAAGGCGAACGCCCCACACGCCGCTCGATTCTCGGCGCCCTCATCGCCGTCGGCGGAGTGATCGCGCTCAGTCAGCTCTAATCTTCGCGACTTCATCAGCGCCCCCGCCGTTTTCCGAAATTCGGAATTTTGTTTGTTCGGTTCATCACCCGGCCCCGGTTAAGAGAGTGAAACATGATGGATCAGGACGCATCCCTCCTCCGCCGCTACGCTGAAGACAGCGCTCAAGACGCACTGACGGAACTCGTGCAGCGTCATGTGAACCTTGTCTATTCCGCGGCCCTTCGTCGTACATCGGGCGACGCACAAGGTGCAGCCGACATCTCCCAACAGGTCTTCGTCTCGCTCGCACGGAATGCACGAAGGCTGATGCACCATCCCGCCCTGGCCGCCTGGCTCCATACCGCCACGCGCAACGCCGCGATCACTTTTATGAAAGCCGAGCAGCGCCGTCGCCTCATCGAGTCAGCCGCGGCGAGCGATCCAGCCATCGCACCGGAAAACTCACCCGACTGGACCTCCATCCAGCCCGTGATCGACGCCGCCTTGGACGAAATCCCCGACACAGACCGCGCGTCCATCGTTCTTCGGTTTTTTCAACACGCCACATTTCGAGACATCGCCGCCGCGCTGGGCACGAGCGAAGACGCCGCACGCATGCGGACCGACCGCGCACTGCAAAAGCTGCGGAAACGCCTCGCCACCCGCGGAGTCACCTCAACCGCCACCGCCCTCGGTCTCGTATTGGGACAACAGACCGTGATCGCCGCGCCCATGAGCGTTGCCGCAGCGGTTGCCGCGAAGGCCTGCGCAACGGCGCCAGCCGCAACCGGGATCTTCAGTTTTCTGCTTATGACCAAAGTCACCGCACCCCTCGTCAGTGGCGTGATCGCCGCAAGCCTCACGGCAGGCGCCTGGATGTATTTCTCGCCCGGCGTCACCGCCTCCGAACTCGATCGACTGCGCGCCGAAAATCATCGTCTCACTCAAGCCACGGGCTCGTCAGCAACCGATGCCACGCTCGATGCCGTGGCCCGTGAGTATGTTGACCGCACCGCACATGTCGCACGCCTCGTGCGAGAACGTTTTGATGCGCGAGCGCGTCCATCAATAGACCCGTCCACACAGGTGATCACCCCATCCACACCGACCGGAAACGCTGCGCCCGCCACGCAAAAATCCGAAGGTTCCGGCCACCGGAATCACGGCCTGGCGACACCGCGCGATTCATTCATGACCTTCGCTTGGGCGGGTGACGCGGCCGATATCGATGCGCTCACAAAGATGATCTGGATCGATCCAAACGTCCGGCAAAAGGCTCTCGAAGAGATGGCGAAGCAACCCAAAGATCTCATCGCTCAATACCCGACACCAGAGCAGTTCTACGCGTTCATTACCGCCGCGATCTGCCTGCAGGCTCCACCGCCCGGCGCCGATATCGTGCAACGCAGGGCGGAAGGTATGCAGGGCAAAGAGGTGCGACCTGGCCGGCTTGCGTTTCCCAACAACTACGAATTTCAGCAAACCGAACAGGGGTGGAAATGGGTTCTGCCTGAAATCGCCGTCACCGCCTGGCTTCATGTGTTAAACGACTCAGTGCTCACAAAGTCGGAAAAGAAATGAGCACAAATCCTTAACTCACTTACGATGTCTCCCTTCAAACTCTCAATCTTGAGCGGCACTGCCGCTGTCGTGATCACCGGCGCCACGCTCTTTTTCATCCAACGCGCCCGCGCCGGGGAAGTCCGCCTGCTCCGTGCGTCCAACGAACAGATGCGCAAAGTCGCCTACGAACGACGCCAAGCCGTCCATGCCGCGGGCGAATCCTTAGTCGCCGCGGGAAATGCGTCAGGTCTCAAACCAGCCAATCCACCCAGTTCCGTTATCGACGCGCCGCCTCAAACATCATCCACGGAAGCCGCGCAGAACTCACGCTATCGTTTTCAAGGGCAGGCCACGCCGGTCGATGCGCTCCAGTCGTTCGCATGGGCATGCGATCGCGGCGACACCGCACTGATGCAGAAACTGATTACGTTCGAAGCAACCGCGCGTCCAAAAGTGGAAACCTATCTTGCGACGCTGCCTGCTGAGGTGCGTGCCCAATGTCCTACCATCGAGGCATTGGCGGCGATGCTGCTCGTCCAGGACGGCATGCATCGCCCGTTCCCTGATGCCGATCTTCTCAGCCGGGCGACCGTGGAAAAGGTGTCCGACGATCGGGTGCGCACCCGCATGCCGGGGACACCGCGTGACGGCGGGCTCTATCAACGCATCGGAACGGATTGGAAATTCGTCATCACCGAAGCGGCGGTAGACGAGTACTTCGCCAAAGCGTCGCGACGTTAGCTCAAAAGCAGCTGCGTGTTTCCCCGGGCGGGAAATGCAGAGCCCTTCGCCGCCAGTCATAGTCAGCCGGTCGAAAGGAGGCGGTTTGACCTCCCACATTTAGCGTCTGCCTCTTGCCGATCATTCCTCGTCGCGCACGTTCCGCCCATGCCGACGTCGAACCCAATCCCCGCCGCCAACTCTTCCGGCTCCTCCGCTACTTCTCAGCCGGACCTCCTCAAATTTTTCTTTAGCGAAGACGGCTCGATCCCCAATAACCCCACGCTCCCCGTCCTCGTCTATAAACGCGCCCTCACCGCCGCGTCGCCGACCGCACTCGCTGATCTGATCGAGACCACCTACGCGAAACACCACTGGCGCGCCGCCTGGCGTTGGGGAGTGTACGACTTTCCCCACTACCACAGCACCGCTCACGAAGTGCTCGGCTGTTACCGCGGTTCCGCCACCCTCCAGCTCGGCGGCAAAGACGGCATCAAAGCCGTCATCGAACCCGGCGACATCGTCGTTCTCCCCGCCGGCACCGGACACCAAAACCTCGGCGCAAGCGACGATTTCCACATCTGCGGCGGCTACCCCGACGGCCAGTCCGCCGACCTTCTCCGCGGCCACCCCGACGAACGCCCTGCCAGTCTGAAAAACATCAAAGCCGTTCCCTTTCCGAAATCAGATCCCGTCCTCGGTGAGCCCGGTCCGTTGCTCACGCTTTGGAAAAAATAAAACGCGTCCTCACGTCACACCCTCGCCTTCGACCCATGAGCGAAAACGCACGCGCACCTTCATCCGCACTCTTCCCATTCTCGGATCCCGAAAGCGTACGTCGCTACGCGGAAACACCTATGCAACTGGTGCCGGGCTTTCACGCGCTTCAGACGATGACGCGCCTCCTTCTCGCCGAACGCGCTCCCAACGACGCGCGCGTCCTCGTTCTCGGCGCCGGCGGCGGATTGGAGCTAAAAGTCTTCGCGGAAAACCATCCCGCCTGGACCTTCTGCGGCGTCGATCCTTCAGCAGAAATGCTGGCCCTCGCCAAACGCACGCTCGGCCCGCTCGCATCTCGCGTCGACTTTCACGAAGGCTACATCGACACCGCGCCCACCGGCCTCTTCGACGCCGCGACCTGCCTCCTTACGTTTCATTTTCTTCCCGAGGCCGAACGCCGTCGCACTCTGTCCGAGATCCACCGACGCTTAAAACCCGGTACTCCCTTCGTCGTCGCCCATTTCAGCTTCCCGCAAGCCGACGCCGAGAAAACCACCTGGCTCTCCCGTTATGCCGCCTTCGCCACCGCCTCTGGCGTTCCCGCCGAAAATTTGAAAAACGCGACCGCCGCCATCCGCGAACAACTCTCGATTCTCTCCCCCACCGGAGACGAAACCCTCCTCCGCGAAGCCGGCTTCACCGACATCTCCCTCTTCTACACCGCTTTCACCTTCCGCGGCTGGGTCTGCTACAAAACATAATTTCCGTCCCACCCCACCGCACGCGCCTGCGCCCAACGACCAACGCCCCACTATCTCCTCTTCATCCCCCTTTCACTCTTCTCCCTTCACCCTTCGCGCGTCTTCCGCCATTCCCCGCCCTTGACCCACGCTGCGCCCGTCCGCTTTGTTGACCCTTTGCCATGCTCACGATCGCCGACGTCTCCAAGTCCTACGGTACCCGGGAACTCTTCTCCGAGGTATCGCTCTTCATCGCCCGCACCGACCGCCTCGGCCTCGTCGGCCCCAACGGCGCCGGCAAATCCACGCTCTTCGGCCTGATCCTCGGCGAAGAAAAACCCGACACCGGCGTCATCGAGTGGGAACGCGGCGCCGACTTCGGCTTCCTCCCGCAGGAAAGTGCCCCCGCCGGCGACGAAACCATCCTCCACATCGCCACCAGCGGCAAACAGCTTGAGCCCACCGAGGACAACTACGACATCGACTACACCCTAGAGCCTCGCGCCAAAAAAATCCTCGCCGGCCTCGGTTTCAAAGAAGGCGACGCCGAGAAACCCGCTAAAAGTTTCTCCGGCGGCTGGATCATGCGCGCCCACCTCGCCCGCCTCCTCGTCGCCGAGCCCGCCCTCCTCCTCCTCGACGAACCGACCAACCATCTCGATCTCGAAGCCCTCCTCTGGTTCCAAGATTATCTCACGCGTTACCCCGGCGGCCTCGTCGTCATCTCGCACGACCGTGCCTTCCTCAACGCCCTCTGCACCGGCATCCTCGAGCTCCGCTCGCAGCGCCTCCATTACTACCACGGCAACTACGACGACTTCCTCGTCGAAAAAGAAGCCCGCAAAGAACAACAAGCCGCCGCCTTCAAAAACCAGCAGCGCGAAATCGCCCACCTTCAAAAATTCGTCGACCGTTTCGGCGCCAAGGCCTCCATGGCCTCCCGCGCCAAATCGAAGGAGAAACAAATCGAGCGCCTCCAGGAAGTCGCCGTCGAAGAGCCGCAGGACGAACTCAAACGCGTTAACTTCCGCTTTCCCCAGCCTCCGCGCTCCGGCCTCAAAGTCATCGAGCTGAAAAACGTCCAGCAGGCCTACGGCAATCACGTCGTGTATCGGGATCTCAACTTCACCGCCGAGCGCGGCCAGCGCCTCGTCCTCGTCGGCCCCAACGGCGCCGGCAAATCCACCCTTCTCAAAATCCTCGCCGGCGTCATCCCCATCCAGGGCGGCACCCGCGAACTCGGCGCCAACGTCACCGCGGGTTACTTCGCCCAGCAGCGCACCGACACCCTCGATGCCAACGCCACCGTGCTCGACAACATGATGGTCCTGCGCACCGCGCAAAACGACCTCACCGAGCAGACCGCCCGCATGATCCTCGGCGGCTTCCTCTTCCGCAAAGACGACGTCTTCAAAAAAGTCTCCGTCCTCTCCGGCGGCGAAAAATCCCGCCTCAACCTCGCGCGCCTCCTGATCGATCCGCCGAACTTCCTGTTGATGGACGAGCCCACCACCCACTTGGACATCTCCTCGATCGACGCGATGATCCACGCCCTCAAGCAGTACGAAGGCACGCTCGTCTTCATCTCGCACGACGTCCACTTCATCAAAGCCCTCGCGCAAAACGTCCTCCACGTTCACAGCGGCCGCCTCACGCCCTACGCCGGCGACTACGATTACTACCTCGAGAAATCGAAATCGGGCGACGCCCGCGCCGCGCTCACCGCCGGTTTCACCGACGCCCGCCCGAAACAGGCCGAGGCCAAAAAAGAATCCGCGCCCGCTCCCACCGCGAAATCTTCCTCGAAATACACACCCAATCAGCTCCGCAAATTCCGCGAAGAAGTCGGCGTCCTGGAAAGAAAAGTCTCCGAACTCGAAGCCAAGCAGGCCGAAATCACCGCCGCTCTCGAAGCGCCGGAGACCTACGCCGACAAAGGCAAATTCCACCACCTCAACAAAGAGCTCAGCACCATCGTGGACCAGATCACCCACGCCACCGCCGAGTGGGAAAAAGCCACGACCAAGCTCGAAGAAATGGAAAAGTCCTGAGCCTTCCCGATGTAGGCGGGGTGCCCTCACCCCGCGATCGCGTCGCATTCTTTCAAGACGCAAAAACGCGAAGTTCGGAGACAATGCGTCCCCTTTCACCACCAAGCCCGGCCATCCCGCCGGGCTTTTTCGCAGATACAGAAGTTAAACCGCAGAGAAGGGAGTTCGCAGAGAACGAAAAGCCTCCTCCGTTCTCTGCGCTCTCTTCTGTGCCTCCGCGGTTCAAACATCTTCGTTTCCGATTCTTCGCTCCGCCCTTAGCGTCGTCGCGCTTTGCGCTTAAACTAACCATCGCATAACCTGTCAGCCCCGCCGCGATGAAATCATCGAGAATAACCCCGCTCGTTCTCTTCCTCACACTCTGGCTCGGCTCAGCCGTTCAATCCTCCGCGATGTTCGAAGGTCAGTTCCTCTACTTCCCCAGCCATCTCAAAGAAACCTTCGGCCTCTCCGAATGGAAAATCGACAACCGCCTCATCGGCTACGCCTCCATCGCGGAAAACCCAAAACGCATCTGGCTCATGTGCCACGGCAATGGCGGTCAGGCCGCCCATCGACACTTCATGTGCGAAAACATCCCGCCCGGCGACTCGCTCTACATCCTCGAATATCCCGGCTACGGCCGGCGCCCCGGCAAACCGTCGATGAAGTCCATCAACGCCGCCGCCATCGAAGCCTTCACCGAACTCCGCAAAAAATTCCCCGACCTTCCGATCGGCGTCATCGGCGAATCCCTCGGCACCGGCCCCGCTTCGTATTTATGTTCCCGCGACGTTTCCCCCGACCGCCTCGTCCTCATCGTCCCGTACAACAAGCTCCTGACCGTTGCCAAAGAACACGTCCGCTATCTCCCCGTCTCGCTCCTCATGCGCGACAAATGGGACAACGGCAAAGCCCTCGCGAACTACAAGAGGCCCATCGATATCTTCGCCGCGACCAACGACACCGTGATTCCTATCCACCACGCCCGCTCGCTCGCCGCCACCATCCCCCACGCCCGCTTCCACGAAATGAACTGCGGCCACAACGACTGGACCACGCTCGGTCTCGTGAAAATCGAGTAGCTCGTCAGTTCCGCAGAACCCAAGTGCATGAAACTTTAACCGCAGAGACCAGAAGAGAGCGCAGAGCACGGAGAGTCGCTCATCACTCTCTGCCTAAACTCTCCGCGTTCTCTTCTGGTTCTCTGCGGTTAATTATCTTTCTCGATCCTATCCTTCGCTCCGATCTTAGCGTCTTCGCGTCTTTGCGCTTAACCAAACCACACGATCAACCAGCAGCTCCAACCGCCCGCCTGAGCACCAGCATCTCATCCGCCCCGGCGAAGAACTCATACCCCACCGGCACGATCTCGCTCGTGATGCCATTCCCCAGCAGCGTCGCACGCAGCTCCTTCAACTGCGCGTAACGCTTCCCGCCGAGCCCCAGCACCGGGTGAATCCGCACGTCATCGCGGCTCACGCGCACCAGTTCTCGGCAAGCCTCCACGTGAAACGCGAAGTCGAACTGCTTCGCGTACAAAAATAAAAAGTGCGCGCACAGCACCACGTCGAACGCCCGATCTAAGAACGGCAGCTGCGGCAGCGCCGCTCCGACATAGCGGTTGTGTACAAACTGCGCCTCGTAATCCGTGAGAAACCGCCCCGCCGCCGCCCGCCGGCTCTCCTCCGCCTCATCGATCGACGCAAACGTCTTTCCCACGCGAAACAACTCCGGCTTTGCCCGCACCTGCGCGAACATCGCCCGGTAATCGATCGCCACATGCGCCTCCAGTGCTTCAGGCCTGCATCCATAAAGCGGATCCACCGCCACCGCATCGACCCCGCGCTTGCACGCCTCCGCCGTGAACGACGACGGCCCCGCCGCCACATCCAAAACCGACTTCCCTTTGAGCCCAGCGACATCCAGTGCAAAAAACTGCGCATACTCCGCGAGCGTACGCCCGAAGAACGAAACCGAGCGCAATTCCAGCGCCGCGGGTGCCGACGCCTGCGTTTGGACGCCCTGCCTTAGCGATGACGGCATGTTAGCAGTCCTCGCCCGCGCCCGCGTTGTTCGCGGCTCGGACGACGGTGATGTTATTATTTCTGAGGGACTGATCGTGGCATTCATTTCATGATTTGCGCCTGGGTTCGCTGGCGCGTGGCGTTGGTTCGGAGGGGAAAAATCGGGACAATAAAAAACCCGACTCGGGTGATTGAGTCGGGCTTGGCGGGTTTCGAGGGCGGTGGAGCTTTCTCCATCTTCGCCGGATGCGGTCTTCTAGGAGCGCATCACCATCGCCAAGCCTCCGCATGCCACCATGCGACGACGACACCGACTGCTTTGGCAGCGGCTCGTTTGGCGAGGAGGTTGACGGAGGAGCGATTCATCGAGTGCCGCTGTTGATGTCCCCCGCCCACGTACACCGCAAGCGCGAAGTCCTGCGTGAGTTTCCCCTTCGACACCTACCGCATCACCTTATCCAGCGTGATCGGCAGGTCATAAATCCGCCGCCCCGTCGCGTGAAACACCGCGTTCGCGATCGCCGGCGCCATGCCCACGATACCGATCTCGCCGAGTCCTTTGATGCCGAGGTCATTCACCACGTCATCCTGTTCATCGACGAAAATCACCTCCAGCTCCCGGATGTCCGCCTGAACCGGCATGTGATACTCCGACAAATTCGCATTCACGATCCGCCCGCGCCGGTGATCCATGATCGTCTCCTCGCGCAGCGCCTTCCCGATTCCCCAGACCATCCCGCCGAGGATCTGACTTCGCGCTGTC
This sequence comes from uncultured Nibricoccus sp., assembly GCA_966249325.1. Lineage (GTDB taxonomy): Bacteria > Verrucomicrobiota > Verrucomicrobiia > Opitutales > Opitutaceae > Nibricoccus. Next base: position 9,571 of record CBINDC010000007.1, on the reverse strand, counting down.
TTGGGATTCACGATACGCCCGGCCGCCACCGCCGTCACCGCACGTGTCACGCGCACAGTCCCGAAATCCTCATCCACCTCCACCTCGACGAAAACCGCCGAGTGCGCGCTCCGCGCAAACTTCCGCTGCTTAAGCATCCGAGGCCTGCCTGTGTTCCGGCTCATCAACCGCCCGCCCCGCGCCGCCTTGACGATATCTCTCAGCGCCACCGCCTGCCCGCCTTCCGCCACCAACACTCCCTCGCGAAAAACCACCGTTTCCCACTCGGCGCTCCCAAAAACTTCCGCGAACGTCTTCTTCGCCTGCGCAAAAATCTTCTTCTTCAACCCGTCGCACGCCTCCTTCACCGCCACGCCCACCGTCGCCGTCGTAAACGACCCGCCCTGGATCGGCGCAAAAGGCATCTTCGAATCGCCGAGCTCAAACGTCACGTTCGCGATATCCATGCCCATGCACTCCGCCGCGATCTGCGTCATGACCGTGTAGGTCCCCGTTCCGATGTCCGTCACCGCGCTCCGCACCGCGAGTTTCCCATCCGCCGTCAGCACCGCCTCCGCCCGCGCGATCACCTGCATCGCATCCCAGATGCCCGATGCCATCCCCCAGCCGACCAGCACACCATCGCGAGCCATCGAGCGCGGCGCCGCCGTCCGTTTTTTCCAACCGAATTTTTCCGCCGCCTGATGAAAACACGCCGCCAGCTCCTTGCTCGAGTACGGCTTCCCTTCTCCGTCATTCACGAGCGTGTAATTGCGCAATCTAAACTCCAGCGGATCGATCCCGGCGCGATTCGCCAGCTCGTCGATCGTGCACTCGATCGCGTGCATGCCCGTGACCCCGCCGGGCGCGCGCATGTCCAGCGGCGTCGCCACATCGAGCGGCACCAGACGATAACCGAGCTTCACGTGCGGCGCCGCGTACATCGCATTCGTCCAGTTCACCACGATCTCCGTGTAATCCTCGAAACGCGAAGTCGCTCCCATCGCCTCGTGTTTGAGCGCCACAATTTTTCCGCCAGTCGCACCGAAACGCGTCTCCTGCACCGTCGCCGGCCGGTGGCCAAACGTGAACATCTGATGCCGGTTCATCGACACACGCACTGATCGTTTCAAATCCAGCGCCGCCAGCACCGCGAGAAAGAGCTGATACTGCGGCCGCAACCCCGACCCAAACGCTCCGCCAACGTACGGCGCCAATACGCGCACCTCTTTGAACGATTTTCCAAAAACGTTCTTCACATACAACTGGCTGTTAATCGTCCCCTGCGTCTTGTCGTAGATCGTCAGCTTGCCGTCGTCCTCGTACACAACAGTCGAGGCAAACATCTCCATCGGATTGTGGTGCTCCATCCCATGATAGAACCGTCCGCCCGCAGTCACCTCCGCCTCCGCAAGCCCGCGATCGACATCCCCCTTGGGCTTCGGCGGCCCCGGCTTTAGAAACGACGCCAGCCCTTTTTTCGGCGCGCGCGCCTCCGCCATATGCTCACGCACGTCGGTCTCTGGCGGCTCCTCCTCGGCATAGTCTACCCTCATCAGTGATGCCGCATACCGCGCCGCCTCGAACGTCTCCGCGATCACGACCGCCACAGGCTCTCCGCTGAAACGGATGATCTCATCATGCAGCGGCCTCAACGGTTTCCCCGGCGGCGCGTCCATGTCCGCGTATTTGATGTCCAACCACGCCGTACTCTCCCTGTTCTCATGAGTCAGAATCTTCACCACGCCGGGCACGAGCAGCGCCTCCGCCAGATGAAACCCGGCGATCTTCCCGTGCGCGATCGTCGCATTCACGACATAACCGTGCAGCAGCCCGGGCACGTTATACTCCGACGCGTACTTCGCCCGGCCCGTCACCTTCGCCGGCCCGTCCACACGGCTCAGCGGCGCTCCGATATATTTCGCGTTTTCAGCCATCTCAGAGAACTCCTTTCGCCGCTTCGAGGCAGGTCCGCACGATCGCCCGCTCCGCCAGCGGCACCTTGAACGCGTTGTGCTCGTAAGCGGATGCTCCCGCGAGAATCCGTCCCGCCGCCTGAAGGAAATTCGCCTCGCTCGCTTCCCGTCCCTCGAGAAACGCCTCCGCCTCCACGCGCCGCCACGGCTTGTGCGCCACTCCGCCCAGCGCAATCCGCGCCCGCCGGATGTTACCGCCGTCCAGTTCCAGCGCGACAGCCACCGAGACCAGCGCAAACGCGTACGACTCGCGGTCACGGATCTTCCGATACACATGATGTCTCGAAAACCCCGCTGCCTCCGCAGGCAGATCGATCGCCGTAATCAGCTCGTCTTCCCCGAGAGTGTTGTCCTTCTCCGGCGTGTCCCCCGGCAACCGGTGAAACTCGGCAAACGGTATCCGCCTTTCACCGTCGCGTCCATGTACGACCACCACGGCTTCCAACGCCGCCAAGGCCACGCACATGTCGCTCGGAAAAACCGCGATGCACTGCTCGCTCTGCCCAAGGATCGCATGGATGCGATTGTAACCTCCGATCGCGCCGCAGCCGCTGCCCGGCGCACGTTTGTTGCACGGCATCGCCGTATCATAAAAATAGTAGCAGCGCGTGCGCTGCAGTAGGTTGCCGCCGTTCGACGCCATGTTGCGCAACTGCGGCGAAGCCCCCGCCAGGATCGCCTTGCTCAGGAGCGGGTAGCGTTGCTCCACCAGCGGGTGATAAGCCGTCTCCGCATTTCGCGCCAGCGCACCGAGCCTCACCCCGCCGTCCGGCAGCTCCGAGATCGCGCGCAGATCTTCGAGCTTGTTCACATCGATCAACGCATCCGGCCGCGCCACATTTTCGCGCATCAAGTCGATGAGATTGGTCCCGCCCGCGACAAACGCCGCCCGCCCCTCGCTTCCCTGCCGCAGGTGCTGGGCAACCGCATCGTCCACGCTGGACGCCACCGCATAGTCGAACGGCTTCACGCAGCACCGCCTTTCGCGTTTTTCACCCGCTCGATCGCATCGACGATGTTCGTGTACGCACCGCAGCGGCAAAGATTCCCGCTCATCAGCTCCCGGATTTCGTCCCGCGTCTCCGCGCGCCCTTCGTTTAATAACCCCACCGCCGAGCAAATCTGCCCCGGCGTGCAGTAACCGCATTGAAACGCATCACACTCGATGAACGCCTCCTGCAACGGGTGCAGTTTCTCCGGTGCATCCCCGGCGATTCCCTCGATCGTCGTTATCGACGCCCCCTCGTACATCACCGCAAACGCGAGACACGAATTGATCCGCCGCCCGTCCACCAGCACCGTGCACGCGCCGCATTGCCCATGATCGCAGCCTTTTTTCGTGCCAGTGAGATCGAGCCGGTCACGCAACGCGTCGAGCAGACTGACCCACGGTTGCACAGGCACAGTCCTCGAAACTCCATTCACCACCAGCGTCACTTCCCGTTCGGCTAACGCCGCTGCATCGCCCGCCGCGCGGGGCGGCATAGCGCCGATAGATGCATTCGCATCTGATTCTTTGTTGGTGAGCACACCGTAACCCTACGCACGCGCGTATTTCCCGCTATCCGGCACGCACCCGACCTCATCAGCGGTCAAAGCCGGGTTCGACGGCGGAAATATCCCACGCCAGCATCCGGCTTTTTCTAGATAGCGAGATTGTCGTCGCAGATTGGTGCTGCCCAGCACGTCATGCGAAAAATTTCTCACATTTCTGACGATGCAGCCTCGACGCCTCCGTATCACGCCACACGGTCACACTCGTCATGCCGCACGACATTTCGCTCATCACCACCATCGCCTTCGGATTCACCGCTGCACTGTTCTTCGGGTTGATTGCGAAAAGATGCGGCCTCTCCCCGATCGTCGGCTACCTCATCGCCGGCATCGCGGCCGGCCCGTACACACCCGGCTTCGTGGGCGATGCTCACCTCGCCCCCCAACTCGCCGAGATCGGTGTCATCCTCCTCATGTTCGGCGTCGGCCTCCACTTTCACCTCAAGGATCTCCTCGCCGTCCGCTCCATCGCGATCCCCGGCGCGCTCGGACAAAGCCTCTTCGCCACCATCGCCTCGATGGGCATCGCCATGGCCTGCGGCTGGTCTTGGTCAGCCGGCCTCGTTCTCGGCATCGCCACCGCCGTCGCCTCCACCGTCGTGCTCCTGCGCGTGCTGATGGACAACAATTCCCTCGAAACGCCCTCCGGCCACGTCGCCGTCGGCTGGCTCATCGTCGAAGATCTCATCACCGTCCTCGTCCTCGTCCTGCTCCCCGCCTTCGCCATCAAAGAAGGCGCCGAAGCCGGTGGCGGCGCGATGCACATCCTCCAATCCGCCGGCTGGGCCGTCCTCAAACTCGCCGTCCTCGTCGCCCTCGTCGCCATCGCCGGCGCGAAATTCGTCCCCTGGCTTCTTCACCGCGTCGCCGCCCTCCGCTCTCGCGAACTCTTCACCCTCTCGATCCTCGTCATGTCGATCGCCGTCGCCACCGCCGCTTATAAAGCCTTCGACGCTTCCATGGCCCTCGGCGCCTTCCTCGCCGGCATGATGGTCGGCCAGTCCAAATTTTCCCACCAAGCCGCCGCCGAAGCGCTCCCCATGCGCGACGCCTTCGCCGTCCTCTTCTTCGTCTCCGTCGGCATGCTCTTCGATTACCGCGTCGTCCTCGAACAACCCTGGCTCGTCGCCGGCGTCACCGCGGTGATTCTCGTCGTCAAGCCCGTGACCGCCTTCGTCATCGTCCTCCTCTGCCGACACACCGTGAAAACCGGCCTCATCGTCGCCGGCGGCCTCGCCCAGATCGGAGAATTTTCATTCATCCTCGCCGACGTCGCCAAAGCCCAGGGCCTCCTCCCCGGCGAATCCAGCGCCGTCCTCGTCGCCGGCGCCATCATCTCCATCAGCGTCAACCCCATCTTCTACCGCGGCCTCATGGCCCTCGAACCCTGGATCGAACGCCACGCCACCTGGATGAACTGGCTCACCAAACGCAGCGCAGGCAAAGGCGCCGCCATCAATTCCTCCCTGCCCGCCGAAAAGAAAGCCGGCGTCCAGGCCATCGTCGTCGGCCACGGCCCCGTCGGCGAAACCGTCAGCGGTCTGCTCCGCGAATTCGACATCGAGCCCATGATCCTCGAAACCAACGTCGACACCGTCGCCGAGCTCCGCGCTCAAGGCCGCTCCGCCCTCTTCGGCGACGCCACCCGCCCCGACATCCTCAAGGAAGCCGGCATCAAAACCGCCCGCTACCTCGTGCTCACCATTCCCGACGCCACCGTCCGCCAAGGCGTCATCGCCACCGCCCGCGAAATCAATCCGCACATCCGCATCCTCACCCGCGCGCGTTACCTCGCCGAACGCGACTCGCTCAAGGATGCCGGCGTATCCATTATTTGCTTCGACGAAGCCGAGGCCGCCGCCGGTCTCGCCGAAGGTCTCCTCGCCGACGTCGGCGCCCCCGCCGAACGCGTGAACCAGGAAGTCCTCCGCATCCGCTCCGCCCTCGGCTCCGTCGTGAAACTCGAAGCCAGCAGCGCCGCGTAGCGACGAGCGCGCAGCGAGTCGTCCCCACATCGCGATAAGAGGACGAGCTCACTCGCTCAGTCGCTCCTCCCCCGCTTCCCCTTTCGCAACGAGCCCGCTTTCCTGCTAAACACGCCAGCGCATTGGTCATTGGTCATTGGTCATTGGTCATTGGTCATTGGTCATTGGTCATTGGTCATTCGCGCGAGCGACGCTCGCGCACCGCTCCCGGTTTTTGTTCGTCTCATCCGGGCATCTCCGCTCGCATCGCCGCGCAAGCGGGGCAAACGGCCGCGCGCTGCACACACACACACACACATCACAACCCTGTCCGTCCTGCATCCCATGAAAAAGTACCTCGTCGAATTCATCGGCACGTTCTTCCTCGTCTTTACCGTCGGCATGTCTGTCCGCAGCGGCGCACCGCTCGCTCCCCTCGCCATCGGCGCCTCGCTCATGGTCATGATCTTCGCCGGCGGTCATATCTCCGGCGGACACTTCAACCCCGCCGTCACCCTCGCCGTCTGGATTCGCGGCAAATGCCCGGCCAGGGACGTAGTCCCCTACTGGATCGCGCAACTGCTCGCCGGCACTGTCGCCGCACTTCTCGTCACCTTCCTCTTCGCCGGAAAGCCCGCGGCTCCCGCCCTGCACGGCAGCATCGAATCCCTCATCGTCGAGTTCCTCTTCACCTTCGCCCTCGCCTGGGTCGTCCTTAACGCCGCCACCGCCAAGGGCACTGCGGGCAATTCCTTCTACGGCCTCGCGATCGGCTTCACCGTCCTCACCGGTGCGGTCGCTGTCGGCGGCGTCTCCGGCGGCGCCTTCAACCCCGCCGTCGGCCTCGGCGTCTTCGTCATGGGCCTCGAGTCCATCAAGCAGCTCGGCATCTACGTCGTCGCCGACCTCATCGGTGCCGCCGTCGCCGCGCTCACCTTCAAAGCGGTCAACTCAGAGGAATAATTCCTCCGCTCCCGACGACCGCGCGTCCCGTTCCCGCGGTCCTCTCCGTCTCTGAAACGACAAACGGCGCGCCCCGAAAGGCGCGCCGTTTGAGTTTATCAGTATCGAAATACTGATTACTTCTTCTTCGCAGCTTTTTTGACAGCCTTTTTGGCGGCTGGTTTTTTAACTGCCTTCTTCACTGCTGCTTTCTTTTTTTTGGTGGCCATATGTTTGTACGGGGGGGTGATTTTCCGCTCCGCAAGTGTTGCGGAGCTATTTGCGGGAAAATTTTGTGTGACGCGAATGCGTCGCGGACAACGTTTATCTTTCAGTAAGTTGCATTTTTCGCGATCGCTTCATCAACGCCGCGCGCCGCGATGAAGCCGGCTCGCGGGCTTCGTCGCCACCGGCGGCTGCGCATTTTCGTCGAAGAGCGCCGAGTAGATGTAGCTGAAACCATCGAGCTTCTTGCGCTCGATGCTCGCGTTGATGAAGCGCTCGATCGAGCGCGCATCGCGCACATCTTCCTCGGTAACCAGAGTGAACGCGTCACCCGTCGTCTGCGCGCGGCCCGTGCGACCGATGCGGTGAACATAGTCCTCCGGATTCTCGGGAACGTCGTAGTTGATCACGTGGGACACTCCCGCGATGTCCAGACCGCGAGCCGCGATGTCCGTCGCGACGAGCACCTCGAACTTCCCGCTCTTGAAACCAGCCAGCGCCTCCGTGCGCTCGCGCTGATTACGGTCCGCGTGGATCACGCCGACCGTGTGGCCCGATTGCTCCAGACGGCGCGCGATGCGATCCGCGCCAAACTTCGTACGGCTGAAAACGATCACGCTCTTGTAGTCCGTGCGCTTCATCAGCTCTTCCAGCAGGTCGAACTTCTGCGAAGCCACCACCGGATAAAACGCGTGCGACACCGTCTCCGCCGCCGAGCGCCGCTGACCGATCTTCACCTCGACCGGATTGTGCAGCGCCCAGCCCGCGAGCTGCGCGATCTCCGGCGGCAGCGTCGCCGTGAAGAACAACGTCTGCCGCTTCTCCGGGCACTTCTGCACGATGCGCCGCACGTCAGGCAGGAATCCCATGTCGAGCATGCGATCCACTTCGTCGAGCACGAGGATCTCCACATCCGCCAGCGAGCAATCGCCCTGCTCGATCAAGTCCAGCAACCGCCCCGGCGTCGCCGCCAGGATATCGATGCCGCGCGAGAGATCGTCGCGCTGCTTCCCGTAACCGACTCCGCCATAAACCACCGTCGTCTTCAGATCGGTATATAGGATGTACTTGTTGAAAGCCTCTTCCACTTGCAGCGCCAGCTCGCGCGTCGGCTCCAGTACGAGGCAGCGCAACTTCCCGCGCCCGCCCAGCCGCTGGATGATCGGCAGCGCAAACGCCGCCGTCTTCCCCGTTCCCGTCTGCGCCGACCCGATCACATCGCCGCCCGCCAGCACCACGGGAATCGCCTGCGCCTGGATCGGCGTCGGCTCGTTGTAGCCCATTTTCTCCACCGCGTACGCGATGCCATCGTTGAGCCCGAGCTTCGAAAACGCCGTGTCCATCTTCGGCACATCCGGCGGCGGCGCGGACGGCGTGCGCGGCGTAAGCGCCGGTTCATGCCGCTCCCCGCGCTCGTGATGCTTGCCGCGCGGCCCGCCGCGATGCTCATCGCGCGACGAACGCCCGCCCTGGCCGCGGCCATGCGATTGTTGAGAGCGCTGCTCCCGGCCCTGCGCGTCTCCGCGTCCCTTGTCATGACGCGGCTGATGCGCACGGCCCTGACTTTCGTCAGAGCGGGATTTCTGTGACTTCGGTCCGCGCTGATCTTGAGCGCGGCGAGTGGTGGGATGCGCGGAGGGCTGGGCCGGTTTGCCTTTTTCAGGGGCGGATTTCGAGCCGAGCGACGTGCGCAGTTTGGCGAAAAGCTTTCGCAACATGATTGGTAAGTGTAGCGCCAGATTTCGCCAATCGCCCGCCTTTGCAATCACCGATGTTGCCGCGCACCGACGACGATTCGCGTCGCAAACGCACACCACTCGCTCTCAATCGTCAAAAGTTCGGCAACTTTCCCCACCCCCGCTCCCCACGCTTGGCTTGCCCGTTTCGCACCGCACGCTCCGCGTTTACTCCGCGTACCCATGACTAACGATATCCGCTGGCTCGTCCGTCTCCTCGCCGAAAATGGCCTCGCCACCCGCAGCCAGTCCATGGCCGCCCTCGAAGCCCTCGGTTCGAATTTCGAACTCATGGACTTCGCGCAAAAACTCATCGACGACGCCATCGTCGAAGACCTCGAACAGCTCGAACGCCTCGCCGCCGATGCCCACTCCCGCGGCCAGTCCGGCCCGCCTCCGTCCGCCGACGGCCAGATCCGCAACGCCTCCGCCACCGCCCCCGCCTTCCCTCTTCCCGGTGTATCGACTCCGCCAATGCCGCTCGATCCGCCCCCCGCCTTCGACTTCGCCGCCGTCCAGTCACTCGACAACGCCGTCCTCGCCGAACGCGTTGGCAACCTCCTCCGCGAATCCGCCGCCTACGGCGCAAGCGACCTCCATCTCTCGGCCGGCGCCACGCCCTTCCTCCGCAAACACCGCGAAATCATCCCGCTTTCACCCACACCGCTTCCCCACGAAGACGCCCTCCGCCTCAACACCGTCCTCCTCGCGCCCCACCAACGCCAGGTCTTCATGGACCGCCGCGACTTCGACTACGCCTTGGCCCTCGATGCCTCCAACCGCTACCGCGTAAACCTCATGTTCCACAAAGGCGGTGCCGCCGGCGCCTACCGCATGGTCGCCGCCAAAATCCCCAAGCTCGACGAACTCGGCCTCCGCAACATCGAGACCGTCCGCAAACTCCTCAGCTACCACAACGGCCTCATCCTCGTCACCGGCCCCGTCGGCGCGGGCAAGACCACCACCCTCGCCGCCCTCGTCGCCGAGCTCAACGAGCACCGCGAAGATCACATCATCACCGTCGAAGACCCCATCGAGGTCGTGCAACCGCCCCGCGGCTGCAACGTCACCCAGCGCGAAGTCGGCCCGCACACCAAGTCCTTCCACTCCGCGCTTAAAGGCGCACTCCGCGAAGACCCCGACGTCATCGTCATCGGCGAACTCCGCGACCTCGAAACCATCGAGATGGCCATCA
>CBINDC010000006.1:0-247191 GCA_966249325.1 uncultured Nibricoccus sp. | reverse complement strand
GCCTCACGGCACACGCCCCTCAAACGTGTGTGTCTACCAATTCCACCACCTGAGCGTTTCCAGTCGGAGGAGTGCGGAATAAGAGTGTTCGCGCCGCGTGTGTAAAGCCCGGAAATGGGAAAATCTTAAAATCCCTTTTGACCCCCAGTCCGCCCCGGCAACTGTCAGCGACCTTCACCGTCCGGACATGACCCACGACGAAATAAAACGCGCCCTGCTCGCATCCTACGAAACCGATGGCGGCATCAATCATCTCGACGGCACCAACCTCCCCGCCGAAGAGTCCGTCAACCAGCTCGCCCGGGATTTCATGCACATCCTCTTCCCGGGGTTCTTCGATGAAAAGGCGCTGACCAAGAGCTGCGTTCCCTCGCTGGTCGATGCATTGCTGGCGCGCATCGAAAGCCGGTTGTCCTCGGAGCTGGAGAAAGCCCTGCGTTTTGCCAAGGAGCCGCGCGCCGGCGAACTCGCCCGCGAACACACGTCCGCCCTGCTCGCCCGCCTTCCCGACATCCGGCGCATCGTCCAGACCGACGTCACCGCCGCCTACCAGGGCGATCCCGCCGCCCGCAGCACCGAGGAAATCATCCTCGCCTACCCGTGCGTGCTGGTGATCTCGCTCCAGCGCGTCGCCCACGAACTCTACAAACTCGGCGTGCCCCTGCTCCCGCGCATGCTCACCGAGTACGCCCACGAACGCACCGGCACGGACATCCATCCGGGCGCGCAGATCGGCACGCATTTCTTCATCGATCATTGCACGGGCGTCGTCATCGGCGAAACCGCGCGCATCGGTAACAACGTCAAAATCTACCAGGGCGTGACCCTCGGCGCGAAGTCGTTCGTCGTCGACGACGCGGGCCATCCCGTCAAAGGCGTGAAACGTCACCCGAAGCTCGAAGACGGCGTGATCGTTTATCCCGGCGCTACCATCCTCGGCGGCGAAACCGTGATCGGCGAAAACTCCATCGTCGGTTCCAACGTCTGGCTCATGCAATCGATGCCCGCCAACAGCATCGCCTACTACCAAGGCGACACCGCCTCGATCATCCGCCCGCGGAAGAAGAAGGAAGCGCTGCTGGAAGAGTTCAGCGACTGGGTGATCTGAGAGGGACGCGCTCGTAAGCATTGAAAACAGCAGGCGGCTTGTTTTTCGCACCAGCCCATCGGGCGCCCTTCACTGTGGCGCCCTTTATTTTGCCCAGCCATCCGGCTCGCCCGGTCCGCATCTCGTTAATTCTGTCTCCAAAATCCGGACACAGTTTCCCTGCCAAATTTTAAGTTTGGCCTTCAGCACTCGCGGGAAAAGCCGATTCACCCTGCAAGGCATACGGATATGCCCGTGGCGCCGCGCCAATCGCGGCTCACTCCCTATCATGACGATACACGCACAACACCGCGCTCCGCGCATCCGCTGACCCACACCTGCCAGCGCCTTTAAGGGCTCAGGGTGAGTTCTCCCAACACGTCAGCCGCTTGTCGTCACAAGCGCCCCGAGCGCCCGTGCCTGTATCCATCCTTATACCTACGCCACAAACCGACTCTCCAGACTTTCGCCACCCGCCGCTTCTCTAACACCAACCAACGGCCCGACGGACGCCAACCGCCATGAGCCTCGTCATCAACACCAACTCCTCCGCCACCATCGCCAGCATGAATCTGGCGAGTTCCAACGCCCTGCTCGCCCGCAGCCTCAACCGGCTCTCCAGCGGCAGCAAAATCGTGAACCCGTCCGACGACGCCGGCGGCCTGGCCGTGTCGATGAAGCAAAACGCCGCCGTCAAACGACTCGCCGCAATCAACACCAACCTCGGCAACACCACCTCCTTCCTCCAGACACAGGACGGCGTGCTCAAAGTCGCCGGCAAAGTCCTCGAACGCATCGGCGAACTCAAAACGCTCTACGCCGATCCCACCAAAAACTCGTCCGACCTCGCCAACTACAACACCGAGTTCACCGCGCTCCAAAGCCAGCTCCGCTCGCTGGGCACCGAAAAATTCAACGGCGTCTCCCTCTTCGGTACCACCGGCATGACCCTGCAAACCGCCGACGACGTCTCCGCCACGATGTCCGTCTCCGGCATCGATCTCCTCGGCGGCGCTCCCGGCACTCCCGTCCCGATCAATTTTAACACCAACTCCACCACGACCGGTTTCTCGCCCTCCGGTCCTGGCACACTCTCAGGCCCGAATCAGATCGTGTTCACCGGCGGCGGTGGCTGGGGAGATGTCATCGCTTATGTTGATCCAGGTTTCACCGCCTCGTACGATGGCGCTGGTGGATGGACCGGTCTCACGTGGGGATCAGTCTCCGGGACAACGGTACAACTCGACGACAACAACATGGGCGGCTCGGCCACCTTCACTCCCATAGGTGCCGCTTCGAACACCGGGACCATTGCCAACGCCGGCGCGCTCTCCGCCGTTTCCCTCAGCACGATCACCTCCGCGATTCAGGACATCGCCACCCACCGCTCCACCAACGGCGCCAACCAAAGCCGCATCGCGTTTTCTTCCGAACTCGTCACCACCAACAAAGCCAATCTCGAAGCCTCCGTCAGCCGCATCGTCGACGTCGATGTCGCTCAGGAATCCACCCAGCTCGCCCGCTACAGCACCCTCGTTCAAGCAGGCACTGCCATGCTCGCCCAAGCCAACCAAAGCTCCCAAAGCGCCCTCCGTCTCCTCGCCGGCTGATTCACGTTCTCAAACACCAAACCACTTCACCGCTTCCCTGTAGGGTCGGGCTTCTGGCCCGCGCCTCCGATCCCGTCTTTCAGCGCCGCCCACCTGCGGCGCTTTTTTTATTCCCCGTCTGCGTTCCCGCTTCGTCCTCCAATCCTGTTCCTCCTGTAAATCCTGTTCTCTTTCCGAACTCCGTGCCCTCCGTGTCCGCGCTCAGTGCCCTCTGTGTCCCATTCCGAAACTCCCTCCGCTTCCATCATTGCCCGCACGCCCAATCCCGTTCATGCACGCCAACGGTTATTTTCATACGACGCGGCCGCTTTTTGCTCCGCATCGCCTTCACGCCCCGGTAGCTATCAAAACCTTTCATCTCTCTTTCTCCACCATGTCCTCCTGGAATCGTTTCAAAAAATACTACTACCAAAACGCCGCGCTCGGCCTGTCCCTCGACATCAGCCGTATCCCTTTTCCGGATGACTTCCTCGCCTCCAAAGAAGCCGCCATCCAGAAAGCCTTCGCCGACATGGCCGCCCTCGAAAAAGGCGCCATCGCCAACCCCGACGAGAACCGCATGGTCGGCCACTACTGGCTCCGCGCCCCCCAACTCGCCCCGACGAAAGAGCTGAGCAACGAAATCTCCAGCACGCTCGCCTCCATCAAAGACTTCGCCGCCAAGGTTCACTCCGGCGCGATCACCGCTCCCGGCGGCGCCAAGTTCACCCACGTCCTCGTCATCGGTATCGGCGGCTCCGCCCTCGGCCCGCAGTTCGTCAACCACGCCCTCGGCCAGCCGATCACGGATAAAATGTCCGTCGCGTTCTTCGACAACACCGACCCCGACGGCATCGAGTACGTCCTCGATTCCCTCTCCGGCAAACTCGCCACCACCCTCGCCGTCGTCATCTCAAAATCCGGCGGCACCGCCGAAACCCGCAACGGCCAGCTCGAAGCCGCCGCCGCCTTCAAAGCCGCCGGCCTCGACTACACCAAACACTACGTCGCGGTCACCGGCACCGGCTCGAAACTCGAGCAGACCGCCATCAAAGAAAACTGGCTCGCCCGTTTCCCCATGTGGGACTGGGTCGGCGGCCGCACCTCCGAACTCTCCGCCGTCGGCCTTCTCCCCGCCGCCCTCCAGGGCCTCGACATCCAGGCCATGCTCGACGGCGCCGCCGCGATCGACGTCGTCACGCGCAGCACCAAGACCTCCGAAAATCCCGCCGCCCTCCTCGCCCTCATGTGGTACTACGCCACCAACGGCGTCGGCGCGAAGGACATGGTTGTCCTCCCGTATAAAGACCGCCTCCTCCTCTTCTCCCGCTACCTCCAGCAGCTCGTCATGGAGTCCCTCGGCAAGGAGCTCGATCTCAACGGCAAGGTCGTCAACCAGGGCATCGCCGTCTACGGCAACAAGGGCTCGACCGACCAGCACGCCTACGTGCAACAGCTCCGCGAGGGCGTGAACAACTTCTTCGTCACCTTCATCGAAGTCCTCAAAGACCGCTCCGGCAAATCCCTCGAAGTCGAACCCGGCGTCACCGCTGGCGACTACCTCCAGGGCTTCTACCTCGGCACGCGCGACGCCCTCAGCGAAAAAGACCGTAGTTCCGTCACCATTACGCTGCCCGACGTCTCCGCCCGCACACTCGGCATCCTCATCGGCCTCTACGAACGCGTCGTCGGCTTCTACGCCTCGCTCGTCGGCATCAACGCCTACCACCAGCCCGGAGTCGAAGCCGGCAAGAAAGCCGCCGGCGGCGTCATCGCCCTCAAACTCAAACTCGACGCCGCGCTGAAGTCCGCCGCCGGCAAAGCCCAGACCGCCGAAGCCCTCGCGACGTCGGTCGGCGGCGACCCCGAGCTCGCCTTCAAAATCCTCGAACACCTCGCCGCCAACGGCTCCGTCAAAAAGACCCCCGCCGCCAACGTCTTCGACTCCACTTACAGCGCCTAGCTTCTTCCGTTGTAGGCGGGGTGCCCCACCCCGCTTCCGCATCTCCTCCACCCCAGGCGGCGCCCCACCAGCGCCGCCTTTTTAACGCCCTCACCCGAAGACCAGCGTGCGCCTTAACCCCGCCGGTTCGATTCGCGATCACCCCACGCTGATGAAATCGCCTCCGCGCCCCCGCCCCCTCTCCCCCATCCGTGCCCATCCGCGCAATCCGTGGTTAAAAAACACCCCTTCGCTCCGACCTTTGCGTCTTTGCGTCTTCGCGCTTCACAAAACCACCGCCCGCTTTGAACTCTACCGCGTGAGCGAGGCTTTTACGCGGAAAAAATCCGCAACCTTGCCACCGCCCGCGCTGTCGTTTCATTTCGCCCCAACATTTCATTCATGAAGCCGCAAAAGTTCCTGCTCGCCCTCCTCGCCCTCGCCCTCGGCGCCATCTTCACCGGTTGCACCACCAAGACCGCCAAGGACTCCTCCATCCCCTGGTCCCGCCCCGCCAGTTGGGAAGGCGGCATCCCCGGCATGGGCAACCCCGAAGCCGGCCGCTAAAACGCCCCGCACTTCAACTCACTCTCCAAATCCGGCCGCTCCACAGCAGCCGGATTTTTTTGCGCCCCAAAACATCTCTGACTCCGCGTCCTCCGCGCCTCCGCGGTGAACTTCTGCCGCAGCTCCCTCAATTTCCCCCTTTCACCCTTCACCACTCACTCTTCACTCTTCGTCATCCGATGACCGACTCCGCACCAACGACACCGACAAACGCCTCGCTCACGCCGCAGCCCGGCCATCTCTACGTCGTCGCCACGCCCATCGGCAACCTCGCCGACCTGACCGAACGCGCCCGCGCCATCCTCTCCTCCGTCGACCTCGTCGCCTGCGAAGACACCCGCACCACCGGCTCACTCCTCACCCGCCTCGGCATTCACCGCCCGCTCGTCGCCTACCACGATCACAACGAAACCGACGCCGCCGAACGCCTCGCCGCCGAACTCGCCGCCGGCAAATCCATCGCCCTCGTCTCCGACGCCGGCACCCCCGCGATCAGCGACCCCGGCTTCCGCCTCGTCCGCGCCTGCCGCCGCAAAAACCTGCCCGTCGTCCCCGTCCCCGGCGCCTGCGCCATCGCCGCCATCCTCAGCGCCAGCGGCCTTCCCACCAACGGCTTCCTCTTCGCCGGTTTTCTCCCCGCCAAAACCGCCGCCCGCACCGCCTTCCTCGAGAAGTACCGGGATTTCGACTACACGCTCGCGCTCTACGAGAGCTGCCACCGCATCGACAAATTCGCGGACGAAATCCTCGCCACCCTCGGCCCCGACCGCGTCATCTGCATCGCCAAGGAAGTGACCAAAATTCACGAAACCTTCCTCGTCGGCCGCGCCGCCGACGTCCATGCCCGCCTCGCCAAAACCAGCCTCAAAGGCGAATTCGCCCTCCTCATCGCCCCATCCGATTTTGTTTTGTGAACCACAGAGACACAGAGAGCGCAGAGAAACTCGTCCAAGATACCCAACACCAATCTTCCCTCCGCCCTTTGCGCCTTCGCGTCTTCGCGTCTTCGCGATTCAAATTCCGAACTCCGAGCTCAGTGCCCTCTGTGCCTCTGTGGTTCAAATAATCCGCCTCCCATGCCTTCCTCTTCTGATGCGTCCACCGTCGCCATCCTCGATATCGGCTCCAACTCGATCAAAATCCTGATCGCCCGTCGCGACGCCACCACCGGCCTTCCCGTCGCCGAAAAATACAAAACCCTCGACGCCCGCATCAGCGCCGGCATCAGCCACGCCACGCCCCGCCTCTCCGAAGACGGCATGGCCCGCGGCCTCGCCGCCATCCAGGAACTCCTCGCCGACGCCGCCCCCTTCAACCCCACGCACACGATCCTCGTCGCCACCAGCGCCGTCCGCGACGCCGCCAACGGCCCCGACTTCCGCCAGCGTGTCCTCGCCGCCACCGGCCACACCATCCGCATCCTCACCGGCGACGAAGAAGCCAACTACATCGGTCGCGGCCTCACCGCCGATCCGGCCCTCGCCCACCTCCGCGACTTCTACGTCTTCGACCTCGGCGGCGGCTCCCTCGAATGCCTCGCCTTCCGCGACCGCCAGATCGCCCAAGCCGCCAGCCTCCAACTCGGCTGCGTCCGCCTCACCGAAAAATTCGTCGCCGATCCCTCCCAGCCCCTCTCCTCCGAAAACCTCGCCCGCATTGCCGCCCACACCCGCGACACCTTCGTCCGATCCGGCTTCCGCCTCAACCTCCCGCCCGGCTCCCCCGCCATCGGCACCGGCGGCACCGTCACCACCGCCCGCGCCATCCTCGGCCAGCGCAGCGGCAAAGAACTCGCCGACACCGACACCTTTGTATCCGCCGCCCAACTCCGCGACCTCCTCGCCCTCACTGCGAACCAGCCGCTCGCTACCCGCCGCCAGATCCCCGGCCTCCCGCCCGCTCGCGCCGACGTCTTCCCCACCGCCGCCGCCACGCTCCTCGCCCTCGCCGATCACGCACACTTCACCGGCTACCACAACTCCCTCCACAACCTCCGCTGGGGCCTCGCCGCCGAAGCGCTGTCCGCGTAACCGACTTCGCCCCGTAGCCGCGCTGTCCGCAGCGTGGCCTCCGATCCCTCCTGTAAACCCCTCCGAAAAATTCGCGCCCATCAGCGGTTAAAAACATTCTCATGCCCCGCAACACCCCTCTCTTCCTGACGCTTCTCGCCCTCGTCCTTGTTTGTCGAGCGTCCTCCACCGACACCGCGCCCGCCACCCCATCTCCCGCTGCCTCGTCCTCAGCGCCTCCTCTCCGCGCCCTGCTCATCACCGGCGGCTGCTGCCACGATTACGCGGCACAAAGCAAACACCTCACCGCCGCCATCGCCAAAGTCGCGCCATCCACCGAATGGACCATCGTCCACGAAGGCGGCACCGGCACCCGCGCCGAACTCCCCCTCTACGAAAATCCCGATTGGGCCAAACCCTACGACATTGTCATCCACAACGCCTGCTTCGCCGATACCACCAGCCCCGATTACATCCGCAAAATCACCTCGGCCCATCGCGCCGGCAAACCCGCCGTCGTCATCCATTGCGCCATGCACTCATACCGCGCGGCCGCGATCGACGACTGGCGCGAATTCCTCGGTGTCACCAGTCACCGCCACGACCACCAAAGCCGCTACCCCGTCCTCGCCGTCGAGCCCGCGCATTCCGCCCTGAAAGATTTCCCGGCGTCCGCGCCTTGGCTGACACCGATGGACGAACTCTACATCATCGAAAAACTCTGGCCCACCGCCACTGCCCTCGCCGTTTCTAAAAGTGAAAAAACGGGCGCGGATCACCCCGTCATCTGGACCAACAATTTCCACGGTGCCCGCGTGTTCGGCACCACCTTCGGCCACAACAACGCCACTTGGGAAGACCCGGTCTTTCAAAACCTCCTCGCCCACGGTTTCCTCTGGGCCGCCGGACGCGCACAATAACCGCACCTCTCCGCCGCCATGCCGCAACCTACCGCCCGCGAACGTTTCTTCCCGCTTCTCCGCACAGCCCTCGCGGAAAGCACCTTCACGAAACTCACCCTCGGCAAACACCGCGGTGCCGACACCACGCTCAACAATCTCTTCATCCGCCCCGTCGTCCTGAAGACCGGCCCGCAGCTCACCTTCGTCTATCGCTACGCCGCGAAAGACATCACGAAAAATCTCCCCTACGCCGAAGCCATCGATCTTCTCAAAAAACTCATCGGCACGGACTTCCTCGACGCCCACCTCTTCACGACCACGCAAACCGCGCAACTCACCACCACCGACGAGGGCATCAGCCGCATCTCCATCAAAGCCGTAAAATCCGCATCCACCTCTGCGCCCGCCTCAAACGTCTCCTCCATCCCTCAACCTTCAACTCTCAACCCTCAACCTTCCGCTCCTCCGAGCTTCGCTTCTTCGCGAGACACCCATTCCGTCCCAACAGCTCCCACCGCCATTTCTCACGACCGCCCTCGCGGCCACCTCGTCCCGATCACGACCCCCTGGCTCCGCACCCTCGGCATCACCAACGCCCGCGGCCAGCCCATCGAAGCCATGGCCGGAAAATTCCGCCAGATAAACAAATTCGTCGAACTCCTCAGCCACCTCGCCACAGAGGCCGGCCTCCTCGCACCCACCAAACCTCTCGACGCCGCCCTCGCCACCCAACCTCAGCTCTCCGATTCCCCCCCTTCACTCCTCACTCCTCACTCTTCTGCTCCCAAATCCGCAACGCTCCGCGTGGCCGATATGGGAGCAGGCAAAGGCTACCTCACCTTCGCCACCGCCGCCTTCTTCGGCCCGCGCGCCGACGTCCTCGGCATCGAAACCCGCCCCGAACTCGTCGACCTCTGCAACCGCCTCGCGCGCGAAAATAATCTCGCGAATCTCCGCTTCTCTGCCGGCACCATCGCCGACGCCGAACTCTCCTCACTCGACATCCTCATCGCGCTGCACGCCTGCGACACCGCCACGGACGACGCCCTCCTCCGCGGCATCAATGCCGGCGCCCGACTCCTCGTCGTCTCCCCCTGCTGTCAGAAGGAACTCCGCCCGCAGCTCACGGCTCCTCCCGTCCTCGCTGAAGCACTACGCCACGGCATCTTCCAGGAACGCCACGCCGAATTCGTGACCGACGCCCTCCGCGCCCATCTCCTCGAATGGGCAGGCTACAAGACCAAGGTCTTCGAATTCATCTCCACAGAACACACCGCGAAAAACCTCATGATCTCCGCGATCAAAGTCCGCGACCGCGGCACCGCTTCCGACCCCACCGCCGAAAAAATCCGCGCCTTCGCCCGCTTCTACGGCATCCGTCATCATCAGTTGGCCACGCACCTCAAATTCGATCTCTGAAATCCTAATCTGGAACTCAGGAACACTGGAACGAGCCGCTGCCATGGTCGCACAAGAATCAAAATCTTCGCTCCGTCTTTGCGCCTTCGCATCTTCGCGCTTCAACTCCGTCTCTGCATGACCTGGTCCGACCTCGACTGGCCCGCCCTCGACCGCCTCCGCGACGGCTTCCTCTCCGGCTCCGCCGCCAACGGCCCCTACTGGCGCTCGCTCTCCGATCTCGCCAGCTACGACTTCACCTACGCCGAACGCATCGGCTGGAAATGGGACGCCGCCCTCGCCGAACTCCGACGTCGCCACTGGACGCCACCCTCGCGCGCACTCCTCGACTGGGGCTGCGGCTCCGGCATCGCCGGCCGCCGCGTCCTCTCCACCCTCGGTGTCGAAAACTTCGATACACTCCAAGTCTGGGACCATTCCCCCCTCGCCCGCCAGTTCGCCGCCACCTCCGCCAAGGAAACCTTCCCTACGCTCACCATCTCCGAATTCACACCGTCCACTTCAGGTTCTGCCCCTTTCACCCTTCACTCTTCCCCCTTCACTCTTCTCCTCAGCCACGTCCTCAACGAACTCCCCGCCACCGCCCGCGCCGAACTCCTCGCGCTCATCGCCCGCGCAGACGCCGTCATCTGGATCGAGCCCGGCACCCACGCCGTCAGCCGCGATCTCGCCTCCATCCGCGATCAACTCCGCGCCGACTTCGACATTATCGCCCCTTGCACCCACGCGGCCAACTGCCCGCTCTTCGCCCCGGAAAATGAGCGCCACTGGTGCCACTACTTCGCCCCCGCACCTTCCGGCATCTACGCCGATTCCAACTGGGTGAAATTCGGCCAGCGCGCCGGCGTCGATCTCCGCGCGCTCCCCTACAGCGTCCTCGTTCTCGAACGCAAAAATCTCCGCACGCCCCCGTCGCCTCTCCCACCCGACGCCTCCCGCGTCCTCGGCCGCCCGCACGTCCATAAAGCCCACACCGATCTGCTCGCCTGCGACGCCACCGGCCTCAACGACCTGAAACTCTTCAAGCGCACCGACGCTGCGCTTCACAAACAACTCGACCGCCGCCCGCCCATCCCGCTCTTCCGCTTCCAACGCGAAGCCGCCACTCCCGAAAAAATCACCGCCGCCGAAGTTCTCTTCCCGCCTCCCTCCGATTGATCTCCGCGCCCTCCGCGTCTCGGCGAAAATACTCCGTCATCAATCGTCCGAGTGAAACCGATGCCTGAAAGGCTTCGCGTGCTCATTCTTCTTATTCCAGCCCGGTTTGCTCGCCAGCGCACTCGGCTTCTTCTTCGCCGGCACACTCGCCAGTTTCTCAGCCTTTAACTTCACGTAGTTCCTAAAACGTTGCTCCGACAACTCGCCGCTCTTCAGCGCCGCCTGGACCGCGCACCCAGGTTCGTTCCCATGCGTGCAATTCGTGAACCGGCACCGCAACGCCACCGCCGCCACATCGGCAAACGCATCGTCCACCCCGTCCTCCACGCCCCAAAGCTGTAGCTCACGCATCCCCGGCGTATCGATCACCAACGCGCCCGACGGCGTGATCACCAGTTCGCGGCGAGTCGTCGTGTGGCGTCCCTTGCTGTCCTTCTCGCGCACCTCTCCCGTCGGCAGCGCCTCATCCTTCACGAGCGCATTGATCAACGACGACTTCCCCACGCCCGACGAACCGATAAACGCCAGCGTCCTCCCCGGCTGCACATATTTCGTCCCGAGCGCCTTGAGCCCTTTCCGCGTCACCGCGCTCGTCACGTGTATTGGCACACCGGGCACAAGCTCCTCGATCTCTTTCCGCACATCGTCGGCGTCATCGCACACATCCGACTTGTTCAACAACACAACAGGCTCCGCCCCGCTCTCCTTCGCCGCCACGAGAAACCGCTGGATGCGCTTCGGGTTATAATTCTGATCGAGCCCGCTCACGAGAAACACCGTGTCGATATTCGCCGCCACGATCTGCTCGATCGCCTCCGAACCCGACGCCCGCCTCGAAAACTTCGTCGTCCGCGGCAGCACCGCGTGCAAATCCGCCCGCTGCTCCCCCGCCCTCCGCTTCACCGCCACCCAGTCACCCACCACAGGAAACTGATCCGGTTTCTTCGCCACGTGAAAAAATCCCCCGCCGCACTCCGCCAGCACTTCACCCTCCGCCGTCTGCACCGCATAAAAATTCCTCCGCAACTCGCACACCACCCGCGCAGGCTCCCACCCCTCCGCCGCATGCGGAGCGAATGTCTGGGTCAGGGCGTCAGTCCACCCATAGTCGGCGAGCGTCATGGCGGCATTCTACGCAACCCGTCCCGTCAAAATCCAGAACGGAGCTTCAACCGCTCGCTGCCTCCAGCTTCACCCCCCGCCACGCAGCTCGCATAACCAGTGCCGCTTCACTCGCCCGCTGCGACAAGCGGCTTCACGAAATGCCCGGCTCGATACGAGAGCACCCCTTGCTTAAGCGCGTTGTAAACGCGCGAACCGGGAATCCCGGCGAAATCGCGGCCCAGACTATGCAGGAATTTCGGCATATGCCGCGCGATCAGTTGCAGAGAACGCGGAGCGTTGCGCTCCATTCCCCGCAGCACCTGGCCGTTGATCTCGCGAAACGCGACTTCCCGCAGAGGCGCCGCTTTCAACGCGCATTCCCACTTCGGAATATCCCCGCCATCGGCGAAACGAAAATCCGCGTAGAGAAAAACTCCGCCCGGCTTCAGCACGCGCGCCACTTCGTCGAGGAAACGCGGGAACTGCGCGTAGCAGTGCGATGCCTCCACATTGATCACGACATCGAACTCACCATCGGGAAACGTCAGCCGCTCCGCATCCCCCTGGACAAATCGCAGCCCCGGCACCGCCGCATGCCGCTTCTGGCAAAAACCGATGCCCGTCCGGTTCAAATCGAGACCGACATAACTCGCCGGTCGTTGCGTGCGCATCAGGTACGAAGCCCCACCGCCGTGTCCGCAGCTGATTTCCAAAACCTTTTTCCCACCAATCTCCGCCTGCGCGGCCACATGATGATAAAGCTGGATGCACGCGCGGTTCGGCTCGTCCTCAGGCGATAAAACCAGCGCCTCCCGCTTCTCGTCCTCGAACGCATAGTTCAAGAAAAGCACATCCTCACGTCGCAGCCGCTTGGTCAGAAACGGATACCAGAGACGCCAAAGCATTTTGCGAACGGCACCGATGGCATACAGCGAATCAATCAGTGGCATGCCTCTTTGTGCGCGCTGCCCTGACCACGGAACAGCTTATTGCACGCGCATTTTCCCTATCTGCGGGACCGGCGCTTTCCTTTGGCTTCTTCAGGCTACGCGAAAGGATGACAGCGCTTCGCCACCCAGCATTCGCCCTTATCCGCCTCGTGCGGGTAAGGGCTTTTCGTTCCCCCGCCCTCATCCTGCGTTATATGGCTGGAAGCCCCATGAGGGCACTCTTGACTCCCGCCGCGCCCTTCCCGCACTCTCTCGCCTCTCAACACCTCAATCATGGGCAAACAATACAACAAGACCATCAAGAAGAAGCGCCGCATCGCTTATAACAAACGCAAGAAGGCCGCCGCCAACGCTACCAAGAAGAAGTCGGCCAAGAAGTAAGCCCGCTGTACACTTTCGACAGTTTTGAACCGCGGCCCCGAGCCGCGGTTTTTCGTTTCAGCCCACCGCACCCGCGGCCGTTCTCTCCTTCCGCCTCCTTCTCCTTCAGTCCCGCCCGTCATGATCAAAGTCAGTCTCATCTCCCTCGGTTGCGCCAAGAACCTCGTCGATAGCGAGATCATGGTCGGCCACCTCCACCAAGCCGGCATGACGGTCATCCCCGAAGCGGACAAAGCCGACGTCGTCATCGTCAACACCTGCTCCTTTCTCAACGCGTCGAAGGAAGAGTCGATCAACACCATCCTCGAGCAGCACGAAAACCGCGGCATGAGAAAGCGCCGCAAAGAACAAAAACTCATCGTCGCCGGCTGCATGTCGCAGCGTTTCTCCAAAGAGCTCCCCGGCGCCCTCCCCGAAGTCGATGCGTTCATCGGCCTCGATCAAGTCACCAAGGTCGCCCCGATCATCGAGGGCATCTACGAAAAAGAACGCGGCAAGAAGGAGCTCCCGGAAAATTTCGTCACCGGCCGCAGCACCTACATCCCCGACTACGACACGCCCCGCTTCCGCCTCACCCCAAAACATTTCGCCTACATCAAGATCGCCGAGGGCTGCAACCACCCGTGCGCCTTCTGCATCATCCCGCAGATCCGCGGCCGCCACCGCTCGCGCACCGTCGAGTCCGTCGTCGCCGAGGCCCGCCAGCTCGTCAAAGAAGGCGTGAAGGAAATCAACCTGATCTCCCAGGACACCACCTACTTCGGCATGGACACCTGGGAACAGCGCCCGAATCCGCGCACGCCGGTCGACTCCTCCCGCGGCACCGCGCTCACCACGCTCCTCCGCCAGCTAAACGCCATCGAAGGCGATTTCTGGATACGCCTCCTCTACACGCACCCGGCCCACTGGTCCGACGAACTCATCAAGACCATCGCCGAGTGCCCCAAGGTCGCCCGCTACGTCGACATGCCGCTGCAACACATCAGCGACCACATGCTCACCGAGATGCAGCGCGAAACGTCCTCCGCCTACATCCGCGATCTCGTGAAACGCATCCGCGCCGGCATCCCCGGCATCGCCCTGCGCACCACCTTCATCGTCGGCTTCCCCGGCGAGACCGACGCCGACGTCGACGAGCTCTGCGAATTCATGCGCGACGTCCAGTTCGAGCGCCTCGGCGTCTTCCGCTACTCGCAGGAAGAAGGCACCAAAGCCGCCAAACGCACCGATCAACTTTCCGCCAAAATCAAAGAAGCCCGCTGGCACCGCACCATGGCGCTCCAGAAGGAAATCGCCGGCAACGTCAGCAAGCGCTACGTCGGCCGCACCCTCCGCGTCCTCGTCGAAGAACCCGGCGTCGCCCGCGGCGAAGCCGACGCCCCCGACATCGACGGCCGCGTCTACGTCCCCCGCGAACTTCCCGTCGGCGAGTTCATCGACGTCGAGATCACCGGCTACCAGGACTACGACCTTCTCGCCCTTCCTCCCGGCCAGACCCCGGTCGAGTTCAAGGTCGCCAGGCAGGCCCAGTAATCGCCACGACCTCACCTCCGCTTTCCGCACAGCGATCTTTATTCCGGCCAGCCTCACCGCTCGCCGGGATTTTTTCTGGCCCGCGCCCGCCCATCCGCTTTGCCTCGTCCGCATGGCCACACTCCAGCCCGGCGGGAAATCACCCCGTGTCGCCGCGCGCAAATTCATCGCGACGCTCCTCATCTCTTCACTGGTGTTTCTCACCGCCTGTCAGAAAACCATCGATAACACCCGCGTCTCCTCGACCACGCCGTCGCACCTCACATTCTGGACCAGCCAGGTCACGACCGGCTTTCCTCCGGAAACCTCCGCCCAGATCCGCGACGCCCTCAACGAGTTCAAACTCGCCATCTATCGCGTCGGCAAAGCCTCAACCCCCGCCGATGTCCAGGACCACCTCTGCGCCGAGATCGACAAACTCACTGTCCGTGAACTCCTGATACGCGGCTGCGAACTCAAGGACACCCGCCTCCAGATCGAACGCGACCTCTACCGGCAACTCTACGCCAATCACATGGCATCCTGGGCCAACCCCTCCAACCCCGAAGCCGTCCGCCAGCTCGAGTTCCATCGCGAGTCCTCCAAAAAACGCCTCGATTCTCTCAACGCCGCCCTCTCCGAAAACGCGGCCCGCCTCATCGCGCTGCGCCCGGCCGCATCCCAACCATGAGCTTCCCCGCTTTCAAAGAATGGTCCGTCATCGTCAGCGCCCTCGGCGCAGGCGAACAAATCTTCATCCTTCGCAAAGGCGGCATCTCCGAAGGCCGCGCCGGTTTCCAAATCGAAGCCTCCCGCTTCTGGCTTTTCCCGACCCGCTTCCACCAACAACTCGAGAAAACCAAGCCCGCCGCCGCCCGCTTCGCTCCGCCCATCTCTTCCGCCGCGCCCGACTCCATCGAACTCCGATACTTCGCCGACATCGTCCACACCGCCTTCCTCACCGACTGGTCAGCCGTCGCCCGTCTCGATCCTCATCATCTCTGGACCGAAGCCACTATCCGCGAACGCTTCGATTGGTCCCGCCCCTCCGGTCTCCACGCCCTCGTCGTCCGCGTTCACCAACTCGCCACGCCCCTCTCGCTCCCGCTCACTGCCGACATGGCCGGCTGCAAATCCTGGATCGACCTCCCCCCCGCCTTCGACGCGTCCCCCTCCGTACCCGTCCTTTCCGACGCCGCTTTCGCCAGCCGCCGCGCCACGTTATCGCTTTAAGAGGGCGGCAGTTGCGCCGATAAACCGGTAGACCACACACCCGTCCGGAGTGCTGCTCTCCCGCGAGCCGCACTCCAGTCGGTGAACAGGCCCATGAGCTTGCTCATCCCCATCTTAAACTATCGCCTCGACTGCCTCGCCTTCGCGGGACTTTCGCTCTTCGCCCTGCTCCTGTGCCGCAGCGCGATCCACCACCGCCGCCCCGGCTGCCAGCTCGCTCCCAACAGCTGGTGGTTTGTCTCCCTCGCCATCCTCCTGGGCGCCGCCCTCGCCGAATGGGCCGGTCACGCCCGACACCGCTCGCTCGAAAAAATCTACAGCAGCCTCGGCCCCACCTACGCCCTCGAACTTCAGAAACTCGGCCACGCCCGCATCACCACCTCCACCGACGAAAGCGATCCCACCTACCGCGCGCTCATCGAGGCCCAGAAAAACTGGCTCCGCGTCAACCCCTTCATCGCCGACATCTACACCTTCCGCCTCCACGACGACCGCCGGGTCGCTTTCATCGTGGATTCGGAAACCGACTACAACCGCGACACCATGTTCGACGGCGCACGCGAAGCCCGCACCCCCATCGGCGAAATCTACGAGGAAACCACCCGCGATTTTCTCGATGTCTTCAAAGGCCAGTCCGCCTTCGACACCACCTTCCAGGCCGACCGCTGGGGTCTCTGGGTTTCTTCCCTGACCCCCATTTACGACGAAAATGGCCGCGTCGAAGCCGGCGTTGGCATCGATTTCCCTGCCGCCGACTGGGTCGCCACCATCATCATCACCCGAGCCCTTACCCTCGGTGCCATGCTCGCCCTCATCGCCGCGTTCCTCTTCCGGGAAATCCTCTTCACTCTCATGCGGGCCGAGACCGACCTCCGCAAAAACGCCGAAACCGAACTCCACCGCGCCGTCTCCGCCGCCCGGCACGCCACGCACGCCAAAGGCGAATTCCTCGCCGTCATGAGCCACGAAATACGCACGCCCCTCACCGCCGTGCTCGGCTTCGCCAGCGTCCTCTCCGAGACAAAACTCGACCCCACCCAGCGCCGCTACGTCGACACCATCATCAGCGCCGGCGACCGCCTCACCGCCATGCTCAACGACGTCCTCGACCTGAGCAAAATGGAGGAAGGCCGCCTCACCCTCGAATCCACCGCCTGGTCCCCCGCGCTTCTCATCAACGAAGTCGTCGATCTCATGACCCCCGCCGCGATGGAAAAAGGTCTCCGCCTCCGCTGCGACCAGCTCTTCACCGACGCCCTCGCCGTCCAGGGAGATCCCGCCCGCGTCCGCCAGATTCTCGTCAACCTAGTCACCAACGCCATCAAGTTCACCGATCACGGAGATGTCACTGTCCGGGGCCGCTGGATACCGCCCGACATCGGCGCCGACCGGGGTAAACTCATCTTCGACGTGATCGACACCGGCATCGGCATCCCCTCCGACAAACTCCCCGGCCTCTTCGATCAATTCGCCCGCCAGCCCGGCAAAAACCGTCGCGCCAACAACGCCGGCCTCGGCCTCACCCTGTGCAAACGCCTCGTCGATCTCATGCGCGGCACCATCGCCGTCGAGAGCATCTTCGGCCACGGCTCGACATTCACCGTCACCCTTCCCCTCTCCTCCGCCAGACTCGATCGCCCCATCGACATCCCTGACGCCAGCCGCCCTCCCGCCGGCTCCTCCACTCCGCCCATGCGCGGCCGCGCGCTTGTCGTCGACGATCACGTCGTCAATCGCGAGCTCCTCAAAATCATGCTCCGCCGCCAGGGCTACCTCGCCGACCTCGCGACCAACGGCGAAGAAGCCATCGCTCTCGCCACCACCACCAGCTACTCGATCATCTTCATGGATCTCGAAATGCCCGTGATGGACGGCTTCGCCACCACGAAAAAAATTCGCGAGTGCGAATCCTCCGGCCGCCGCATCCCCATCGTCGCCGTCACCGCCATGACCGCCAAAGGCACCCGCGAAAAATGCCTCGCCGCCGGCATGGACGAATACCTCACCAAACCCGTCTACCTCCCCGCCCTCAAATCCACCCTCGAAGCGATGACCACCCTGGGAACGCCGACGTCCCCGTCGGCACCCTCCGATTGAGCGATCCGCTCCGCATCTCCTCTGCGTTCGTTTCGTTGAGCGTTAAGCGTTCAGAGTTAAACGTTGAACGTTCCCATCACCGACGCCCGACCTCTGGCCTCCGGGATCTGGCTTCTGGCATCCGCCCCCTTCCGATTTCCGCCTTCACTGGTCATTGGCCACTGGTCATTGGTCATTCCCGCCTCCTTCAAACTTCGACCTTCGGATTTCCCTCCCATGCCCTTCGTCTACAACCGCACGATCCACTTCCCCGATACCGACGCCGCCGGCGTCGTCTTCTTCCCCAACTACCTCGCGATCTGCCACGAAGCCTACGAAGAATCCCTCGCCGCCGCCGGCCTGAACATCCGCACCTTCTTCTCCGAAAACACCCTCGTCGTTCCCGTCTCCAAAAGCTCCGCCGAGTACCTCCGCCCTCTTTTCTGCGGCGATAAAATTGCCGTCACCGTGAAACCCGTCCGCCTCACGCCCGACACCTACGCCATCGAATTTGAAATGACCCGCGTGGAGCCCAAGCCCTCCAAGCCCGTGGCCCACGTCCGCACCAGCCACGTCTGCATCCGCTCCGACACCCGCGAACGCACGCCACTCCCCCCGCAACTAGCCGCCTGGGTCGACGCTTCATAGTCTCTCCGAGGTGGAACGCGCACTCCGTGCGCGTTTAAGCCACCGCCCGCTTTCCACGTCTCCCCGTCCCTATAACGCGCTCACGCCTGCGCAACTGGTCATTGGTCATTGCGCGATGCGCCTCAGCGCATCGCGGCTCACCTTCCCCTGCTCGTTCCGCGGCCACACCGCCACCGCGACAAACGCCTTCGGCCGCTTATACCCCGCGATCGCCTCCAGCGCCGCCTCCACGCGCCGCATCTCCGGCGCCTTCCCGTCTGCCGGATAAAACGCCACCACCCGCTGCCCCCACTCCGCATCGGCCACGCCGATCACCGAGACATCGGTAAACTCCCCGCTCGCCCGCAGCACCGCCTCCACCTCCGCCGGAAAAACCTTCTTCCCACCCGTGATGATCACCGCGTCCCGCCGCCCGATCACCTCCAGTCGCCCCGCCGCATCCAACCGCCCCAAATCCTCCGTCACAAAAACCCGCGCTCCCTCCATCGCCCGCGCCGCCACGTATCCAAGAAACAAACTCTCCCCGCCGATCCGCACCAGCCCCGTCTCCCCCGCCGGCAGCACCGTTCCCGTCACATCATCGACGATCTCCACCCGCGCATGAGGCATCACCGTCCCGCAACTCCTCACACCCGTCGCAAATGCCTCCGGCCTGAGCGCCGTCACCATCGCCGCCGTCTCCGTCATCCCATAGCAAAGCGACACCCTCAGCCCCGCCTTCGCCGCCGCCTCCGTCAACTCTGCCCACGCCGGTCCGCCTCCGAGAAAAATCACGCGAAAACTTCGCAGCCACTCGATCGCGGCCGCCGATCCCATCAGCCGCTGCAACTGCGTCGGCACGAGCGACAACACCCACCCGTCCGCCTCCGCCGTCAGCTCCGGTCGCACGCCCGCTTCGAGTTCTTTCCAACTCCACCCCACATGCCGCCCGCCCGTCGCCGCGCAACGCACCCGCGCCATCAGCCCGCTCACATGATGCGCTGGCAACACATCCACCGCATTCACCCGCTTCAATCCGAAGTGTCCGCAAAACCCCGATACCGCCGCCCCCAGCGTCCGCTCATCGTGACGCGCAAACTTCAACCGCCCGCTCGTCCCGCCGCTCGGCACGCACAACCACCCGCGCTCTTCGCCCGCCCCGCGCTTCACCCCCGCAAAAATCTCCTCCAACTGCGCCCGCTCCTCCGCGCCCCACTTCGGATCGCAGAGAAAAACCAACCCGCCGCGCTCCACCGCGCAGCCCGTCGCCTTGACCAATCGCCTCAACTCAGCGCGTTCCATACGGCCTCCGGTTTCATCCGCCCCACATCTTCCCACCGGATAAACGGCGCCGCCACCGGACCATCGAAGCGCCCGTCCGCAAACAACGGCCACACCCCAAACCCCAGCGCCCGCGTCTCCCCGCCAAATTCAAACGCCACCTTCAACGCCTCCCGCGCCCCGATCCCCGTCTCCAGCGCCGACGAAAACACCACCGGCGCCTTCGCCGCCCGCAATTTCTCCAGCGCCCCCGCCGCGTCTCCACCAAGCAACGACGGCTTGATCACAAAAATCCCCGGCCACCCCGCGCCGATCCACCGCTCCACGTCGCGCCCCCCCGTCACCGATTCATCCAGCGCCACCGCCGTCGGAAAATCCCCCGCCAGCCCCAGCAACAAATCCTCCGCCCCGCGCGCCGCCGCATCCACCGGCTGCTCAACAAACTCCACCGGCCTGTCCGCGCACCGCTCCAGCCACCGCTCCGCCTTCCGCCGGTCCCAAGCTCCATTCGCATCCAGCCGCAGCTTCGCCCCGCTCGGCAGCTTCGCGATCACATCATCGAGCAGCGCCAGTTCATCGCCGATTTCGCCCACGCCCACTTTCCACTTAAAAACGCGAAATCCCATCTCCGCCTTCGGCCCGATCGCCTCCAACACCCCGCGCCCCGCCGGCAACAACGCCGCCACCGGCAAAGCCTTCGCCCGTTTCCCCTCACTTCCTTCATCGCTCGCTTCTCCCGCTCGCTCACTCCGCGCACTCAACATCCTCCGCGCCACCACCATCGCCCCGCGCAAAATCCCCAGCCGCTCCGGCACCGCGCTCATCCTCTCGTCATCCACCTCCGCGCCGAGCTCCCGGCAAACCGCCTCGATCTCATCGACCGTCTCCGTCCCGAACCACGCGATCGGCGCCGCCTCGCCAAAACCCGCACGCCCCTCCACATCGCTCAACTTCACGACCACTCCTTCCCGCGTCGCCCAAGCCCCATGCCCCGTCCGCACCGCCGCGCGAAACGGCAGCGCATACCGACGAAACTCAAAACGATACTTCACGCGCCCCACACTACGCGCCACCTCCCACGCGCAACGCCAAAACCGCCACAACGCGCCCACCTCCCGTCGCTTCCCGCTGCCGATTTCGGCATTCGGGCTTCGACCTTCCGATTTTCCTTTTCCGCACTGGTCATTGGTCACTGCCCCATTGGTCACTCCGCCGCTTTCTACGCGGCGGAATTTCCCCTTGTCCTTTCCGCCACCGCCATTACTTCGCTAACGGCATTCATGACCAAGGTGAACGCCTCTTCCGTTAACGCGATCGACAGCGAGTTCTATCTGCCAGCCGACGCGTTCTTCCGCGCCAATCTACCCACGGCCCTCACATTCGACGACGTGTCCCTCGCTACGCTCTACTCGGACATCCTCCCGAAAGACGCCGACACCTCCACCGCGCTTTCCGAGACGCTCCGCCTCCAGATCCCCATCGTGTCCTCCGACATGGACACCGTCACCGAGTCCCGCATGGCCATCGCCATGGCCCTCAACGGCGGCGTCGGCCTCATCCACTACAACATGCCCGCCAAGGATCAGGTCAAAGAAGTGGCCCGCGTGAAACGCCACATCCACGGCCTCATTCAGGACCCCATCGCCGTCTCCCCCACCGACCTCATCGGCGACGTCCTCGCCATGATCGAGCAGAAGAAATACACCTTCTCCACCTTCCCCGTAAACGACGCCGCCGGCGTGCTCGTCGGCCTCCTCTCCGGCAACCTCGTCAAGGAACGCTACAAATCCAAAAAAGTCGCCGACGTCATGACACCGCGCTCCTCGCTCATCACCGAGCAGGAACGCCATGTCGCCAAAGACCCCATCAAAGCCGCCGACGCCTTCTTCAACCAGCACGTCGGCCTCAACAAAATGCTCGTCGTCGACGACGCCGGCCACCTCCGTGGCCTCGTCACCAGCTCCGACGTCGAGCGCATCACCGCCGAGTCCAAATCCCGCCGCAAACCAGCCCGCGACGCCAATTTCCGCCTCGTCGTCGGCGCCGCCCTCGCCCCCGTCCGCAAACCGTCCGGCGAACTCGACCGCGACAAGATCATCACCCACGTCGGCCATCTGATGGACGAATCCATCGACGCCATCGCCGTATCCACCGCCCACGGACACACCGCCGGCGTCGGCGACATGGTCCGCATGGTCCGCGACGCCTTCCCTTCGCTCACCATCATCGCCGGCAATGTCACCAGCGCCGCCGGCGTCGAGTTCCTCGCCGATTGCGGCGCCGACACCATCAAGGTCGGCCAGGGCCCCGGCTCGATCTGCACCACCCGCATCGTCGCCGGCGTCGGCATCCCGCAACTCACCGCGCTCCACGTTGCCGCCAAAGGCGCCGCCGCCAAGGGCGTCAAAATCATCGCCGACGGCGGCATCACCAAATCCGGCGACATCGTCAAAGCCCTCACCCTCGCCGACGCCGTCATCCTCGGAGGCCTCCTCGCCGGCTGTCGCGAGGCCCCCGGCGAAATCATGGAGATCAACGGCAAACTCTTTAAGCAGTACCGCGGCATGGGCTCGCTCTCAGCGATGAAAGCCGGTTCCGCCGCCCGCTACGGACACGATAAAACCGACAACACCCGCAAACTCACCGCCGAAGGCATCGAAGCCCTCAAGGAAGTCTCCGGCACCGCCGACGACGTCCTCGCCAACCTCATCGGCGGCATCCAGAGCGGCATGGGCTACCTCGGCGCGAAAAACCTCCCCGAGCTCCGCTCCAAAGCCCGCTTCATGCGCGTCAGCCCCGCCGGCCAAAAAGAAGCGTCTCCCCACGACGTCATCGAAGTCTCCACCCGCAAAAACTAATCAACCGCCGGCCTCCTTTGCGGGCTCGTGCGCCCGACGACT
Source organism: uncultured Nibricoccus sp. (assembly GCA_966249325.1). Classification (GTDB taxonomy): domain Bacteria; phylum Verrucomicrobiota; class Verrucomicrobiia; order Opitutales; family Opitutaceae; genus Nibricoccus. The sequence continues at coordinate 224,454 of CBINDC010000006.1, read as the reverse complement.
TCTTCGTCCCGCAGAGAATCCCGCCCATTGTGGCACCACACCGTTATCAAGACGGCCGATGTTGATTCGCAGCTGGCATCTCTCCGGACTGCACTTCGCCGCTCTTGGCCGGAATCATCGCCAGCTTCAACCGGCCGACTGCGGCTCCGACGATGTGCCAGTCGTTTCCGGCGGTCTCGGGACGGCCTACGTCGGCAACCCGTCGAAGGAAGGCCCGCAGAAAGTGAATTTCGATGCGTGTCCGGGAAGTCCAGAGCCCCTTCACCTCCATGAAATCGAGGATCATGACCAGCGTGTGTTCGTCCCGGTCTCGCGCAGCCACCACCAGCCATTGGGCGATAGTCTCCTCCTCCGTCATGCCTTCATCTATCCGCTGAATGGTCCTCAAGTCGATTACCAAGACGCTCCCCGGCGGACCCTCAAAAACTCCCGATGAACGTCTGCCACGCTCTCGCCTCGCACGCCACTTGAAGTTTCTCACCGCATACTGACTAGGAAAACGTTCGCACCTTAAGATTGAGGTTGGCCTCCGAGCCTGCCCCCTGAACGCCGCATGCCCGCCAACCTCCCCACCGGCACCGAGATCGCCCGGCCTTTTCTTCCGGTGAAAGACTTCGAACTCTCCAAACGGTTCTATGAGGCGCTGGGCTTCACCAAGATCTTCGAAGCCGAGGTCGCCATCTACCAGATCGGAAGCACCGGCTTCATCCTTCAGAAATACTATCAGAAAGAGTGGGCGGAAAACTTCATGATGCATCTCCTCGTGGACGATCTCGACGCATGGTGGGACTTCATCGTCTCGCTCGATCTTCGTAAACAATTCGGCGTCCCCGATCCCAAAGCCCCCGTTGCGCAGCCGTGGGGCCTGCGCGTCGCCTTCGTGATCGATCCCTCCGGTGTCCTCTGGCACTTCGCGCAGAACCCGGCCGTCACTAACGCAGAAGCTAAGACATAAATCTCCCCCCAGACGTCAGACCGGGCAGTCCGATGCCCTAAATCCCGCCCCGAAGCATCGCGTCCGGCGGTCTCTCTATTCTCCAGCTCCCAAAAAACATGACCATACCCTCTACGCTTAAAGCGTGTCTCATCGCCTCAGCGCTGATCCTCGCCGGATGCAGCTCCTACATGCACGGCTACACCAGCGATGCCGCTCGCGGAAACCACCTCAAGGTGGATGAAGCAACCAGGAGTTTCGGCTACAAACGAATCACATACATCATCGGCTTTCGCGGCGAAGGCATCAAAGCCTTTATCGAGGAGAAGGGTATGCCCGGCTATCTCTACGAATTTAAGCAGGGGAAACGGGAGGGATTCATTTTCTATTATCTGAAGGAACGACAGGCGTATGTCTTCGTCGAAGAAAGCTGGCGTCCCGACTCCGCGCGATTGGTGGAAACCAGGTCGCTGAATGAGAACGAGCTTCGCCGGTTTGGACTCAGCGCCGACTGATTATTACCATCCATGCCCCGCTCCCCAAAAACGCTCATCCTCGCTGCAAACAAAACGCTCTTCACCGAGGGCAGACTCGACGCCATTCCAAAATTCTTCGCGCCAGACTATGTCGCAAACGTCACCGGAAGCACCATGACCGGCGGGCACGACGCGATCCGCCAGGTGCTCACGGCGATCAAACGCTCGTTTCCCGAGTTGCAGTGCGACGTGGAAATCCTCGTCGAAGGCAAGGAGCGCATCGCCTGGCAGCGGACGTTGAGCGGCGTGCAGCAGGCCGCGTTCAAAGGCTTTCCCTCAAAAGGCAAAAAACTCGTCTGGCGCGATATGGTCGCCAGCCGCATTCAAGACGGTCTCATCGCCGAGGAATGGGTCGTCACCGACTTCGCCGAGCGCCTCTTGTTAGCCCAGAAAAGCGCGTGAGTTTGCCAAATCCACGACGGCACTATTGATACGCAAGTAACTGCCAACAAAACGCATACCACTGGTTCAAAAAGCCGGCAAATCTGTAAGTCTTTCATCAAAAACACTGGAAATCCGTGGAGGCATAGATTCGTACTCGTGTATGCACTACACGAGCCGCTCTATCCTCCGCATGAGCGCCTTCCAGCACTTCCAGACCCTCTCGGACATCCTCGAGTCCCCCGAGGCTCTCGCCAAAAACCCGAGGCATCGCGACGCCGCTCGCACTGCGCTCGAGTCGCTTTTCATGTCTCGCAAGGACGAGGCATTCTGGAGCCTGCTCGATAAACTCCGCATGGATCTCTCAAAAGTCTTCGATCCCACCGTATCCACCGGAGACTCGGTCGCCGCCCACACGCGCACCATCAGGCTCGTCACGGAGGTGATGACAAAGATTCGCCCGGCAACGTCCACCGTCGCCGTGATCCGCGAGCCGGCCTGCGCGGCCTGAGAAGCGTCGCCCGCCAAAATCAAACGCCCGGCTCGCGCCCGACTGGCTCACGGCTCGATAAGCCGCGCAAAAACCATCTTCCCGCCGGCCGAAGGCAGCACGCTGGCAATTTCTACCGTCACACGCCGCGTGATGTGCTGGCGGCCGTTCTGGACCACGACCATCGAGCCGTCCTCCAGATAACCGACCGCCTGGCCCTCTTCTTTGCCCGCCTTGACCAGTTCGACTTCGATCTGTTCGCCGATGACCAGCTCAGGCCGGAGCGAGCGGGCGAGCGAGTTGAGGTTGAGCCAGTGCACGCCGTGAAACTCGGCCATCTTCGCCAGATTGAAATCGGTCGTCAGCAGCTTCGCCTTCATCGATTGCGCGAGGAACACGAGCTTCGCATCCACATCCTGCTTCTTCGTCACGTCGCTCTCCGGGATGCGGATATCGATGTGTTTGATTTTGCGCAATTCCCCCAGCACTTCGAGGCCGCGCCGACCGCGCGCCTGCCTGGTGGCCTCGCTGGAATTCGCGACGGTATTCAACTCGTCCAATACAAAGCGCGGGATCACCAGCGCCGCACTGAGAAACCCCGCCTCGCAAACTTTCGCGATGCGCCCGTCGATCAACGCACTCGTGTCCACAACAACCAGCGGTGTCTCCACTTCATGCGGCACGAATCGCACGTAAGGGATCACCAGGTTAAACTCATCCTTCCCGCGCAACGCGATGACGGTGCACAGATACGTTGACACCAAAAACAGCGAGAGCTGCGTCAGATAGACATACTGCGCATCCGCGTCGCTGAAGAGCGGCGACGTGCCGATGAAATACGAAATCAACGTGCCCACCCCGAGCCCGAAAGTGATCGCGGATAGGCCGCGCAGCGAAAAACCTTTCAGCATCACATCGGTGAGCACCGCCAGCGTACCGATCGATCCACCGATGAACGTGGCGAGCACGCGGTGCTTATCCCAATCTTCTACGGTGTAACAAACCAGCCAGCCGGCGGAGGCGCATAGCAGGATGAAAACGATCCGGATCGGAAGCAGCGTACGGTTCATGAAAAATCGCGGTAAACGCCTCAGCGTTTGTGGAAGACGATGAATAACACGACAGGCAGGCCGATGCCGATCGCCATGGCGGCGTACAAAATCCAGATCGCCCGGCGGGCTTTTGCCTTTTCAGCAGAGGAGTCGTCCATCTTCGTTGCTGAGCACAAAACGCTCTCCGCATGACAACGCAATACTGGCTCGTGAAACAGGAACCCGAGGCTTACGCGTGGACCGACTTCGTCCGCGACGGCAAAACCGACTGGACCGGCGTCCGCAATTTCCAGGCCCGCAATTTCCTCAAAGCCATGCAGCCGGGCGACTCCGTGCTCTTCTACGAAAGCGTCACGACCAAGGCCGTCGTCGGCATCGCCGAAGTCACGAAAGCCGCCTTCCCCGATAAAACCGCCGACGAAGGCGACTGGGTTGCGGTCGAGCTCAAGGCCGGCAAGCCGCTCAAAAATCCCGTCACGCTCGAGCAGATCAAAGTCGTCCCCGCGCTCAAAGACATCGGCCTGCTCCGCCAGAGCCGCCTGTCCGTGATGCCGCTCAAGAAGACGGAGTTCGACCGGATCGTGAAACTCGGCGGATAAAACCCAGCGCTTCGCCGCAGAGGCGCGGAGAACGCGGAGTTCCGATTCGTTCAGTTCTCCGCGACCTCCGCGTCTCCGCGGTGAATTCCGTTTTTTACTTTCCCTGCGTGCCCCAGCGGCGGTGCAGGAAACGCTCCCACGGCGAGAACATGATTTTGTCCGCCAGCAGGCCGATGAGCACGATGACGAACATCACACCGGTCACCTGCTCCATCGCGTGGAGTTCGCGGCCGTAGTGCAGCAAATGCCCGAGGCCGAAACCCGTGAGAATCGTCACGTAGATTTCCGCCGCCATCAACGAGCGCCAGGCAAACGCCCAGCCCTGCTTCATGCCGCTGACCACGAAGGGCAGTGACGCGGGCAACATCACGTGAATCCATGTATGAATCCCGTTCGAGCCCATCGTCCGCGCCGCGCGCGCGTAGATCGGCGGGATCGTGCGCACACCGGTGTCGGTCGCGATGATTACCGACCAAAGCGTGCCCATCACGACCACAAAGAAGAGTGCGGTTTCCGTCTGTCCAAACCAGAGCAGCGCGAGCGGCACCCAGCACACACTCGGCAGTGTCTGCAGTCCGAGCGCAAGCAGGCCGATCGTGTCTTTGCAGAGCTGGAAACGCGCGGTGAGCAACCCGAGCGGCAGACCGATCACAATTCCGAATACGTAGCCGAGGAGCAGACGTTTCAAGGTCACCCACGAGGCTTCAAACAGCGAACCGTCGCGGACCGCCGCAATGAGATACTCGCCGACCATGAGCGGAGACGGGAGGACGATGGGCGACCAGACCTTGGCGCGCACCAGCATTTCCCAAATGACGAGGATGACGGCGAAAAACGCCGCCGCGATAAGTGTACGTTTCATTCGGCGACCTCCTCTTCCTTCGGCGCCATGTGCGATTTGAGTGCCTTCGTGATGCGCGTCGAATACTGCGCGAGATCCACACTGTTGATGTCACGCGGACGCGGCAGATCGATTTTGAACTGCTCGCGAATGCGGCCCGGATGCGGCGAAAACAACACCACGCGGTCGCCGAGACACACCGCCTCGCGGACGTTGTGCGTGACGAAAACGATGGTCTTCTTGCGCTCCTGCCAGATGCGCTGGATGTCGCCGTAAAGTTGTTCGCGGGTGAGCGCGTCCAGCGCTGCGAAAGGCTCGTCCATGAGCAGCACGCGCGGGTTGGGCGCGAGCGCGCGGGCGAGGGCCACGCGTTGTTTCATACCGCCGGAAAGTTCGTGGACATTCGCGTGCAGGAATTTTTCCAGACCGACGAGCTTGAGATAAAAACGCGCGACTTCCTCGCGCTCGGCGTTGGTGAGCCCGGGCTTCAGCTTGAGGCCGAAGAGCACGTTGCCGAGCACATCGAGCCACGGGAAAAGCGCGTGCTCTTGAAACATCACCATGCGTTCGCGGCCGGGCCCGGTGACCGGCTGGCCGTCGCACAACAGCGTGCCGCTGTCCGCCGTGTCGAGACCCGCGACTATGTTGAGTAGCGTGCTCTTGCCGCAGCCACTGGGGCCGACGAGGCAGATGAACTCGCCCTCCGCGATGTCGAGCGACACGCGGTCGAGCGCGTGGACTTCGCGGCTTTCGCTGCGGAAGCGTTTGGAGATTTCGCCCACCGAGAGTTTCGAGGGCGCTTCGTTAACCAATTCCGATTGTACGGTCATTGGAGTGGCTGGATCAGCGGTTGGAGATCGACGTCGCCCCGGATGAAACCGAGCCCGCGGGCATCGGCCACGAGGCTTTCGATGGAGTTGAGGGTGATGTCGTTTGAGAAAGTCAGGCGTCTCCACGCGGCGGAGACGAGTTTGAGCGGCACTTCGCGGTGAACGATCGCCGTGAGTCCGCGTTGCACGATGGCCTGGGCTTCGGCCGGATGCGCGACCGTCCAGTCGGTGAGTTCGTGATGTGCCTTCACAAAACGACCGACGAGTTCGCGCCGGTTTTCCAGGGATTGTTTGCTGGCAACGAGCACGGTGGTGACGACGTCGGGCTGCTCCAGATACGACACGCCGCCCGCTTCGGTCTCGATGCGCGTCACCCACGGCTCGACGGTCCACACCGCGTCGATCTGGCCCTGCTTGAAGAGCGCGAGTTGGTCGGGATTGGCGGTCGGGAGCACAAAGACGTCGCCGCTGAGCTGGGTCATGTGAAACCCCTTCGACTTCAACCATGCGCGCGCGGCAACGTCCTGCGTGTTGCCGAGTTGGGGCGTGGCGAGTTTTTTGCCGCGAAAATCCTCGGCCTTCGCGATGTTCGCGCCGGGACGAACCAGCAGCGCCGCACCGCCGCGAGCCGCGCCCGAGACAATGCGGATGTCATCGCCACGCGCGCGGATGAAAGCATTAAGCGCCGGGCTCGGGCCGACGTACGTGAGGTCAACCGAGTCGGTGAAGATCGCTTCCATCGCGCTCGGGCCGGCATTGTACACAAACCACTGGATCTCCACGTCGGGTCCGAGACGTTCCTCGAACCAGCCTTTTTTCTCGGCAGTCAGCGTACTGCCAATCACGCCTTGGGCGTGGGTGATGTTTGGGAAATAACCGACGCGCAGGATTTTTTTCCCGGAGGCAGAGACCGGCTCAGAATACGTCTTCGCGCGACAGCCCCCGAGCAGCGTCACAATCGACGCCACCGCTAGTACGAGCGGGAGAAGGAAAGCGCGACGCGTCATCAAATGCCTTCACGATAAAGAAAGTCGTCCAAGCCCGTCTCGAACGGCGTGGTCAGGGGCGACGGCTTTTTGGTCTCGGCCACAAGCGGCTGGCCCGAGGGTCCGCGCTTGGATTTTCCATGCACGCGCCGGCCTTCGCCCGCGCGCGGGCTGGCGACATAAGGAAGATTCACATTGTCGCGTCGCATCTTGCGGAGCGTGACCTCGACGACGTCGGCAATGGTGTAGCGATCGAGGATATTCGCGATGGCGTTGCGCACATCGAGCATGAGCATGCGCAGGCCGCAGTGGACCTCATCGGGACATGAGCATTTTTCGTACGCCGTCTGACTCACACAGCCGATCGGCGCGAGCGGGCCTTCCAAGTAACGCACGATCTGACCGGCGATGATTTCCTTCGGCGGACGCGCGAGTTTGTAGCCTCCATATTTACCACGGACGCTGGAGAGGAAACCGCCTTCACGTAGATCGAGGAGGATCTGTTCGAGAAACTTGACCGGGATTTTTCCATTCTCCGCCAGTTCGCCGAGCGGCACCAGTTCGCGGCCGAGCTCGTGCGCAAGACCGATGTCGATCAGAGCACGAAATCCGTATTCGCCGCGTTTGGAGAGTTTCATGGGAAAGCCTAGCTGAAAAGTGGGGTTTGCAAGTCAGCGAGCCTTGCCCCGCCGCGCAAGCCCTTTGTCAGATCCTCGTCTCCTTCGCTTAAAACTCCGCCACAGGCTGCCCACCTTCGCGCCAGACGGCCATATTGAGCACGAGGTAGTTCCAGTTCTGGAAACCGCGGTTCAGCACCGGCTCGCCGCTGTCGGGCAGGTAATACTCATGGAGCGCGCCGAACCGCTCGAAGTCGCGACCGAAGAGGCGGATGGTTTTATCGGCGAGATCGCGCGCGTCGTCCTTGAAGCCGTATTTCACGAGGCCGCGGAAAACGAGGTAGTTGGAAACGCCCCAGATCGGGCCGGACCAGAGCGACGGATTTCCCGAACCGCGGACGTTGTACATCTTCTCCAGCTTCGAAAGCGTGCGCACGCCGTAGGCGGCGTTGAAGGTGCGTGTATCGCGATAGCGCTCGACCATCCGCTTCGCCTGCTCGGGCGTCGCGATCTCAGCCCACAGCGGCAGGAAACCCGACCAGACGTCGATGCGCTGGATCAGGCAGTCGTAGTCGCGTGGATACCCGGCGTGCAGGCGGATCGAGGGATCGGCGGCGAACGGTTTCCCTTCGTAGGGCAGCAGGTTCAAATCGACGCTGTAGAAAAAACCGTCGCGCTCGTCCCAGCAGTGTTTCTGGACCGCGGCCTTCAGGTACTCGGCGTCTTTCGCGTAGAGATCGCCGATCTCTTTTTGCCCGAGCCGCTCGCACAGGTACGAGAGCGCGAGGAGTTCGCGGTACATGAGGCAGTTCAGGAAAATCGAGCCCGAACTCTTCGCCGGCCGCATGTAGGTCGAGGGATCGTTGTCCACGCCGATGGCCATGTCGTCGTTCCAAAAATAGAGCCCAGTCGCCGCGTGACGCTGGTGGTTCTTATAGCGGTTCACAAACGACTGGAGGTGAAACATCCCTTCGCGCAGCCACTCGGCATCGCCGCCGTTGAGCTTCGTGATGAACGCCGCGTGCTGCGCGAGACACGGTTTGTGCATATTCGTCGCGTACGTGTCGGCCTGCTTCATGAGCTCGGCACGCGGACCGGAATTGCGGAGCAGGATGATCGGCACCCAGCCGTCGAACGCGCCGTAGTTGAGATAATTGAGCACGCAGCCCTGCTCGTGCTTGAGCGCCTTCGCCTTTTCCTCGGGCGTGGCTTTCTCAGTGAGAATCTGGCGCAGCGCGATGTTGCTCAGCCAGGAATCCCAATCCCACAAAATGTCCGCGTACTGCGCGCTGCCTGGCGTGATGAACGGATACTTAAACGCACCGCCCTCGTCGCGGAGCATGCCCGCGTAATCGCTGTGCAGATGTTTGCGGATGAGCGCGACGGATTCATCCAACGACGGCGCTGGCCCGGCGGCGACAAGCGGCGAAACGACGGCAGACAACGCAAGCAAGACGGGGGTGAAACGCGAAAGCATGGACGCCACGCAAACGCCCGGTCGCACACGCGCCAAGTTTTTTGCCACGTCACCACGCCGGCACCGTCCGATACCGCGCGCGAAGATGCGACTTGAGCGCACCGCCCCGACCACGCGAAATCGCCGGCGATGATCGCCCTTCCCCCGCCCCTGCGTCCGGTCCTCGTCGCTTTCGCCTGCGCGTTTCTCGCGCCTGCACTCGTCGGCGCCGAGTCCGTACCGACCTATCAAAACCCGACGGCCCCCATCGACGCGCGCGTCGATGACCTCGTGGCCCGCATGAACGCGCAGGAAAAAATCGCGCAGATCACGTCGCACTGGATTCCCACGCCGAAGAAAGGCCAGACCGTCGATCAGGCGCTCACGACCGAGTTTCTGGAGAAACACTTCGCCTCCGGCATCGGCTCCATCGGCCCGTGCCACCTCGGGATCGACGACGAGATTTTCGCGCGCAACCGCGTGAAGGAATTCCTCAAAACCAAAACACGCCTCGGCATCCCGGCCTTCTTCCACGACGAACTCTGCCACGGCCTCATGAAACCCGAGGCGACCAGTTTCCCGGCGCCCATCGGTCTCGCCTGCACGTGGAACGAAGCGCTCGTCGAAAAACTCTACGCCATGTCGGCGCGCGAAGCCCGCGCACGCGGCACGCATCACGCGCTCACGCCGGTCGTCGATGTCACCCTCGATCCTCGCTGGGGCCGCACCGAGGAAACGCTCGGCGAAGATCCGTATCTCAACGGCCGCCTCGGCACCGCCATCATCCGCGGCCTCCAAGGCGGCGTATCCGGCGAGATTGGACCGCAAAGCGTGATGGCCACCTTGAAACACCTCGCGGGACACGGCGTATCCGAGGGCGGACTCAACCGCAGCCCGGCGCATGTCGGCCCGATCGAGTTGCGCGAGACACACATCGCACCCTTCGCCACGATCATCCGTGACGCCAAGCCCGCCGCCGTGATGCCGGCGTACAACGAGGTCGACGGCATTCCCCCGCACGCCAACCGCGCGATGCTCCAAGATCTCGTGCGCGGCGAATACGGTTTCCAAGGTCTCTTCGTCTCCGACTACGACGCCGTCGGTCATCTCTTCAGAGACCACCGCGTCGTCGCGACCGCCGCCGAGGCCGCACGCCTCACACTCGAATCCGGTGTGCAAATGGAGCTGCCGATTCCCGAAACGTTTTCCCAACTCATCCCTCTGCTCGGCCAAGATCCCGCGCTCGACAAACTCGTCGACGACGCCGTCCGCGCCGTGCTGCGCTGGAAATTCCAACTCGGTCTCTTCGAGGAAAAACCGCTCGAAGCCGCCCACGCCCACGCACTCGCGAAATCCGCCGAGTCGCGCGAACTCGCGCTCCAGGCTGCTCGCGAAAGCATCGTGCTCCTCAAAAACGACGGCGGCCTTCTCCCGCTCACCGTCGGCGCGCACAAACGCATCGCGGTCATCGGACCCAACGCCGACATCGCCCGCCTCGGCGGCTACAGCGGCGTACCGTTGCAACCGGTTTCCCTGCTCGAAGGCCTGCGCGCCCGCGTCGGCGATCAGGCGGGGATTCTCCACGCTGAAGGCTGCAAAATCGCCAACAAGGATGCGCGCGACGCCTACACCAACTGGAAAGAAATCAACGACGTCGCCCTCGCCGATCCCGTCGAGGACCAACGCCTCATCGCCGAAGCCATCGCCGTCGCGGAGAAAGCGGATCTCGTGATCCTCGCGCTCGGCGAAAACGAAGTCGTCAGCCGTGAGTCGTGGGCGAAACGCAAACTCGGCGACGTCGCCTCGCTCGATCTCATCGGCGCGCAATCCGAACTCGCCCGCCGCGTTCTCGCTACGGGAAAACCGGTCATTCTCTATCTCTCCAACGGCCGACCGATCTCGCTCGGCGATCTCGGCGAAAAAATCCCCGCGATCATCGAAGGCTGGTACGCGGGCCAGGAAACCGGCCGCGCCGCCGCCGAGATTATTTTCGGTGACGTGAATCCCTCCGGTAAACTCACGATCTCTTTTCCAAAGAGCGTCGGCCACCTCCCCGCGCAATACCGCCGCAAGCCCTACTCCGCCCCGTACACCTACCTGTTTACCAGTCACGAAGCGCAGTATCCCTTCGGCTTCGGTCTCTCTTACACGACCTTCGCGTATTCGAATCTCCGCGTCGAAAAACCAACAATCGCGAAAACCGAAACCGCCCGCGTGAGCATCGACCTCACCAACACCGGCCCACGCGAAGGCGTCGAAATCGCCCAACTCTACCTCCGCGACGAGATCAGCTCGGTGACCCGCCCCGTGAAAGAACTCCGCGGATTCCAACGCGTCACCCTGCAACCCGGCGAAACGCGCACGCTCACCTTCGAACTCACCCCCGACGCCCTCGCCTTCTACAACCGCGACCTCAAACGCGTCATCGAGCCGGGTTTCTTCACCGTGATGATCGGCGGCTCGTCAGCGAAAACCGAGTCAGCGCGCTTCGAAGTAACCGCCACATTCGCACCCTGAATCCAGCGCGCCAAGACACGGCCAACGCAATCGCTCTAGTTTCGGTAAGGAGGCGCAGCTATGGCTTGCTCCAGAAATGATTTCTGAATCGCTTACACGCCAACGCCGCGATCCACCCGGCAGGGAGTTTACCATCCGTCCAATGTCTTCAGAATCCGCTGGCGAAACCGTCTTCACACAACTCGATTGCGCCCTCACCGCCGAGCTGCGCGGCCAGTTTGCCGAATCCGCCCGCCTCGAACGCGCCATCCGCGACAACCCTCTGCTCGCTCGGCTATGAAGTCTAAGCCCGCCCCGCGCAAAAAATCGTCCCCGCGCGCGGCCAAACCCGACGCCGCATCGCTCGCCCCAGCCGATTACGCCGCCTGGCTCGGCGCGCTAAAAACCCGCGTCCGCTCCGCGCAGCTCCAAGCCGCCGCCCGCGTCAACCGCGAGCTGATCGCCCTCTACTGGGACCTCGGCCGCGCCATCGTGCACGCCCAGCGCGACAGACACTACGGCAAAGAAATCGTCGAGCGCGTGGCCGCCGATTTGCAGCGGGAGTTCCCCGGTCTGGCCGGCTTCTCCACGCTCAACGTCTGGCGCATGCGCGCCTTTTATGAGGCGCACGGCGCGTCCGTGGAGATTCTGTCACAGCCTGTGACAGAATCTTCCCCGCCGCCAAATGTCGCACAGCCTCCGGCCCGCCCGAGCCCTTCGCCTCCTTGCCCTGGGGACACAATCTCGTGCTCCTCCACCGCCTCGATTCCGCCGACGACCGCGCGTGGTATGCCCGCGCCGCCGTCGAGCACGGCTGGAGCCGCTCCGTGCTCACCGTCCAGATCGAGCAGCGCGCCCACGCCCGCGCCGGCCGCGCCGTCACCAACTTCGCCGCCACCCTGCCGCCGCTCCAGTCCGACCTCGCGCAGCAGACGCTCAAAGATCCCTACGTCTTCGATTTCCTCACCCTCGGCCCCGCCGCCCGCGAACGCGACCTCGAGCAAGGCCTCATCGACCACGTCCAGAAATTCCTCGTCGCCCTCGGCACCGGCTTCGCCTTCGTCGGCCGCCAGGTCCGCCTCGAAGTCGGCGGCGAGGACTATTCCCTCGACCTGCTCTTTTATCACCTGCGGCTCCGCTGCTACATCGTCATCGACCTCAAGAGGCAGGCCTTCCAGCCCGAGTTCGCCGGCAAGATGAACTTTTATCTCTCGGCCGTGGACGCGCAGATGCGCCACGCCGACGACCAGCCCAGCATCGGCCTGCTGCTCTGCCAGGAAAAGAACCGCCTCACCGTCGAATACGCCCTGCGTGATTTGAAGAAGCCCATCAGCGTCTCCGAATGGCGCACCCGCCTCGTAGAATCGCTGCCCAAGGAACTCCGCGGCAGCCTGCCCTCCGTCGAGGAACTCGAGGCCGAACTCGGCGCGAAGCCCGCGAAGAAGAAAGGGAAACGATGAACGCCTCAACCTGCCCCTAGGTCCGGAACACGCAATTTTACCTCATAGACGTTCAAATGATCACCGAAATTCAAGACTGGTTAAACTCGCAGCCCGTCTGGATTCAGGAGGCTGCGGTTCGGTTGCTTACGAACCGGAAAATCACCGACGCTGACGTGACCGATCTCGCGAATCTGGTGAAGACTCCGCAGGCCTCCCCTAAGGCCCGACAGTATCCGCAGGTCGGAGCCGTCGTCGACGGCGCCAAGACTCGTATCGAGTCGCTCGGCAATATCATAGGGATCGATGATCTTTGCCCAAGCACGCCGCTAAAATTCGGTGCCAAGAACCTTACCATCGTCTATGGCAACAACGGGACCGGTAAATCCGGGTATGTCAGAATTATCAAAAAAATCGCGGGAAAGGCCGGATCGGAGGACCTGAAGCCCAACATTTTCAAGCCAGCGCCGCCCCCTGGAGCAGCCAAGTGCACGGTAACCTACAGCGTCGATGGAAGTCTGAAACAGCAGGACTGGCCCGCCAACGCTGCGCCGATCTCAGACTTACTCTCGGTTGACGTTTTCGACTCGAAGAGCGGCCAGTTCTATCTGAACGGAGACAGCGAGATCAGCTACGTCCCCGAGGAATTGGGGCTGTTCGCGGAGCTCGTGACGACGGCGCAAAAAATTGAAAAACACTTGCGCGCGGAGGCCGCGCTTCTCGTAAACGGCCTGCCCCTGATGCCGCCGCAGTTCTCCGGCACGGCTGCGGCGAATGTCTATTCCAGTCTTCGGGCCACGACGCAGCCAGCTCAACTCGCTCTCTTGTATCCGTGGACGGAGCACGACGCCAAGGCGCAGAGCGAACTCGCTGAGCAACTGAAGACCGCCGATCTGGCCGCGTCCGCGAAGCAGTGCCGGCAGGCCAAAGCAGAGGTGGATCAAATCGTGGTCTCATTGAAGGCGGGCTCTACCGCCTGTTCCGTCGCCGCCATAGAGACAATGACGCGCGTCGCTCGCAACTCGCGGCAAAAGCGCAGGGACGCGGTTGACGGAGCAAAGGCTCTTACCGCTTCCGCAGCCTTGGAAGGCGTCGGTTCCGATACTTGGCGAGCGCTCTGGGAGGCCGCCCGAGCGTATTCCACCTCTGCTGCCTACGAAGCCAGCCCGTTCCCGCACGTTTCCGAGGGCGCAAGGTGCGTCCTTTGCCACCAGGAGCTGGACCTGGCGGCGAGGAAGCGCATGAAGGATTTCGAGAGCTATATTTCCGGCAGGCTTGAGGCGGAGGCGAAGCAGGCTGAGAGTTTCTACAAACAAGCGATCAACAAGGTTCCTACGGCACCGGCGGACACCGCCGTCATAACGGCGTGCGCCGCTGCCGGAATTGAGGAGGAGCTGGCCCGAAAAGTAGGAGCGGCATGGCGGGAACTCGGACCCATCCTAGGAAAGCTTTCTGCCGAGGAAGACTTTGGCGATCTGCCTCCCGCCTCAGCCTCGGTGAACGCCGTGATCTTCGAACTCGAGTCGTTCGGCGCGGCACTCGCTGCCAAGGCTTCGAAACTGGAGGAGGACGCCCGATCGTTCGACAGGGGAGCCGCAACGAAAAAGCTCACCGAACTCGAGGCGAGGGAGTGGACATCCCAGCAGGAAACCGCGATCAAAGCAGAGATTCAGCGGCTTGAAAAACTTGCCAAATATGAAGTCTGGTGCCGAGCCACGAACACGGCCCAGTTGACCAAAAAGGGAGGCGACTTCTCGGAAGCGTTAATCACCGAGGCCTATATCAAGCGCTTCAACGACGAGCTGACGAAGCTCGGCGCGTCTCGTCTGCGGGTTGAACTTGTGAAGTCGCGCGCGGTCCGAGGTCGCACGATGCACCAGATCCGCCTGCGCGGGACCGCTACGGTTTCCGCCTTGCCCAGCCAGATACTAAGCGAGGGGGAAGCTCGGATAGTATCCCTTGCCGCCTTTCTGGCTGACGTCGGCGGTAAGGCCGCGGAATCGCCGTTCGTGTTCGACGATCCGATCTCCTCGCTCGACCAAAGCTACGAGGAGAAAGTCGCGGACCGTCTCGTTGAGTTGGGTCAGACGCGCCAAGTCCTCGTTTTCACTCACCGCCTGAGCCTCTACGGCTATCTGGTCGAGTCTGCGGAAGCCGAGGACATCTGCATCGGCGTGACGGGCGCGGGAAGCGGACAGCCGCACCAAATACCTCTTTTCGCCAAGAGGCCGAAGGAGGCACTAAAAGACATCCTCGGCGCGAGACTTACCAAGGCGGAGGCGGCATTTAAACAGCAGGATATCGACACCTACACCGCCCACGCCAAGGGGATCTGCGGCGACATCAGGATTCTCGTGGAACGCAGCGTCGAAAAGGTGCTGTTGGACGAGATCGTCGTCCGTCACAGACGCAGTGTCATGACGAACAAAAAAATCCACAAGCTCTCGGCTATCACGAGGGCGGACTGTGCCATGATCGAGACGTATATGGGGAAGTATTCGTGCTATGAGCACAGCCAGTCCGATGAGACCCCAGTCACTCCTCCTCCGCCGGACGAGATACGGGCGGACATCACCGCACTCGTGTCGTGGATGGACGCGCTTAAGACCCGTTTTGACGCAGCCTCCTGAGCAGCCCTTGTCAAAAAACTCGCCGCCTACCACCAGTTCTACGCCGTGCGCGCGGCGGTGAGGCGCAGCCTCATCACTTCGAACTCAAGCCCGACGCCCTCGCCTTATACAACCGCGACCTCAAGCGCGTCATCGAGCACGATGCCTTCACCGTCATGGTCGGCCGCTCATCGGCGAAGACGCAGAGCGCGGGGCTTGAACTCACAAGTAAAACAGGTGAACAAATCCATCGTTCGACACAATGACCTCTTTACTGCGAATCATGGCGCTTACTCTGGTCTTCGCCTTGGGCGGCTGTGAATGGGCTGAGGCTCCATTGGATGCTCCAAACGCCGAAATTGATCCGACACTGCTAGGCAACTGGAAATCCATAGGAGATCGACCAATTCGACTAAGCATAACGTCCACCCAATCGCGTTGGTACGATATCGTGGTGCAAGGAGGCGATCATAAGCAAACAACGACAATGCGTTTCCGAGGATATCATACCGATATTGAGGGCATCCGTCTTCTAAGCCTAAAATTGCTTGAAGTATCCTACGGCCAGGAAGTGAAACGCTTGCCGGATGAAGGAAGAGAGCATCGCTGGCTATGCCTCGGCTATTCACTCTCCAAGGACGGAATTCTTGAGCCCCTATTTCTTTCACGTGAAGTGCTCCCTAGGAGCAAATCGAATGCCGAGCAGCTACAGCTAACCGCCCAACAGCTATATGCTTCTTTGTTGAGCTGTGCTTCTTCGAAATACCACCGGGACCGATTCTTCGACTCTGGCATGGAGCGTCGCCGGTTCAAAAAGGACGACAGCCAAATTTCAAAGTAGAACCCAAAGACGACGCCGGGCAGCACCGCTCATAGCTTCAGCGAATCACTTCCGCCCGGCACCACGGGCAATCGCGCCTTCTGCCAATCGCGGAAGCCGCCGACCAAGGACGAGACGTTCGTGTAGCCCATTTTCTGGAGATTATCGGCGGCGAGCGCGGAGCGGTTGCCTCCGGCGCAGTAGAGGAGAATCGGTGTGTCGAGTGCGGGGACTTTTTCTTCGATGGCGCCTTCGAGCAGTCCGCGGCTGAGATGGATCGCGCCGACGGCGTGGCCTGCGCGCCATTCGTCGGCTTCGCGGACGTCGATCAACACCGTGCCCGGTGCGAGCGGGGTGCGCTCGATGTCTTGCACGGTGATTTCACGGATGCGGGTCTTGGCGTCGGCGGTGAGTTGCTGGTAGCGGTTCGGTTGGCTCATGGGTGTTTAGTGAAATCAGTTTTTCGCGTGTTGCGCGTTGCGGGGAGAAAAAATCCGGGTTGCGAATTGCCTGTACTGGGAGCGCCGGCCGCTGGCATTTCAGAGAGCCGGCGGGCCGCCGGCGCTCCCAGCGAGAATCACGGACGCAAAAAAGGCGCGGAAGATCATCCGCGCCTCGTAGTTGAAGACTGGAGTCGAATCGCTCAGGCGTTGGCCGGGGCGGAGGCGGGGATGAGGTCGTCGATCGAATCGGCTTCGGCGCTGACGTCGGCGAAGAGCCAGGTCGAGAGGTAGCGTTCGCTGCTCGAGGGGATGATCACGACGATCTGCTTGCCCTTGTTCTCAGGACGCTTCGCGAGCTGGATGCCTGCCCAGACGGCGGCGCCGGAGGAGATACCGACCGGGATGCCGTCGAGGGTGTTGACCTGCTTCGAGACCGGGCCGGAGTCGGCTTCCTTCACGCGGATGACTTCGTCGTAGATCTTCGTGTTGAGGACGGCGGGAACGAAACCGGCGCCGATACCTTGAAGCTTGTGCGGGCCAGGCTGGCCGCCGGAGAGAACGGGGGAAGCGTCGGGCTCGACGGCGATGATTTTCACGCCGGGCTTCTTGGCTTTGAGCACTTCGCCCACGCCGGTGATCGTACCGCCGGTGCCAATACCGGAGACGACGAAGTCCACTTTGCCGTCGGTGTCGCGCCAGATTTCCTCGGCGGTGGTCGCGCGGTGAACAGCGGGGTTGGCCGGGTTGGCGAACTGCTGGAGGATGACGGCGCCGGGGATCTTGGCGGCGAGTTCCTCGGCCTTGGCGATGGCGCCTTTCATGCCCTTCGGTCCTTCGGTGAGGACGAGGCGGGCGCCGAGGATCTTGAGGAGTTTGCGGCGCTCCTGGGACATCGTCTCGGGCATCGTGAGGATGAGCTTGAGGCCCTTGGCGGCGGCGACGAAGGCGAGCGCGATACCGGTGTTACCGGAGGTGGGCTCGATGAGGACGGTGTCCTTGGTGATTTTGCCCGACTTGAGCGCGTCCTCGATCATCGCGTTACCGATGCGGTCTTTGACGCTGGAGAGCGGGTTGAAGAACTCGAGCTTGAGGAGGATGTCGGCCTGGGCGCCATGGGCAGCGACGGTGCGGTTCAAACGTACGAGCGGGGTGTTGCCGATCGTCTCGGTGATGTCGTTGTATATTTTAGCCATGATTTCGTGAGGTTGAGTTGGGTCGAAAAAATCGGAGAACGGAATTTCGGAATGGGTCACAGAGGGCACGGAGCCCGGACACGGAGGGCACAGAGAGATAAAAGCGGATGATGGATGCCGGCGATTTCGTTTTTGCTTTTGAAGAGGAGTGAAAAACGGAGAGAGGCGACGAAGGCGTTTGGAGCTCAGTGAACTCTGTGTCGGCGCTTTGTGTTCTCTGTGGTAGGGATCGAACGGATCGAGAGATTGAAGTTATATCGCGTAATCCTGAAACGCGTGGGTCGGGCGGAGCTTCAAGAGGGCGAGATCGTTTGGCTTTAGATTCAATTCGGCAAGCCCGGAGCGGGTGATGTCGGCCTCGACCTGTTCGCCGGTGGCCACGACTTCAAAGGTGAGCTGAGCCTGCGGGCCGGCGGCGTGGATGTAGCGGAGGATGGCCGGAATACCGTTGGCGTCGGAACCGTGAGGCAGGACCTCCACATCGTGCGGACGAACATAGACGAGGCCGTCGGCGGCGAGGCGGCCGTTATCGTGGATCGGGCCGGTGCGGCCCCAGGCGGCGGAGTCGCGGAGGATGTTCACGTTGCCGAGGAAACGGTGAACGAACGGCGTGGCGGGACGGTCGTAAACCTCCTGCGGCGAGCCGACCTGTTCGACCTTGGCCTGATTCATGATGACAACCTCGTCGGCGATTTCGAGGGCCTCCTCCTGGTCGTGCGTCACGAAGACCGTGGTGATGTGGATCTCGTCGTGAAATTTGCGGAGCCAGCGGCGGAGTTCCTTGCGGACCTTGGCATCAAGCGCGCCGAACGGTTCGTCGAGGAGGAGAACCTTGGGTTGGACGGCGAGCGCGCGGGCGAGCGCGACGCGCTGACGCTGACCGCCGGAGAGCTGTGTGGGGAACCGTTTTTCCAAGCCGTCGAGCTGCACGAGGTGGAGAAGTTCGCGGACGCGTTCGGCGATTTTTTCCTCGGTCGGGCGCTGCTTGCGGCTGCGCACGCGGAGACCGAAAGCGATGTTCTCGAACACAGTCATGTGCCGGAAGAGCGCGTAATGCTGAAACATGAAGCCGACGCCGCGTTTGCCGGCGGGCACGGAGGTCACGTCCTCGTTGTCGAATTGCACGCGGCCGCTGCCGGGGTCGGCGAATTCCAGACCGGCGAGGATGCGCAGGAGCGTGGTTTTTCCCGAGCCGGAAGGGCCGAGGAGCGCGACGAGTTTTCCGCTGGGAGCGGTGAAATCGACGTTCGCGAGCGCGGTGTATTTGCCGAACGTTTTGGTGATGCCGGAGGCTTGGATGCTCATGACTGGAAATCAGCGATCGAGGGTTTCGGTACGCAGGGATTGCGCGTGGCGCCACTCGACGAGGCTCTTGAGGCCGAGGGTGACGAGCGCGAGGAAGGCGAGAAGCGAGGCGACGGCGAAGGCGGCGACGAAGTTGTACTCGTTGTAGAGGATCTCGACGTGGAGCGGCATGGTGTTGGTCTCGCCGCGGATGTGTCCTGAGACGACGGATACCGCGCCGAATTCGCCCATGGCGCGGGCGTTGCACAGGATGACGCCGTAGAAGAGGCCCCACTTGATATTGGGCAACGTGACTCGCCAGAACGTCTGCCAGCCGCTCGCGCCGAGTGTGATGGCGGCGAGTTCTTCATCGCTGCCCTGCGCCTGCATGAGCGGGATGAGTTCGCGGGCGACGAACGGGAACGTGACAAACACCGTCGCGAGGACGATGCCGGGGACGGCGAAGATGATCTTAAAGTCCTGCTCGACGAGCCAGGCGTGCAGCGCGGGGAACGACGGATCCTCGGCGTTGAGGTAAGTGCCGTACCAACCCTGCGCGCCGAAAACCAGGACGTAGATCAGGCCCGAGATGACGGGCGAGACGGCAAACGGCAGATCGATGAGCGTGATGAGCAGACTTTTGCCGCGGAAGTTGAATTTCGCGATCGCCCACGAGGCGGCGATGCCGAAGACGAGATTGGCAGGGACCGCGATGGCGGCGGTGATGAGCGTGAGTTTTACCGCAGCAAGCGCATCGGCGTCGGTGAAGGCCGCGAAGTAGGCGGCGGCCCCACGGCGGAACGCTTCGGTAAAAACGGCTGCGAGAGGCAGTACGAGGAAGAAGACGAGGAAGACGAACGCGACGGAGAGGAGCGTCCATTTCACCCAGACAGGATCCTGCGTGGCGCGGGGGGCGTTGTGCGCGGAGGACGAGTCGCGGCGGTTGGGAAGTGAGGCGGTGACGGCGGCCATGACGGAGATAGTTAGGACTGACGGCCTGAGGTGGAGCGGGCGCTCCGCGCACGCTGAACGGTGTCAAACGCGGGTGATCTCGAAAAACGCGCTCGGAGTGCGCGTTCCACCTTCGGAGTCTTCATACGCGGTGGTGACGGCGGCTCCACTTTTGGAGCAGGTTGATGAGCAGCAGCAGGACGAAGGACGCCATCAGCATGACGACGGCAATGGCAGTGGCGCCGCGGTAGTCATATTGCTCGAGTTTGGTGATGATGAGCAGCGGAGTGATTTCCGTTTTCATCGGCATGTTGCCCGAGATGAAAACGACCGAGCCGTACTCGCCGAGTGCGCGGGCAAAGGAGAGTGCGAAGCCGGTGAGCAGCGCGGGAAACAACTCAGGCAGAATGACGCGGGTGATCGTCTGCCAGCGGTTCGCGCCGAGCGTGGCGGAGGCTTCTTCGAGCTCGGGCTCCAGTTCTTCGAGGACCGGCTGCACGGTGCGCACCACGAACGGCAGACCGATGAACGTGAGCGCGATGAACACGCCGATCTCGGAGAAGGCGAGTTTGATGCCGTGCGGCAGGATGCGGTGTGCGCCGTCGGGATCGAGGAACTGCCCTACCCAGCCGTTCTTCGCGTAGATGGCGGTGAGCGCGATGCCTGCGACGGCGGTTGGCAGAGCAAACGGCAGATCGACGAGCGCGTCTACGAATCGGCGTCCAGGAAACGAATACCGGACGAGCACCCAGGCCACGAGCAGGCCGAAGATCGAGTTGACCAGCGCGGCGGCAAGCGAGGCGAAGAACGTGATTTTATATGACGCGAGAACGCGCGGCGCGGTGACAGCGGAGACGAATTGATCCCAGGTCATGCCCGCCGTCTTGAGAAAGGCGGCGGAGAGCGGGACGAGCACGATGAGGCTCAGATAGAAAACCGTGAAGCCGAGGGACAGGTTGAGGCCCGGCAACGCGGAGCGTTCTTTGCGGAGAAGCGGCATTAAAGATCCTGCGCGTAAGCGATGAACTTGCGGTATTCACCGAGAATGGAGTGAAGCGCGACGACCGTGGCCTCGACCTGCTGGTCGAGCGGAACGAGCGCGGGCGTTTCGAAGATGAGGTCGAAGGGTTGAGGAGATTGATCGGGCGGAGCGGCGAGGACGCCGCCGAAGCAGTCGCGGAGGATGCTCTCGGTGGCGACGAAGCCGTCGATGTTGGCGCGGACATCACGGGGGAGAATGCCGCTGGCGGCGGCGAGCGCGGGGCGCAGGAGCGCTTCGTTGAGCACGCGGCCGTGGGCATAACCGTAGCAGCCGTTGCAGGTGTCGTCGGCGTGGAGCGTGACGATACCGTCGAAACGGTGCTCGCGGAGTTCGCGTTCGAGGATGCGCACCTCGGGTTGCGAGGAGCTGCGCCAGAACTCACGGTTGAGATCGAAGCCAGCGCGGTTGAAACGGGTGTTGTCTTCGTAGCCTGTCGGATTGCAGACCGGGTAGATGACGAGATCGTAGCCGGTCGCGATTTCCGGGGATGCCGCGAGGTCGGCGAGGAAACGTGCGAGCGCTTCGCAACCGGCGGGTTCGTCGCCGTGGACGCCGGCGAAGAGGCCGAGGCGGATCGGATCGTGAGCGGCGGGTGGGCCCGTAAAGACGAAGCGAGGGATGCCGTAGCGCCGGCCTTGGAATGTGAAAGAGCCCGCCATAGAGCCGATCACGTCAACGCATTCCCCCGCCAGCTCCAGGAGCGGGCCGAGCAAGGTGCGAAGATCGCGCGTAGCCGGTGACATGAACATGACCATGGCGGGAAAAGGGATTGGGGACGAGAACGTGGTTCAGCGCTTTTCGTAGATCTGATCGAAGACGCCGCCGTCGGCGAAGTGGACCTGCTGGGCTTTTGTCCAGCTGCCGAAAACCTCGGCGACGCTGAAGAGCGGGATGTTTGGGAATTGCGCAGAATATTTCGCGAAGATGGCGGGATCGCCGGGGCGGAAGTTTTGCTTCGCCGCGATTTCCTGAGCCTCGGGAGTGTAGAGATACTCGAGGTAGGCTTTCGCGAGTGCCTCGGTCTTTTTCTTCTTCACGACTTTGTCCACCCAGACGACGGGATTTTCGGCGAGGATGCTGGTGGTGGGCACGACGAGTTCGAAGCCTTCATCGGCGAATTCGCGGATGGTGAGGGAGACTTCGTTTTCGAACGTGAGGAGTACGTCGCCGATGCCGTTCTTGGCGAAGGATGTCGTCGCGCCGCGGCCGCCGGCGTCGAGGACGGGGACGTTGGCGAAGAGTTTTCTCACGAACTCGCGGGCCTTGGCTTCGTCGCCGCCGTTCTGTCGGAGCGCATAGCCCCACGCGGCGAGGTAGCTGTAGCGGCCGTTGCCGGAGGTCTTGGGATTCGGGATGATCGACTTCACATCGTCGCGGACGAGGTCGGACCAGTCTTTGACGTTCTTCGGGTTTCCTTTGCGCACGATGAAGAAGATTGTGGAGGTGTAGGGGACGCTGTCGTTGGGGAGGCGTGTCGCCCAGTCGGCGGGGATGAGGCCGGGCTTCACGAGCTGGTCGATGTCGAGCGCCTGATTCATCGTGACGACGTGGGCCTGAAGACCGTCGATCACGCTGCGCACCTGTTTGCTGGAGCCGCCGTGGGATTGTTTCAGGACGATGTCTTCGCCGGTCTTAGCTTTCCAGTGGGCGGAGAAGGCGGCGTTGAAGTCTTTGTAGAATTCGCGCGTGACGTCGTAGGACGCGTTGAGGAGTTCCGCGGCGGATACGGAAAGCGAGCCGGCGACGGCGAGTGCGAGTGCCGCGGCGGTGGCGCGGAGAGTGCGATTTGGGAGGAAGATCATGGGAGCGTTAGAGATACTGGCCGTAGGCCTGGAGGGTGCGGTAGCGGAGGATGAAGCGCTTCAGGACCGAGGAAACGGCTTCGCGGTAGAGATCGGCGGACCACGCGGCGGGAATTCGCAGCGTGAGTTCGAAGGCGCTGAACGGGAGGTCGTCGTTGAGCGTGAGCGGGCCGTCGGCGATCACGGCGCTAGACGATTCCCAGCGGACAGGCAGCGGCTCGAAGTCTTCGGAGGAGATGAACTCGACACCCGGCGCTTGCACGGCGGCGGGGAACTGGCTGCGGAGGCTGACGGCGATTTCGTCGGTGCCGCTGGCGGTAAGCACGCGGACGAAGCCGTGGTAGCCGCGGGAGCGCGCGTCTTTTTGGAGAATGTCGATCTCGGGATATTCCGGGTGCTGCCAGTTTGCAGAGGCGAGATCGCGAGCTTGGCCGGTCTGGAAAAGACCGACAGCATCGACGAGCGGGAAGAAAGAGAGATTCAGCCCCTGGCCGATGTCGGGCGAAAGCGCGAGGCGCTCGACCAAGTGAAGAAGAGCGAAGGTGCCGCGCAGATCGGCGTGTTCGAAGCCGGTGTAGAACGCGAGACGGAGAGACTCGTCGTGCGTGTGCGGTCCGAAATAAACAAAGCGCGGAAGATTCAGGTGGCGCGCTTGATTGTAGAACGGCCCAAGCGGGGAGGCGAAGACGTAATTGGAACGCTGCGACAGCGCGTAGAGGGACTGGATGCGCTCGGAGAGTTCCTGCGAGGCGGACGGGACGGCGTCCTGCGCCGGTGTGACGTGCGCCACGGTTTCAAAGCGGGTGGAGATCGTGCTCATGGGATTTCGCGTTTCGTAGATTGGGTTTCGTGGCGTTTTCGCTCTTCACACCCCTGCCCGCCCGGGAAGCGGCGGACAGAGGTGAGGGAAAGAAACCGCAGCGGATTATTTCGCGTAGATCTGATCGAAGGTCCCGCCGTCGGCGAAGTGCTCCTTCTTGGCCTTGGTCCAGCCACCGAAGGCTTCGTCGATGGTGAAGAGTTCGACCTTCGGGAAGCTCGCGGCGTACTTGGCGGCGGCAGCCTCGGAGGTCGGACGGTAGAAGTGTTTGCCGGCAAGATCCTGGGCCTCGTCGGAGTAGAGGAATTCCAGATACGCCTTGGCGACTTCCTCAGTGCCCTTCTTTTTGACGACCTTGTCCACGACCGTGACGCTCGGCTGGGCGAGAATGCTCAGCGAAGGGACAACGATCTCGAACTTGTCGGCACCGAATTCTTTGAGTGCAAGAAACGCTTCATTTTCCCAGGAGATGAAGACATCGCCGACGCCGCGCTGGACGAAGGTGGTGGTGGAGCCGCGTGCGCCGGAGTCGAGCACGGGGACGTTTTTATAGATCTTGGTGACGAAGTCTTTCGCGGCGGCGTCGCTGCCGTACTTGCGGCGGGCGAATTCCCAAGCGGCGAGATAGTTCCACTGAGCGCCGCCGGAGGTCTTCGGGTTCGGCGTGATCACGGAGATGCCGGGTTTGGCGAGGTCATCCCAGTCTTTGACTTTGAAGGGATTCCCCGAGCGGACGAGGAAGACGATCGTGCTGGTGTAGGGCGCGGACTGCTTAGGAAGACGGCCGAGCCAGTCGGCGGGGATGAGTTTGCCGTTGGCGTGAAGCGCGTCGATGTCGCCAGCAAGAGCGAGCGTGGCGACGTCTGCGGCGAGGCCGTCGATGATGGAGCGGGCCTGTTTGCCCGAGCCGCCGTGCGACTGCTTGATGGTGACGTTGTCGCCGGTCTTGGCCTTCCAGTGGGCGGCGAAGGCTTTGTTGTATTCAGAATAAAACTCGCGGGTCGGATCGTAGGAGACGTTAAGGAGCTCGATGTCCTTGGCGAGGGCGGTCACGGAGATCGCGACGGCGGAGAGGAACGTGGTGAGGATCTTAAATTTCATGGCTTAAATAAACAATTGGGATCTAGAGCGGTGAGAAGGGTCAGAATGAGAGCTGGAGACGGCTGATGAAGGCGGTCTCATCGTCAGAGATGAGGGCGTTGGCAGCCGGGGTGGCGTTAGGCGCCAGATCGAATTTGTTCTGGTAGAGGTTCAGGCCGACGCGGACGGAACGGGACAGATACCAGTTCAAGCCGAGGCCAACGGCGGTGAGCTTGGTTGCGCTCACATTGGCGTCGGCGAGACGACCGGCGGTACCGCCGTTGAAGACGCCGTCGTCCACATCGAGGCCGGAAATACGCGCGACCACTTCAAAAGCGCCCCATGTGCCGGCGGAGGGCTTGAAGATCGTCTTGGGCGTGACCCCGCGATAGGTGGATTCCTCGCCCGTCAGCACGTAGCCGATGGAGAGATTGTATCCGAAGTTCTCGACCTCACGCACCGGGAGCGCGGCGGTGCGCTGGACCTCGATCGAGGAGGCAACGTACTCGGCAAGTATGCCGAGCGATCCGCGATAGTAGTAGGCTTGCGGAGACCAAGTGAGGTTCTGGCCGGCCGCGAGCACGGAGCTTTCGTAGGTGAAGAAGGTTTGCTGGCCGTCTGTGCGGTAGGCGGCCGTGCGACCGGAAGTCGTGGCGTAGTCGCCCACGGTAGCCGCGAGACCGATACCGAGACCGTTCAGGACGGAGTCCTTGTTATTGATGAAGGGAGTGGCGAAGAGCCGGGTCACGACCGCCTTGTCGCGATCGAAGTCCGTGCCGCCGGTGACATTGTTACCGCCATCGGGCACGCCGTTCAGGAGGGCGACGGTGTAATTCAGCGTCTTGTTGAAAACATCTCCCTGGAGCTGAATGCCGACATCGCGGTTGGGCGTGAGATTGGTCGCGATGGAGCGCTCGTTGAAGAAGGCAACCGGGTCCGATTGGAGCTGTTCGAGGCCGACGGGAGTCTTGAACTTGCCGACGCGGACGTTGAGTTCCGGCGAAATGGCGATGTTCACATTCGCGTCGAGGATCTGGACGGTGCCGGCGAACTCGGGCTGAACGACGTAGCTGAAGATATTGTTGAACTTTCCTTCGAACACGAGGCGGGCGCGGCGCAGGAGGAAGGTGTCGGCAGGATCGTTGGCAGAGTCATACCAGCGATAGTCACCTTGCACGAGGCCGCGCAGGCGGAGGGAGTTTGCGCCGTCGGCGGAGGCGATCTCGACGCGGCCATCGGCGGCGCTGATGACGGGAGGCTTGGGAGCGGCCGCGGCGGTCTCGTCCTTGATCTCCTGTTTGCGTTCGAGAACGCGGAGTTTTTGGTCGAGCTGGCGGATCTGTTCGCGGAGCTGGGAGACTTCGTCGGAACCGGCCTGCGCGTGCAGACCGGCGGCGGAAAAGGCGAAGGCCGAGACGGCCAGCCCGGTGCGGAGAATAAGGTGGGAGGATTCCATGGAGGTGTTGCTGGTTACTTAGACCTGATCTTTAAGCCCAGTTGACTGGTATAGTTAATGGCTAGTAGCTCCGGTGGTCCGGATGGCGGGAAAGTTTTTTAGTAGTTTTCGCGGCGACGCAAAGTATCCGCAGCTGGTGAGTCCAACCGGGTCTTCTCGGTGCGCTCGATCTGTGTAACCTTGCAGTCATGAACGACGATCTGCACGACACCAAAGTTCAGGCCTTCGACTTTGCTACGGACGATCTCGAGCCAATCCGGTCTAGAACCGACAGAAACAGGTGCTTTGATTGCGAGGGAAGACATAATAACTAATCGGGTTGGTAGGAATTAAAAACACACAATTCCCGAGTGGATTGAATGCAAGCGCGTTTTTGAATTATTTTCGGAACGCTGCGCCGTTTTCGCGAAGAGGGGCGCGGTCAGCCGCCTATTGCGCGCCACTAAGTGCGCAGCCTGTACCACCCGATCAGAGCCGCCCGCTGACGATCAATTCAGAGACAAGCAATCACAGCGCTACGCGCAGCCCATCGTAGGCGAAACGGACCGTCGGTGGCAGCGCCGCCTCGCCAGCCGCGTGATCGGTCAGATGCGTGAGATGCGTGAGCAACGTCCACGGCGCACCGATTTCCTGCGCCGCTGCCACCGCTTCATCGATGCTCATATGCGACGGATGCACTTGGGGACGCAGTCCGTCGAGCACCACGAGATCCGAGCCTTTCGCCAACTCCACCGCTTCGCGGGGCACGCGTTTGCAGTCCGTGTAGTACGTGAACTTTTTTCCGCTGCTCTTCTCCGTGAAAACGAGCCCGAGCGTATTCAAACCGCCATGCGGCAGTAGCGTTGACTCGATGGTTCCCTGAGGCAGCTCGAGACGCGACGGCATCTGTTGGAGTTTGAACGCGGGGTAACCGCGCACAACCGGGCGTTCCATGATCGTGTACGGATAAATCGCCAGCACCCGGCTCATGCCTTCGTCGGTCGAGTAAACGGTCAGAGCGTTCCCGCCGAGCAGATCGCAGAACCTCCGCAGATCATCCATGCCCGTGATGTGATCCGCATGCCCGTGCGTGAGGATGAACAGATCGATCCAGTCGATCTTATCGCGCAGGCACTGCAGCCGGAACTCCGGTGATGCGTCCACCTGCACATGCAGTCCATCCATCACGACATGGATCGAGGCGCGATATCGTTTGTTTCGCGGATCATCCGACGTGCACACGGCACAGTCGCAAGCGATCATGGGAACGCCCTGGGAAGTGCCGGTACCGAGGAAGATGATTTCCATGATTAAAAACGCGTCTGGTCCGCAAAGCTCAGGCCCATGTTCACGCACCAAAATCGTGCGACAATCCAGGAGGTCCATGCTTTTTTCGCACGGAGTTATGCATAGCCCGGCCAGATCGCGTCGAGCGGTTCTCGAAAAGTCTATCGAACGCACCAAGTCACCGCTGCCGACGCGACAACTTAATTTCCGCTCGCGCTCCTCTTCACGCCGTTGTCACTCGGGAAGGTCCTAACTTCATACACTACTTCATGGCTTTCTTCCGTACTCTGCCCCGTGTCCTCCCATTCATCGCGCTCGCGCTACTGTCCTTTGCGCAGCTCGATTCTTCACCCGTTGAGCCGTCTGCGGCCGTCTCTGCTCTGAATGGTAAACTGGGTGTTTCGTTTGGCGACATGGACGGCGGGGATGGCCGCAATCTGACCGGATCGCTAACAATTCCGGTATCCGACCGCTTCGGCGCCCAGGCGGATGGTCTCTACACTCAAGTGGAGTCGGTCGATTTTGGCGGAGGTGCTGCGCACTTCTTTTGGCGAAACCCAAATCGCGGCCTGGTTGGCGTGACCGCCAGTGCTGTCACATCCGACTTCGTGCGCTCGCAGGACTTCGGTGTTGAGACTGAGTACTACAGGAACGCGTTCACCTTCGGCGTTCACGGCGGGATTGCATCGATCAAATACGACACGTCTGCGCCTTTCATCAAAACGGATCGCTCCGACGGATTCATCACCGCATCCGCCACTGTTTATCCCGCCAAAAATCTCTCCATCCGCGCCTACGCCTCGCGGCGCTTCGAACAAAGTCTCTACGGCGCGGAAGCCGAGTTTCAGATCCCGGGAAAAAATCTCGCGGTCACCGCCGACCTGGTACAGGGCCGCTACGGCTACGGGCACGCCTTGTTCGGCCTGTGTTATTATTTCGGCGGGAAAAAAACGCTGCGCGACCGCCATCGTCACGACGCCCCTCGCAATCTGGCGAAGGATACTTTGTACGCCATCGGCAGCTACGGCGCGCAGTACAATTCGAAGGGACGCGAATACCTTCGCGCCCTCGCCGCAGCCAATCCCGGATCGGTAAATGGCAGTTTTGACGACTACGGTTACAACGACTACATATTCGCCTTTCAGTTCTCGTCTGGCGCCATGTTGTCTGGCCGGTGACCAGCGTCGGCCGGGCGCAACAGCAGGCCTTTTGCGCCCCCACTAGTTTGACGCAGAGCCGCTCTGCCTGACGCCCATGCCCGGGCTCCAAGTTTCTGTTTGCCCGCCCCTCCCCCGCCGGGCTTTGCTGGCCATTCACATTCTCCGAAAACTCCTATGAAGAGCAGCCATCACTGTGCCCAACTCAACCCGTCCAACCTCGGCGCATCCGTCTCGCTCGTCGGCTGGGCGGACTCCATCCGCGATCACGGCGGCATCCTCTTCATCGATTTGCGCGACCGCAAAGGCGTCACGCAGGTCAAATTCGACCCGCATGTTAACGCCGAGCTCGCCGCTCAGGCCGCGCTCGTGAAGCCCGAGTCCGTTATCGGCGTGACCGGCAAAGTCGTCGCCCGCCCCGAAGGCACGGTGAACAAAAACATCCCCACGGGCGGCATCGAGGTCGATTCGACCGCGCTCCAGATTTTCAACATCTCCGACACCCCGCCCTTCCCGCTCGACGACGCCGGCGGCGACAAGGTTAACGAAGACCTCCGCCTCACCTACCGCTACCTCGACCTGCGCCGTCCGAAGATGCGCAAAAATCTTCAAGTCCGCCACAAGGCCACCAAGGCGATCCGCGACTACTTCGACTCGCAGGAATTCATCGAGGTCGAGACACCCGCGCTCTTCAAATCCACCCCCGAAGGCGCCCGCGAATACCTTGTCCCGTCGCGCATTCACGCCGGGCAGTTCTACGCGCTCTCCCAATCGCCGCAGCAGTTCAAACAGATCCTCATGGTCGCTGGTGTGGAGCGTTATTTCCAAATCGCCCGCTGCTTCCGCGACGAAGATCTTCGCGCCGACCGCCAGATGGAGTTCACCCAAGTGGACGTCGAGGCATCGTTCATCGATCGCGAAGACGTGTATCGGATTTTTGAAGGCATGCTCGCGAAAGTCTGGAAGGAAGTCCTCAACGTCGACATCCCCACGCCGTTCCTGCGTATGCCCTTCGTGGATGCGATGAACCGCTTCGGCGTCGACAAGCCCGACATGCGCTTCGGCCTCGAGCTGCAGGATGTCTCCAGCATCTTCACGAACTCAGCGTTCAAGGTTTTTCAATCCACCGTCTCCAGCGGCGGCGTGATCAAGGCCATCAACGCCAAAGGCCTCGCCGACATGACCCAGGGCGAAATCAAAGCCCTCGAAGACATCGCGAAATCCCTCGGCGCGAAAGGCCTCGCCTTCATCAAGTCCGAAGGCGGCGAATGGAAATCGCCGATCGTGAAATTCTTCTCCGACGCCGAGAAAGCCGCGCTCACCAAGCAGCTCGATATCCAGGACGGCGATATGGTTTTCTTTGCCGCCGCCGGTTGGGAAAAAGCCTGCGCCATCCTCGGCCGCACCCGCCTCGAAGCCGCGCAACTCCTCGTGAAGCGCAACAAGCTCACCATCCGCCACGACGACTGGAAATTCCTCTGGGTCGTCGATTTCCCGCTGATGAGCTTCGACGAAGAAGCCAACCGCTACGTCGCCACGCACCATCCGTTCACCGCACCGGTCGCGGAAGATGCGCAGTACCTCGACAGCGATCCAAAACGCGTTCGCGGCCAGCACTACGATGCCGTGCTTAACGGCATGGAACTCGGCGGCGGTTCGATCCGTATTCACGAACCCGCCGTGCAGAAAAAAGTCTTCGAAGACGTCCTCAAGATTCCGGCCGACGTCGTCGAGAGTCGCTTCGGCTACATGCTCAAGGCCTTCACGTATGGCGCGCCTCCTCACGGCGGCATTGCCTTCGGTCTCGATCGCATGGTCGCGCTCCTCTGCGGCACCACGAGCATCCGCGACGTCATCGCCTTCCCGAAGACTCAAAAAGGACAGGACCTCATGGCCCAGAGCCCTACTCCCGTCACCGCGAAGCAGCTCAAAGAGCTGCATATCCAGACCGTTATTCCACAGGAATAATTTCAGCTGTAGGGCCGGACACTCTGGTCCGCGCTTTCCGACTTCAGTTTCAAAGGCGAGCCCACCCGGCTCGCCTTTTTGCGGACTGAATTCGCGCTTAAACAGGGTGGAGAGAAACGTCGCGCCTCCATTGCATGCAACACGCCATCCAGTTTCAGAAGGAAGCTCCGCATGCCTGCAATGCGCACGTTGTCGCGTTAAAAAATTTCCAATAAGTTTCCACAGCGCGATTGCAGGGAACCTCTCTGTGTGGATTGCATCCGGCGTATTCGTTAAATGAATAACCATCGGAGCTCCGGTCCCATCCAAACAGAAAGTAAAAACGCGCCACTATCGCTGACTGCGGTTAGGTGCCTCGCCAATCGTTCCGAGGAAGGCGCATGTTAATCAAAAACGCGCGCAACAAATCGGTCGTTCTATCTCTGGCAATCATCGCGGTCATCGTCGCAGTCGCTTCGAGAGTTCAACAAGAAGGCAACCCGCAGACCGTTCCCCACCAAATCACGTCCGGTTCGAAAGAGATTCTCTCAGCGCAAACCGACATCGGCCCGCAGCCATCGCACATCAGTGACGTTGCACCCAGCCCGGCAAACGCGAAGCCCGTTTCGATCTACCAATTTGAAACGCAGTTCGCCCCGGGAAAAGCCACGGTCATCCCCGATGTATTTTCGACGCCGTCCGCAGCGGAGTCAGTCGTCCGTTCCGCCCGGCTAAACGAAGTTCTCGCGGGAAATCTGTCGTCGCTTCGTGAAGGCGACACTTTGAATCTACCGTTGCCGGATAACAGCACCGCGAAAGCACGCGTCAATCTCATCCAACAGGAGGCCGATGGCCAGGTACTCGTCGGAGGTTCGCTCGAAGGCGAGATCCAGGGAACGTTCAGCCTCGGGGAGGATGACCAGCGTCTGAGCGGCGTGATCATCCCCGATGAAGGACGGATCGGATATCAAATCGAGACCGGCCGCGATGGCGCCGCCTATCTGCTCGAGAAAGAAAAAAGCCACATCCTTTGCATGGAGTTGCCGATCATGGCCGTTTCTCGCGCGAATGTTCGCGAAAGCAGCAAGCTCGAGCCAGCGGCCGGCGACACGCTTTCAACCTCCGCCTCTTTCGCAGCCAGCGCCACGCTTCCCGAAAAAACGCTGAGCAGCCGGCCCGGAGCAGCCGCCGTGATCTATCTGGATTTCGACGGCGAGCTCGTCAGCGACCCAGGCTGGAACGGCGGCAACACGATCAACGCCTCCGCGAGCGGCCTCTCAGGCGCGCAGATTATCGAAGTCTGGCAACGCGTCGCCGAGGACTTCCGCCCGTTCAACGTCGATGTCACCACGATCCGCGCACGCTATGACAACGCGTCCGCGGGCAGTCGCATGCGCTGCATCGTCACGCAAAACAATGCGTGGTACGGCTCCGCCGGTGGCGTCGCCTACATCGGTTCGTGGAAACGCGCAGGCTCCGGTGGAGTCAGCGCAACCACGCCCTGCTGGGTTTTCTCCAATCTGCTCGCGCTAAACTCACGCTATGTCGCGGAAGCCGTTTCCCACGAGGTCGGCCACACGCTCGGGCTCTCGCACGACGGCTCGCAAACCACATCGGGAGTCTTGGTCAGCTACTACTACTCGGGGCATGGCACCGGCGCCACCAGCTGGGCTCCGATCATGGGAAACTCGTACTACAACACGATCACCCAGTGGAGCAAAGGGGACTACAACTACAACGGAAACGTCGGTAACAACACCGAGGACGATCTCGCCATCATCTCCGACGCCGCAAACCGCCTGGGCTACGCCCCCGACAACCAAGGCGGCACATTCGCCACCGCCAACACGCTCGACTATGTCGGCGCCGAAGTAATCGCCGAGGGTACCATCGAACGAACTGGCGACGTGGACATGTATCGCTTCACAACCGCCGGCGGCGGCACCACCCTTTATCTCGCCCCCAAAACCGGCAGCGTCTCCGCGGAGGCCATGCTCAACGCGCGCGCTACACTCTACAACTCCGCAGGCTCCATCGTGGCCGACTCCAATCCGACCGGCTCGCTCTACCCGTCGATCTCTGTCTCCCTTTCGGCAGGCACCTACTACCTTGCCGTCACAGGATCGGATGAAGGCTCCATTCCCGGCACCGGCTTCACCCGCTACGGCAGTCTCGGCAGCTATCTCATCAGAGGCAGCGGCGTCCAGGCCGTGGCAAACCCGGTCATCGTCGTTGATTCGGAAGACACCGTGAACGCCAGTATCACCGGCACCTGGACTCCATCCACCTATTATTCTGGATACAACGGGAGAAACTACCTCAGCGACGGCAAAACCGGAGCCACCGGCGGCAAACGTGTCCGCTTCGCGCCCGCGCTGCCGGTCAGTGCCGCTTATGACGTCTACATCCGCTGGTGCGGCACCGACAATCGCGCCAGCAACGCGCCCGTCGATATCGCCCACGCCAATGGAACATCGACCGTCACCGTGAACCAGCGGACCAACCACGCCACGTGGGTATTCCTCGGGACGTACGGATTTCACGCCGGCAACGCCGGAAGTGTCACGCTCCGCAACGACGGTGCCAACGGCTTCGTCACCGCCGACGCAGTGAAGTTCGAGAAAGCCAGCTCCATCATACCCGCGACTCAGACGATCATCGTCGACGCTGCCGATTCCAGCGGCGTCACCCGCTCCGGCACTTGGACCGCGTCCACCTACGTTTCCGGATACCACGGCAGCAACTATCTGACGGACGACAACACGGGCAGGTCACAGACGAAATCAGTCTCGTTTCGTCCCAGTCTCCCGGTACGCGGAGAGTACTTGGTTTACGCCAAATGGACGGCCGCCTCCAACCGCGCCACCAACACCCCTATCGACATCACCAGCACCTCTGGAACGACCCGCGTGCTCGTCAACCAGCAAGCCAACAACGGAGTCTGGTTTCTGCTCGGGAAATACACCTTCGATGCGGGATCAGCGGGCAGCGTCACGATCGGCAATCAATCCGCGAACGGCTATGTGATCGCCGACGCGATCAAGTTCGAGACGGCACCGTGATAATCTCCGCCTCGCAGTTCACGTAATAGTGTCCCCTGACACGGGGTTCCCCCTTCGTCCGGCCACTTCAAAGGCGAGCCCGCCGGGTTCGCCTTTTTCTTTCCAGTCAACCTCCCTGATTTTGCTTGGTTTGCCCGGAAGCTTTTCCCCAGATTCACGCGCATCTTCCGGGCCGATAGCTTAACGGTTAAAGCAGAGGACTCATAATCCTTTGAGTCAGGGTTCGAATCCCTGTCGGCCCACCATCGCCAAACCGCCCCTTGACTCCTGGTGGTGAGCGACACGAAGAACAGCGATTTGGCCGCGCGTCGCGAAGCGAATGGCCAGTTCTAGCGTCGTTTTTGGTAAAAAAGCCGAACCCTCCTGCACAAACGATTGCCAACCAAAAGCCGAGCTTTCGGTCGGCGTGACACTTTTCTCAAAACTTGCGCCCATTTAACGGCGCGCAATTGCGATCGCTTTTTCGTCAGTTCGATTTTTTCGACACTTTTCCGCCAGCGGCGACTTTGTCAGGCGCCGCACTCATCGTGAGCCTGTGTCTATCGAAGGTAACCGAGGGTTTAGTACTCTCGATCACCTTCGTCGGATAAGTTTACAGCCAGCGCTTGTACCTGAAAATTAGGTAGGGAACGACGGCCGAGATCAGCATCAGTGCCAAAGAAAACGGGTAGCCGAATTTCCATTTCAACTCGGGAATGACCTGAAAGTTCATTCCGTAGACGCTCGCGATCAACGTCGGTGGAAGCAGCACCACCGCCAGAACCGAGAACAGCTTTATGATTTTGTTCTGCTGACTGTTGATGGTGTTTTGCTCGCTGTTCACGCGCCCCAATGTCGCATCGAGAAAAAAACTCACTTTCCCTGAAATGAACGTCGCATGATCTGCCAGCGCCGCGACGTCTTTTCCCGCAATCCGCCAGTTTTCGTCAAGTTCCTCACCTTGTTGGCTGCTGCACATCTCGGTGAAAAAACCGTGGAGTCGCTGAAGACTGACCAAGCTCTCGCGGGCATTTGCGGTCCTCGCGCCGTTACGTCCGATGCGACTAAGGAGGCTGGTATAGTTCACCGTGCCGATCTCGGCGGGCTCCTCCATGAAGATAGTCGTGGAAAGATCATTTAGATCGGCCGCGACGAACTCCAGAATATCGGCGATGCGATCCACGATTTCGTCGAAAAGACCGAGCAAAAGTCTTTGAGCGGTTGGGTAGGCATCTCGACCACGCTCGAGCCTCTGCGCGAAGGTCTTGAATGGCATCGGTGAATCGAAACGCAAAGTGATGAGCTGCTGCTTTCGATAAATGAACGTTACCGCAGCGGTTGTCAGATCGGGTTTATCCGCGCGCACCATGACAGTCGCTGTCATGAACAATGTGCGATTCTCCGTATAGAGACGGCTCGAAACTTCGATCTCCTGCGCTTCTTTTCGCGTCGGTAGCTCCACGCTTAACGCGCCTTCCACTATCTTGGTCTCATCCGGAGTGGGATCGTGAAGATCGACCCAGAGCACGTCGGACCAATCATACGTCTTCGCTTCCAGGCTTTGAACCTCTGCTCT
Source organism: uncultured Nibricoccus sp. (assembly GCA_966249325.1). GTDB lineage: Bacteria > Verrucomicrobiota > Verrucomicrobiia > Opitutales > Opitutaceae > Nibricoccus. The sequence continues at coordinate 189,310 of CBINDC010000006.1, read as the reverse complement.
GTTACCAGATTTGCGAAGAACGGTGATCATCCGCTGGGCAGGTTGCGGCAGAAATCTGCGCGTGCAAGTTCGGCTAAGTCATTACCCGAAGACAGACCAGCCCGTGCGTTGGACGAGTAATTCAAGCACGGCAGTGCCGAGCAGGGAGTTAGCTTCGGACACGCAGCCGGCGCTCAAGCCCGTGGCGGCATAGATTTCCGCTCACTCAGGGCCTGAATGGACAAATGAATACAAGGCAGGGAGCTCGTTTTTCTGGTGGCCAAGTTACGCGCGAACGATCCTCAGCCCTCCTTCCGCCGCTGGCGCTCGGTAAACGCATGTTTCCGCAGCAGCTCAGGATCGAGTCTGGACGGTTGCGCAGTCGCAACGATCACGGTGCCCGGATAATTCTCAATCTGCTCAAGCACGTAGGACGTCTCCAGATTCGCATAACGATCGTGAGCATCGCCCACTTCAGAACGTTTCCCAAAAAGCACGTCTGCTTCGTCGAAGTATAAAACAGCACCCGTCTCCTCCGCAGTGTCCAACAGCGCGAGAAGCTTTTTCTCCGTCTCACGGATGTAGGGCGACTCCAGCTGATGAAGATCGATCCGCTGAAGTTCGCGCGAAAGCGTCGCGGCGATCTTCCGCGCCTGCGCGATTCCTTCTTCGAGTGAGGCCGCGGCGACGAGAATTCGCTGGGCACGTACAGAGAGGCTGACGGATTGTTTCACCGCAGTCGTTTTCTGAATGCCAGAGACGAGCGGTTGGTTATGGGAAGAAGGAAGCGGTTTTTCCATGGTTGAAGGGGTTGCGAGAACAGACCTTGTTCACTGTCATGGGTGACGCCGGAAAAATCGGTTTCGAGAATCGGAGACTTACCTATGCGCGTTTCGCCTTCGCGTTCACCGGCCCTCTTTCGCGTTTCGTATATCCGGTTCCAAACCGTCCCTTGACTCGCACGCGCTTCGCGCCGTTATCTCCTGACCGTTACATGCGACCCATCTCTCAGGCGCTTCGACTTACCTAGACGCACGATCCGTGAAGGCCCGTGAGGCTGATCCGTGCGTCCGTTAGATTGCCTGAGCTCGCCTACCGCCACCCGCGGTCAGAGACGTTTTTATCGTTGGTCAGTCACCACCTAAGTCGTTAGCTAATTTTCCGTTTCGTCATGCAACCCTCTCCCGTTTCCAAGTACCGGCCGTTCCCGCCGGTCAACTTGCCCAACCGCCAATGGCCCAACCGCACGTTCACGCGCGCCCCGATCTGGTGCAGCGTCGATCTCCGCGACGGCAACCAGGCGCTCGCCCAACCCATGAGCGTCGAAGAGAAATTGGAGTACTTCGACCTGCTCGTGAAAATCGGCTTCAAGGAAATCGAAATCGGTTTCCCCTCCGCCTCCCAGATCGAATTCGATTTCTGCCGCCGCCTCATCGAGGAAAACCGCATTCCGGCAGGCGTCTCCGTCCAGATCCTCTGCCAGTGCCGCGAGGACTTGATCACGCGTTCGCTCGAAGCCTTGCGCGGCGCGAAGAATATCATCTTCCACCTCTATAACTCCACGTCGCCCAAGCAGCGCGAGTACGTCTTCAACGCCTCGCGCGCCGACATCGTCCGCATCGCCACGCACGCCGTCGGCTTCCTGAAGGAAAAGATGCAGCCGCTCGTCGCCGAGGGCTCCAACATCCGCCTCGAGTACTCCCCTGAGAGCTTCACGAGCACGGAGTTGGATTTCGCCTTGGAAATCTGCGAAGCCGTCAGCGACGTCTGGCAGCCCACGCCGCAGAAAAAAATCATCCTGAACCTCCCCGCCACCGTCGAGTACGGCACGCCCAATGTGCACGCCGACCAGATCGAGTGGATGTGCACGCACCTCACGCGCCGCGACAGCACGATCGTTTCGCTCCACACGCACAACGACCGCGGCACCGGCGTCGCCGCGACCGAGCTGGCCTTGCTGGCCGGAGCCGACCGCGTCGAAGGCACGCTCTTCGGCGTCGGTGAACGTACCGGCAATCTGGATATCGTAACCACCGCGCTGAATCTCTACACCTACGGCATCGAGACCGGCCTCGACTTCGGCGACTTGAACCACATTCGCGACGTCTACGAACGCTGCACGCGCATGGAAGTGCCCGCGCGCCAGCCCTACGCCGGCGAACTCGCCTTCACCGCCTTCAGCGGCTCGCACCAGGACGCCATCAAGAAATCCTGGGCACACCAGAAGCCCGGCCGCCCGTGGGATGTTCTCTACATCCCGATCGATCCCGCCGACGTCGGCCGCAGCTACAAAGCGATCATCCGCATCAACTCGCAGTCCGGCAAAGGCGGCGTCGCCTATGTCTTGGAAAACGAATACGGCTTCCAGCTGCCGAAACTCATGCACAAGGAGATCGGCCGCCTGGTCAACGACCTCGCCGACGCCAAAGGCACCGAGCTCACCACGGGCGACATCCACGGCTTGTTCCTGCGCGAGTATATCGACCGCCGCGAGCCGATCACGCTCGAGCATTTCAAGACGACCGAGCGCGACAGCGCCGTCTCGTGCGAAGCCTCGATCACGCTCAACGGAAAACGCCACGCGCTGATCGCGTCCGGCAACGGCCCGATCGACGCCTTCGTGCGCGCGCTCGGCACCACCGCCTTGCCGAAATTCGAAGTCCTCAGCTACTCCGAACACTCGCTTGGCAAAGGCGCCGAAGCCCGCGCCGTCTCGTACATCCAGATCAAAACCGACCGCGGCCAGACGCTCTTCGGTGCCGGCATCGACACAAACATCGAGCTCGCCTCGATCAAAGCCATCGTGAGCGCGATCAACCGCGCGATGGCGAAGTAAACGAAAAACTCTCCGCCAAGGCGGGCCCTCACCGGCCCGCCTTTTTTATTCTTGGATCGAGTAGCCACGAGCGCCAGCGAGTGGCCTTCCCAACGACCAATTACCAACTACAAACTACCTCCGCCTCCGCGCCTCCCGCATTTGTACTGTCCGCCAATCCCCCTTTTGCTCCGCCCGCTTCCGCTCTCTGCCCTTTCCTCACTCATGCGACTCCCCTTCGCCCCTGCCGCCCTGCTTATCCTCGTCTGCGCTCTTCCCTCCTTAAACGCCGCCGAGAAAATCGACCGCCACGCGCTCGTCACGCGCCACAACCCGCACATCACGCGCGTCGCCCCCGACGCCACGCTCACCGTCGGCAACGGCAACTTCGCCTTCGGCTGCGACATCACCGGCATGCAAACCTTCGCCGAGTTCCACCACCGCAACGGCATCCCCACCGAAATCCTCTCCCGCTGGTGCTGGGTCACCGATCCGAATCCCAACAACTACACCCTCGCCGACGCCTCCAAACCCTACAAACACCCCGACGGCAGCGAGCAACCCTACGCCACCCTCGCCTCCACACCCGCCGGTCAATACCTGCGCCTCAACCCGCGCAACCACCCGCTCGGCCAGCTTTCCCTCGAATACGACAAGGCCGACGGCACCCCGCTCGCGCCCGAGGACATTCAAGAGCCCAACCAAACCCTCGACCTCTGGACCGGCATCGTCACGAGCAAGTTCAAACTCGATGGAGTGCCCGTCAAAGTGACGACTGCCTGTGCTCCTGACAGCGACACCGTCGCGCTCCGCATCGAATCCGACCTCGTCGCCAAAGGAAAACTCCGCATCCGCCTCGCCTTCCCCCGCGGCCACAAACTCGACGTGAAAAACACCCCCGGCCTCGATTGGAGCCAGCCGGAAACTCACACCTCGAAGCTGGAAGTAAAGTCACTGGGTATTGGTGATCCCATCACTCAAATCACACGCATTGTCGAAAGCACCGAGTACGATGTTTTCGTTTCGCAACGCGTCGCAGAAACCTCCCCGCACACATTTTCTCTCGAAGGCCAATCAGCCGACGCTGCATTGGATTTCACCGTCACATTCGCCAAAAGTACGAAAAAAAACAGGCGCTTCCTCGCAGTCCTAAACGCTCCGTCCAGGCACAGGCAGGCATCCGCCGAACACTGGAAATCCTTCTGGGAATCCGGCGGCGCCATCGACTTCACCGGCAGCACCAACCCGCTCGCGAAGAAAGTCGAGGAGCGCATCGTCCTCTCGCAATACCTCATGGCCGTGCAGATGGCCGGCGACGTCCCGCCACAGGAAAGCGGCCTCACCTGCAGCACCTGGTACGGCAAACACCACACCGAGATGATCTGGTGGCACGCCGCGCACTTCGCGCTCTTCAGCCGCGACGCGCTGCTCGCCAAAAATCTCGAATGGTACCAAGCCCAGCTCCCCGCAGCCCGCGAGCTCGCGAAATTCCGCGGCTGGAAAGGCGCGCGCTGGGCCAAGATGACCGGCCCCGACATGCGCGAAAGCCCCGGCGGCCCACCGCTCATCGTCTGGAACCAGCCGCACATGGTTTATCTCTGCGAGCTCCTCTATCGCAACAACCCCACGCCCGCCACACTCGCCAAGTACCGCGACCTCGTCCTCGAAACCGCTGACTGCCTTGCGTCGATGGTCTGGTTCGATCCCGCCCGCAAACAGTACGTCCTCGGCCCGCCACTCTGGATTGCCCAGGAAATCGGCGATCAAGCCACCAGCCAGAATCCCGGCTTCGAACTCGCCTACTGGCGTTGGGCCCTCGACATGGCCCAGCAATGGCGCATGCGCCTCGGCCTGCCACGTGATGAAAAATGGGACCACGTCATCGCGCATCTCTCTCCACTTCCTCAGCGCCACGGCATGTACGTCGCCCTCGAATCGCAGCCCGACACGTGGGACAACATCGATAGCCGCCACGATCATCCGCAGATGCTGATGCCGCTCGGCTTCCTCCCCGGCGGCCCCGACGTCGATCGCGCCACGATGGACCGCACGCTCACCGGCGTCCTCAAACACTGGGATTGGGAAACGAAAATCTGGGGCTGGGATTATCCGCTCGTCGCCATGACCGCCACCCGCCTCGGCCGCCCCGCCGAAGCCATCGAAGTCCTGATGCGCGAAGGCCCCAACAACAAATATCTCCCCACCGGCCACGCCCCCGTCCGGAGCGACGAAGCCCTTCCCAAAGACGCCCCGCCCGGCGCCCGCAAACGCGAGATCGCCGTGTACCTCCCCGCCAACGGCTCCTTCCTCGCCACCATCGCACTCATGGTCGCCGGCTGGGACGGCTGCACCGAAGAGTTCCCCGGTTTCCCCAAAGACGGCACCTGGAAAATCCGCGCCGAAGGCATCAAGCGCTCGCTGTAGCTCGCCGCTTCTCGCGTAGCCGCGTGCGCCAGCGCGCGGTTCTGCTTCTGTAGGGCCGAACGCGCCGTATTCACCGTTTGCGACGCGCAGTCGGAGGCACGGACCAGAGGTCCGGCCCTCCAAGCCCTGCAAGATACCATCACTTCCCCAGCAGTTCTTCCGCGTGCGCGATTGCGCTCTTCGCCGTGCGGTCGCCCAGCATGCGCGCCAGTTCACTGACGCGTGTTTTCCGATTCACGTGAATCGGCGAAATCGATACCACCGCGCGATCCTTCGACTGGTCCTTCGTCACGACGAGATGGCTGTCCGCCTGCGCCGCCACCTGTGGCAGATGCGTCACGCACAGCACCTGATGCCCGCGCGCGATCTCCGCCATTTTCTCGCCGACGACTTTGCCGATCTCACCGCCGACGTTCGCATCCACTTCGTCGAACACCAGCACCGGCACGCCGTCGAGATCCGCCAGCACGGTCTTCAACGCGAGCATCACACGCGCGAGTTCGCCGCTCGAAGCGATGCGACTCAGCGGCAGCGGCGCTTCGCCGACATTCGGTGAAAACAAAAACTCGCACCCGCAATCGCCCGCCGGTCCTGGCTCAGACAGCGCGACAATTCGCACCTGAAAATCCGCCTTCTTAAAACCGAGCTGCACGATGCTCTTCGCCGCCACCTTTGCGAGTTCCTTGGCCGCCTTCTCGCGAATCACGCGCAACGCCTGACCTTCCTTTTTCACCGTACGCTCCGCATCGGCGATTTCCTTTTCCAGTCGCGCCAACGTTCCCTCGATATCGCCCTGCGCCTCCAACCGACGCCGCAGTTCTTCACGCGCCACCGCCACCGCTGCGACATCGCCGCCATGCTTCCGCTTGGCTTCCAGCCACGCATTCATGCGCGTCTGCAACTGCTCCGCCTGCTCCGGATCGAACTGAAATTCTCCGCTCAACGATTCAAACTCAGCGCCAAGATCCGCCAGTTCCACCGATGCCGACGCCAGCCGGTCCGCGAGCGCCTTGCTCGACGGATCGAGCGTCTCCAACTGCCGCGCCTCGCGCACCAGCGCCGATACACGTCCCGTCGCGCCGTCTTCCCCCGTGAGTCCATTGGCCAAAGCCGAGGCCAGCTCGATCAACTCCTGCGCCTTGCTCTGCCGCTGAAAATCCCGCTCCAATGCCTCGATCGCCTCGTCCGTCAACTCGAGCGCATCCAGCCGAGCGAGCTGCGCCTCAAGAAACTTGATCTGATCCGGTGCGAGCTTCGTCTCGCCAGCCAGTTGATCGCGCTCCGCCAGTTTTGACCGCCACGCGTCATACTTCACCCGATACGTCGCCAGCGCCGGTTCCGCCCGGCCAAACAAATCGAGCAACTCCCGCTGGCAGCTCTCCTTGAGCAAACGCCGCGGCTCGCTCGGTCCGTGAAAATCCACCCACGACTCGCCCAGCCGCTGGAGCGCCGCGAGCGTCGCGAGCCCGCCGTTCACCGTGATCTTTGGCGCCTTCTCGCGCGGCACGCTGCGTTTCAGGATCAACATCCCCTCCTCGCACTCGGGTAGATCGAGTTCGGCGAGCAGCGCATTGATCGCCTTTGCATTTTTGAAAAACAACGCCGCCTCCACCTCGCACGCAGGCGCCCCCTGACGGATGATGGTTTTGTCCGCGCGCTCACCCGCGAGCAGGCTGAGCGCGCCGAGCAGGATGCTTTTGCCCGCGCCTGTCTCGCCCGTCACCGCCGTGAACCCTGCGTCGAAATCGAGGGAAACTTCTTCAAGCAGGGCGAGGTTCTTGATGCGGAGCGACTGAAGCATGTGGCCGATATGGGGACGAAAACGCCGCGCGTTTCAAGCGATGCCTGCACGCATTTCGCGACGCCTTCCTCGCTCATAAAATGGCGGCAAACATCACCGAAATTTTTCTTGCCGAACCCGCGGCCCGCCGTGCTTACTCCGCGACTCGCAAGAGAACGGACCCTTAGCTCAGTTGGTTAGAGCGTTTCCTTGACATGGAAGAGGTCACTGGTTCGAGTCCAGTAGGGTCCACCATTCGCCTGAAAGGCAACAAGTTACAACACAGTAACAGCCCCGGGGAATCACTGGAAAGGCCAGGCGTTTCAACCACGCTTTCTTCGCCACACGGCACACTGCCCGCTAAGACAACTCCATTGGATTACCATGAGCCTGAAACCCGCTTCGTTTTTGCGCATTACGCAGCTCGCTATCGTTTTCTTCGCTTCCGCGATCGCACCACTGAGCGCTGCGACCGAACGCACCAAGATCACCGTTCTCTCAACGACCGATATCCACGGGCACATTTACCCGATCGACTACTTCACGCAAAAGCCGTCCGACGACGGCCTCGCGCGAATCGCGACGCTTATTCATCACGAGCGCAAACTAGCGCCCGACCTCCTGCTCATCGATTCCGGCGACACGATTCAGGGCACGCCCCTCGCCTATTTCCACAATCGGAAACACAACGCGCCCATCGATCCGATGATGCTCGTGATGAATTCGCTGCGCTACGACTCGATGACGATCGGCAACCACGAGTTTAACTTCGGCCTGCCCGTCCTCGAAAAAGCGCGCAATGAAGCGACCTTCCCCTGGCTCTCCGCCAACACCTACCGCACCGGCACCGACCAGACGGCGTTTCAGCCCTACGTTATCAAAGAAGTGCGCGGCATCCGCATCGGTATTCTCGGCCTGACGACACCGGGCATTCCCAACTGGGAAAACCCGGAGAACTACGCGGGCCTCGAGTTTCGCGAGACCGTTTCCGAAGCGCGCAAATGGACGCAGATCCTCCGTGAGCGCGAGAAAGTCGATGCCGTCATCGTCGCCATGCACATGGGCCTCGACTACGATCCCGGCTCCGGCCGGACCGATGTCGGCGACATTCAAAACGAAAACGCCGCGCTCACCATCGCGCAGAAAGTCCCGGGTATCGATCTCATCCTGATGGCGCACACCCACCGCGATATTCCCTCGCTCGTCATCAATGGCGTGTTGCTCGCGCAAGCCGGCAAATGGGGCGAGCGCATGATCAAAGCAGAACTATTTTTCACGCGCGAAGACTCCGGCCCATGGACAATCACCGCGAAGTCCTCGCGCTCACTTTCCACCGCAGGCGTCACACCTGATCCCGATGTGCTCACCGCGACCGCCCCTTATCACGAACGCACCCAAGCCTGGCTCTCGCGTACCATCGGCCAGAGCAGCCGCACGCTTAGCGCACAAGAAGGCTCGCTGCGCGACACCGCGTTGCTCGACCTGATCCAGCGGGCCCAGCTCGATGCCGGACAAGCCGACGTGTCGCTCGCGGCCAACTTCAATCCCCGCGCCCGCATCCCCGAAGGTCTCGTGAGGGTACGCGACATATCCGCGCTCTACATCTACGAAAACACGCTCTACGTCGTCGAAGTCACCGGCGCCCAGCTAAAAGCCGCGCTCGAGCACTCGGCGCGTTATTTCCTGCCTTACGAAGAAGGAAAATCTCCGCGCGACCTGATCGATCCGACTATCCCTGGCTACAACTTCGATGTCGCTGAAGGCGTCTCGTACGAAATCGACCTGCGCAAGCCGCACGGGAATCGTATCCAGAATCTGGCGTTCAAAGGCGCGCCGCTCGACCCGCAAAAGAAACTCCGGCTCGCGGTGAACAACTACCGCTTCAACGGCGGTGGCGGTTACACGATGATCAAAGGCGCCCCGGTGATCTCACGTTCCAGCGAGGAAATCCGCGACCTCATCATCCGCTGGGTCGAAAAACATCAGACCATTCCGGACGAGCCGTCCAACAACTGGAAAATTCTTCCGTAGGCAGAGCGATTCCATAGGCCAGCGGCGCGCTCGCCAGCGTCAGCTTCCGGGATTCCACCACGAGCGCGGCAGCAGCGCTTCAGGGCCGTCGATGTACATCCGGTAATAGAGCCAGAAAACCGTCGCGCCGAGCGCCAGCAGGAAGAAAATCTCACCCACCCTGCCCGCTTCGTTGCGGCTGCCGCGATGGAGATTGCGAACGAGCGCCTCCAGTCCCGGAGCCACGGCGAACGCGACCAGCGATCCTCCGAAGAGAACAAGCAGGATGATGATCACCACGCGCAGGAACGGATCGTGAATCACCTCAGCTTTGTAGGAGACGAGATTGTTGACCAAGTTCAGCAGCAGCAGGCAGCACGGGAGGATATAGTAGGCGCGGACTACGTTGGCCTTTTCACGTGGAAACGAGTTTGAACGAAGAATGAAGGGCTACGCCTCGCGGTGAATAGAGACACACCGCTTAAAAATAGAAAACCCGGCCACTCATGCGACCGAGTTTGAAATCAGAGAATGAACGCAGCGCGGAAACGATCAGGGAATCGCCAGCAACTCGGCTTCGGTCCAGGGCTTGGTCCGGGCGCCCGCGCCACCTTGTTCGCGGATTTCTTTCACCTTGGCGGTGGCGATCGGCGCAGCTCCATTGCCCCATTCCTGGCGGATGTAGGTCAACACTTGGGCGATCCGTTCGTCAGTCCAGTTGTAGCCACCGCCGGGCACTTTGCCGAAGGCGGGCATCAAGCCGTTGTATTTGTTACCTTCGACAGTGATCTCACCATTCACGCCGTTGAGAAGGATGCGGATCAGGCGCTCTTCGCTGCCGGTGACCCACTCGGATTTTGCGAGTGGAGGATAGGTACCAGCAAGACCGGCGCCCGTTGGTTGATGGCAGGTGGCGCAGGTGGAATAGAGTTTTTTGCCCGCAGCGATCATCTGCTCAGGAGTCAGCTCCTTGACCGCACCAGCGCCGGGAGCTTTGGCGGGATCGTAGCGTTCATCGTAAACGAGAGCAGCCTCTTTGAAGCTGAGTCCACTGACGCCGGTCTTCAGGTTGGGGCCGATGCCACCGCGATTGTGAACGAAATAAACGGAGACGATGAAGATCATCGCCGACACGAAACCGAGTAGGAACAGCGGCATCGGCGAGTACCCTTCGGCCGGCTCGGGCTTTTCGCGGAGTAGGATCGCGTGGACCTTCTGGATGTTTTGGTCGGACGCAGCGGCCTGCTCGATCTTGGGGTTATTAGCTTTAGGATCTTGAGCGCTCATTTGTGGGCCTCCGGCTGCGTGGCGGCTTCGGCCTTCTCGTCCTTCTTAGGCTCCACGTAAACACGGGTGGCCTCTTCAGGATAGGTGTAGGTGTCTTTCAAGCTGAGCAGATACTCGATGAGGGCGTTGCCGCGCTCGCTAAGAACGATTTCGTATCCGGCCTCTGGTTGCGCGCTCGCAGGGAGCAGGCGCTGCACGGCTTTGGCGGAAGGTTCACCGATGATTTTGCGGGTCTCGAAGAGGAACTTGTACTTCGGCATGATCGAGCCGGGAGAGGTGATCTCCGGGTCGTACATGTGGCGGATATGCCACTCGCGGCCACCTTCACCAGCAAAACGGGCGCCGACATTACGAAGATCGGGGCCGGTACGCATGGTGCCGAGGAGGACGCGGCTTTCGCGGATGTAATCGCGGGCCACGCTCTGGCGCTCGCCCCAACCGCGATCGATGTCTCCACCGTAACCAGGACGGCGGACTTGCTGCGTGTGGCAGTAAATGCATCCGAGGTCTTGATACACCAGCTTGCCTTGGGCTGCGAGGCCGGGGATGGACTGCGGGAAGGACTTGCCTTCGCTTTCGTCGTAGACGGGCTGCAGTTTGCCGTAGGCAAGCTGGTTCGTCAGCACGATGCCGGTCCATGAAAAGGCCAGCGCGAAGAAGATACCGAGGAAGATAAGGGGGGCGCGATTCATCGAGCGGTGACCTCCAGGTCGGGCTCAGGGCTGCGGAAGAGCGTTGGCGCGGTGTTTTCGGCGCGGGGAGTCAGGATCATCCAGACAAAGTTGATGGCGAACGCGATGTGGCCGATCGTGATCAAGACGCCGGTGTAGCTGCGCCATTTCAGACCATTCAAGGTGGCGCGAACGACGTCCGTTTGCTCCATGCTCAGGAAAGGAATGTTGGCGTTGTTCATCGCCAGTCCCTGCTTGGTGCCGACGATCGAAAGGATGATCACCATCGCGAGGCTGCCGATGGCGGTCGTCCAAAAGTGGACGCTGATCAGGCTGGCGGATGGCCATTCGCGGTGAAGAACGCGCGGGAGGATGTAGTAGATGGAGCCGAACATCACCATCGTGAAGAAGGCGTAGAGGCCGTGGTGCGAGTGGCCGACGATCGCGTGAGTGAAGTGAACCACTTCGCTCACGCCGCGATCTGCCATCAGAGAGCCGAGCAAGCTGGCCAGGGTGTAGTTGACTGCACCGAAGACGATGAACCGGAGAGTCGGGCTGTACTTCAGCGCCTGGAAGCTGCCAATCATCGTCAGGTGGTGATTGATCGCCGTTACGACGACGGGAACGACCATCATGAAGCTGGCAGCAATACCAGCGGTGATGACCCAGGCCGGAACGGGGCCACCGATCAAGTGGTGAACACCTGCCCAGTTGTAGAAGATCGCGAGCGACCAGAAACCGAGGACCGAGAGATAGTAGCTGTGAATCGGCTTACCGAGAACTTTTGGGAGAAAGTAATAAACAGCGGCCAGACCGATCGGCGTGAACCAGAGACCGAGGACGTTGTGGGCGAACCACCAGTTGACCAGCGCCTGCACCGTGCCACGAGCGGGTGCGAAGATGATCATGATCTGCGCGACCGAGTAGAGCCACGGGAACCAGAAGAGCGCGGCGAAGATGTACCACTGGGAAACGTAGATGTGTTCGGATTTGCCGAAGCGGAAAGTGATGACTGCCCAGGCACCGACCAGCGCGTAAGCCACAAAGAGCATCGGCGTGGCGTAGGTGGGCATTTCGAGCCACTCGACCGACGTACTGTCGCCTGCGAGAATGCCGAAGAGACCAACAGTGACGCCGACATTCCAGAGCGCGCCTGCCAGCATGAGTAAACCGCTGTGGCGAACAACTGAGCGGGCGAGACGGGCCATCAACCAGAGAGCGACTGCGAAGGACGCGTTCACGCTCCAGCCGTACACGACGGCGTTCAAGTGGGCCGTGCGAACGCGGCCGAAGGTCAGCCACTCGGTGTCGCCGAGGAAACCGGGTTCATGGAGTTTGAACGATGCGATGATCGCAAACGCCGTTCCTGCGAGCAGCCAGAGGACGGCTGAGCACAGGAAGAACATCGCGGGCGCCTTCGTGGAGGCGTCGATCTCACTCAGCTCGGCACGCGTCACCGTCTCCGATGACGTCGCCGGACTGACTGACGCGGTTAAACTGGAAGCAGAGGCCATTGTTAAAAATTAAGAGCGAAGAGGCGCGGCGTTCACCGCTAATTTGGCCGGAGTGGGGAAAAATTAGCGGAGGTTGGCGGCGGAATTAGCGGTGTCCTTTGGGAGCCTTGCCGGGGAAGAAGTCCGTGGGCTGGCCGATGGGTTCTTTATCGTCGAAGATCGAGGCGGCGCCTTTTTCGAGATCCTTCAGCTGGCCTTTGGTCGATGCCCAATAGAGCGCATAGACCGCTGAGGCGGTGATCGCCACAGCGACAACGAAGGCGAGCCCATAGAAGAACCATTCCATCCGTGGGCCTTATTTCTTGGCGTTGAGCTCCTGGATCGTGAGCTCGACAGCGCGGTCAACCGGGAGGCGGACAACACCTTTATCCTTATCGACCCAGCCGTAGGTGCTGACTGCGGCTTTTTCCTTGGCACGGAGATCGGAGAGCAACGCGGTGCGCGCTTCCGGAGTTAGAGATCCTTCAGGAATTGGAGCCGGAGCCTGCGGGAGATAGGCGATGAAGAGGATGAGCAGGAAGATCGCGAAGCCACCGATGACGGCAGCCAGCGTTACCCAGAAGTTTTTCGGGGATGTCGTGGTATCACTCATGATGGGTGAGGCATTCGCCAATGCGGGGATCGCGGATCGGGATGAGTTTCTGGGTCGGGAAGCTGCGCAGATAGGACCAGATGCAGACGCCGCCAACACCGACCACCGACGCGAGAATCCACACGAGGTTGATCGAGAGGAATGGGAGCGGATCACCCGTGTCATGATCCTTCAGCGCAGGCATGATGTTGTAGCAAAGATCGATGAGAATCGTCGCGAGAATCCAGATGACGATCGGTTTGATCTTCGAGGGCGTGACCTTGTTTTTGTAAGAAAGGAGGTAGAGGAACGGGATCACGAAGTGACCGAAGAGGATCACCATACCGACGTATTTCCACTGGCTGGGCGTGCCGTCCGCGTGGATTTCACGCAGATTGTACCAGAAGGTTTCTTCTGGGACGTTGGCGTTCCAGATCAAGAAATACTGGGAGAACGTGATGTACGCCCAGAACACCGTGAACGCGAAGACGAGCTGGCCGATCGAGTGAAGATGATTCGTATTGAGGATGCCCTTGTAGTCGCCGCGAGCGAGCAGCCAGAGCGAGATGAGGACACCGACAGCCAAGGCGCCGCGGATGCAGTTCGCGAAGAACCAGACGCCGTACATCGTGGAGAACCAGTGATACTCAAGGCTCTTGATCCAGTAGATGGACGCCAAGGTCAGCGTGATCGCAGTGAGCGCGATGCCGAAGGCGGCGGTCTTGCGGTTCATGTAGGTCCACTTGAGGTCGCCGTCGATGTCCTGGGAGAACGAAGCTTTACGCAGGCGAGCCGAGAGCCACATCCAGATCAAGAAGCCGAGGATGGTGAGAATCGTGAACATCTCGATGTTCAGGAATCCCGCCTTTTTCACGTAGAGAACATCTTCACCGATGGTGCCGTGTCCGCCGTGAACGTGGCCGTCGAGATTCATCCAAGGCCAGATGGTGTCACGCGTTCCGGTCCAAGAGATGGCGATCAGCGGAAGGAATAGCACCAAGAGCGGCAGGAATGCCGTAAGACCATGCTCGAACTGGCGTCGCAGCAGCACAGACCAGGAGGCATCGAAAATGTGGTGGATCATCGTCCACATCAGCATGCCGATGGCGATGGCCGTCCAGAAAGTGATGCCCACGAGGTAAGACAAAGCACCGGCGTGAGCGCCTGAGACAAAGAAACCGGCGGCCGAGACGATCAGGCCGACGATGCCGATGACGAGCGCCTTGCTGGCGTTACCCGCAGGAGATGCGGCGAGGGATACGGGAGCGGATGCAGCGTGGGTGCTCATTTGATACCAAGCTCCGATTTGTGAGAGGCCGGGACGTCGTTGATCGTGCCGTTATGAGCGCGCTGGAGAGCGCGGACGTAGGCGATGACCGCCCAGCGTTCTTCGGCGGAGAGTTTGTCGGCGTACGAGAGCATATTGCCCTTGCCGTGGATGATCGTGTTGTAGATTTCGCCTTCGGCCATGTTTCGCAGGCGTGCGTCGTGATAGGTCGGCGTCGCACCCATGCCGTAGGATTTAGTGATGCCGTTACCGTCGCCGGTGGCGCCGTGGCAATAGGTGCACATAACCGTGTAGCGATCCTTACCGAGCTCGAGAAACTTGGCGTCGATCGTGATCGAGGAAGGGAAACCAGCGGCGAAACTGCCGTCGGCGGCTTTGCCTTCGTAAAGATGATCGTCGGCGCGGAGATTTCCACGGGCGACAACACCAGCGGGAAGCGGGCGGTCGGCGCGACCGTCAGCGAAGAACGGGCTCGCGGCTTGCGGTTTGTACTTCGCCTGGTGATCCATGTCCGGGAAGACTTCCAATGGCGGTTTGGTCGCGTTGGAGCCGCGGAATCCGAGGATGGAAACCGTGCCGACAACGACGAGTGCGAGAACGAGGTAGGCGTAGCGCATGGCTCAGGCTTCCAGCTCCGTGATGGATTTGCCGCCGGCCTTTTCGAGGAGGGCGCGGGTCGCGGCAAAGTTGAATTTCGGGTCGCGTGCGTCGATCACGATGAAGAAGAGGTCATCCATGCCGCGGTGGATCTGCTCGTATTTCAGAACCGGGTGGTAGTGCATGGGCAGACGATTGAGGAAGAACATGCCGCCGATCGTAGCGAAGGCGGTGAAGAGAATCGTCAGTTCGTAGGAAACCGGGAAGGCGAACATCGGGCTGAAGTACGGTTTGCCACCGACGATCAGAGGATAGTCGTAAGCGCCCGTGAACCAGATCATCGACATGCCGGTGGTGAAACCGATCAAACCGCCCGCGAGCGAGAAGCGCGGGACGAGCGAACGACGGACGCCCATGGCCTTGTCGAGGCCGTGGACGGGAAACGGAGTGATGCAGTCCCAGGATTTATACCCGGCGTCGCGCACCTTCTCCGCCGCGTGCATGACGTCGGCGGGGGTGTCGAACGTGGCGATCAAGCCATGTGGTTGTGCGGCCATTTTCTCAGAAGGGTGTTAAAGGTTCGAGGGAATGACGGCTCAGTGTTTGTCGTCGTGGCCGTGACCGGCGTGAGCGTCGGCCTGCGGGGTGACTGCCTTGATTTCCGCCATCGGCATGATGGGCAGGAAACGGATGAAGAGGAGGAACAGCACGGAGAAGACACCGAACGTTCCGAAGAAGGTGAAGATTTCGACGATCGACGGGCTATAGTAACCCCAGCTCGAAGGCAGGAAGTCACGAGCGAGGGAGGTGACGATGATCACGAAGCGCTCGAACCACATGCCGACGTTAACGAAGATCGAGAGGACCCAGACGAGCCAGGTATTGTTGCGGACGGCCTTGAACCAGAAGAACTGCGGCGTGATCACGTTGCACGAGATCATGATCCAGTAGGCCCAAGCGTAGTGACCGAACGCGCGGTTCACGAAAGCGAATCCTTCGTACGGGTTCGCACCGTACCACGCGATGAAGAACTCCATGCCGTAGGCGTAACCGACGATGGTTCCGGTCGCCAACGTGATCTTACACATGCAGTCGATGTGGTACTGAGTGATGAGATCCTCGAGTTTGTAGATCGCACGCAGCGGGAGCATGAGCGTGAGCACCATGCCGAAGCCGGAGAAGATGGCGCCTGCGACGAAGTACGGAGGGAAGATCGTGGTGTGCCAGCCCGGGAGGAGGGACACGGCGAAGTCGAACGAAACGATCGTATGCACCGAGAGAACCAGCGGCGTGGAAACACCAGCGAGGATCAGGTACGCCATTTCGTAGTTGCTCCAGTGGCGGTTCGAACCGCGCCAGCCCATGGCGAAGAAACCGTAGATCGAGGAGCGGAGTTTGTTACCGGCCTTGAAGAAACGGTCGCGGAGAACGGCAAGGTCAGGAATAAGACCGACGTACCAGAAGAGAACGGAAACGGTACCGTAGGTCGAAACGGCGAACACGTCCCACTCGAGCGGAGAACGGAAGTTCTGCCAGATGTAGTTGGAGTTCGGGATCGGGAAGAGGTACCAGGCGAACCAGACGCGACCGACGTGGAACACCGGGAAGATACCGGCGCAAACGACGGCGAAGATCGTCATAGCCTCGGCCGCGCGATTGATCGACGTACGCCACTTCTGGCGGAGGAGGCACAAGATGGCCGAGATCAACGTACCGGCGTGGCCGATACCGATCCAGAACACGAAGTTGACGATGTCCCACGCCCAGTTGACTGGATTTGCGTGGCCCCACACACCGACGCCCGTGGCGACGAGGTAGGTGATGCCCGCAACCGTGAAGGACGCGACAACGCATGCGAGCGCGAAGCAGACCCACCACCACGTCGGCGTTTTGCCTTCGATGATGGAGCAGACTTTTTCGGTGATCCACGCGAAGCTGCGGTTGTTTTCAACCAAGACAGCACGCGGGAGAACCGCAGGTTTCACTTCTTTAAGAATCGCCGGAGCGGCGTGATCAGCGGCGTGAGCCATTAGACGAGCCCTCCGAGGCGCTTAAGGTTTTGGATGGAGCTGTGGCCATGCTCTTTTTTAGCGGGTGCGCCATGCGAGTCGTGCTCCCCTGCCCCGTGCGAGTGATCGTGGCCGTGGCCATGATCGTCGCCGTGAGACGGGTGATTCTTGTTTTCGTATTCCTGACGGCTGAAAGGAGTCTTGATGGCCGCGTAATCGGGCATCGAGGGATTCGGATTGCGGAGCTTTCCGAGATAGGTCGTGCGCGGGCGGACGTTGAGGTAGCCGAGCAGCGAGTAATCCTGTTCGCGGGCTTTCGCCTTCGAGACTTCGCTGGTCGGATCGCTGATGTCGCCGAAGTAAACGCCGTCGACCGGGCAAGCCTGCTGACAGGCGACCTTGATCGTGCCGTCCGGGATTTTGACATCGCCGGAAGCCTTGGCCTTCACCTTCTGAGCGATCTTGGCCTGCTGGATGCGTTGCACGCAGAACGTGCACTTTTCCATCACGCCGCGCATGCGCACGGTGACGTCGGGATTTTTGACCATCTTGACGAGCTCGGGCATGCCGCTCTCGCCGAGCGGTCCCATGTAAAGCTGGTCGAGCTGGCGCTTATTCCAGTCGAAGAAGTTGAAGCGGCGGACCTTGTACGGACAGTTGTTGGCGCAGTAACGCGTGCCGATGCAGCGGTTGTACGCCATGCCGTTGAGGCCTTCTTCGTCGTGCACCGTCGCATTGACGGGACATACGGTTTCGCAAGGAGCGGTTTCGCAGTGCATGCACGCAACGGGCATGAGCGAAACTTGAGGATCTTCCGGGATCTGCTTGTTGCCTTCGCCACCGAAGGCGGCCGCGTCGGCCTTGCCGTCGGAGTAGTATCGATCGAGACGAATCCAGTGCATCTCACGACCGCGGAGGACTTGGTCCTTGCCGACGATCGGAATGTTGTTCTCGGCCTGACACGCGATGATGCAGGCGTTGCAGCCGATGCAGGTGTTCAGGTCGATCGACATGCCCCACTGGTGCGCTCCATTGAAGGCGGGCGTGACGTAGAGCGAGCCACCGCGGGGAAGCTCGGTCGCGCGCTTGGCAGCGAGCTGGGCGCGTTCTTCGCGGGAAAGTTTGTTGTCGTTCTGCGGCGTCTGATCGGCGCCGTAGATCGCAGGTGAGTGCGACTCGGTGCCGATGTCGTCAACGAAGCCGGGATTCTTCTGGTACTCGTCGTGATTGGCTTCGCGAACGATGTCTCGGCCTTCCATCGACCAGTGTTCCTGGGTGTTCGCGAGTTTGTAGCGTTCGCCGGTGAGTTTGATCGTGGCACCGGTGGCGACGTTCAGACCGGAAGTCGTGCGGAGCGGATAGGCGTTGAAGCCCTGGCCCTTGCCGACGCGACCGGAAACGGTGCGACCGTAACCGAGCGGGACGACCAACGTGTAATTGGAGAGACCTGGCTGGATATGCAGCGGGCCTTTGATTGTGCGGCCGCCGATGGTGATTTCGGCGACATGTGCGTTTTCCTTGCCGATTTCAAAGTCGGCGGTCTCGACACGAGCAACCTGAAGAACAGAGCCTTTAGGAGTAATACCGAGTTCGTTCGCGAGGCGCGGGCTGATAAGGATGGCATTGTCCCACGCGATCTTGGTGATCGGATCGGGGCATTCTTGGAGCCAGCCGTTGTTGGCGAAGCGGCCGTCGTCGACTTTTTGGTCGGTGGTAAAACGCACTTCGAGATTGTCCTTCGAAAGAGCAGGATATTTCGGCGCGCTGTTCAGGAGACGCGCGAGACCGGAGGCGCTGAGGCTGACGGACGCTTTGCGGTAACCGCTGCCAGCGAGGACACCGTCGTGAAGGAACTTGCGGAACGCATCCGATGCATCGCCGCCAGCGAGTCCGGTAATCGTCTGGGAAACCAGCGAGTAGGCATCGGTCGTCGCTTCGCCAGTGATGCGGGCGAGGACTTCGAGCTCGGTAAGGCCGTTGAACAGCGGGAGGATCATCGGCTGCACCGCGACGATCGTACCGTCGGCCGTGCGGGCGTCGCCCCACGATTCGAGGTAGTGCGTTGCGCCGACGTGCGCGGAAGCAACTGCGGATGTTTCGTCCACGTAGTAACCGTGGCGAACGACTTCGCCGACGGACTTCTGGAGCGCGACCCAATCGAGATCGGCGGGAGCGTTGTAAGCAGGGTTACCGCCGAGAACGACGAGGGTCTTCACCGAACCGGCTTTGATGGCGGCAGCGAGATCGCTGATCGATGCAGCCGAAGCGGCTTCTACTTCGAGGAAGTCGACCGTCTGGCCGACGTTACCGAGTGCTAGGTTTATCGCGTAAACGATGGCGTGGACTTCGACAGGCAGGTGCGCACCGGCGACGACGAGCGACTGGCCGCGATGATCGGCGAGGTCTTTCGCACAGGCGGCGATCCACTTGTCCTTGTCCTTGAAATCAAGTCCTTGGGCTAGCGTGGCCAGCGAGGAGTCGCCGAGTTGGGCGGCCAATGCTGCGGCGAGCGCGAGCATGTGGCTGCTGGCGAGGCGGAGGCGATGATCGGCCATGCCACCGGTGAGCGTGAAGCCGCTCTCAACAACATAGAGGCGGTTCATCTCGTCCTTCGCGGAAGTGACCTTACGGCCCTTCGCGAATTCGCGGGAGTAAAACAGGCTGCCCGCCTCGGAGTGGAAGAAATCAGCGTCGAGCGAGACGATGCGCTTGGCTTTGGCGAATTGGTAACGCGGCTGGACGTTTTTGCCGAATGCAGCCTGGGCGGCGGCAAGCGGAGGAACGTCGCTGACGGGTTCGTACTCGGCCCAGATAGCGCGGGGGAACTTAGCCTTGAGACGGGCGACGAGAGCCGCGCGTGTGGGAGAACCGGATTCTTCGGCGAGAAAAGCGAGACCCGCGCCTTGCGAGGCTTCGTAGGCTTTGCCGATGCCCGCGAGTTTGTCCTGAACGGCGGCCACCGTGACAGCAGAGCCACCGATGGTGTGCGTGGTGGCGCGATCTGGATCGTAGAGATCGAGGACCGAGGCTTGGACGAACGCATTAGTACCACCACCGTAAGGCGCGTAGCTCGGATTACCTTCGAGCTTGGTGGGGCGGCCTTGATGCGTTTCGGCGATGACGGGCACGGCCGATTTGCGCATCGGCATCGCGGTCGCGAAATAGAGCGGGAGGCCCGGGATAACGCCTTCAACGGATTTTCCGTAGGGAAGGATGTGAGCTTCCGGGCGGCGGCAACCGGCGGCCAGACCGACGCCACCGAGGGCGAAGGAAGCGGCCATGAGCTTGAAGAAGCCGCGGCGGTCAACGCCGTCGAGGTTCGAAGCGCCCTCGGGGAACTCGCGTTCGAGGTGCTGCTTGAAGCCGGGCGTGCCAGCCATCTCATCGAGGCTGCGCCAGTACTTCGGGCCGTTCAGCTGCTCGGCTTGGGAGGGTTCGGGATGGAGGACTTTGCGTTTCATCAGCGATGGCAACCGGTGCAGCTCTGCGGAGGAGTGATCTTGTTGTTCTTAACGAATTCGGCGGCCCACTTGGCGTGTTCGGCTGCCTGCTCGGGCTTCCAGTTCAGGTTGGTGATCTGGTCGAGTGGGCGGACGTGGGAAGCGGGATCGCGATGGCAATCGAGGCAGAAGCCCATGGAGAGCGGCTTCGAATGTTTCACGACTTCCATCTCATTGATCTGGCCGTGGCACTCGACACACGAGATGCCGCGGTTCACGTGAACGGCGTGATTGAAATAAACGTAGTCCGGAACTTGGTGGATCTTCACCCACTTCACGGGATCGCCGGATTCGAAGCTCTGTCGGACCGGAGCGAGCGCCGGGCTGTCGGTCTTGATTTGGTTGTGGCAGTTCATGCACGTCTGTGCCGTGGGGACGGTGGACGTGGCGCCTTTATCGACACCGATGTGGCAGTAACGGCAATCGATGCCGAGCTGGCCGTTGTGGAGCGCGTGGCTGAACGGCACGGGCTGAACCGGCGCGTATCCGACGCGTGTGTACTTCGGCGTTGCGTAGTAAGTGGTGGCGGCGGTGACGACTCCGACCAGTACCAACACGAAGATGATGATCTGGAGCGGCAGCTTGTTGGCCGACTTGGGGAAAATATGCGACATAAGCCGGAGGCGTTAGACAGTATCGCTCGTGCGAGCGACGGCGCGCGTCTCTGTGCGCAGTTGGAACGGCGCGGATGCGGAAACCGGAGCGGCCGCAGGGGACGGAGATTTAGCCAGCAACTTAGGCGCGATGCCGGCGGCAGCCAGCAGGCCTAGAAACTTGGCAAAGAAACTCTTTCGCGAGTGATGAGTGCTCACAGTTCTTCGTAAAAAGTTAAAGTCGAAGCGGAGCGAAGGCCGCGAGGAATGGATTGTAAACCCCAAATTTGTAACCGGGATTTTTTTCGACCCCAAAATAAGCGAGACCATCTCCCGCGCTCGCCGCAACTTATCGGCTGTCAAATCGTGCGCATATCCTGTCCGCACAAATGGGACGGCTGCGGAGTGCCACATCGCGAAAAATTAGACGAACACGCCGTCGCGCATCGGCCGGGTGAGATCGCAGCGCTGAGCGATGTCGGGGTTGTGCGTCACCAACACGATCGCCTGCCCGTGCTCTCGAGCGAGGCGGGTCATGAGGTCGAAAACCACCGCCGAGTTTTTGACGTCCAGGTTTCCCGTCGGCTCGTCGGCCAGCAGGATCGACGGCTGGTTGGCGAGCGCACGGGCAATGGCGACGCGCTGCTGTTCACCCCCCGATAAATGTGTGGCGAGGCGATGGGTTTTCGCACCGAGCCCAACGGCATCGAGAAGCATCTTCGCGCGATCAACCATCTCGGCCGGGCGCAAGCGACCGAGTTTGCGCATCGGGATCATGACGTTCTCCAAGGCCGTAAACTCCAGCATCAAGAAGTGAAACTGGAAAACGAAGCCGATGTGCTCGTTGCGCGTCTGTGTCCGCTGCTCATCGCTGGCCGTGGCCAGATTCTTTCCGCCAATCCAAATCTCGCCGCCATCCGGCCGGTCGAGCAGACCCAACAAATAGAGCAGCGTGCTCTTGCCACAACCGGAAGGACCGACGATCGCCGTGACTGTGGCCGGCGCCGCCGAAAAGGAAACTTCCCGCAACACATGCACGCGCCCCTCCCCTTCGCCGAGGTACCGCACAAGCCGCGAGCAACGGATAGATTCCCCGCCGCGCGCGCCGGATGAGGCCGGCTGTTGATTCTGAGAAACACCCTTCATTGCGAAGCCCCCCGGATGATTGCCGCCGGTTCTAATCTGGCCGCACGTCGCGCAGGCAGCCAGCTGGCGATGAAGACCACGACCACCGCCGCAAGCGCCGCTCCGATATAGTGAACAAAATTCCAGGCCACCACGACGTGATCGGTCGAAAAGATTCCCCGCACCGAGATCGGCACGCTCGAAACCGCGTACGTGCTCGCCGCTCCCAACGCCCAGCCTGCAACCACGCCGATCAACAGCACCAGCACGCCCTGCAACATGAAGATCGTCGCAATATCGCCTCGCGTAAATCCCATCGAGCGCAGGATCGCGATGTCCTTGGTTTTCTCCATAACGATCATCGCGAGCGTATTGAACATGCCGAGACCAGACACGATGATGATGGTCGACACCATGATCGCCGCCGCGATTTGGAAAAATAAAAACAACTCCAGATAAACCTTCTCCCGCTCCTGCCAGCTGGTCGCCTTGTGGCTGACCGTCAGTTCGATCTGCCGCGCGATTTCAGGCGCCTGATCGGGATCTTTCAATGAGAGCTGCACGATGCTCGCGCCATAGGGACGTTTCAACAACGTGCGCGCTTCGCTCAGGTGCAGGAAAATACGCACGCGATCGATATCCCGCACGCCTGTTTCGTAAATCGCGACGACCCGGTAACGCGTGGACTGTCCCGCATAGGTCAGCAGCACCGAATTACCCGGATTGATACGCAAACGCGCCGCCATGGCCGCTCCGATGACGATACCGGAGGGCGAGTCGCGAAACGCCGTGAGATCGCCGAGCACGATCTGCTCCTCCAGATTCGATACCGAAATGTGATCATCCAGCTCGATGCCGATCACCTGCGCGTTGTCCTCACGGGTCGCCGACTGAATGAGCACGCTGCCGCGCACGATTTCCGACATCCCGGTGATTTCGGGAAACCGCGCCAGCGATTCCCGCAACAACCTCGGTTCGGCCACGCCTTCCTGATACCGGCGGTCGCTCTCGACCGTGATCGCGGCAACCGGGCCGTTCGTCCCGGGAGAGCCACCTTCAACCGGGATCGCCACCGTCGTCGCCTGAAATTTATCCTCCACGCGGATCGCGCCATCCGTCCCCAAGATCGTCCGGATGAAAAACTCTTGGAAACCCGATGTCACCGCCTGCGTGAGAATGATGAACCCCACGCCAAACGCGATTCCGGCCAGGCTCATCGCCATCGAGCGCTTCTTCGCCAGAAGGAAACGCAGCGCAATCTGCAGATTCGTGCGCATTAACGTCTCGTAGCTTCTTGTTGCACGCGCACCTTCTGCCCATCGCGGAAACCGGCGGGATTGCTCAATATCGCCAGATCTCCCTCGTTCACACCGGAGAGAATCTCCGTGTGGTTCATATTCGAATAACCGACGACCACCGGCACGTACTGCGCCACGCCATCGCGCACCACAAACAAGGCGTGGCCGAGCATCGAGCGCCGTTCGGCCAGCAGCGTGTTGTCGTGGCGATCGATCGTGATGCTCGCCTCGCCCGTCAACCCCGGCGCAAGCAGCGCCTCGTCGATGTCAGCGATGGTCAGATACGCCTTGTATCGCTTCGTCCGTTCATCGGCGCCAGGCAACACCCGGGCCACGGTCGCGTTGAGCAATTTTCCGCCATGCCCTAAAAGCTGCACCTTGGCCGCAAGCCCGGGCCGTACACCGAGAAAGTTTTCCTCGCTGATCTGCGCTTCCACGAGGCGGGCTCTCGAGATCACCCGCGCGAGCAACTGCGCTCCGTTCACCAACTCTCCGTTGATCGCAAAAATCTCGGAAACCGTGCCGTCGTCAGGAGCCACAACGCGCATTTTCTCCAACTGGCGGCGTCTCGTCTTCAACGTGTTTTCGTAATTATCGAGAGACTGTTGGTTGGCGATGTTCTCGAGAGCGAGCTGGTCCTGCAGCCGCGTGACAGCTCGTTTCGATTGATCGAGCGCGACCTGCGCCAGCTTGCCCTGCTCGACGAGCCGCGTGTTGTTTCGCACCGTCTCTTCAGCCGTCGCGATGTCGAACCTCAAGGATGAGCCAAGCGCGATCCTGTCCTTCGCGGCTTTGTAATCCGTTTCGATCTGCTCGATCTGCAATTCGAGATCGCGCGGATCGATTTCGAACAACACATCGCCCGCCTTCACCTCGGTGCCGAGCTGCACATGGCTCTTGATGACGCGCCCGCCCGCCTCGCTCTTGATTTCCATGCGGAACGCTTCCGTCACGAGTATGTTTGCCGGCACCGCCTGCACCGCCGAGCCGCGCGTGATCGGACCGACCACCGCGAGCGGACGCGCCTGCCGGTAACCCAACCAACCCGCTGCACCAAGAACCAGCAACAGTCCGCCGGTCACCAAAATTTTCGTCGAAGACATAAATTAAAAACGTTCTCGGAGAATGATCGTCCACTGCCCGGCTCAACGCCCTTGCGACTGGAGACGCAGCGCGGGATCGATACCCCGGTTGGAAAAGTAGCTCGCCAGCGCCGTATAAAACTCCGCGCGCATGACATTGGTCGATTGCAACGCCGAATCCGCTGTCCGACGTGCATCGTCGATTGTGCTGCGGGGCGTCCAACCCGCCGCGAAATCTTTTTCCGCAACGGCCACACTGCCGCGCGCACTCGAGAGAGTCTTTTCCGACTCCTGCAGCTGACGCCATAGGAGCTGAAGTTTCGTTACATCGGCTTTGCGCGAATCCGCATCCACACGCTCCGCCTGATCGCGATCCGCCTCGTACATACGCTTCCTTGCCAGTGCTGCTTTCTTCGAAGCTTGCGCGCTGAATCCGTCGAATAAAGTCCAGTTCACGGTCGCGAACGCATTCCACGACGTGATCAGCGCCTTGGGCCCGAGATCGTTGTTATCGGGATTACGATTATCCTGATTCACCGAAAGATTCAGTCCGAACTTTGGACGCAGCCGCACCTTCTGAATCTCATAATTGAGCTGCTCTGCGCGCACGTAATCGTCGAGGTTCTGAAGTTGCACCGCGCGCACGAATGGCGCCTCTGTCGTAAGTCCTTTAATGATACCGTCGATGTCCGGCGGCGCCGGCAACTCCACGACGGGCGACGGGAGTTTCTCAATCGGCACACCCGCCAGACGCGCAAAGTCCCGCGCCAGGGTGTCCCGGTCGCCCGTCAGTCTTTGGATATCGATGCGCGCATTCGTGATCGCGTACTCGACCGTCCCCGAATCTCCCGACGCCGCGAAACCGTCCGCCACCTGCTTCTTCGCAAACTCCAGTTCGCGCTCCGAATCCGCCAGGCTCTTCTTCGCCAGCTCTAGCGCGCCTGTCGCAATCACCAGATTGAAATACCGCCGCCGCAGATCCACCGCGAGCAACCGCCGCGTCTCCTCCAGATTGCGCGACGAAATCGCACTGTAGAGTTTCCCCACCTCATAATTCTTCGCCAGTGCGCCCCAGTGAAAGAGGTTCTGGCTGATACCAAAATTATAAAGCGCCGCCTCGACCGTGCGATCAGGCACGTCCGCTGCACCTTCATTTTTACGCTGCTCATGGATCACGCCTCCCTGCAATGAACCGTATACCTGCGGCAACATCGGCGCGCGATAAACCCGCGCATTCTGCGCCGATTGCTCCGCCTCCCATCGCCGGATCAAAATCGTCGGCCCATTCTCCAACCCCACGCGCAACAAAGCATCCAGCTCAGGCAGACTCCGCTCCGGCAAGGCCACCAGCAACGGCTCCCCCATCTTCGCATCCACCGCCCCGGCAGGCTTATCGGCCGCCCTCACCAACGTACCTCCTAACGCCTGTAGTGTCGCGAGAATCAGGATATGAGAACGCAGGGAAAACATTCGAGCGATGGTGATAAATACGAATAAGTTAAAACAGACCGCGAATTTCCCAGCACAAACTCCGCGCCGCCGAAGACGAGCGGAAAAATAAAAGGGAGAGCCGCCACCGACACCGCCCTTCGCAAAGGGCTCCAAAATTTCTCCCTCCCTTCTTTTTCGCCAAACCGTGCTATAGTCCCGCCGTATGATTTTCCTTCGCAGCATCGAGCGGACGAGCGGAGAACCCGAAGGCTACACCAACACCCCGTTCGCGATACCCCGTCTCGTCGCCCTCCGCAGCCTCACGTTCACCTCCTCGGTCACATTCCTCACGGGCGAAAACGGCTCCACCCGCTCCACCCTCCTCGCCGCCATCGCCCTCCGCGCGAAACTCCCCGTCCCCGCCGACCTCCCGCCCGAGCACGAGCCGTCCCTCGCCGCCAGCCACAATCTCGCGAGAAACCTCACCCTCCATTGGTCGCCAAAGACCAACTACGGCGTCTTCCTCCGCCCCTGCGATCTTCACTGCCACGATGGCGAGGCCTGCCTGGAAATGCTCCGCAGCCGCTGCGTCCCCGGCGGACTCCACCTGATCGACACCCCGGAATGCACTTTCCCGCCCCAGCGCCAGCTCGCGCTGCTCGCACTGCTCAAATCCCTCACCGCCGGCAACGCCCAGTTCATCATCGCCACCAACTCACCGCTCCTCCTCGCGTTCCCCGACGCCCAGATCCTCGACTTCGACGCCCCTGAAGTCACCCCGCGCGCCTACGACGACGTCCCCGTCGTGAAATTCATGCGCACGTTCCTCGCAAACCCGGAAGAAGCCATCCGCAAACTCTAGCCGCGCGCTCCGCCCTCTTCAGCGCTTCCGCGTTTCCGCGATTGCCCGGATTGGGAAATCCCCTTGGGCTCCGCGTTTTTCCGCCCATGCGCTTCTACAAGTACCACGCCCTCGGCAACGACTACATCGTGCTCAACCCAGCCGATTTCCCCCAATGGAAATCCGCCCCCACGCTCGACCAGATCCGCGTCGTCTGCCACCGCAACTTCGGCGTCGGCTCCGACGGCATCCTCTGGGGCCCGCTCCCGTCGACAAAAGCCGAGTTCGGCCTGCGCATCTTCAACCCCGACGGCTCCGAAGCCGAAAAATCCGGCAACGGCCTCCGCATCTTCTCCCGCTATCTCTGGGACCAGAAACTCGTCAAAAACCCCGACTTCACCATCGAAGTCCCCGGCGGCCTCGTCCGCTCCGTCATCATGGAAAACGGCCAGCTCATCAAAATCGCGATGGGCAACGTCTCCTTCGACAGCGCTAAAATTCCCGTCAACCTCACGGGCCCGGCCCGCGAGGTGATCAACGAAGAAATCCAGATCCTCGACCGCGAGTTCACCTACTGCGCCGCCACCATCGGCAATCCCCACTGCGTCCTCCCGCTCCCCGAAGTCACCGCCGAACTCGCGCACAAATACGGCCCTCACCTAGAGGTCCACACCAACTTCCCGCGCAAGACCAACGTCCAGTTCCTCCAGATCCTCGACCGCAAAAATATCCGCATCGAGATCTGGGAACGCGGTGCCGGCTACACGCTCGCTTCCGGCAGCAGCTCCAGCGCCGCCGCCGCCGTCGCCCACCGCCTCGGCCTCGTCGACAAAGACATCACCGTCCACATGCCCGGCGGCAAAATCGGCATCGAGATCGGCGACAATTTTTCGATCATGATGACCGGCACCGTGAACAAAGTCGCCGAAGGCGACATGCACGCCGAGCTCTTCGCCGTGAAGGTCTGAAAGTAAGCCGCGGATATCTCCAATAATCCGGGAAAACTTAAATGAGTCGGGGCAAAAAAATTGCGGCCATTGGATTAGCTTTGAGCGTGGGCTTTGCCGCGACGACAGCCATAGCTGCGCGTCTTCGAGAAAACCGTGTCCTGCAGATCAAACCAGGCATGAAGATGGAGTATGTCGAAAGACTACTTGGAGCGGGCGTGGCAGATGTGATGCCGACTGCTTGCCAAAGCTGTCCAAAAGACCGGAAGCAATTTGCCTACGCTGCAAACCCAAGCCTGTGGTATGGCCGCTTCGAAGATAACCTTGTTGTCTGCTATAACTCTGACGTCGTTTGTGCCATCACTCGCGTAGGCCTATAGCATCAAAATACTCGATCCATCTCAGGCCCGGATTTCTCCGGGCCTTTTTCATATCCGCGCGCCCCCGCTTGCCGCCCGCGCAAAACCTCCCACGCTCCGCGCCATGCGCCGCCTCCTCTCCGCCTTCCCCGCCCTTCTCTTCGCCGCCGTCACCGCTTTCTCATTACCCGCCTCCGCCCACGCCGCGCCGAAAATCCTCAACTACGGCAACGGCGCCGAGCCCCAGGATCTCGACCCGCAAGTCATCACCGGCGTCCCCGAACACCACATCATCGACTCGCTCTTCGAGGGCCTCGTCATGCCCGCGCCCGACGGCGATAACGTCGCCCCCGGCGTCGCCACCCGCTGGGAAATCTCCCCCGACGGCCTCGTCTACACCTTCCATCTCCGCCCCGACGCCCGCTGGTCCAACAACGATCCCGTCACCGCCCGCGACTTCGTCCGCTCCTACGAGCGCATGCTCACGCCCCTCCTCGGCGCCGACTACGCCTACATGCTCTTCCTCGTCGCCGGTGCCGAAGATTTCAATACAGGCAAACTCACCGACTTCACCAAGACCGGCTTTCGCGCCCTCGACGACCACACCCTCCAGATCACCCTCCGCAAACCCGCCCCCTTCTTCCTGAAATCCCTCGTCCACTGCGCCTGGTTCCCCGTCCACATCCCCACCCTCGAAAAATTCGACGCCGTCACCCGCAAGGGCACCCGCTGGACCCGCCCAGAAAACCTCGTCGGCAACGGCGCCTTCGTCCTCACCGACTGGAAACCCGGCCAGAAAATCATCGTCTCCCGCTCCCCCACTTACTGGGACCGCGCCAGCGTCAAACTCGACGAAATCCATTTCCACCCCATCGACGTCGCCGACACCGAGGAAAAAATGTTCCGCACCGGCCAGCTCCACATCACCCACGAAATCCCCCGCGTCAAAATCGCCACCTACCAGCGCGACAACCCCGCCCAGCTCAGCCTCGAACCGTATTGCGGTATCTACTACTACCGCTTCAACACCGCCAAAAAACCCTTCGACGACGTCCGCGTCCGCCGCGCCCTCGCCCTCTCCATCGACCGCGAGACCATCGTCAAATTCATCACCCGCGGCGGCGAGATCCCCGCCTATAATTTCGTCCCGCCCAACGTCAGCGGCTTCGTCAGCGAAAACCGCCTCGCCGCCAATATCGCCGAAGCCAGACGCCTCCTCGCCGAAGCCGGATACACCGACGGCAAAGGCATCCCGAAGATCGAGCTCCTCTACAATACCGACACCAAGCACCGCGGCATCGCCGAAGCCCTCCAGCAGATGTGGAAAAAAAATCTCGGCATCACCATCAGCCTCACGAATCAGGAGTGGAAGGTCTACATCGCCGCCCAGAAAGCCGGTGACTTCCAGTTCCAACGCGCCGGCTGGATCGCCGACTACGTCGACCCGAATGTCTTCCTCGACCTCTGGCAGACCGGCGGCGGCAACAACAACACCGGCTGGGGCAGCCCCGAATACGACCGCCTCCTCGCCGCCTCGCTCGACGCCAAAACCGAGGCCGACCGCTACGCCATCTACCAACAGATGGAAAAAATCCTCGTCGATGAGATGCCCGTCATGCCCATCTATTTCTACACTCACCCCCGCCTGATTTCCCCCCAAGTCCGCCACTTCCGCACCACTTACCTCGATACGTTCCCCTGGAAACACATCGACCTCGCCCCGTAGCGCGTAGCGAGGAGCGCCAGCGACCCGTCCGAAAGTCCGTCCTCCCGCGTCGGGTTCCACGCATCATCGCCCGCATCGCACACCGCCCGCGAAACCTCCTCACCCCAGACTTGTCACCACCCGCGCGCGCTCGCACCGTCACCGGCCGATCTCGCTGAATGCTCCGCTTTTTCACCTTCCGCTTCCTCCAGTCCTGCATCGCGCTGTTCATCATCGTAACAGCGACGTTCTTCATGCAGCGCTTCGTCCCGGGCGGCCCCTTCACCGCAGAGCGCGCGACAACCCCCGAGATCGAGCAACGCATCAGAGAATACTACCGCCTCAACGACCCGCTCTGGAAACAATACGCCGACTACATCTGGCAGCTCTGCCCCAAGAAATTCTCCCCCCTCGCCCTCCGCGAAAGCCTCGATCTCAAAGCCGCCTTCGGCATCGATCTCGGCCCCTCGTACCGGTACGCCAGCTACACCGTTAACGAAATCGTCGCCGACAAACTCCCCGTCTCCCTCGAACTCGGCTTCCTCGCCATCGTCATCGCCCTCTGCGTCGGCGTGCCCCTCGGCGTCATCGCCGCCGTGCGCCGCAACACCTGGCCCGATTACACCGCCTCCACCTTCGGCATGATCGGCATTTGCACACCGACCTTCGTCGTCGGTCCCATCGCCGTCCTCATCTTCGCGATCTACTGGCGCCACCTCCCCGCCTCCGGCTGGGTCGGCTGGGATGAAATCGCCAGCGGCCGCCAGCTCTTCGCCGATCTCGTCGCCACGCGCGTCCTCCCCGCCACCGTCCTCGGCCTCGCCTTCGCCGCCCCCATCCTCCGCATCACCCGCGGCGGCATGCTGGATGTCCTCAACCAGGACTTCATCCGCACCGCCCGCGCCAAAGGCGCCTCCGAACTCCGCATCGTCATCCGCCACGGCCTCCGCGGCGGGCTCCTCCCCCTCGTCTCCTACCTCGGCCCCGCCATCGCCGGCGTCCTCACCGGCTCCTTCGTCATCGAGTCCATTTTCCAAATACCCGGCCTCGGCCGCGAATTCGTCACCAGCATCGGCAACCGCGACTATAACTTGGTCATCGGCACCGTCATCGTTTACGCCGGCTTCATCATGGCGCTCAACCTCCTCGCCGACGTCCTCCAGGCCTGGATGAACCCAAAAATCCGCCTCGACTCCTGACCGCGCCATGGCCGAACCGATTCCCACTCCCGTCTCCCCGGTCAACGCCAGCCTCGACACCGAGCGCGGCACCTCCCTCTGGCGCGACGCCTGGCACCGCCTCCGCAAAAACAAACTCGCCCTCTTCGGCATGATCTCCCTCGCGATCATCGCCACCGCCTGCCTCGTCGTCCCCTGGGTCAGCCCGTTCAGTTACTCGGATCAAGACTTCGAATACGCCAACCTCCCGCCCAACGCCCGCCACTGGTTCGGCACCGACGAGTACGGCCGCGACCTCATGGTCCGCACGCTCGTCGGCGGCCGCCTCTCCCTCGCCGTCGGCCTCTGCGCCACCTTCGTCGCCCTCACCATCGGCGTCACCTACGGCGCCATCTCCGGCTACGTCGGCGGCAAAATCGACGCCCTCATGATGCGCATCGTGGACATCATCTACGCCCTACCCTTCACCATCTTCGTCATCCTGCTGATGGTCTTCACCCGCACGCTCACCCTGAAGTACAACCTCGGCGCCTCCTTCGACCTCCTCCTCATCTTCGCCGCCATCGGCGCCGTCGAATGGCTCACCATGGCCCGCATCGTCCGCGGCCAGGTCATGTCGATTAAGAAAATGGAGTACATCGAGGCCGCCCGCTCCCTCGGCTACGGCCCGCTCCGCATCATCTTCCGTCACATCCTCCCCAATACGCTCGGCCCCATCATCGTGTACACCACGCTCACGATCCCGGCCGTCATGCTCCTCGAAGCCTTCCTCGGCTTCCTCGGCCTCGGCGTGCAACCCCCGATGAGCTCTTGGGGCGTGCTCCTCAACGACGGCCAGCAAAAACTCGAAGAATACCCCTGGCTCCTCCTCTTCCCCGCCGGCCTCTTCTCTTGGACCCTCTTCTCCTTAAACTTCCTCGGCGACGGCCTCCGCGACGCCCTCGACGTCCGCTCCTCCAAAGACTGATCCCCGCCGCACCGCTTTACCCGACCGCCTAGATGAAACGCCTCCTTCCCTACCTCCGTTACCTCAAACCCGTGCGGGTCGAATTCGCGGCGGCTGTCTTTTACGGAATCATTTTCGGCGTTTCGAGCGGCCTCGGACTCCCATTTCTCCTGCAGAAAGTTTTTCCCGTTGTCTTTGACCAAGGTACGCAGTCGCTCACCACCATCGAACTGCTGAGCTTCGCCAGCCTGTTGCCCGCCATCTTCCTCATCCGCGGCATCGCCGGCTTTCGAAATAGCTACCTCATCAGCCTGTGCGGTGTTCGCGTACTGGAACAAATCCGCATGCAGTTTTTTGAGAAACTTCAGCGCCTTCCGCTGAGCTTCTTCAGCAAACGCCAGTCCGGCGATCTCCTGGCGCGCGGCCTCAGCGACGCCAACCAGCTCCAGACTACCATCACCACCGTTGCCAACGAGATCATCAAACAACCCGCCACGTTGATCAGCGCGCTTAGTGCCCTCGTCTATCTCTCCTTCCAAAACGGAAACGTCATCTTCGTCTTGCTCTGCCTCGGCCTCGTCCCCGCCTCAGTTTTCCCCATCCGCCTCGTCGGGAAAAACCTGCTCAAACGCGCCCGCCAGATGCAGGATCAAGTCGGCGGCGTGACTGGTATCTTCGCCGAGAACCTCAGTGCCACTCGCGAAATCCGAGCCTTCGGCCTCGAGGCCCGCGAGATGAACCGCTTTCGCGAAGCAGTGAACAAGCTCTTTCACGTCCAGCTCAAGGTCGTGAAGTACTCCAATATCCTCTCCCCGACGATCGAATTCATGTCCACTCTTGGCGTATCCGCTGCGCTGATCTACGCCTACCACGTGAAGCTCCCGTGGGAGGTTTTCTTCGCAATGGTCGGCGCACTCTACATGAGCTACGACCCGATAAAGAAAATGGGTGCGCTCAACAACGAGACCAAACGCGGCCTCAGCGCGCTCGACAGACTGGAAGAAGTGCTCAACGCACCGATCGAAATTACCGACCCGTCCAAACCCGCAACCGTTAATCGACTTCAAGGAGCGATCCACTTTCACGATGTTGGTTTCGCGTACAAAGAAGGAAATACCATCCTCCGCGACATCGATATAGCGATTCCTGCCGGCACCGTCTGCGCGCTCGTCGGTCCGACGGGCGCCGGCAAGTCCACCTTCGCCAACCTCGTCCCCCGCTTCTACGAAGTCTCGAGCGGCCGCGTCTCCATCGACGGCATCGACCTGCGCGACATGCGCGTCGCCGACCTCCGCCGCAACATCGCCCTCGTTTCACAGGACCCCGTCCTCTTCAACGACACCATCTACAACAACCTGCTCCTCGGTCGCTCCGATGCCACCCGCGAAGAAGTCGAGCAAGCCGCCAAGGATGCCTTCGCCCACGACTTCATCCTGTCTCAACCAAACGGCTACGACACCATCGTCGGCGAACGCGGCGGCCAGCTCTCCGGCGGCCAGAAGCAACGCATCGCCCTCGCCCGCGCTTTCCTCCGCAACGCTCCCATCCTCATCCTCGACGAAGCCACCAGCGCCCTCGATAGCGAAAGCGAAGCCTTCATCCAGCGCGCCCTCCAGAAACTCGTCGTCGGCAAGACCGTCCTGATCATCGCCCACCGCTTCAGTACCATCCGAGACGCCTCCACGATCCTCGTCTTCGAAGATGGCCGCATCGTTGCCTCAGGCTCCCATGCATCCCTCTACACCGCCAGCCCTCTCTACAAATTGCTCTACGATCAGCAAAATCAGTCTCACGTTCAGAAGCACGAGCTTCCCTCTCACTCATCATGACACTCGCCCCCATGACCGCATCTCCTGAGGTCAACCGCGGGCTCACTTCGAGCACCCGTCTTTATCTCAAGCGCCGCAAGCGCCTGGAACGCTTCGGTCTGAAGAGCGTCGCTCGCTGGCTCCGCAAACGCTACGAAACCGGCCGCGGCGTAGTGAAAATCCCCATTCACGGTCGCGAGATGTTCATCAACGCCGGCAACCCCTACCCGTTCATCCTTCTCGACCACCCCTTCTTCAACCGGCCGCTGACCACGCTGGTGAAAGCCGTCGCCAACGCGAAAGGCAGGAAGGTTACCGTCATCGACTGCGGCGCCTCCATCGGCAACACCGTCGTCCAGCTCTCCGGCGAATGCGGTCACGCCATCGAGTCCATCCACAGCATCGAGGGAGACGACGAGTTCATCCCGCTGCTCCGCGCCAACGCCTCGCAAACGCCCCCGACATTCATCCACGAGGCCATGATTGCGCGACGGCCGGGGAAAATCCCAACCTTGGTTAAGCATCATCAGGGGACCGCCGGCGCAGTCGGCGAAGGCTTTCGTGAAGCAACCACCATCGATCTCCTTTTCGCCGACATCAAAACTCCCGTCGACGTCCTCAAAGTGGATATCGATGGCTACGACGGCGAGGCCGTCCTCGGCGCCACCGCCCTGATCCGCCGTGATCAACCCGCCGTGATTTTCGAGTGGCATCCGCATCTCTGGACCAACGCCAAAAATGACCTCTACGAGGTTTTCGAGGCGCTAAGAGCGGCCGGCTATCAGCGCTTTCTTTTCTTTTTCAACACCGGCCACTTCTCGCACTTCGGCACCGGCGATCGCGCCACCCTCGAGACTTGGGTCACCTACTTCCGCCAACTCCAGCCCGTCGACGACCCGCACTTCGACGTGATCGCACTTCCGCCATCCTTGGACGCCTGCGCATTACCTATTGCCTGCCTTGAGCGCGGTTCTCGGCGCTGATCTCGGCGAACCCGATCTCCTTCACCATGGCTTCGCTCAGCGTCCTGCTGCCCACGCTCAACAGCATGCCGCTCCTCCCGGCTCACATCGAGTCGATGAAACCCTGGCTCGATCTCGCCGGAGAAATCATCGTCGTGGACAGTTTCTCCGCCGACGGCACAACCGACTTCATTCAGCGCGAACTGGCAGGCTATCCGCTGAAAATCCACCAACACCCGCGCGGTCTTTATCAGTCTTGGAACTACGGAATCCAACAGGCCTCCCGTCATTGGCTCTATATCTCCACCATCGGTGACTCTATTTCCCGCGATCAACTGCTTCACCATTTGGAGATCGCCGAAACTTTCGATGCCGACGTCGTGATCAGCGCGCCCAAGTGGATCGATCAGAAAGACGCGCCACTCCCGTCGATCCGCTGGGCGGTCAATGACATCGTCGATCGCCTCGCCTTGACCACACCCCGCCAGCTCGATCCCGCCGTCTCGCATTTTTTCGCCCTCCTTCACACCTATTCTTCCGCCCTCCTCGGAAGCGCCGCCAGCAATCTTTTTAAAACCAGCCATCTCCAGCGACATCCTTTCCCAACCGAATACGGCATGTCCGGCGATGGCGCCTGGGGACTTCGCCACGCGTATGACACACGTCTCGTCGTGACACCACGCCAGGGCTCCACGTTCCGGATACATCCGAAACCTTACTCCCTTTCCGACTATCACGTGGAAGAACTGGGCGAACGACTGCACCGGCTTGGACAGATAGTCCACCAAGCGAACGCCTCCGCAGCGGAATCGGCCGGGCTCAAAAACCCCCGCACGCTGGAGCTCACCAAGGCTGTCACGCTCAGCTACGCGCGCCTGAAAGCTCTCAGAAGAAAGCGACGCCCTTGGTTCGTTTTCCCCGACGTCTGGGCTGCCCGCCTGCAAAGCAAGCAAGCCGTTCGTGATCTCAACCAGCACGTGACCGGGATGACCTCTGTCATTAAGGCCGCCCTAAACGGATCGCGCTCCCGCTAACGGCCGCTGCCGCACCAGACCGCGTCGATCGCTTCTTCGATTCGTGCCTGCCCAATCCGTGTGATGCAAAACGCCTCTGGGTGGACGCACTCCCAGTTGCAGTGAAAACACGCCATCGGCTCCGTCACCCAGCGCGTCCGAGCCGGATCGCCCCAAGGCCCAAAAATGCCATAATGCGCGCCTCCCAAAATCACGACAGTAGGCACCTTCGATGCGATCGCCATATGCATCAGTCCCGTATCCACCCCGAGAACTAAGCGTGCGGCACTGATCGCCAGCGCGGACTCCACCAAACTGAGTTTCCCAGCCGAAACGCTCACGCCCAGCGGCGCGCTCAGCTTTTCCGCCATCGCCAGAGCTTCGTTCCGATCATCAGGCCCTCCCATGATTTCAATCCTCAACCCATATTTTCGAGCCGCGATCGACGCCACCGCCAGTAGCCTTTCCTCAGGATACCGTTTGATCGCCGCACTCGGAAACGGACAAAGCACAAGCGCGCCTTCCGTACGCACCGCTTTCCTTCGCAGACTCGCGGTCACCCCGTCGAAAGATGCACCGAACTGCAGTTCGGGCCACCCAGCTTCGGCAGGTTCGTCGGGAAAAAACCGCTTCAAAAGCTGTCGTTGATGCGCGATATCTGCACAAAGCTCAGGAGACTGCGCCAAGCCCGCCGGTAACACGTCACTAAATACCCGCTCATCCGGAACCATCAGGTAACGCCCCTCGTGATACCGGAACGTATTTTCCACCGCCACCTTGCTCTTCGCCGGCACCCAGCTGTCGAAAATCATCTCTTCCTGAAACCGCATCGCCCTGAGTGAAATAGCGATTTCAGCCCGCGACCACGCCTTCACCTCGCGCTGAACCACCCCCGGCCGCC
Organism: uncultured Nibricoccus sp.; assembly: GCA_966249325.1. Classification (GTDB taxonomy): domain Bacteria; phylum Verrucomicrobiota; class Verrucomicrobiia; order Opitutales; family Opitutaceae; genus Nibricoccus. The sequence goes on along the minus strand of CBINDC010000006.1, from coordinate 152,676 downwards.
AGCGCGGCTTCCGATACTCGACGGGAGGCACCTGGCTGACCGGGCGAATAGTCCAATCCGGATAAAGTAAACGCGCGAGCTCCGCGACCGATGGTGAGCATACCAGTGTCACCGGCCGGGCTCGCCACCTCCGGTACGCCACATTCAGAAAAGTCGTCGCGATCACGAAGTCCCCGATATTGTCCCGCTTCAGAAGCAAAATCTCCCCGCGTTCGTCCGTAACCACGCTGCCATGACAACGCTTGCCCAGCACCGGCCAGACGCGGGTCAGATAACGCCGCCACAGCGAGAACCGGCTCCGCCGTCGCACAGCCTTACCCGTCTTGTCCGGCAATTCAGCGGTCACGCAAAAGCTTTCCCACGATGTGTTCGAACTGCGCTTGAAACAGTACGTCATACGCCTCGCCGCCGGCTGGCACGACATTCGGAATGCCCGGATCGACCTCCAGCACGCGCGGCACTTTCAATCCTTCCGCCAGCGAGAATGGAAATGACTGATTGCCGATAAACAGACCCGCGCCGCGTATGATCTGCGCCATCTCCAGAAAATCCCCGACCGCGACATGCCGCGCCTTCGGCACCGCCTTCTTGAAATCGTCGTACTCATCGGGGAGCCCGATGAAAACGACGTCCGCGAAGCGATTCAAAAACCCGTAGTCGAACATCAGGTTTCTATAACGAAAACTACGCGCCACGACGATGGACCGCGCGTATCGCTCATCCGGCTCTACCGTCAGCCAGGGTTGCGACAAATCCGCCGACACACCGAAAAGATGAAAATACCACCGGCATATCCCGATGCGATCCACCGGGACAGGCGAGTCGCGAAACACATCCAGGTCGCAGTCCACCGCCTCCCCCCGATACTCCGAAACCTCCGCCAGATACTTCTGCGCGCGTAGCAACGGCACCAGTTTCTCGAACGTCGCCTCGTTCAGATACACACTCCCCGACGGATGCTTTACCGACAAATCCCTCATCGGCGTCCCGATCGATAACTTCAGCTTCGCATCGCCCGCACTGAGCGCCCGGATCGCCGGCAACGCATAAATAATATCCCCCGCATTTCCCGAATGCCGGAAAGTCATGCCGCCAGCCGGCCGCCCTCGGAGCGTCTCACCAGGCCACTGATAATTCCTGAATCCCCGCTGCGCTTTCTCCCGCTTCACCTCGTTCTTCAGTACCTCGTAGTTCTCACGATCGATCCACTTCAACACAACACGCGTCAGTTTGTTCGAGGCCAGCGCCTTTTTGAACGTGGCGGAACGATCGAGACTCATGCGGGTACTATGTTCAGACGGGTAAACGACCCGCCTCCAGCACTGTCAAACGTCGATTCCACAGGTGTGCGCCCGCCTCCCAACACCGGGATTGCCTTCCCCTCGCCCGCTCCCTTTACCCACCGCCACGACTTCATGGCCGACCAAAAGATCAGCGTCCTCATGCCCTGCTACAACCAGGCGCACTTCCTGCCGCAGGCCATCGAGTCCGTCCTCTCCCAGCAAAACGCCGACTGGGAACTCCTCATCTCCGACGACGCCTCCACCGATAACTCCGCCGAAATCATCCGCGCTTTCGCCGCACGCGATCCGCGTATCCGTTTTTACCTGCAATCGCCCAACCTGGGCATGGCCGCCAACTGGAACTGGTGCCTGCGCAACGCTACCGGTCGCTACGCAAAATTCCTCTTCGGCGACGACTATCACTGCTCCCCCGACACTCTCGCCTCCCTCCGCGAGGCCCTCGAGTCGCATCCCAGCGCCACCCTCGCCACCAGCGCCCGCCTCATCGTCGACGAAGAGTCCAAAACGCTAAGCATCTCCAACGATCTCGCTCCCGACGGCCTCAAACCCGGCAGCGCCACCATCCTTCGTTGCATGCTGAATGGAAAAAATCTCATCGGAGAACCGTCCGCCGTCCTGTTCCGCCGCGACTCCGCCCTTCGCGGCTTCGACTCCTCCTATCGGCAGCTCATCGATCTGGAATTTTGGGCGCACCTCCTCGAACAAGGCGGCCTCGCCTACGTCTCCCGCCCGCTCTGCGCCTTCCGCCGCCACGACAAACAACAAACCGCCGTCAACCAGCGCAGCCGCGTTGGCGAAGCCGAAGGACTCCGCCTCCACGTCAAATACCTGCCGCTCCTCCGGCAACACCTCGCCACCGGCGGCTCGCCCCACGAAGTCCGCCAGGCGCTATTCCACAGCCTCTACTTCGCCCGCAAAAACCATGCTCGCAGCGACGAAAGCCTCACCCACGAACGCGTTCTCATGCGCGAACTGACTCCGTTCTGGTACGCCGCCTACTGGGTCCGCCACCGCGTCACAAAACCCTTCGCCAATCTCCGCCGCGCCGCTCGCCGGTCCTCGCGCCACAGGTAACGCCATGCCCGCATCCGCCAGTCCACGTCTCCTCGTGATCCGCCGCCGCTACGTCGGCGACATCGTCCTTCTCGAAAGCGTCTTTCGCCTCCTCCGCCGTCACTGGCCCTCCGCGCGCATCGTCGCCGCGATCGATCCCGCCTACCGCGACCTGCCGAAATTGTTTCCCCTCATCGACGCCACCCTTCCGCTCCCCACGCGCTGGTACGACTGGCCCGCATTCCTCTGGCGACTCCGCCGGGAAAAATTCACCCACGTCCTCGACTTCGACAACCGTCCCCGCACCGCCCTGATCGCGCTGCTCTCCGGCGCGGGTCTGCGCGCCACGCTTCGTCACGGCATCGAACCGCGCTTCCGCCATTGCTACAATCACCGACTCGTCGTCGAGGGCGAGTATCTGGAAAATCACCACATCACCGATTTCTACCACCGCCTCCTCCGCTCCATCGGCATCCCGATCAAACACGAGCCCGGCCGCCTCGCCCCCCTCCCGCACGAACTCGCCCAAATCGAAAAACTCCCCGAAATCGCCGCACTCCCGGCCGACCGTCCCCGCCTGCTCGTCCATCCCGGCAGCCGCAGCCCTCACCGTATCTGGCCCGCGGATTCATTCGCCGCGGTCTGCGATGCCCTCCAGTCCGAAAATCGCGCCCGCATCCTCTTTGTCGCCGGCCCCGCCGAGCAGCCCGTCGTCGATGCCATCACGGCAAAAATGACCACGCCCGCCGTCGTCCTGAAACAGCGCCTCTCTCTCACTCAGCTCGCCGCTCTCTTCGCCAGCGTCGACCGCCTCCTCTGCCACGACAGCGGTCCCATGCACCTCGCCGCCTCCGTCGGCACGCCCGTCACCGCACTCTACGGCTCTCAAAAAATCTCCACCTGGCGCCCGGTCGGCGAAGGCCATCAACTGCTCCAAGCCCCGCTTCCCTGCCGCGATTGCGCCTCGCCCGATTTTTGCAAACCCGGCGACAGCTACAACAATCACTGCGTCCGCAAAATCCCCGCCGACGCCGTCATTTCCGCCCTCCGCATCAGCCTGCCTGATCCCGCCGCCTGAGCAGCAGCTCAAAACGCCTTCCAGCCGCCGTCTTCCCATTTTTCGTGCAACGTACGCCCATGTGCCGCGAGCTCCGCATCGCGCCAGCGTTTCAGATTTCGCCGCGACGTGAATTTCTCCCAACGCCGCCGCCACCAGCCGATCTTCCACTTCGCCCGATAATACGCGCGATTCTCCGCCTCATAGGGCCGCACCTTCGGTCCACCGCGTAACGCGTCCTGCGTGATCGATCCAAAATGGTGGATGAAACAATCCCCCACAATCCCGAGCTTGAAACCCGCGATTCTGCACCGCCGGAAAAAGTCGCTGTCCTCAAACTGCCCGATCCGAAACCCTTCATCGAACTCACCGACCTTCGCGAAAACCTCCCGTTTCACCGCGAAGCAAACTCCATGCGCCGCATCGCGCCGCACCACGCCGCGCATCTTCGCCATGAACTCCGCCGCATACTCCGCGAACGGATAATTCTGCTCTCTCTCCCGCATCGACGGTGAAATCACATCCACGCCTTCCCGCTCCGCCGCTCCGATCAACCTTTTCAGCCACCCGTCCGGCAACAGCACATCGTTGTTCAAAATCACCACCCACTCCGCCTCGCCCGCCGCGCGCCACCCTTGATTCCACGCCGCCGCGCACCCGCGATTCTCCGCATTACTCACGACTGTGATCCCGCTCTGCGCCTTCAACCACTCCCCCGTCCCATCCGTCGAACCATTGTCGATGATCACCACCTGCACGCCCGCCGCGATGTCCGGCTGCACGCAACGCACGCACGCCTGCGTATAAGCGAGTTGGTTCAAAACCGGGATGACGACAGCGGCATTCACCCCGACACGACCGCCGAAACCTACTCGGCTGCCAACCCCTTTCTTGTTTCTCACGCCTCATCCGCGCACTCGACTTCGCGCCCACGCTCCCGCCACGCTCCCAGCCGTCTTCATGTCGCCCGCCCTCCAGCTCTCCGTCGTCATCGTCGCCAAAAACGAGGCGCACAACCTCCCCCGCTGCCTCGCCAGCGTGCGCGGCTGGACGGCTGAAACTGTCGTCGTCCTCAACAACACCACCGACGCCAGCGAACAAATCTCCCGCGATCACGGCGCCACCGTCCATCACACTCCCTGGCTCGGCTACCGCGACACGAAGAACCACGCCCTCTCTCTAGCCTCCAACAACTGGATACTCTCCCTCGACGCCGACGAAGAAGTCTCCCCTGCCCTTCGCGCCGATCTCGCCGTTTTTTTCTCCCGCACCGATCTCACCGAAATCTCCGGCGCTAAATTCCCCCGCAAAGTCTGGTTCATCGACCGCTGGATCACCCACGGCGACTGGTACCCCGATCTCAGCCTCCGCCTCTTCCGCCGCGACCGCGCCCGCTGGGGCGGCGACGCCCACGTCCACGAGAAAATCGAAATCACCGGCCCCGTCGCCACACTCCGCGGCGACCTCCATCACTATTCATTCCCCACACTTTCCAGCCACGTCGCGAAAATAAACCCCTTCGCCGATCTCTTCCTGAAACAACAACTCGAACGCGGGAAAACCTTCTCGCTCGCCGCCGCGCTCACACGCCCGTGGTGGCGATTCTTCCGCGCCTACATCCTGCGCCGCGGCTTCCTCGACGGCTTTCCCGGCTTCTACATCGCCACCGCCACCGCCTTCAGCGCCTTCGTCCGCTACAGCCGCCTCTACGAAAACGCCGGCGCCCGCCCCGCACCACCCATCGATCGCTAGTCAGCCATGGCCGACGAACCGCACAAATTCAGCCGCGAGGCCGAAAAGCTCATCGCCGATCTCCGTCGCATCCCCGACGAAACGCCCGACCGCATGAAGAAGCGGCCGACCAAAGATCTCGCCGGCCTCGTCGAAGACCTCCTCGTCAAACACCAGATTGGCCGCGAGTCCCCCGAGCAGACCATCCGCGACCATTGGCCCCAGATCGTCGGCCCCGCCAACGCCCAATATTCCCACGCCGCCACCATCGATCCGCGCGGCCGCCTTTCCGTCCTCGCCTCCCACGCCGTCGTCCGCAACGAACTCTTTCACCACCGGAAACTGATCTCCGAAAAGATCCGCAAACTACCCGGCTGTAACCACGTCCGGGAAATCAACGTCCGCGCCGGATAGCCCTGCCCCAACTTTCGCGGACACGTGGCCACAAGGTTTGACCATTGGGCGAAAATACCTTTTCGATCTCCGCTCTTTTCCCTCTCACCCAACCATGAGCCTCAAGATCAAATCCTCCAAAGAAGTCACGTTCGACCAGCTTTCCCTGGGCGAAGTCATGCTCCGCCTCGATCCCGGCGAGGGCCGCATCCGCACCGCCCGCGAATTCAAAGCTTGGGAGGGCGGCGGCGAATACAACACCTCCCGCGGCCTCCGCAAATGCTTCGGCTACAAAACCGCCGTCGTGACGGCTTTCGTCGATAACGAGGTCGGCCACCTCATCGAAGATTTCATCATGCAGGGCGGAGTCGCCACCGACTTCATCAAATGGCGCGAAGACGACGGCATCGGCCGCACCGTCCGCAACGGCCTCAACTTCACCGAACGCGGCTTCGGCATCCGCGGCGCCGTCGGCAACCCCGACCGTGGCAACACCGCCGCCTCCCAGCTCAAGCCAGGCGACATCGATTGGGACCACATCTTCGGCAAACTCGGCGTCCGCTGGTTCCACACCGGCGGCATCTTCGCCGCCCTCTCCGCCTCGACCGCCGAGATCACCGTCGAAGCAGTCAAGGCCGCCAACAAGTACGGCACCATCGTGTCCTACGATCTCAACTACCGCCCCTCCCTCTGGAAGACCATCGGCGGCCTTAAGAAAGCGCAGGAAGTTAACCGCGAGATCGCCAAGTACGTCGACGTCATGATCGGCAACGAGGAAGACTTCACCGCTTCCCTCGGCTTCGAAGTCAAAGGCGTCGATCACGCCAACAACAAGGGAGCCATCGAGCTCGATGCCTTCAAGAACATGATCGAGACCGCCGTGAAGGAATTCCCGAACTTCAAGGTCGCCGCCACCACCCTCCGCCACGTCCACACCGCCACCAAGAACGACTGGTCCGCGATCCTCTGGCACGACGGCAAGTTCTTCGAAAGCCGCCAGTATCCCGGCCTCGAGATCCTCGACCGCGTCGGCGGCGGCGACAGCTTCGCCTCCGGCGTGCAGTTCGGCTTCATGGAATTCAACGACGCCCAGAAAGCCGTCGAGTACGGTGCCGCCCACGGCGCGCTCGCCTCGACCACTCCTGGCGACACCTCGATGGCCACCCGCAAGGAAGTCGAAAAGCAGATCTCCGGCGGCGGCGCCCGCGTGGTCCGCTGATCCACAAGACCAGGGAAGGAAGACGAAATAATCTTTCTCTTTCCTCTTTCTCTTAATCTTTCTCCAAGCCCGGCCCGCTTCCGCGAGCCGGGCTTTTTCGTGCGCAAATCCGCCGGAACGGCACTTGGCAAGTGCCGCTCCTATCTTCGGCGAACTCGCGCACCTCACTTCCCGATACCGTAAGCGCGGAACCCGATCGCGGTCAGCTTCGCCAGATCGAGGATATTTCGCCCATCGAACACGAACGCCGGCTTCGGCATGTCTCCATAGATCTTCGCAAAATCGAGCGTCTTGAACTCGTCCCACTCCGTCACCACCGCGATTGCGTGCGCGCCTTTGCACGCCTCGTATGCACTCGTCGCAACGGTGAGCCGCGCATTCGTCACGCCTTTGCCGAGCGTGTCGCTGACGATTTCGTGCGCCGGCACCTTCGGATCGTAAACCACGACATTCGCATGCTCGGAGAGCAAATCGCGGCACACATTTATCGCCGCCGACTCGCGCGTGTCATTCGTGTCTTTCTTAAACGCAAAACCCAGCACTGCGATTTTTTTGTCCGCCACCGTGTTGAAAAGCGTGCGCACGATCTTCGAGGCAAAGCGCTTCTTCTGATAGTCGTTCATCGAAACGACCGACTCCCAATAAGCCGCCACCTCCGGCAACCCGAAGTGCTGGCAGAGATAGACGAGGTTCAGAATGTCCTTCTGAAAACACGAACCGCCGAAACCGACGGACGACTTCAAAAACTTCGGCCCGATACGGCTGTCTTTGCCGATCGCGTTCGCCACTTCATCAACATCGGCGCCAGTCGCCTCGCAAAGCGCCGAGATCGAGTTGATCGACGAGATGCGCTGCGCAAGGAACGCGTTCGCCACGAGCTTCGACAGCTCCGACGACCACAGATTCGTCGTGATAATACGCTCGCGCGGCACCCAGTTCGCATACACATCGACCAGCGTCTTGAGCGCCACTTCGCCCTCGGGCGTACGTTCGCCGCCGATCAAAACGCGATCCGGGCTGATCAGATCCGCGACCGCCGTTCCTTCGGCCAGGAACTCAGGATTCGAAAGCACCGAGAATTTGATGCCCTTCGAGTTTGCCGCCAGAATCTGTTTAATCGCTTCCGCCGTCTTCACCGGAATCGTCGATTTCTCGACAATGATCTTCGGCCCCGTCGCGACCTCGGCAATCGTGCGCGCGACTGACTCGATATAGCGCAGATCAGCCGCACGTCCCGCGCCCACGCCATACGTTTTGGTCGGCGTGTTAACAGCGACGAAAATGATGTCCGCCGACTGGATGTTTCCGACCACATCCGTGGAAAAAAACAGATTCTTACCGCGGCGCTGCTTCACGACTTCGTCCAGACCGGGTTCGTAAATCGGGAGCGTATCCGAATTCCAAGCCGCGATACGGGCGACATTCATGTCCACGACCGTCACTTGAATACTCGGAGCCTTCAGGGCGATCATCGCCATGGTCGGTCCACCTACGTAACCAGCGCCAATACAGCAGATTTTCATATGATTAAGGTGCGCAGACGCTGGCCGAGCTGTTGCTCGAATCCAAGTTGGATTTTCCCGTAAGCGCCGCTCAGGGATGACCTGAACCCCAATGAGTCGTATTCATCGCGAAAAACGTTTCGCAACTGTCGCAAACCGCCGCGCCGCCTCGGCCAGATCGCGTTCTCCAAGCACGCCAAAGCTCAGCCTCGCAAAATTCTTTGCCGGTCGATCGCCAAAACAAAGCTCTCCCGGCACGTAGAGCACGCCCGCATCGAGACAAGCGCGACAAAACGCCGAATCCAGCCCGGTATCGAGCGCCACTGGCGCTTCCAACCAAAGATAAAGTCCCCCCGCCGGCTCCGCCCATTTCCACCCGGCCTCCGGCAGCCCTTCACGAATAAGCGAATCATGCAACGCACGCATCTTCCTCTCGTACGCTGGCCGGATGCGCGCCAGCTCGCCGTCGTAATTCCCCGTCGCCAGCGCGTGCTCAAGAATCGCCTGATTAAAATTCGCGCTCCCGAAATCGTGGTGTCCCTTCACATGCAGCATCTTTTTGAGCCACGCATCGTCGGTGCAAAGTCCGTAGCCAATCTTCAATCCCGTCGCGAACGGCTTCGTTAACGTCGCCGTGTAAAGCTTCGGGAAATTTTCCCACGCGGGCAGACTAAGCACACTGGGGGCAGTTGGTGCTTCGCGGTAGTAGAGTTCCCGGTACGCCGCATCTTCGACGACCGGAACAAACAGACCGCGCGCGCCCAGCTCTCCGGCAATTGCATTCTTCTCCGCCTCATCGAGACTGCGCGCCGACGGATTCGAAAAATAGCTGACGAAATAAACCGCTTTGATCCTCTCCGCCTCCCCACGCGCCGCGATCTCATCGAGCAACGCTCCCAGTGCAGGCGCATCAATCGCCCCCTTCGCATCCACCGGCAGCGAAACCGCACGCAAGCCGAGACCAGTGAGCATCTCCAGAAACACAAAATAACTCGGCCGGTCTACGAGGACGATATCCCCCGGTTCTCCAAGCACCTGCATCGCGAGATACAGCGCCTGCTGCGAGCCATTCGTGATGAACACACCGCGCTGAAGCTCTGCCGCGTCAAGCCCGCGCTCAGTCTTCCCAAGCCGCTCTGCGAGCTGTTGCCGCAACCTTGGCCGTCCCTGATTTGTCCCGTACTGGAGAAACTCGCGATCGCCCGGATTGCTCAGCATCGCCTCCGTCGCTGCGCGCACGAAATCCACCGGCAGCGTCGCGTTGTCGGTGAAGCCAGCTGCCAGCGAAAGCAGGTTCGGCGTCTCCAGCGCCATCGCCATCAGCCTCGCGATCGTCGGGGGTTGAGCACGATCGCCGAGCAAGGAGTAAGCGATGCGGTTTTTAGCTGCTGATGATTTCATGCGGCAACTTCTTGCCGGCTGACATGAATCGAGGCGACTCAGGAAACCATGTGGCCGAAAACACCCGGGATCTTCCGAAAGCAATGGGCGCTGCTCTATTCATTGCCGTTTCGCCTGCATCCATCCAATCCGCTGGCATGTCATCAGCAGATCGATACACCCACTCCCCGCAGCCTTGAATTCGACCGGCATCGCTATCCCGCGCCATCCTTCGAACTCTCGTGGGATCGATCCCGTGCGCGCGATCGCCATCGATGATTCATTCCACCCAGACAGTGAACGATGTCGCGTATGCACATCCGCAACCCGCCCCCAAGCTACGCCATCGGCAAATGAAAGCGATGAGCCCGCCAAGGTTGCGGAACGGCATGAACAACCCGTGCATCCACGTCCGACGTCCACCCATTCCGTGAATATTTCCCGACACGCGCTACCGGGAAAATTGGTTCTTGCCCGCGTTCCTTACCGCCCGCTTTGCTCGCCCTTTTCCATGAGCACAAAAGCACCCGCCACCGCCGAAAACGCCGTCCTCAAAACCTCCTACGGCGACATCACCATCGCCTTCTGGCCCGACGTCGCGCCGAAGACTGTCGAAAATTTCAAGAAACTCGCCCGCGAAGGCTTCTACAACGGCACCGCCTTTCACCGCATCATCAAAGGCTTCATGATCCAGGGCGGCTGCCCCAATACCAAAGAAGGCCAGTCCGGCATGCCCGGCACCGGCGGCCCAGGCTACCAGATCAAAGCTGAGTTCAACGCCAAGCCTCACGTCCGCGGAGTCCTCTCCATGGCCCGCTCCGCCCATCCCGACTCCGCCGGCAGCCAGTTCTTTATCTGCCACGGCGACGCCCGCTTCCTCGACAAGCAATACACCGCCTTCGGCCAGCTCGTGGCCGGCGACGACGTCCTCGAACGCATCGCCACCGTCCCCACCAGCGGCAGCGAAAAGAGCACACCCATCGACCGCGTCGCCATCGAAAGCGTCACACTCGTTCCCGCGAATTGAGCGCGCCACGACTTCTCCGTTCTTAACCCGCGACCACTCACGGTCGCGGGTCTTTTATTTTCAGAAGCCGCGCAGCAAACTCACTCTAAAAACTCGATAACCATGCGATCGCGCGTCCGTACCGTCTCCTCCTCCCCCAGTGCTTTTGCCAGCTCCCGCTTCACCGACCGGGCGATCGCTGCGACATCCGGATAATACTCCGGCCGTTGCGTCCATGAACCCGACCTCCCGCCCATCATCTGGCTCGCCGCCGCATCCAGCTGGCCCCGACCGGAGGGCCGCCGCGTGACCGACGGCATCGCCAGCAACGCATCGGCGATCTGCTCCGCCAGCTCCGGCTTGTTGATCCGCAAAGCGATCACCGCCACGCCCGCCATCAACCGCGGCCGGTTGCCAAACTTCTCCCGCTGCTTCGAAAGCTGGTTCACCACCGCCACCCTCGGCTTCGCCGCGTACGCCTCTGTGATCGCGAGCCAGTCCCACGCCTCCGCATAATTTGGCTCCAGCACCACTGCCCGGTCCAGCCAGCCCCGCAACTCCTTGCTCACCTCCTCCGACAGCCTGAACTCCGCACTCGCGCCGCTCAGGTATTGTCGCAGCGAATCCTCCGCGAGTTCGCCGTACACATACGGATTCGTCGTTCCCAGCTTCGCCGCCTCCGTCCAATAATCGATCGCCCGCTTCCGCTCCCCCGTCGCGCGCATGATCCCCGCCAGCACTTCCAACGGCCTCGGCGACGCCGCATTCTTTTCCGCCAGTTGCATGACGTGATACGTCGCGTCGCCATTGCGCTGAAGCCGCCACTTCAAATTAGCCAGCGCCACATCCCGCTCGAAGTCCGACGCCGGCCGGAAACTCACCCGGCTCTTAAAATCCACCTCGGGCAGTTGATAGGTCTTCAACAGATAACGCCCGCCGCGCACATGACTCCCGAGTTCATCCTCCAAGTCGCCAATCGACATTCCGTAGGCCTGTTGCACGCACATGTCCGGTGGATACCCCTGCTGCATCAGCGTGACGAGCTGATCGAATCCCTCGCCAAGCTCCTTGCCCTTGCGTTTCGCCGTCAGGCAATAGTGTAGCAACGCCCAGGACTGCGCGTAAAAAATATTCCGGCGGTCGCCCTCATTGTATTCAGGCGAAGAATGCGTGATCGCGAACAGCTTCGCCAGCGGCATCATCGCCGTCCGGTTGAGCTGCATCACATGGATCGGGTTGTGTTTCCCGATCTTCACGCGGTTGTCCTCGAACTCCATCGTCTCATAGAGCTCTGCCACGCCTTCTCCCAGCCACGGCGGCAGCCGGAAACCGCGCGCGTGCATCAATAAGTGGATGTACTCGTGATACACCGTCGGGATCGTCACCTCCAGATCGCGTTCGGTTGTCAGCGCGATGACCACCTCGTCAGGGGCCCCCTGAAAAACTCCGGCTATATTCTCTTTGGGCTTCCCCTTGTAGAGCGGTTTGTACGGCCGGAAATCCTTCTCGCTGTCAAAAATCACGACCGTGGTGCGCGGCTCGCGAAACGATTTTCCCGGCACGATCTGCAAAAACGCGTCACGAAACTGCTCCAGCCGCGCCACCAATATCTTCGCATCCGACTCCTGCGCATTGGTGAATACCTCGAAGTGATCCGTCTTCGCGTGCAGCCACTTATCCCGCGCGAGCCCCGGAGAAACACTCATCAGTGCGAGCAACACGCCCGACATCCACGCCCTCCTGCGTGTCCAAAAATTTCCGGCCGCCTGTGTTTTCATGGTCATCAATTCGAAAATTTAATCTGCCCCGCCGCCTGCATCTCCACCACCCGCATCGCCAGAACCACCATCATCCCCGCCACCGCTTCCAAACGAGTCATCGTCAGAACGAGAGTTGCGCGATGAGTGGCTGCCTCCGTCCGACCACGGAGCCCCGCTGCCCGAGTCATTCCCCGACCTGTCCTCCGTCCGTCGCGAACCCGCCGTGTTTCTCTTCACCAGCCAGACCGCCAAAATGATCGCTCCCGAAATCGCTAGAGTGCCGATGCGCATAGGCTTTTCAGCGCGACAACCGCGCACGTATCAACGCGCGCGGTCGTCATCGTTTCAGTTCGCTCAAGCTCCCTGCTTCGGTTCCGCCGCCGGCTTGGCCGGAGCCGCCGCACTTGCCGCTCCCGCTTCCGCCGCAGGCGTCCCGAGGAACGCCGGCAGATTCAGCCCCACGCTCTTCGCTAGCTCCTGAATCGGCAGCACACCTTTGTAGAGATCTTGGACAAACTGACCCGGCCCTGCGTTGCCCTGCCCGTTCGCGCCACCGCCCATGACGATGACTTTCTCGAACTGGAGCCCCTTGATCGCGCCCGCCTGCACTTCGGCGATGCGCACGATGTTCTCCGCGATGAGCAGTTGCGTCGCACCGGTCGTGTCGTCGGCAACGCGAAGAAGCTTTTCAAAACCCTGCGCCTTCGCATCGAGCAGCGCGCGCGTACCTTCGGCCTCGGCCGTCAGTTTTGCCTGAATACCCGTCGCCTCGGCACCGAGCTTCGCGCGAATACCCGCCGCTTCACCTTCCGCGACGCGGCGAACACCTTCGGCCTCGGCATCTTTCTGAATGACGTACGCCGCCGCCTGACCTTCCTGAATGATCTTGGTCTGCGCCGCCTTCGCTTCGGCATCGATGCGGATGCGCTCCTTGTCGATCTCGGCCTTCACAATCTGGTCGGCCTGCTGCTGCGCTTTTTCGCGCGCCGCACGCGCGAGTTCGGCTTCCTGCTGCGCCTTGTACGACTCCTGGAGCGCACGCGCCTCGGCGACCTTCTGCGCCGCTTCCGTACGGCGTTTCGCCTCGGCCTGTTCGGCCGCAAGATCCGCGTTCGATTTCGCGATCACCACCTGCGCCGTGTTCTGACCTTTACGCGCCTCGGCCTCGGCCGTCGCCACGCGGATTGCCTGCTCGCGCTCGGCTTCGGCGCGACCAACCGCACCGCGCTGATTCTCCTGCGCGACGCGGATCTGCGCATCGTTGATCGCCTTGGCCGCCGCCTCTTTGCCAAGCGCGTCGATGTAGCCCGAGTGATCGCGGATGTCGCGGATGTTTCCGTTGATCATCCGCAGACCGACTTTGTGGAGTTCGACTTCGACGCCTTTTGTGATGAGCGCGATGAGTTTTTCGCGGTCGTTGTTGATTTCCTCGATGCTCATCGAGGCAAACACCACGCGCATCTGGCCCATGATGATTTCCGACGCGAGCTGCTGCACTTCGTCGAGCGAACGGCCGAGCAGGCGCGTCGCCGCGTTCTGCATCACCTCTGGCTCCGTCGAGATGCCGATCGTGAACGACGCCGGAGCATCAATGCGGATATTTTGACTCGAGAGCGCGCCCTTCAGCTCGATATCGATGCTGATCGGCGTGAGATCGAGATACGCATAGCTCTGGAAAAACGGCATCACGAACGTCGAACCGCCGTGATAGCAGCGCGACGAGAGCCCGTTCGCCAGTTTTCCGTACACCACCAGGATCTTGTCCGGCGGGCACATGCGATAACGCGCAATCAGCGTCATCGCGATGATGAGAATAAAGACGACGCCCAGCGCCGCCAGCATGATATCGACGATTTCCATAGGGGTTAGTTGAAGGGTTGGACGAAAAAATAAACGCGAACTCCCGCGAAGCCCGCCCTCGCGCGCCGTTCGCTCAGAGCCGTTCGACGAGCACGGTGCGAGGATCGACCAGGCTGACGACCTTTACCTTCTCGCCACTCGGGATCACCTGCTCGCCCGCTTGCAGCGCGCCATACGTTTCTTGGCGTCCGCGAAACGAGACCGTCACCTGGCCGCCGGTCGCCTTCGCGGGTGGCAGCGTGATGTATACCGTGCCCACTGCGCCGACGGCATCTTCGATGCGCACCGTTCCGTCGCTGCGAATGTTCATGATCGCGCGAATCATGAAAACGATCAACGCCATCATCGCTCCACCCGCCATGCAGCCGAGCACGACCGCGAGCCAGACCTCCGCGCCGCGGCTCACCGAAAATCCACCGATCCAGCCGAAGCCGAGAAAAAATCCCGTCAACGGCTTCACCGAGAAAATCCCGCCGCCGTCATGATCGACGTCTCCGCCGGAAGCGAGCGCATCGACCGCGTCATCGTGCTCCATGCCGAAGACCGCCATCACCATCAGAATCAGCGAAACCAGCCCTGCTGTCAGCGCGATGCCGTAGAAAATCTGTTTGGCGAAATCGAGGGCGTCCCACCAGCGGGTGATTTGATCAATGAGTGCCAGAGTTGTCATGGGGTGTTCTCCAACGCGGACGACCATCGCAGATACGCGCCAGCGTGCACATTACAATGTCCATCTTCCGATTCGCTCCGCTTAACCTGCATTTTCTCCGCTCACCCGTGGTCGGTCCGCCCGTTGACAGCGTTCATCGCGACCGCCTAGCGTCCGCGCAAATGGACAAACCAGCCTACCTGTTGGAATTCGAAAAACCGCTCCGCGAGCTCAGCAACCAGCTCGACCAGCTGCGCCAGCAGTCGCTCGAAAACAACGTCGATGTGGCCAAGGAAATCGCCTCCATCGAGCGCAAGATCGAGTCCACCCGCCGCGAGATCTACTCGGATCTGTCGCCCTGGCAGAAGGTCCAGCTCGCCCGGCATCCAAAACGCCCCTACGCCCTCGATTACGTCAACGCCCTCTGCGAAAACTTTCAGGAGCTCCACGGCGACCGCCAGTTCAATGACGACCGCGCTCTCATCGGCGGCACCGCCTTCTTCCAAGGCCGCGCCGTCATGATCGTCGCCCAACAAAAAGGCCGCGACACCAAGGAAAACATCCAGCGCAACTTCGGCATGCCCCAGCCCGAGGGCTACCGCAAAGCCCTCCGCTTGATGAAACTCGCCGAAAAATTCGGCCTGCCCGTCATCACCTTCATCGACACCCCCGGGGCCTTCCCCGGCATTGAGTCCGAAGCCCGCCACGTCTCCGAAGCCATCGCCGTTAATCTCCGCGAAATGGCGATGCTCAAAGTCCCGTCCATCGCCGTCGTCGTCGGCGAAGGCGGCTCCGGCGGCGCCCTCGGCATCGGCGTCACCGACCGCGTGCTCATCTTCGAAAACAGCTACTACTCCGTCATCTCGCCCGAAGGCTGCGCCGCCATCCTCTGGAAAGACCGCGCCGCCGCCCCAAAAGCCGCCGAGGCCCTCAAGCTCAACGCCGACCACCTTGAAAAACTCGGCGTCGTCGACGAAGTCGTCCCCGAACCCTTCGGAGGTGCGCACAACGATCACGCTGAAGCTGCTGCCGCCCTCAAAAAGGCGCTGATCAAACACCTCAACGAGCTCACCAAACTCGACGAGGAAAAGCTCCTCGATTCCCGCTACAACCGCTACCGCCACCTCGGCGTTTACGAAGAAGACGGCGTCGCCCACGCCTGAGCAGATGTAGGCGGGGTGCCCTCACCCCGCTTTTTTATTTCCGAGGTAGGTCGGGTTAGCCTTAACCCGCCGGTTGGACTTCGCCCGCGCTACACCCATTCCCCCACCGCAGGCACACGCCCCTCGTCCTCCCATCCGTGCCCTCAGTGCCATCCGTGGTTGAAAAATAAACCGCCCGTGTCGCTCACAACGTCACCCGCGGCCCGCTCGCATTCGACTTCAGCGTGATCAACTCACATTTCGTCGCGCGCTTCTCCTTCGGATCAAACGTCACCAACGCCGCCGACAGCCGCACATCCTGCTCCGCGACTTCAAACCGCCGCGGCATCCCCGTGATGAATTTCTCCACCACCGGCTTCACCTCGCGCCCCAGCACCGACGCATACGGCCCGGTCATCCCCACATCGCACATGAACGCCGTCCCATTCGGCAGCACGCTCGCATCCGCCGTCGGCACATGCGTGTGCGTCCCGAGCACCGCGATCGCGCGCCCGTCCAGATGCCAGCCCATCGCCTGCTTCTCCGAAGTCGCCTCGGCGTGAATCTCCACAAACGCCCCGTTCGCCTTGTCGCCGATTTCCTTCAGCATCCGGTCCGCCGCGAGAAACGGGCAGTCCGCTTTAATATTCAGATACTGCCGCCCCAACACCGTGAACACCGCTAGTCGAAACCCCTTCGCCTGCAAAATCACATGCGTTTTCCCCGGATTCGACTCCGGCAGATTCGCCGGCCTGCACACGCGCTCGAAACCATTGATCTCATCCTCCCACCCCTTCTGGTCCCACACGTGATCGCCCAGCGTGATCGCATCCACACCTGATGACAGCAGTGTCTTGGCAATCGCACCGGTGATCCCCGCCCCGGCTGCGGCATTCTCCGCATTGGCAACGACAAAATCGATCCCGTGCTGGGCGCGATATTGCGGCAACCGCGACGCGATAATGTCCCGCCCCGGTCGTCCAACCACGTCACCAATAAAAAGAAGCTTCAACATAGCCGCAGAGCCAAGTGCCGCACCAGACGCGGCACAACGCTCAACATCCAACATCGAACGCCCAATTACCCAACCACCGCCGCCCTCTTTATGCGTCCATTGAGCGTTAAGCGTTAAGAGTTAAACGTTGAACGTTCTCCGCTTCGCCCGACTTCCGATCTCCGCCATTGGATGTTGGACGTTCGATGTTAGGCGTTGGATGTTCGCCCGACGTCCGCATTACGCGCTTGCGACCGGGCACCGCGATTGCATCGTCTCAACTCCTTTTTCCAACCTCCGCGCCTATGAAATCCTCCACCTCGCCCTCCTCGTTTCCCCAAGCCGAAATCGGCAAAGAAATGAAAGGTTCCGACTGCGTCGTCGAATGTCTCATCCGCGAAGGTGTCGATGCCATCTTCGCCTACCCCGGCGGTGCCTCGCAGGAACTCCACCAGTCCCTCGCCCGCACCGACAAGATCCGCACCATCCTCCCCCGCCACGAACAAGGCGGCGCCTTCGCCGCTGAAGGTTACGCCCGCGCCACCGGTCGCGTCGGCGTGTGCATGGCCACCTCCGGCCCCGGCGCGACGAACCTCATCTCCGCCATCGCCGACGCTTTCATGGACTCCACGCCCATGGTCGCGATCACCGGACAAGTTTTCACCAAGTTCATCGGCAAGAGCGCGTTTCAGGAGACCGACTTCTTCGGCATGACCCTGCCGATCGTGAAGCACTCCTACCTCGTGATGAACGTTCACGACATCCCGCGCATCTTCAAAGAGGCCTTCCACCTCGCGCGCACCGGTCGCCCCGGCCCGGTCATCATCGATATTCCGAAGGACATCCAGCAGGCGAAATTCACGCCCGTCTACCCGGCAACCGTCGAGTTCCGCAACCCGCTCGTCAGCCACATCCCCCAAGCGACCGACGAGCAGCTGAAACAAATCCTCTCGCTCATCTCCGAAGCCAAACGCCCTGTCCTCTACGTCGGCGGCGGCCTCATTTCGGCCGAAGCACACAAAGAGCTCAAAACGTTCGCCGAAAAGACCAACATCAACGTCGCCACCACGCTGATGGGCGTCGGCGCATTCCCTGAGACGCATAAACTCTCCATGCAGTGGTTCGGCATGCACGGCGCCGCCTATGGCAACTGGGCCGTCGACCAATCCGACTTGCTCCTCTGCTTCGGCGCGCGCTTCGACGACCGCATCACCGGTGCCGTCGACAAGTTCGCCACCGGCGCGAAGATCGTCCACCTCGACATCGACGCCGCCGAGCACAACAAAAACAAACGCGGCGTTATCCCGGTCACGTCCGACGTGAAATTCGCGCTCAGCCGCCTCAACGAGCTCATCGCCGCGCACAAATTCACGCCGCCCGACAACGCCGCCTGGCACCAGCAGATCGCCACCTGGAAAGCCGAACACCCGTTCGACTCCAAAGCCGGTTTCGGCAACAGCCCGCACATCCTCCCGCAGGAAGCGGTCGCCGCCCTCTACGAACTCACCAAGGGCGACGCCATCATCACCACGGGCGTCGGCCAGCACCAGATGTGGGCCGCGCAATTCTACCGCTTTGACGAACCCCGCCGCTACATCAGCTCGCTCGGTCTCGGCGCGATGGGCTACGGCTATCCCGCCGCCATGGGCGCCGCAGTCGCCTGCCCTGACAAGCAAGTCATCGACATCGACGGCGACGGCTCCTTCCTGATGAACGTTCAGGAACTCGCCACCTGCCACATCGAGAAGATCGCCGCCAAGGCGATGATCTTGAATAACCAGCACCTCGGCATGGTCGTTCAGTGGGAAGACCGCTTCTACGGCAGCGTCCGCGGCAACACCATTCTCGGTGACCAGAAGAACATCGGCGGCCCCGACAACCTCGGCGGCATCTATCCCGATTACATCACCATCGCCCAAGGCTTCGGCGTTAAAGCCCGCCGCGTTCACAAGAAGAGCGAACTCAAAGAAGCCATCCAGGAAATGCTCGACCACAAGGGCCCGTACCTCCTCGACGTCATCGTGCCCTACACCGAGCACGTGCTCCCGATGATCCCCGCCGGCAAGACGGTGAAGGAAATGATCCTCAAGTAAGCCGCCTAAAAAACGCGCCACCACTCTCAAAGCCCGGGCCTCACCGCCCGGGCTTTTTCTTTTCCCCCTTAACACTTCTCGACTCCGCGCTTCAGCCCTTCCGCGTTTCCGCGATCTTCTCCGACTACTTCGTCGTCATCACAAACACCCCATCCCACTCCTTCGCCGGCGGCGAAACCTTCATCACCCCGCACCGCTCGATAAACAACAACGACGGATTCACGGGCGTGTATTCATCCGGCTGACGCGGCTCCAGTTTCGCCGACCGCTCAAACGCCGCCAGCGCTGCGTCCCACTCCTGCCGCAGATACTTCTCCATCCCCTCTGCAAAAATCTTCGCGCACTCCCGCGTCTCCGCCGAAACCGATTCCTTCAGCCCAAGAATCTCGAAAATCCCCACCGGCTCCGAACGCCCCTTCACCACGATCCGGTCGAGAAACCGAAACAAGCACCGGTCCCCCGCCAGCTCCGCCGCCGTCTTCGTCGCCTCCGTGACCAGCGTGCCCGCGCCATAACTACGCGCCGCCGCCTCCAATCGCGACGCCAGGTTCACCGTGTCCCCCATCATCGTATAATTGAAACGCGTCAGCGACCCCATGTTGCCCACGACCGCCGCTCCGCTGTTCAACCCGATGCGCGTGTGCATATGCCCCACCGTCGCCGGCCACTTCGATCCCGCCGACATCCACTTCTTCCGCAGCTCATCCAATCGCTGCTGCACCAACTGCGACGCCACACACGCGCGATACGCGTGATCCGCAAACTCCACCGGCGCCCCGAACATCGCCACCACCGCGTCCCCGATATATTTATCCAACGTACCTCCCTGCGCCGTCACGATGTCCGTACATGCCGTGAGATACTCGTTCATCAACTCCACCAGCTGATCTGGCGGCAGCTTCTCCGAGAAACTTGAGAAGCCCTCGATGTCCGAAAAATACGCCGTGATCCGCGCTTCGACACCACCGAGCTTCGGCTCCTCGCCCGACTCCACCATCCGGTTCACCAGCTCCGGCGACACATAAGTCCCGAACATCCCCTTGATCCGTCCGCGCTGCTTTTCCTCCACGATCAACTGCCAGATCAACGCCGCAAAACTCGTCGTAAACGCCGCCCCCACCGGTGCTACCAGTGGCAGGACCCAGTGCGTCTTCGCAAACACCACAAACGCCACCGCAACATAACCCGCGAGCAACACCACCGCCCCCGTCTTGCGCCAGATCCCCCAACGGCCCGACCCCAGCACCAACGCGCACACCGCCGCCGTTAGCATCAGCACAATTACCGCCACGATCACCCCGCCCGGCCGCTGAAGGTATTTTCCCGATACGATGGTCTTCACCAGATTCCCGTGAATGCCCACGCGCGGCACCGGATTCGGATCGAGCGGCGTCGGCGCGATATCCTGCAACAGCGGATCGACCGGCCCGATCAACACCACCGCACCGTTAAACCGCGCAAAAAACTCCCGCGCCGCCTCCCGTTCCTCCGCGTTTTCCGAGCGCAACATCTGCCCCGCAGCCCACACATGCACAAAACTCGCCCGCGCGTTCCGCTCCGGCGAATCCCACTTCGAAAACCAATTCACCTCCACATCGCGCCCATCGATCAACGGCACCGAGGCCAGCGACTGCCCGTCGTTTCCCGTAAACACCACACGGCTGTCCTCGATCTTCACGCCCTGACGCGACAGCCCCCAGTAAAGCCGCGCCAGCTCCACGCCCATGTGCTGAAACACCCCGTCCTTCGTTTGCGCGAAAAGCGGCACCCGGCGCGTCCCCCCGTCGATCGTGTCGATCAATCCCATCAACGGCGGATGCCGGATCAGATTATTCGCCAGCCGAAACTCCGGCCGCTCCGGCGCCTCGACTGTTTCCGGCGCCGTTCCCGCCTCCGGAAGTTCCCGCACGATCAACTGCCCATTGATGTCGCGATCTTCCGCCGCCGCATAAGCCGCCGCCACGACGACCGGCGCGGGCGGAAAAGAATCAAGCAGCGCAAACAACCGCGTCGACCCCTCCGCGAAACGTCCCGCATCCACCAGCTCAGGAATCCCTCGCTGCGAAAAAACGAAATCAATTCCTACGGCCTTCGCCTTGCCGGCCGTCAGCAACGCCGTGCACACATCCGCATACAACGCCCGGTCCCACGGCAGGTTTCCGATGTCCGTGATCGATTTCGAATCCACGTCCACATACGCCACCTTCACCGGAGCATCGAGCTCGCCACGGTAACGAAACCGCCAGTCGAGTGAGCGTTGTTCAAGAAAGCCGATCCACCCAAAAAAATGCGCCGCGCACCACAACGCCGGGATCGGCAGCAACGCTAGCCAGCGAAGGGATTTGAGCGACTTGGGCCGGGGCACGGGAAACGACTAGGTACCGCGCAGCCACTGCGCCAGTCCGTAGTTTTATCCTGGATCAATCCCGCTTCAAACAGCGGAGCCGCTCCCACAACTATCAACCGCGCGGCTGACCATCCGTCGGCGACGTGCGCGCCGGCGGTAGCTGCGGACCGGGCGACGGAGAAATCGGGGAAACTGGTTCGGAGCTTTGCGCCGACGCTTCTGTCGTCGAGCCACCGCCCGCAGCGGACGAGCCGCCGTTACCTTGGATCGACGTCGCCGAAATTGTCATCGAGCCCACCGTCGCCAGCATCTGCTGCACGAGTTGAAACAAAGAAGCCTGCACCGACGCCGGTACATCGGTCGGTTCGCCCACCGGCGGAATCGCACCGACTTCGCCTGTGCGGCTGTTGTATTCGATTCCGGTGACAACCACCTGCTTGCCCTGCGGCACAACCACCGGACGTCCGCGGTTACCAAAAGTCTGTTCGATCACGCCCTCGAGCATCACGAGCGCAAACGCCGCGCGCTCGCCCTCAGGCTTGAACGCGAGCCGGAACGCCGTGCCGCGAATACCGGCCGCTCCCACCGGCGTCTTGATTTGAAAACTCGAACCGCCCGTTTTGTTGAGCTTCTTCACATCCGAGATCAACTCGCCCTTCATCAGGTTCAGCCGCGTCGTCGAGGTCGAAGGCTCGGCGGTCATCGCGTTCATTTTATACGACTCGCCGAAGGGCTGCTGCGTGAATTGCTCCAGCGCCAGAACCGAATCCGCACCGAGCGAAACCGTCGCTCCGTTGGACAAAACAAAAAGCACACTCGCGCCCGGCCCCGTCGTGATCACCTGCCCCTCAGTCAGCAACGAGCCGTTGCGCACCGGAAATTTCAAACCGTCGCTAGGATTCACCACCGACGCTTCACCCGTCACGCGAGCCACAAGGATACGACCGCCCGGCTGCTCGGCCGGCTGACTCGCCGCCGGTGTCTGCGCGCTCGCAACACCCGCTGCGACAAACAGCAGCGTGGCGGCAAAAAACCAGCGGATGAAAAAACGAGGCATCACAAAATTGGGCGTAAGACCGAAACGACACTAAGGAAGCGAACTTAAGCGTTGCTGCAAAGATCTGGCGGCAAGGTAGGAGGGGTCAAGGCGCAAGCAGGTCGCCACCGCCGCTTCCGCCAGCTTTTTTGCCCTAGGATTTAGACTGAGGTGATACCCCTGGTGGTACCACGCCAGCGAGTTTGCAGGAGCCAAAGTCAGGGCCTTCAAAAACGCTTCGCTGCCCTCCGTCCACCGTCCTTGCAGGTCCAGCGCCACCCCCAGCCTGATCCAAAACTCCGGCACCAAATCCGAACGGGCAAGTGCCTGCCGCGCTGCTATCTCCGCCTCTTTTCCAAGCTCATTTCTGCTCTGAACCGCCAGGTGTGACCACAAGGCCGAGACATACGCCGAGTCCGCCCACGCTTGCGCATTCGAGTCATCGAAAGCCAGCGCCTCGCCCAACAGCGACCGCGCCTGCATCAGTGCCTCCTTTTGTTGGTTCAGCGTCGGATTCGGGTTCAACGCCAGCACATCGATCTTCTGCCTGCCCGCATATCGCGACGCCTCCGCCTGATAGGTCGGCAACGCCACCGCCAGCATCAATATCACCACAGCCACCGCCGCCACGATCCCCCCGAGCTGCCGCAACGGCTCCGGCTCGCCCGCCTCCTCCGCCGGCCAGTGCCGCCGCACCACTTCCGCCGCCACCAGCGCCACCATCATGCACAGCGCCGGGATCTTCAGGTGAAAATCCACGAAACTCGCCGCCGCAAACGCCAGCAACCCCACGCTCATCGCGTGCGTCACCCCCGGCGCGCGCCACCCCGCGTTCACCTCTCCGAAAACCGGAGCCCGCGCCGCTCTCGCCGCCACCTTCCACGCGACGCCCGCGATCGCTCCGAAAAACAAAACAAAACCCGCCAGCCCGTAGTCGCTCAGCGTATTCAAATACTCGTTATGCGCCCACTGCGGCTCGTCGTTGAACCGCTCCGGCCGGTGCCGCTCGAACAGCGTGTTGAAACTCCCCGCCCCCGTACCCACCACCGGCGCGCTCGTAAACAACTGCGTCGACGCCTCCCACAAGATCGGCCGCGACCATTCCCCGCGGTCCCTGGCCAGATTATCCAGCCGCGTCTTCACCAGCGGCACCGTCGAATAAAGCGCCGCCCCCGCCATGATCACCGCGCCCAGCGCTGTCGCCGAAAGCAAGATACGCGACGCCCATGCCTGGCTCCGCGCGAATAACGGCCAGCACGCCAGCGCCAACGCCAGCGCCAGCCACCCGCCCCGGCTGATCGTCAGCCCGATCCCCAGTAACAACACCAGCGCGAGATAACCAAACAGCACCCGCTGAAACGCCGTCGCCCCCCGCTGCCACGCCAGCGAAAGCACCGGCGGAATCGCCAGCGCCAGCAGCGCCGCAAAGTTATTCGGATTCCCAAAACTCCCGCTCGTCCGCCCGATGTACTGCGCCACCTGCGTGCGCTCCATCATCAGCCACTCCGGCGCGATGAACCGCTGGTACGTCGCGAGCACTACCGCGAAAACCGCCAGCCCCAGCGCCGTCCCGACCACCACCAATCGCGGCCCCGGACGCCTTAGCCCATTCAACGAAATCCAAAAAGTCGCCACCAGTTGCGCCCACCCCAGCCACTCGCGTTTCCCGATCCACGGCACCGGCGTGATCCACAGCACACTCACCGCCGCGTATCCGAGAAACGGCAACAGCCAGAAACCCGCCGCATGCGATCGCCCGCCCGTCCACGCCGTCAGCGCCAGTTGCAACGCCAGCGCGATCCCCGTCAGCGCCCAGCTCAACACCATCGTCTCCGCGCGCACGCCCCCAAGACAAAGCGTTGTCCAAGCGAGATTTCCCGCGAGCAACCCCGCAATCATCCATTCGCCAGTCGTCGGGCCGGCCACTGCGGTGTCGCGCGATGCCATGTCGGGGGTCGTTAATAGCGGAGGATCTGTCAGTGTGGTGGCCAAGGCGGATGAAGTCACACGCTCCATCGGCACACGCCATGGATTCTCAACCGGTTGCGCAGGTCAAAACATACCCCTGCCCCTGCACCCGCTTCAACCACCGCGGATTCTCCGCATTGTCCCCGAGTTTTTTCCGTAAACGCCAGATGTGCGTGTCCACGGTCCGCGTCGACGGATAATACGTGTACCCCCACACCGCATCCAGCATCTGATCCCGCGTCACCGCCGCCCCCAGATGCGCCGCGAACAACTCCAGCAACGCATACTCCGTCCGCGTCAGCGCCACGTCTTCCCCGTTTTTTCGCGCCGCTTTCTGGTCCAGATCCACGACGAGTTCATTAAATCTTAACACCCGTCCCGCCGGCGCTTGCCGCTCATGCTTCCGCAACAGCGCATGCACCCGCGCCAGCAGCTCTTCCTTGTCGAAAGGCTTCCCCAGATAATCGTCCGCCCCTGCCTTCAATCCCTTCACCCGCTCCGGCGTCTCGTTCCGCGTCGTCAACATCAGCACCGGCGACGCCACCCCCAGCCGCCGCATTTCCTCCACCGCTTCCACGCCGCCGAGTCTCGGCATCATCACATCGATCACGATCAGCGCCGGCTTCTCCTTCAGCGTCACCTCCACCCCTTGCGCGCCATCCACCGCCTCCAGCACGCGATACCCTTCTCCCTGCAAACAGCGCACCACGCTCGCGCGGATCGCCGCATCGTCATCAACCACCAACACACGGGGTAAAAGGCTCATGGATAATTTCGCCGGCCTGCCCGGCGCGCTCAACCTCACACACGAAATCCGCCGCCGGCAAGTTTGTGACAGCTCCGTGACTCATCGCCCTCATCTCTTCTGCGATGATGTCCCCATGAGCACGCCCACCCTTCTCCTTGTCGAAGACGAACTCCTCGTCGCCATGGACCTCCGCCGCCGCCTCGAAGCCGCCGGCTACACCGTGGTCGGCGTCGCCATGTCCGGCGAAGACGCCCTTGCCCAGGCCCGCCAGCTCAAGCCCGGTCTCGTCCTCATGGACATTCAGCTCCAAGGCGACCTCGACGGCATCGAGACCGCCAGCCGCCTCAGCACCGAACTCGATCTCCCCATCGTCTTTCTCACCGCCAACGCCGACGTCGCCACCCTCGCCCGCGCCCAAGCCATCGCCCCCTACAGCTTCCTCTCCAAGCCCGTCAAAGAGCGCGAACTCCGCTTCGCCATCGACATGGCCCTCCACCATCACTCGACCCAAGCCGAGCTCCGCCGCATGCGCGACGAACTCGAACTCCGCGTCGAACTCCGCACCGCCGCCTATCGCCAGGCCAACGCCGATCTCCAGACCGAGATCGCCCGCCACGCCGACACCGTCCGCGCCCTCGAACGAGCCCGCGACGACGCCCTCGCCGCCTCCCGCGCCAAGAGCCAGTTCCTCGCCTGTATCAGCCACGAGCTCCGCACTCCGATGAACGGCATCCTCGGCATGACCGAGATCCTCCTCGACTCCCCTCGATCCGATGCCGACCGCGAGTGCCTTTCCGTCGTTCAGTCTTCCGCTCAAAGTCTCCTCGGTCTCATCGACAACCTCCTCGACTACTCCAACGCCCACGCCGGGAAAATCGCCTTCACCCGCTCCGGCTTCGACCTCCGCAACCGCCTCGCCCCCCTCATCGATTCCCTCGAACAACGCGCCCGCGCCAAACAACTCGTCCTCACTTGCGAAATCGCCCCCGAAGTCCCCCCGCTCGTCTACGGCGATCCCCTCCGCCTCGGCCAGGTCCTCCTCAACCTCGCCGACAACGCCATCAAGTTCACCGACCGCGGCGAGATCGACATCCTCGTCGGTCTCCGCGCCCGCGAAGGCACCCGCGTCTGCCTCGAAGTCTCCGTCAGCGACACCGGCATCGGCATCCCTCCGGAACTCCACGCCGGCATCTTCGCCCCCTTCTCCCAGGCCGACCTGTCCGACTCCCGCCGCCACGGCGGCCTCGGCCTCGGTCTCTCCATCAGCGAACAACTCGTCCGCATCATGGGCGGCCGCATCTGGCTCCAAAGCGCCCCCGGCCGCGGCAGCACCTTCTCCTTCCTCCTTTGGCTCGAAACCTTCGACCTCCCCCGCCTCGCCGAGCCCGCCCGTGACCTCCCCTGAGTACAAAATACGCGCAGCCTCACCGCTTAAGCCCGGCCTCACGCGATCCGATTCATCCCCATGGCATTGTCCCAAAACTCACGTCCGTCCATTTGCCCGCGTCCCGGGATAAGACCACACGCGTGAACGCACCCGCCGCCCCCGCACTCACGCCACTCCCCATCGAGACCGCTGCCAACGTCACCGGCACGCCGTCTCCAGCCTCCGACTACCAGGACATCGCCTCCCTCGCCGCCAGCCTTTGCGACGCGCCCATGGCCTTGATCATGATGCGCACCGGCGAAGACTACACCGTCGTCGCCACCCACGGTCCACGGTCTCTCCGTCACTCCCGAACTCCGCGCCGCCGGCTTTTGCGCCCGCACCCTCGCCGGCGACGTCCCCGTATTTTCTCTCGCCGACGCCACCGCCGACCCCGCTTTCCGCGACGCCGTGTGCGTCCGCTCCGAACCCCGCATCCGCTTCTACGCCGGCGCCAAACTCACCCGCGCGCCCGGTGATGTCCTCGGCACCATCTGCGTCCTCGACCGCCGCGTCCGTCCCCTCTCCGCCGCTCAGGAAACAGCCCTCGCCACCCTTTCCCGCCAGGTCGTCAACCGCGCCGAGCTCACCCGCATGCTCGCCCTCCGCGAATCCGAAGCCGTCCGTCTCCGTCAGGCCCTCGACCGCTCCTCCACGCTCGACGGCATCATCCATCAAAGCGGCTTCATCGCCCTCCGCCGCCGCCTCTCCCCCGGCTGGCCCGTCGATTTCGTCTCCGATAATGTCTCCGAATTCGGCCTCGCCCCCGCCGACCTCCTCGGCCGCACCAGCGAACAACTCGACGTCCTTCACCCAGACGACCGCGCCCGCATCGCCTCCGAGCGCGAACGCTTTCTCGCCAGTACTGCCACCTCTCTCACCCAGCGCTACCGCCTCGTCGTCCCCGGACAACCGATACGCTGGATCGACGACGTCACCCGCATCGTCCACCCGGACTGCGGCGGCGAACCCCGCCTCCAAAGCGTCCTCCACGACGTCACTATCGCCGTCGCCCGCAAACAAAACCTCCACCTCATGGACCAGGCCCTCAAGGCCTGTAACAACGGCATCGTCATCGTCGATGCCCAGGCCCCCGGCCGCCCCGTCATCCAGGTAAATCCCGCCTTCGAGCGCATCACCGGCTACTCCGCGCACGATGTCATCGGCCGCAACTGCCGCTTCCTCCAAGGCCACGACCGCGACCAACCCGCCCTCCACGAACTCCGCGCCGCCCTCGCCCAGGACGCCCCCTGCCGCGTCGTCCTCCGCAATTATCGCAAAGACGGATCCCTCTTCTGGAACGAGCTCGATGTCTCGCCCGTCCGCTCCGACCTCGGTCCCGTCACCCACTTCATCGGCGTCCAGACCGACGTCACCTCCCGTATCCAGACCGAGGAGTCGCTCCAACGCCGCGACGCCATTCACCAGGCCGCCAGCTACGCCGCCGAGATCCTCCTCAACGCCGCCGACTACGCCGCCTCCCTCCCCCTCGCCCTCGAACAAATCGGCCAGGCCACCCGCGCCGACCACGTCGCCGTCTGGCGCCACCACAACGGCTTCGCCGGTTCCCCGCTCCTCTCGCTCGACACCCTCTGGGGCTCCGATTGCCAGTCGTCCACCCGCGACAACCTCCGCGATCTCCTCTTTGAAAACACCGCCGGCTGGTCCTCCGCCGACTCCCTCCGCCAGGGCCGCCCCGTCCAAAACCGCCGCGACGCCTGCGCTTCCGCCGAGCAGTCCCTCTGGCTCGCCCTCGGCGCCGACTCCTTTGTCGCCCTCCCCATCTTTGCCGGCCCCGGCCGTTTCTGGGGCATGATGTCCCTCGGCTTCAAAAACGACTCCCCGCCCTGGAGCCCGCAAAAAATCGACGCCCTTCTCTCCACCACCCGCGTCCTCGGCGCCGTCCTCCTCAACCGCGCCACCGCCCGCGCCCACCTTGACAGCGAAACCCGCTACCGCTCCCTCGTCTCCAATCTCAAGGAAGCCGTCTTCCAGACCGACGAAGCCGGCTTCTGGACTTTCCTCAACCCCGCCTGGGAAGAAATCACCGGCTATTCCGTCGCCGAATCCCTCGACACCCTCTTCCTCAACTACGTCCACCCCGACGACCGCGATCGCAACAACCAGCTCTTCCTCCCGCTCATCGAGCGCAAAAAAGACTACTGCCGCCACGAGGTCCGCTACCTCACCAAAGACGGCGGCTACCGCTGGATGGAAGTCTTCGCCCGCCTCGTCCTCGACGAGCACGACCGCATCGCCGGCACCGCCGGCACCCTCCACGACATCACCGAACGCAAACTCGCCGAAGAAGACCTCGGCAAACAACGCGCCGCCATCGAAGCCGCCATCGACGGCGTCGCCATCCTCGATTCCACCGGCTGCTTCACCTACCTCAACGCCATCCACCTCGAACTTTTCGGATACACCAAAACCTCCGAACTCCGCGGCCAGTCCTGGCGCACGCTCTACACCGACGAAGAAGTCCGCCGCCTCGAAGACGCCGCCTTCCCCGCGCTTATCCAGGATGGCAAATGGCGCGGCATCGCCACCGCCCGCCGCCGCGACGGCACCACCTTCGCTGAGGAACTTTCCCTTACGCAGATCCGCGACGGGGGCCTCGTCTGCGTCTGCCGCGACATCACCGATCGCCTCCGCGTCGAGGAAACCATCCGCACTTCACTCGCCGAAAAGGAAGTCCTCCTCAAAGAGATCCACCACCGCGTGAAGAACAACATGCAGATCATCTCCAGTCTGCTGAATCTCCAACTCGGTCACCTCCACGACGAAACCTCCCGCCGCCTCTTCGCCGAATCCCAGGGCCGCATCGCCTCCATGGCCCTCATCCACGAAAAACTCTACCAGTCTTCCGACCTCGGCCACATCGACTTCGCCGACTACCTCCGCGACCTCACCGAAAACCTCGTCGCCGCCTTCGGCGTCTCCACCCGAGGCATCGCCTTCGACCTCCACGTCGCCTCCATCGAGCTCGGCATCGACACCGCCATCCCCTGCGGACTCATCGTCAACGAACTCGTCTCCAACGCCTGCAAACACGCCTTTCCCCCCGGTGCCGCCGGCCGTATCGATATCTCCCTCACGCGCGCCGGTCCCGGCGAATTCCGCCTCGTCGTCCGCGACAACGGCCGCGGCATCCCCGCCGACTTCGACCTCCGCCAGACCAAGTCCCTCGGCATGCAGCTCGTCAAAACCCTCGTCCGCCAGCTGCGCGGCGATCTCCAGATCGAGCCCGGCCCCGGCGCCGCCTTCGCCATCACCTTCCGCGAGATTCCCCGCAAAAACCCCGCCTGATCCATGACCGCCCGCATCCTCATCACCGAAGACGAAATGGTCGTCGCCCTCGACCTCGAGCAACGCCTCACCCGCCTCGGCTACGAGATCTGCGCCACCGCCGCCTCCGGCGAGGAATCCATCCGACTCGCCACCGAGCTCAAACCCGACCTCGTCCTCATGGACATCCAGCTCCAGGGCGAACTCGACGGCATCCAGGCCGCCGCCCTCATCCGCTCCGAACTGGATCTCCCCGTCGTCTTCCTAACCGCCAACGCCGACGAAAAAACCTTCCAACGCGCCCAGCTCACCCACGCCGCCAGCTACCTCCTGAAACCTTTCAAAGAACGCGAACTCCAGCTCTGCATCGAACTCGCCCTCACCAACCACGCCCTCCACCGCCAGCAACAAGAAGCCCGCGACCAGCTCGAACAACGCGTCATCGAACGCACCGCCCTCCTCGCCGAATCCAACGAAACTCTCCGCGCCGAGATGCACGCCCGCATCCTCGCCCAGGAAAAAACCCGCGCCCAGGCCGCCCTCCTCGACAAAGCCCGCGACGCCATCTTCGTCCGCTCCCTCGACGGCCTCGTCACCTACTGGAATCGCAGCGCCGAGCGCCTCTACGGCCACCCGTCCTCCGAAGCCATCGCCCGCAACGCCGACGAACTCACCGGCTCCCGCGACGAACTCACCCGCACCAGCGCGCTCGCCGCCACCCTCGCCGACGGTGAATGGACCGGCGAACTCACCCACCACCGCCGCGACGGCTCCGAACTCCTCGTCGAATCCCGCTGGACCCTCGTCCGCGACGACCTCACCGGCGACCCGCTCAATATCCTCGTCGTGAATACCGACATGACCGAGCGCAAAAAAATCGAGGCCCAGTTCCTCCGCGCCCAGCGCCTCGAAAGCATCGGCTCACTCGCCAGCGGTATCGCCCACGACCTCAACAACGTCTTCACCCCGCTCCTCATGTCCGGCCAGATCCTCGCCGAGTCCGGCCTCCCCGAGGCCGACCGCCGCCTCGCCGACATCATGCTCGCCAGCGCCAGACGTGGCGCCGACATGGTCAAACAAATCCTCCTCTTCGTCCGCGGCCGCGAGGGCGAACGCGAACCCTTCCGCCTCGAACACCTCGTCAAAGAGGTCCACCACCTCATCCAGGAAACCTTCCCCCGCTCCATCGCCATCCGCAGCCGCTTCGCCGCCGATCTCCCCTTCGTTCTCGGCGACGCCAGCCGCCTCCACCAGGTGCTCATGAACCTCTGCGTCAACGCCCGCGACGCCATGGCCACCGGCGGCGAACTCACCCTTTCTCTCGAACGCCGCACACTCGACGCCTCCGCCGCCGCGCTCATACCCGGTGCCCTCGCCGGAGACTTCATCCGTCTCAGCGTTTCCGATACCGGCCCCGGCATGTCGCCCGAAGTCCTCACGAAAATCTTCGATCCCTTCTTCACCACCAAGGCCCCCGGCAAAGGCACCGGCCTCGGCCTCGCCACCGTCCAGACCATCGTCCGCGACCACGGCGGATTCCTCCAAGTGGAATCCTCCCCCGGCTCCGGCGCGCACTTCCACATCTACCTCCCCGCCGCCACCGGCACCTGCGACGATCTAGCCGACGCGCTCGAAGAACCACCCACCGGCAACGGCGAATGGATTCTCCTCGCCGACGACGACCGCGCCGTCCGCGAAATCATGAAATCCTCCCTCGAAGCCTCCGGCTATCGCCCGCTCACCGCCAGCGACGGTGCCGACGCCCTCGCGCAAGTCGCGACTCACCGCGACCGCCTCGCCTGCCTCATCCTCGACCTGATGATGCCGCACCTCGACGGCCTCGCCGCCATCCGCGCCATCCGCCGCCTCCACTCCGATCTTCCGATTGTCGCCATCAGCGGCCTAGACGCCTCCGAACTACCCGCCGCCGCCCTCGCCGAACACCGCGTCCGCCTCCTCCCCAAGCCTTTCACCCGCGAACAACTCCTCGCCGCCACCCACGCCGCCCTCTCCGCGACCACGTCACCGGCTCCGCGCTTGTGACACCTCGGTGACATAACCTCCCCCCGGTTTCTGAGAAACTGGGGTCATGGAAAAATCTCCTCTTTCAGTCTCCGAGGCGTCGCCCAGCGGCAAATACCTCACGGTCCAGCTCGCCGGTGAAGCCTACGGCCTCTCTGTCACCGCCGTCCGCGAAATCATCCGCCTCCAGAAAATCACCGCGCTCCCCCGGATGCCGCACTTCGTCAAAGGCGTCATCAACCTCCGCGGCCGCGTCATCCCCGTCGTCGATCTCCGCCTCAAATTCGACCTCGCAGCCGCCATCGCCGAGCGCACCTGCATCGTCGTCGTCCAGACATCCACCGCTTCCGGCCGCACCTCCCAAACCGGCCTCATCGTCGATTCCGTCGATGACGTTCTCACCATCGACACCGATGCGATCGAGCCCGCCCCCACTTTCGGCACCGCGGTGGACACCTCCTGCATCCTCGGCATGGCCCGCGCCCGCGGCGAAGTGAAAACCCTCCTCGATATCCAACGCGTCGTCGGCGCCACCGACACCGCCCAGGCCGCCTGATTCTTCCACTCGACTCTTCTCCCATGAAAACATCCCCCCTCACCGGCAATTCGCTCAAACGCTTCCGATTCCAACCCTGGACCATCGCCCGCCGCATCGCCTTCGCCGGCGGCCTGCTGCTCGCTCTCCTCGTCGCCATATCCACCGTCGCCCACGTCGCCTTCGACAATCTGGAAACGTTCGCCAAAAAACGCCTCCGCGACGACGCCATCCCCGGCCTCGTCAGCTCCTCGGAGATCGCCACCAACTGCCTCCTCGGCTACATCAAACTTCTTGAAGTCTCCATCGCTCGCACCCCCGACCTCCGCGAAAAATACATAGCCGAATCCGACGCCAACATCGCCGCCTCCACCAAGTCTCTCGGTGCCTACGAACGCGCCATCACCATGGAGGAGGACCGTATCGCCTTCGCCGACCTGACTGCGCGCCGCGCACTTTTCCAAAAACAACGCGCCGCCTATCTCGCACTTCTCCGCGACGGCAAAACCGCCGAAGCCGAAACCTTCCGCCTGGAAACCCTCGAGCCCGGCTACTTCGCCTTTCAGGAAAAACTCTCCCAAGTCCTCATCTGGAACGCCGACATCGCCCGGCTCGTCGCCGGTCAGATGACAGACACCTCCCAGCGTGCCCGTTTTCTCACTACGTCGGTCTCCGCCATCTCCGTGGCCATCTCCCTCGTCCTTGGCTGGTTCATCATCCGAGGCATTAACCGCGCCCTCCGCCGCATGTCGGTTACTCTCGACGACGCCTCCGCCCAAGTTGCCGCCGCCTCCGGCCAGGTCGCCGGCAGCAGCCACTCCCTCGCCGAGGGAGCGAGCGAGCAGGCCGCCTCCCTCGAAGAAACCTCCGCCTCACTTGAAGAACTCTCCAGCATGACCAAGCGCAACGCCGACAGCGCCCAGCAGGCCAAGCTCGCCGCCACCCACACCCGCCAGTCTGCCGACGCCGGCGCCGAGCAGGTCAAAACCATGCAGAGCGCCCTCGCCGCCATCGCCGCCGCCAGCACCGACATTTCCAAGATCCTCAAGACCATCGACGAGATCGCCTTTCAGACCAACATCCTCGCTCTCAACGCCGCCGTCGAAGCCGCCCGCGCCGGCTCCGCAGGTGCCGGCTTCGCCGTAGTGGCCGATGAAGTACGCGCCCTCGCCCAGCGCTGCGCCGCCGCCGCCAAAGAGACCGCCGTGAAGATCGAGGACTCCGTCGCCAAGAGCCAGCAGGGCACTCAGATCGGCGCCGAGGTCGCCCGCAGCTTCGAAAGCATCCAGCAGCAAATCCTCCAGCTCGACACCCTCGTCGGCGAAATCGCCACCGCCTCCACCGAGCAAAGCCAGGGCATCGGCCAGGTCACCGTCGCCGTCTCGCAAATGGACAAGGTCACCCAATCCAATGCCGCCAGCGCCGAGGAATCCTCCGCCGCTTCCCAAGACCTCAACGGCCAGGCCACCGTCCTCACCCAGGCCGTCGCCGACCTCCAAAAACTCGTCGGTGGCTCCACCAAAAAAATCGCCCCCGCCGCTTCGCACGAAACAACTCCTGCTTCCACACCCGCCAAAGTCGCGAAGCTCACCAAAAAAATCACGCCGCACAAACGCCCGTCACTTCGTCAGCCGGTCGCCGTCGGCGCCAGCGACGCCGACGCCTTCTTCAAAGACGTCTGAGACCGCTCCTCTGCCGCGCATCCCCACTCCACCTAAAAACCTCCGGCCATCACCGGAGGTTTTTTCGTGCCCGCTCCCGTCCGCCAATCGTCTCCGCACAGCCCCGCGCCCATCGAAACAAACGCCGCCGCGACGACATGTGACAACTCCGTGACAGCGTCTTCGGGTACAATGGCCGCAGTTAAGTACCTCTACTCTCCCTACTTCTCCTCCCATGAAACGCCTCAAACTCTGCACCAAACTCTATCTGGTCAGCGCCCTTCTCCTCCTGGTCGCCACCGCTGTCGGCGCGCTCGGCCTTCGCGGTATCCAACAAACCAATCGCGGTCTCGAAACCGTCTACAACGACCGCGTCGTCCCGCTCGACCACCTCAAGCACATCGCCGACGCCTACGCCGTCGCCATCATCGACGCCGTCAACAAAGCCAACGCCGGCCTCACCGACGCTCCCGCCACCATCCAGAGCCTGCGCGCCGCCCAGTCACTCATCTTGGAAAAGTGGCAGACGTACATCTCCACTTATCTGACGCCCGAGGAAAGCCGCCTCGCCGATGAAGCCGCCCGCCTCTTCGCCCCCGCCAACGCCGCCGTCGAAAAACTCATCCGCCACCTCGACGGCAAAACCGGCCTGCTCACCGGCACCCTCGGCGACTTCGACGGCCCGCTCTACGCCACCATCGATCCCATCAGCAACAAGATCGCCGAACTCGTCGACCTCCAGCTCAGCGTCGCCGAATCTGAATACAACGCCGCCCGCGCCCGCTACGTCTTCCTCCTCAAGGAAACCGCCGTGCTCCT
This sequence comes from uncultured Nibricoccus sp., assembly GCA_966249325.1. Lineage (GTDB taxonomy): Bacteria > Verrucomicrobiota > Verrucomicrobiia > Opitutales > Opitutaceae > Nibricoccus. Next base: position 117,683 of record CBINDC010000006.1, on the reverse strand, counting down.
CGCCTTCGGCCTCATCGTCGGCGGTGGCCTCAGCTGGTTCGTCACCCACCGCCTCTCCGTCACCATCAACCAGGTCACCTCCGAACTCACCGAAGGCGCCGCCCAGACCGCAGCCGCCGCAAGCCAGGTCTCCGCTTCCAGCCAGTCCCTCGCCCACGGCGCATCTTCACAAGCCTCCTCGCTCGAGGAAACCTCCGCCTCGCTCGAAGAGCTTTCGAGCATGACCAAACACAACGCCGAGAGCACCCGCGCCGCCAAGGAAACCGCCAGCGAAACCCACGCCTCCGCCAACGAAGGCGCCCGCCAGATGCAGGCCATGCAAAACTCGATGCACGCGATCAACCAAAGTAGCGAAGAGATCACCAAGATCCTCAAGACCATCGACGAAATCGCCTTCCAGACCAACATCCTCGCTCTCAACGCCGCCGTCGAAGCCGCTCGCGCCGGCGACGCCGGAGCCGGTTTCGCTGTCGTAGCCGACGAAGTCCGCTCCCTCGCCCAACGCTCAGCCGTCGCCGCCAAAGAGACCGCCGAGAAAATCGAAACATCCGTCAGCCGCAGCCGCGAAGGCGTTCAACTCACCACGCAAGTCGCCGCCAGCTTCACCACCATCCAGGGCCAGATCGGCCGCCTCGAAACGCTCGTCGCCGACATCGCCAACGCTACCCAGGAACAGGCGCAGGGCATCAACCAGATCAACGACGCCATCTCGCTCATGGACAAAGTCACCCAGACCAACGCCGCCGGCGCCGAAGAATCCGCCAGCGCCTCCGAAGAACTCCACGCCCAAGCCGAATCCCTCAATACCACCGTCCACCACCTCACCGACCTCGTCCACGGCGAAGCTCGCGTCCGCAAACACGCCAAGTCGTCTCCCTCTCATCGCCAAAACACATCTCGCTCGCTTTGCATCTCCCGCAAGGCCCGCCCCGCTCACACCCCAGTCTCAGCCTGAGCGGAGAGCTCCTCCAAACCACAAAGTGTTACCTATGTTGTGAGTCTGTCCCGGCCGTGTGTGCTCCTCGGAAGCCCGGTCCGACCGTAATCACTGCGACGCGACGGGGCGCAGAATAACGGCCATGACTTTTCTGAAACAGCTCTAAGCAGGAGAGCGAGTGGATGGTGAACAGCGCGACGGAGTGCGCGGCTCCACCTGGGAGGCCGCATCTTAAGTGATACGGCTACGGACGGGCGGGCGTCAGGCGCTTTTTCTGGCGTCGAGCAGAGTGCGGACGGCTTTGATGAGGGCGCTGAGGGCGAAGGGTTTCACGACGCAGGCGGCGGCGGAAACGGGGAGGGTGGCGAGCGGAGGGCTGTCGGCGTTGCAGGTGGCGAGGACGCGGACTTTGGGGTGCTCGGCGTGGAGTTCGCGGACGAGTTTTTCGCCTGCGTTGCCGGCGGTGCCGCCGATCTGGGTGATCAGGAGATCGATGGGGCGTCCGAGGCGGCGGGAGATGTCGAGGCCGTCGTCGGCGTTGCGTTCGGAGAGGACGGTGTAGCCGTCGGCGGTGAGAATGCTGGCGACCATTTTGCGGATGACGTCGTCTTCTTCGACAAGGAGGACGGTTTCGCGGCCGCGGGTGGTGGGGATGGCGGGGATTTGGGTGGGCGCGGACTGGATGGCTTCGCGGGCTTCGGGGAGGAAAATTTCGAAGGTGGTGCCGACGCGCGGGGCGCTTTGGACGCGGATGTGGCCGCCGCTTTGCTGGACGACGCCGTAGACAAGGGCGAGGCCGAGGCCGGTGCCGTGGCCTGGTTCCTTGGTGGTGAAGAACGGTTCGAAGAGGTGGGACTGCGTCTGTTCGTCCATGCCGCTGCCGTTGTCGTGGACGGAAAGGACGGCGTAGCGTCCGGTGGGGATGGGATCGAGTTCGGCGGGATCGGGGTGCTGGTCGCTGGTGATTTCGCGGAGGGCGGTGGTGAGAGTGACCTGGCCGCCGTCGGCGAGGGCATCGCGGGCGTTGATGGTGAGATTGAGGAGGACCTGCTGGAGCTGCGCGGGGTCGACGCGGACGTTGAGGGATTCGGCGTCGAGCGAGAGGGCGAGGGATTTGGCGGGCTTGAGGAGGCGGGAGAGGATCTCGGCGTTGTCGCGGACGAGCTGGTTGAGGCTGATGACTTTTGGGTTCATCGCCTGGCGGCGGGAGAAGGCGAGGAGCTGGCGGACGAGGGTGGCGGCTTTCTGGCTCGCGAGGTGGATTTCCTCGAGTTCGCGGGAGGCCTGGCGGCGTATCGGGGCTTTTGTGGCGAGGATTTCGCAGTAGCCGTTGATGACGGAGAGGAGGTTGTTGAAGTCGTGGGCGACTCCGCCGGCGAGGCGGCCGACGGCGTCGAGGCGTTGCGAGTGAACGAGGGCTTCCTGGAGGCGGCGTTTTTCGGTGAGGTCGCGGAAGGTGGCGACGATGTGGGTGACTTTGCCGCGCCGGTCGTGAACGGGGCAGTAGTTCCACGCGGCGAAAAGAGCGGAGTTGTCCTTGCGGCGCAGGCTGCCCTCGCCTCCGAAAACGGTGCCGCTTTGGAGATGGGCGACCCAATCTTTCAGGCGCGGGATGGTGTCTTCCTCGATGTGGAGCGCGGCGAGGCCGAGTGCCCGGAGACCGGATACGGTGTGGCCGGTCATGGCGCAGAAGCTTTCGTTGGCGAAAATGATTTTGAGACCTTTGCGGGTCCAACGCTTCTCCACGATGAGGACGCCTTCGCTTTGGGCGTGGACGGCGGCGGCAAGCAGCGGCGCCGCCGGGGGTTTGTCCCGGGTGTCACGCGCGTCTGGGAGCGCGGGGAATGGCGGCGTTGATTGGAGGTACCTCACGTGGGCGTGTCGGTTGGGAGAAAAGCAGGCGTGTTATGGGGCGAGGCGTTCGACGATCCAGTCGCCAGATTTTTCGCGGCGGTAGCGGAGGCGGTCGTGGAGGCGAGAGCGGCGGCCTTGCCAGAACTCGACGGACTCGGGGGAGACGCGGTAGCCGCCCCAGTGCGGAGGGAGGGGGATTTCTTCGCCGGCGTATTTTTTCTCGATGGCTTTATAGGCGTCGTCGAGGGCGGCGCGGTTGGGGAGAATGGTGCTTTGCGGGGAGGCCAAGGCGCCGAGCTGGCTGGCGAGGGGGCGGCTGTGGAAATAGGCGGCGGATTCTTCGCGGGTGAGGCGGGTGACGGTGCCCTCGACGATCACCTGGCGCTCCATGGCGATCCACGGGAAGAGGAGGGAGGCGCGGGGGTTGGCGGAGAGTTCGCGGCCTTTGCGGCTGTCGTAGTTGGTATAAAATACGAAGCCGCGGCCATCGACGGCTTTGAGGAGGACGATGCGGGAAGAGGGGCGGCCGTCGGTCGTGGCGAGCGAGCAGACCATGGCGTTGGGTTCTGGGATTTTGGCGGCCTCGGCTTCCTGGAACCATTTGTCGAACTGACGGAAAGGGTCGCGGGCCAGATCCTTTTCGAGGAGTCCGGCGAGCGAGTAGTCTTTGCGTAAGTCGGCGAGGGCCATGGTTGTTGAGAAAAAAGTAACGTGCGCGTGGCGGGGTTTTCCAACCGGTAACTCGTGCCGAAGGTCGCAAGCAGGGAAAACACTACAGGCCGGCGCATCTTTTCATGGAGAGAAGAGCCGGGAAGTGGGGCAGACCGTGGAGTGGTTAAGCGGTGCGCGTGAGGGCGGAGATTAAACTCATGTGTGCGGGATAGAGCGCGTGGAGATCGGCGCGCGAGCCGAGTTCGAAGCCGGAGTCGGTCCAGCCGGGGCTCATCGTGCAGGTGAGGAGGGCCCAGCCGAGGCGGGGGTTTTGCGCGAGGCGGGCACCCTGCCAGGAGCCGGCGGGGACGGTGAGTTGCGGGATTTCGCCGGAGGCAGGATTGGGGCCGAGGCGCGAAATACTGGCAGAGCCGGAGGGGGAGAGTTGGAGGTGTTCGACGGGATCGCCGGAGTGAAAGTGCCAGAGCTCGTCGGCATCGAGGCGGTGGAGGGCGGAGAAGCCGTCGGGCGTGAGGAGGAAATAAATGGCGGTGCCGAGGGGGCGCCCGTCGGGGAGGGTTTCGCGGCTGGTCCAGGTGCGGGCGAAGAATCCGCCTTCGTGCGGGAGGGGTTGGAGGTTGAGGCGGGCGATGAGGTCGGTGGCGGACATCCGAGGAAGGGTGAAAGGTGAAGAGTGAAGGGTGAAACGGGGAGCGGCTGTGGCTTAGATCCGGTTGGGGAGTTAATCGCGGGAAGGCTGACGAGCGGAAGCGCGGACGGATGAGGAGTTTTTCTGAGAGGATGAGCGGTGCGGGAAAAGTGCGATCAGGCCAGGAGCCGATGAGGAGTAGCGGAATTTTTCCGCGCTTCCGTTCTTACGCGTTTCCGCGATTCTGCCCGGTCATGACGCCTGCCGACTATATCGATGCGCACGTGGATGAGCTGACGGAGTTGCTGCGGGATCTGGTGGGCATGCCGACGGTGAATCCGCCGGGGGAAAACTATGATGCGATCACGGCTCGGCTCGTGGAGGAACTGGGGGCGGCGGGGTTGAAGGCTCGGCGGCTGGCGGTGCCGGCGGCGTTATTGAAGAAGACGCTGCCGGCGGACCAGCACGGGTTTCCGCGGTGGAATGTGCTGGGATTTCGCAAGGCGCGCGGCGCGAAGAAGACGATTCATTTCAACGCGCACTATGACGTGGTGCCTGTATCGGGAAACTGGGCACAGGGCGGGGCGTTCTCGGGGGCGGTGGCGGGCGGATGGCTGTATGGGCGCGGGTCGGCGGACATGAAGGGATCGATCGCGAGTTTGCTGATGGCGCTGAGGGCGTTGAAGGCGAGCGGAGTGGAGCCGTTGATGAATGTGGAGGTTTCGTTCACGGCGGATGAGGAGACGGACTCGGCGCTGGGCGCGGGATGGGTTGTGGAGCACGCGCCGATTTCGCCGGACTACGCGGTGGTGATGGAAGGCGGCGAGGGGCATCGCGTGTGTTGCGGGCACAATGGCGTCGTCTGGCTGGAGGTGACGGTGCACGGGCGGGCGGCGCATGGGTCGCAGCCGGAAAAGGGGGTGAATGCGTTTGAGAAGATGGCGGCGCTCGTCCGGGAATTGGATACGCACAAGGAGGAGCTGGCGGCGCGGACGTTTACGACGCCGGAGGGGAAGACGATGCGGCCGACGTTGAATGTGGGCGGTGTTTTTGCGCAGGGACCGGGCGGGAAGATCAACACGGTGCCGGCGGAGGCGCGTTTCTCGATCGACCGGCGGGTGGTCGCGGTGGAGACGGTGGTGGAGGCGGAGAAGGAGTTGCGGGCATTTCTGGCGGCGGCGGCGAAGCGGATTCCGGAGTGCCGGATCACGGTGGCGAAGGTGTCGGACAATCATCCGTGTTATCACGCGCCGGAGCATCCGTTTTTCGCGGCGATGGCTGAAACCGTGACGCGGGTGCGGAAGAAGGCGGCGGTGTTCAATGTGTCGACTGGGTTTAACGACATGCATTTTTTTGCGCATCATCTGAAGATCCCTACGCTGGGCTACGGGCCAGGCGGAGAGGATTGCCATGCGGTGAATGAGCGGGCGTCGGTTAAAGAGTTGGTGCGCAGCGCGAAGATTTACGCGGAGCTGCTGACGACGTTTGCGGGATGAAGCGGCGGGCGGGCGGAGAGAAGAAGATAGAAGGTAGAGGGTAGCGGATAGAGAGTGGAGTGGGCGGACGAGGGGGATTTTTTGTGCGGAAAAGTGTGTGGCGCGTTTGCCGGATGGTGAGTGCGGGCGTATGGTTTCGGCAGGTAAGAAGCTCAACCCTTAACCCCGGAGTTGTTATGCCTGTAATCAGGATTCACCTCGAAGATGAAGAATTCGCTCCCGTCGCCCGCCTCGCGGATGAACTACACTTGAGGCCGGAGGATGTCGCTTACGCAGGACTCAATGGAGTCATGTTGAGAGCAAGCGATCCGGCCATGCGCACGGAGATAACAGAGGCGCATTATTGGCGCCGCGATAATCTCCCCAGTTGGGGAGACTCCGCCCGCTCAGTGCATGCGTATGAAGCCAAGTCCGATGGAGGACACACGCAGTTCCGCTAGGATGTCAGATGGATAGATAGCAGGTCAGAATGATAGCATGACAGGTAAGGTCAGAAAGTAAGTCAGAGTCAGAGAATAAAAAGGTGACCCGAGTGTTGGGAAGCCGCGCCATCCGAGGCGCGGCTTCTTGCGTTTTGGGGAGGTGGGTTGAGAGGAGGAGTGGTTGGCGGGATTGAATGGGAGGATGACGGGGAATCTGCTCGCTGCGCGCTCGCGGCTACGTGAAGTGGCGGCTCGACGGAGGGGGCGCAGGGGATTTTGTTGGGGAGCTCATGACGACGGATATTCACACGGCTGCCGGACGGCGGATCGATTTGTACGATCTGACTAGGGCGGAGCTGCAGGCGTTGCTCGTGAGCTGGGAGTTGAATCCCGTGCATGTGGCGCGGCTTTGGAATTATCTTTATTGGGAGTGCGTAGATTCGTTTGCGGCGATGGGCGAGTTGCCGGCGAAGGTGCGGGCGAAATTGGAGGCGGAGTGTGTGCTCGGAATTTTGCCGGTGGCAGTGGAGACGCACAGCTCGGATGGGTTTACGAAGAAGTATCTGCTGGCGCTGAATGATCAGGAGCGGATCGAGACGGTGATGATGCGCTACACGGGAAGTCGTGTGACGGCGTGCATCAGTTCACAGGCGGGGTGTGCGATGGGGTGCGTGTTTTGCGCGACGGGGCAGCGCGGGTTTGCGCGTCATCTGACGACGGGTGAGATCGTCGCGCAGGTGGTGCATGTGCAGCGGATTTTGAAGGCGAAGGGCGAGCGGCTGCGGAATCTCGTGCTGATGGGGATGGGCGAGCCGTTGCACAATTATGACGCGGTCATGAAGGCGGTGGATATTTTTCGCGATTCGAGCGGGCTGGCGATCGGGGCGGCGAAGATCACGTTGAGCACGGTGGGCGTGATTCCGGGGATCAGGCGGCTGGCGGATGAAGGGCGGACGATCTCGCTGGCGTTGAGCTTGCACGGAGCGACGCAGGAGGAGCGTCATGCGCTGGTGCCTACGGCGAAGCGGTGGCCGCTCGATGAGTTGATGGAGGCGTGCCGCTACTATGTGCAGAAGACGGGGCAGAAGATTTTTTTCGAGTGGACGCTCATCGAGGGGAAGAACGACTCGGTGGAGAATGCGCATGCGGTGGCGCGGTTGTTGAAGGGGATGGAGGAATCGCAGGTGAACTTGATCCCGTTGAATCCGACTTCCGGGTACGATGGCGCGCCGACGCGGACGGAGGCGGCGAAACGGTTTCAGGCGGTGCTGGCGGAGTACGGTTTCGCGAGTACGGTGCGGCAGCGGCGGGGGATCGATATCGCGGCGGGATGCGGGCAGCTGGCCGCATCGAGCTGAAATTCGAAATCGGAAGGCCGAATGCTGAAGTGGAAGAGCGGTGCGGTGGATGCACCGGAGTTTGGGGGCAGGATTTAAGAGGATGAACAAGATTGCTGTGGCGCAGGAGGGATCGTGTCCAACAGGCGTGCTGGAGCACTTCAAATTGAGCTGCTCCTAGCTCTGCCTGCCTGCACCCACCGTCTCCTCACGCAGCACAAAAAAACGCCACCCTCTCGGGTGGCGTTCGAAAAACTAAACTCAACGTGAGTCGCTGACTCAGGTCGTCGGGACGGTCGCGATCGTCTTGAGGATGCGCGAAGCGACTTCGTACGGGTTGGCCGCGGAGTTCGGACGACGGTCTTCGAGGTAGCCCTTGTAACCGTTGTTGATGAAGCTGTGCGGGACGCGGACGGAAGCGCCGCGGTCGGCGACACCGTACGAGAACTTGTCGATCGACTGTGTCTCGTGGAGGCCGGTGAGGCGGAGATGATTTTCCGGTCCGTAAACCGCGATGTGCTCGGCGCAGTGCTTGGAGAACGCGGCCATGAGCTTCTCGAAGTAGTCTTTGCCACCGACCTCGCGCATGAACTTCGTGGAGAAGTTCGAGTGCATGCCCGAACCGTTCCAGTCGAGCGGAGCGTTGTAGGGCCCGAGAATCGGTTTGCAGTGGAACTGGACGTCGATGCCGTACTGTTCGCAGAGACGGATCAGCAGGTAACGAGCGACCCAGACATCGTCAGCGGCCTTCTTGGAGCCTTTGCCGAAAACCTGGAATTCCCACTGGCCCTTGGCCACTTCGGCGTTGATGCCTTCGTGGTTGATGCCGGCGTCGAGACAGAGATCGAGATGCTCTTCGACGATCTGGCGGGCGACATCACCGACGGCGGCATAACCGACGCCCGTGTAGTAAGGTCCTTGGGGAGCGGGATAACCACCTTCGGGAAAACCGAGTGGGCGGCCGTTTTCGTAGAGGAAATATTCCTGCTCGAAACCAAACCAGGTGCCCTCGTCATCGAGGATCGTGGCGCGGCTGTTGGAGATGTGCGGGGTCTTGCCGTCCGGCATCATGACTTCGCACATGACGAGCACGCCGTTCTTGCGGGTGCTGTCCGGGTAAACGGCGACTGGCTTCAACACGCAATCCGAGCTCCGTCCCTCCGCCTGCTTGGTCGAGCTCCCGTCGAAGCCCCAGGTGGGCAATTCTTCGAGCTTCGGGAAGCTGGCGAATTCTTTGATCTGCGTTTTGCTACGAAGGCCGGCGACGGGCTTGTAGCCGTCGAGCCAGATGTATTCCAATTTGTATTTGGCCATGGTGGAGTTTGAGGAGGAGGGAGTGGTCGTGTGTGTTCTTCAAGCGTTTTGGTTGGCCGGAAGACCACGAACAAACCGCGCCGCAAAAAAGCACCTAACATGCCACGGGCGTCTAGAACTAAAATTCATGCCAAAAATTTTATCCATGAACCGCACCCGTCAGACTTCTGCGCGTTTTTAAGCAGGAAGTCGCCCTTGCCACCCAGCGTCGCGGGCGAAATTGTCCACCCGCCTTTAGCACCGACGTCATGGAAGAAGCCAAAAACACAGCCCGCGCCCTCGTGCGCATCGGCTATGACGGAAGAGTCCATAAAACCTTCCGCGGGCACATGGCCAGGGAGCGGTTCGAAAACGAGGTCCGAGTCTTGAAGTATCTGGAAGCCAAGGGCTGCGAATTCGTCCCCAAGCTCCTCGAATCCGATCCCGAGCTCCTGAAAATCGTCACGAGCAACTGCGGCCGCGTCATCGAGCACATCTCCGACGAACGCATGAAAGAGGTCTTCGCCGAGCTCACCAGCTACGGCGTCCGCCACGAAGATGCCTTCGCCCGCAACATCACCTACCGCCCGTCTGACGGCCGCCTCTGTGTGATCGACTTCGAGTTCGCCACATTACTCGACGATCCTTCCAACGGGCTCGCCCCCATCGCCGCCGACGATTCCCCGCCCAGCCCGCCGAACGGCATCCCGGGCATGTAATTTCTTCCGCAGTTTTCCATGGCTTCGCCGTCTCCCGACAACACTCTCCCCCCCCGCCTCCTTTGGTCCGGCCTCACCGACATCGGCAAAATCCGCACCAATAACGAAGACGCCTTCCTCGGAATCGCCTTCGACGGCCACGAGGTCCGCTACCTCGGCAAAATCGGCGAATCTACCATGGCCTCGACCGACTTCGTCTTCGCCGTCAGCGACGGCATGGGCGGCGCCAACTCCGGCGAATTCGCCAGCCGCATCGCCGTCGATAAAATCACCCGCCTCCTCCCCAAAGGCTTCCGCCTCTCCGCCCAGGGCATGTCCAGCGGTTTCCCCGATCTCATCGGCGAACTCTTCTCCGCCATCCACCAGGATATGCTCAAGATGGGCTACGCCTACGAAGAATGCGCCGGCATGGGCGCCACGCTCAGCCTCTGCTGGTTCACCCCTCAGTGGATGTACTTCGGCCACATCGGCGACAGCCGCATCTACTACCTCCCGAAAAACGGCCCCATGACCCAGGTCACCCACGACCACAGCCAGGTCGGCTGGATGCGCCGCAACGGCCAGCTCAACGAACGCGAGCAACGCACCCACCCCCGCCGCAACGCCCTCCAGCAAGCCCTCGGTGCCGGCCACCAATTCATCGACCCGCACATCGGCGCCGTCGGTTACCAGCCCGGCGACCGTTTCCTGATCTGCTCCGACGGCCTCATCGACGGCCTCTGGGACCACCGCATCGAAGACCTCCTGCGCAACCCCACCGAAGGAAAAACCCTCGCCCAACAACTCGTCACCGAAGCCGTCTCCGAATCCGGCCGCGACAACACCACCGCCGTCGTCGTCGAAGTCCGCGGTTAACCGCCGGCTACCCTACGTTATGGAGTGCGGCGGCTCGACGCCGCTTTCGACGGGCCGTCTCGACGGCCCGCCCCACTCCGTCGATCCGTGTCCGGACCTGAAAAACGGCGCTGCCGCGCGCCTCAGATCAGCTCGTCCGCCAGTTTCTCCCGCTGCCGCTTCCGGCTCTTCGGCTTCTCCGCCGCAGCAGACTCAGCGGCCGCGCGCTGAAGGTTCAGCGCAAGGAGCCGCTCGAGAATCTGCTCATCGCCCAAATCGGCGGGCCAGCCGTAAGCCGCAGCGACCGCGGCATCGAGTTTGCGATGCGCATGATCGAGCCACGCCGGACGCTCGTTGTAGAGCGCCGTGAGCGTGCGCTTCTTTAACTCGGCGGCACACGTCGCATCGCGCGGTTCGACGCGCGGGTAACGGACGGCACCGACGCCGCTCTTCGCATCGACCGTCTTCGGATCGATGAAACGGCTCCACGGACCGTCGGCTGAGCCGGGAAACTCCAGCGTCACGGTCTTCGTCCACTCCGGTGGATTGAGCCAGCGTTCGCGCAGGTCGTTCAATTCCTTCGCAGCGGCGGCAATGGCGGCGCGGTGCGCAGAATCGCCGTAAGGTGCCGCATCCTCCTTCGCCACGAAGTAATGATGCGCCGCCATCGCCTCCGACTCCGCCGTGCTCTCGCCCTGCGGCAACGGCTGCTTCAACGCGAAGGGAAAAGGAAAAGTCTCGAAGCAGGCTTTAGGTGTGTAGCGAAGTCCTGATTCGCGCTCTCTCACTTGGGTCGCTTGAGCACGGCTCCAAATCTCGTGATGCCGCGAATGCAGAACGCCGAAGAAATCAAAGTCCGACAACTCGAAGACAATCAACTGATGATCGGGAACCTCAACGGCATCAACCAGCGCGAAGATACGAAACTTCGAAACGGTCGGCGTTAGCAGAAGGCGTGGATTGCCAGCAGCGAAGCTTCGATAGCTCGGCGACGGAGGGCGTGCATCCACCATAGGTTTTTCTGCACCGGCTCGCGATGATTCTCCCTCAAGGGAAAGATTTCGCGTTGGGCATAGGCGAACGGACGTTCGTAAAGAGCCGCGCGGTCAATTCGCTTTTCGAGTCCGTAATCGATAACCCAGCTGAGCTTTGTCCGTCTCAGCAACTGAGCGCCATTAAACGACGGACGCACGACATCGCTGTTGGCTGCTCCGTGTGGATTTGGCGCGCGGAGCATTTCTAGCGCGAGCGATTCGGCGATATCGAAAGGCGCCTTTTGCTGGCTGCCGTATGCCCAGATCTCGTCCTGGCCTCGGAGCGCTTTTGCGGTCGTCGTGTCTGCGTTCGCCGACAAGTTGGCGTGTATTTGATAAACGGATTTTCCATCCAATTCTTTCAAACCGTCGCTTCCATCGTCGAACCCCACCATGCTCACGTGGACGTTTGCTCCGGCAAGTATCCAGTCGCGATCGCTCACTGCGAAGAAGATGTCGCCGGTTTCCTTGATGCGCTTGAGGACTTCCCGGTTGGCTCCACCGCGGATCGCCTGTGTCGCCAGCAGACCGGCGCGTTTGCATTTGCCCGTCTCGATCTGCTTGCGGGCTTTCTCGAACCAGTAGCAGCAAAGGTCGGCGAAGCCCGGCACGCGGTTTTCGAAAACGCGCCAGAGCTCGCTTTGGTAATCGCGCCCCAGTTCCTCCCAGAGCTTGCTTCCACCCAGAAACGGCGGGTTGCCCACGATGACGTCGCACGCGGGCCACGAGCGCTCGGTGTAAAACTTGAGGCTCATGTCGGCGGTGTGTTCGTCGGCGCGCGCTTCTTTCAGATTCCGCGCCTTGCGTCCGAAGTGCGGCTCAAGCAGCGCGTCCTCGTTGCGGAAGCCGTCGAGGTTTTGGAGGACGGGCGTGCGGTCGTTGTCGAAGCCGTTGTCGCGCCGCCATTGGAGGTAGCCGATCTGCACGGAGACCTGCGCGAGTTCGTAGGCGTAAGGATTGATCTCGATCGCGCGGAGCTGTTGTACGCCGACTTTCGGGGTCGGCTTGAAGCCCAGCTGCGTGGCGTACGCCAGAACCTCTTTCTCCAAACCGAGCAGCAGCTGCAGCGAGACGTAGAGGAAGTTGCCGCTGCCGCAGGCAGGATCGAGCACGGTGGTGCTGGCGATTTTTTTCTGAAATGCGGCGAGTTCGTCGCGTTGCGCGGGCGTGCCCTTGCCCTTGGCGTAGGCGGACGCGAGCGTGCGTTTGAGCGCCGACCACTCGCGGCGGAGCGGAGCCATGAGCACCGGTTCGACGAGAGTCTTGATGTCGTCCTCGCTGGTGTAGTGCGCGCCGAGTTGGGAGCGTTGCTCCGGCTCCAGCGCGCGTTCGAACAGCGTGCCCATGATGCTCGGCTGGATGAACTGCCAGCTGAACTCTCCGGCCTCGGCCAGCTTCTTCAGCTCGTCGTCGGTCAGCTCGAAGACCGTGGCTTCCTCAAACAGATGACCGTTGAAGTGTCGGATCTTGTCCTTCCCGAACGTGCCTCCCGTGGCCATGACGGCGAAGAGATTCTCCATCGCCTCCGCGAGATGGTGCGGATCGTCGAGGCCGAGCTTGAGCAGATCGGAAAAAAGATTCGGCGGAAGCAGCCCGGTGTCCTCCGCGAAGAAGCAGAAGACGAGGCGGTTCAGGAAACGGGCGATGCGAAGATTTTTCCGCTGCGCGAAATTCATCTCGGCCCGCGTCTGCGCGTCGGCGAGCTCCACCGCTTCGCGCTTCTGAAGCGATTTGGCGATCTCCGCGATGTGACTGGCGAGCGCCTCGGTGACTTCGGCGGTGGTGCGGACGGGGCGCAGCGCGGCGGGGTCGGTGAAGAGCGCGCGGAGGACGCGCCAGTTCTTCGGATCGTCCAAACGCGTGAGATGGAAGTCGTACACCTCCTGCACCGTGCCGTTGAAATTGGTGCGGATGATGAAGTTTTCGAAATCGCAGACGACGAGAAGCGGCGGGTTGAGCAGCGACTCGCGGTAGCGCTGGAGCTGGCGGTGGGCCTCGTCGAGATCCTTGTGCTTGCCCTTGTATTCCCAGGCAAAGGCATCCTTGCGCCACACGTCGGCGAAGCCGCGTTTCCCCTTCGATGCTTCGGAGCCGTCCGGCTCGACGGCGAAAAGTTCGAGGTCCTTGACGACGCGTTTCTGGAAACAGAACCAATCGCTGCCGGAGGGATCAGCCTCCGCCGGAGTCGGCAGATCGAGCAGGCGACAGAGATCGTTGAAATGCTCCTGATACGCGGAGGTCTCTTTGCCTTCGTACCGCAGCCACTTCTTTTTGAATTCAGCGACGGTCATGGGAAGCGAAGAGAGAAACGCTCGCGCACGTGGCTCCGACCTTCGCGAGCTGCACAAGCGCAGTCATGCAGGCGCGGACAGGAGCGTGGGTGGGTTTCAGACCGAGGTATTCCGCCATGGAGGAAGCGATGCGAGAGTTGCGGCGGATTGCCCGTGAAACGCAAGCGACCAGACGCCGCGCGCCGCCACTATTTTAGAGCCTCCGGTCGCACCCGCTTCACGCCCGTGAACTTCGGCCGAAAAAGATCCTCCAGCATCTCCCGCGCCTCCGCTGGAATCCGCGCGATCAACGCATCGATCCCCGGCAACGGCCCCAGCGCCGCCTCCGCCTGCTCCGCCTCCTGGCGCAATGTCACCGCACCACTCGCCTTCGGCACCGTGCGCCCCTGCTCTTTCTCCCCACCGATAAACGCCGCTTCATCCGCCGCGCTCGGCCAGTTCGGCCCATCTTCATCGAACGGCGCGCTCGCCGCATCCGCCAGCGCCGCATCCGTCTCCGCCCGCGGCATCACCGCGACTTCGCCATCGCTCTCCGCATCCGAATCGCCCGCCCCACCCGCACGCGCCGATGCGCTATCGCTTCCTCCCGCTTTCGTCCCGCGCTCGCTGTTCACGCCCGCGACGACCACCGCTGAAACGATCCCCAACGCCTTCCGCTGCTCGGCGATGTCCGCGATAGCCTGCGCCACGCGTTCATCGAGCTGCTCAATCAGTCCTTTTTTTTTTCGCCGCCTTCAGCGGCGACGGAGGACTCAGGCGACTGCTCGGCCAGCGCGCTCAGCTCTTTGATGAGCGAATCGATCGCCCGCGCCCGGCTCGCCTCGACCGCCTTCAACAACGTCACCTCGAAATTGATCTTCTCCGACAGCCCGAGTTTCACGCTGCCTTCGCCTTCGCGCAGCCCGTCGAGCAACCGCGTGATCTGCTCCGTCGTCATCAAGACACCGCCGAGCACATCCGTCTTCCCACCCTTCCCGATCGCATCGAGCAACGCCTTGCGCACCAGCTCCTGCAAATCTGTCAACAACCTCACCAGATCGCGCCCCGCCTGGTCGCACGCATCCACGATCTCGATGATCTTCGGATGATCGCCCGCCGCCAGCGCCGCCGCCAGCGCCGCGATTTTCTCCGCCGAGACGAGGCCGTACACATCCAGCACATCCGGCTCGGCGATCTCCGCGCCGCAAAACGAAATCATCTGGTCGAAGATCGACTGCGCATCGCGCATCCCGCCATCCGCCATGCGCGCGATGCAGCTCAACGCGTCATCCGTGACTTTGATTTTCTCCTCCACCGCGATCTGCTTCAACCGCTGCACGATCAGATCCGCCGGAATCGGCTTCAGATCGAAACGCTGGCAGCGCGACACGATCGTCGGCAGCACCTTTTGCGGATCGGTCGTCGCGAAGACGAACTTCACGTGGTGCGGCGGCTCCTCGAGCGTCTTCAGCAGCGCGTTAAACGCCGCTGTCGAGAGCATGTGCACCTCGTCGATGATGTAGATTTTGTACTTACCCTGCGCCGGCGCGTACTGAACCGTATCGCGTAAATCGC
This sequence comes from uncultured Nibricoccus sp., assembly GCA_966249325.1. Lineage (GTDB taxonomy): Bacteria > Verrucomicrobiota > Verrucomicrobiia > Opitutales > Opitutaceae > Nibricoccus. The sequence goes on along the minus strand of CBINDC010000006.1, from coordinate 102,612 downwards.
GGACCTGCTCCACGCCGTTGTTCGACGCACCATCGATCTCGATCACGTCGAGATGCGAGCCTTCCGCGATTGAAACGCACGCCGGATCTTTCGGGTCAAAATCCGCCTTCGGCCCGTCCGTGCAGTTCAGCGCCTTCGCAAAAATACGCGCCGTCGAGGTCTTCCCCGTTCCTCGCGGCCCAACGAATAGATACGCGTGCGCGATGCGGTTGCGCGCGATGGCATTCTTCAACGTCCGCACCACATGATCCTGCCCGACGACATCGTCGAACGTCTGCGGGCGCCACTTGCGGGCGATGACTTGGTAACCGGTGGACAAGAGCTCGCTACTCCACGCGCCCGCGCCCTTCCTGCAACCGAAATTTTCCGCCATCCCGTCACTCAGGCCAAAAGCACCCAAAACCTCCGCTCGCCATCTCGCCCCAAAACACAAATCTCCCGAAACCCCATGAATGCCTTGGTTCGCTTCGCACTCATCGCCTCGGCCTGCCTCAGTTTTTCGGCCGCCTCATTCGCCGGCCCCAAACTCAAGCCCTCCGCCACAGTTCCTATCCGCGACGCACAATTTCAACTCGTCCGCACCCTCGACGCTCCCGCCGAAATCGAGCCGCTGATCGCCTGCCTCACGCGCGCCGAAAAAATAGAAACGCGCGAACCACACCCCGCCTACTCCCACAAAATCGATCTCGCGGATCGCTGGCTCTACGACGTCACCCGCGGCGAATTCACCAAACTCGCCCACAACAAACAACCCACGTACCGGCTCTCCGAAGCAGACCGCCTCCAACTCAATCAGCTGATCACCCCAGTGGGCTCGGCTGAAAAATAAACGAGCCCGCTAAAAAGCGGGCTCGGCGCTGACTCAAACCGCTGCGGTCACTTAAACCGCTGCGCTCATCAGCCGTTCATGGCTTCGGATGTTCCTTCGCTTTATCCTCCGCCTTCTTTTTGCACGCATCGCACATCGAGCCCTTCTCTTTGCACGCGGCACACTCCGCCTTTTTCTCTTCCTTCGCGTGATCCTTGCTATCCGAGGCAAACACCGAAGTGCCGCCGAGTACCATCACGGCCGCGAGGGCCAGCAGGAACTTTTTCATAGGGTTGGGGGGCGGCAGTACCCGCTTCACAACGAACCGGGATTGCCGCGTGCCGCCGACCATGCCCGATCCCCCGCCCCACCGGAAGCCGTCAGTTTATACTGCCCCGGCCACCCCGATTTCGCCCGACTCCCACCCTGAAAAATAAAAGTGGCCAGGCACTCCACGGCACTAGGAGGACGTCGTTGCCGTTGCTACCTTCCGGTCCTGGCGGAGTTCACGCGCCTGCCCATGCATGGCACCTGGCCGAGGCGGACAGTGCGCCGGAAGTCTCCTCCCGCAACTAAAAATTCGGGGTATAAGTCCGCCCGCCTCCCCTCCGAAATCGTTCTCGTTCTCGTACTCTTACTCGTTCTCCCGTCTGAACGGTTTTGAAAACCGAGAACGAGTAAGAGAACGAGAACGATAATTCAAACGCCCCGGCTCAGCGCCCCGCCAGCACCTTTTCAGCCCGCTCCACGATCCCCTCAACCGGCCAGAGACGCCCGAGCCCTTCGTAACCGCACGCGAGCATTCCCTCCTCAGGCCCGATAAACTCCGCCCCCCGCGCCGTCAGCGTCGCCACGTTCGCCACCGTCGCCGGATGCGACCACATCTTCCCATTCAACGCCGGCGCGATCAGCAACGGCGCGCGACAAACCAAGTGCAGAGAACTCAAAAAATCCCCCGCCAGCCCGTGCGCGAATTGCGCGATCACATCCGCCGTCGCCGGCGCGATCAGCAGCAAATCCGCCTTGTCCGCCAGCTCCACGTGACCCGGCTGCCAGCCATTTCCCTCGCTCCAAAGATCCGTCGCCACCGGCTGCCGCGCCAGCGCCTGCAACGTCAGCGGCGTGATAAATTTCTGCGCCCCCGCCGTCATCACCGGAAAAACCTCCGCGCCCTTTTTGCGCAACTGACTCGTCAGCTCCGCCGCCTTGTACGCGGCGATAGAGCCCGTGATTCCGAGGACGATTTTCTTGCCGGTCAGCGAAGACGACATGCGCGCAGGCAACGCATTCCCCTCCCGCCCCGCAAGCGCCTAAACCAGCTCCCGCCACTCCACCCGCTCCCAGCCCTTTCCCCACGCGCCGCCGCTCAAGGCGACGCCGACGGCTGCTTGCCCTCGTCACCCGATGCAGGCGCAGGCTCCCGCGCCGGTGGTGGCGGAGGCATTTCTCCGCCCGACTCCGACCGCTCACGTTCGCGTTCGCGCCGTTCCAAAAACATCGGCAACCCCTGTCGCCCTTCGCCCGGCTGGCCCGGACGCTTCTCCCGCTCTTTCTCGCGCTCCTTCTCCCGCTGCTCGCGAGCCGCGCGCATCTGCGCCCGCAGCTCCTTGTACTTCGCGCGCTGCTCCGGCGTCAGCACACTCTCGAAATCCGCGCGCATCCGGTCGCTGATAACATCGAACTGTTTCCGCGCGGCCCGCTGGTCCTCCATCGACCGGCTGAAAATCGTGCGCAACTGCTTCCGCTGCTCCGGCGTGATCGCCAGCTTCTCGTTAAACTCTCGCATCATCCCCCCGCTCAAAAAGCGTTCGGCCCCCTTCTCGCGCACAAAGCGCTCATAATAGTGGATCGACACCGCGCCACCGACGACGCCGCCGCAGAGAAACACGCCCAGAAAAACGAGAACGACTAAAAAAGGATTCTTCATGTGCTGATGCGCGTCCGTCACGTGATCTGCGTCGTGTCCACTTCGACCGGCGTTTCATTGAGCGACGCCGCCTCATCCTCGATCGCCGAGATCACCGGTTTGAACGTCGCCGCCGCGCACGCCGCCGCCAGCAGGCACGACAGCCCCAGCGCACGCAGCCCGTATCGAGACAACAACGACGACTCCATCCACGGCGCCCTCGAGCCAAACGCCTGCGCAGCCACCCGCGTGGCAAAACCATACGGCGCCGCTTCGTCGCGCTCGTCTTTCGGAGCGCGGCGGGCTGCTGCCACCAGGCGGGACCATTCGGGGGGATTCGTGCTCATGAGCGTTCCTTTTGTTTAAGCTGTTCGAAAAGTTTCTTCAATTTCCGCCGCGCACGGAAAGCACGGACTTTGATCAAGGTCGTATTCCAGCCCGTGAGCTCGCTGATCTCCACGAGCGTCTTCTGTTCCAGATCAAGCAGCTGGATCACCATCCGGTCGTCCGGCTTCAGCTGATCGAGTAATTTCCCAACAAGCTCTTTCGCCGCCAGCGCATCCGCCGCATCCGCCGCGTCCTCGCTCGTCAGCACCGCGTCCAGCACGTCCGCCTCGTTCTCCGAAAGATCCGCCCAGCGAAACTCCGGCCGCCGCTTCTGCGCCCGCAAATGATCGATGCACGTCGTCACCGCGATCCGCGACACCCAGTGCGGAAACGGCACCGCCCCCTGATACTGATCGAGACGCGTGAACATCTTCATAAACACCTCCTGCGCGAGATCCTCTTCGAGCACCCGCCGCGGCAAATGCGCCCGCACGATGCGGATGACCAACGGGTGAAGATGCTCAACCAACTGCCGCGCCGCGTCCTGACTGCGCGCGCGCACCCGCTGGAGGCACCCAGCAAGATCGAACTCCGCGTCAGCGTCACCGGACATAGGGCGATGGATGGACTGTCATACACACGACACAAGACGCCATTACCATGCACGGGTTACACACCTCCCATGCGCGCCAGAACCCGCCCCTCATCGCCACGCCGCGCCCACCCGGACCGGCACTTAGCAAGTGCCGCCCCCGCCCCCACCGAAGTCGAGTTACCGCGCGCAGCCCCAAGTCCGGCATCCAAAATCAAAACTCCCGCCGCCCCTGCCCGACCCCTCCACACTTCCTACGCTCACCGCCTGCACCTCCGCACCTCTCTGCCTCCGCCGTGTCCTCTGTGTAACAAACACTCCACACATCACCCGCCCGGCTCTAACCATCGCCGCCGCTCCTCCGCTTTCACCCTTCCCCCTTCACCATTCACTCTTCCTCCGCCCTCCCCCAGACTCGACATCCCCGCCCGCTTGCCGTTTTCACGAAGCGTCGTGCTCGACCAACTCACCATCCTCGCCCCCGGTCTCCTCGGCGGTTCCGTCGCCATGGCCGCCCGCGCCCGCGGCGTCGCCCGCCGCATCGTCATCTGGTCCCGCCGCCCCGAGACTCGCCTCGCCCTCCAGAAACAACCCTGGTGCGACGCCACCGCCGACACGCCCGAAGACGCCGTCCGCGGCGCCAGCCTCGTCGTCCTCGCCGCCCCCGTCGAAAAAATCATCGAACTCGCCCGCCAGATCGCCCCCGCCCTCCCCGCTGGCGCGATCGTCACCGACGTCGGCAGCGTCAAAGGCGAACTCACCCGCGCCTGCACCGCCGCCATGCCCGCGCACGCCACCTTCATCGGCTCGCACCCCATGGCCGGCAGCCAGAAAACCGGCTGGGAAAACGGCAGCGCCGACCTCTTCGACAAACACGTCTGCTTCGTCACGCCGCTCGCCGCCACCGCCACGACCCACGCCAAAGCCACCGACACCGTCGCCCGCTTCTGGCGCGATCTCGGCAGCGAAGTCAGCACCGTCACGCCCGACGAACACGACGAAATCGTCGCCCACATCAGCCACCTGCCCCAAGCCATCGCGACGAGCCTCTGCAGTTTCCTCGCGCAAAAAAATCCCGCCTGGCGCAATTTCTCCGGCAACGGCCTCCGCGACACCACCCGCATCGCCGCAAGCGACGCCACCATGTGGATCGAGATCTTCCAACAAAACCGCGACGAAGTCCTCCGCGCGCTCGGCAAATTCCAGGACGAACTCCAAGGCCTGCACGCCGCCCTCGCCAATCGCGACTGGCCCGAAGTCCGCACCCGCCTCGACCGCGGCAAAACCTACCGCGACGCCTTCCGCCCGTAGCAACGAACGCGCCGCGAGTGATCCCTCGCCCGCAACCGGCACGGACGTGATGGCATGCTAGATATCTGACTGAATAGTTAGGGGCCATGCTGAAGCAGCTTGAGGCTGATGCTTGCATAGAATCAGGACCCATTCATTCAGGACTCGGCGGCTATGGAGGTCCTTCCTTCTAAACTCGAAAAATAGGGCTTCCGCTTTCCGCCACTTCCGCCGGTTGGCCACGACAGTTAGAGTCGCGGCCAGCCGGCGATTCACTGACCAATGAATGCTATCTACCTCCGCCGTCGCTTGAAGGTCACCGTTCCCTCCGTAGAAAGCGGTGAGAAGAGCGAGACCTCGATCAAGATCATCACGGCGCTACAAAAAAACATCGAAAGCCTCGGCTTCGTTCTCGCGCCTGATGTCTGTGCCGAGCTGGAAAAGCTGCCACTGCGGAAGCTCGAGTCGTTCTACAAAGACCTCGTCGCCGGTCTTCGAGAGATGGTCGGCGCCCACCGGGAGTTTCGTCCGTTCTATCCCAATTTCCCTGCGCAGGTGATGGAGATGTCTGACGCCGAGCTCTACTGGAACGCGATCGTTCACTACTGCACAAACAAACTGCTGCCTTTCTCGAAGAGAGAGCGTACCCCGCTTTTCGAGCAGACCTCCCCCAAGCTCATCTCCCTGGGATCACGGGAAGAGTTCGAGCAGATCTTCACTCTGCTGACGTCAGCGAAAACATCGCTGTCGCCGATAGACAAAGTAGACGTGTGTTGGTTTGTGAGCCAGTACCGCGAAAATATTCAGCGTCTGCTGCCACAAGACATCACCCATAAAGAAAACCTCGCCTTCGTGGGCGCAGCGCTGCTCCGAAACACCAGCTTTGGACGCGACTGGATTTCAACGCGTGTCAAAACTCCCACGGACGTTTTGCGACTCACTGTCGCGCTAAGCGACGGTGACGCCTCTCTCGCTGAATCGACAAAATTCACGAAGTTCGGGCGGGCCGAACGACGCCTCCTGCTTTCATGGATTGAACGAGCATCGAACCCGACAGAAGACATGCTGCGGTGGGCTGGTCGCTGGATTCGTCTCGGAGAACGTCTTCATCCCGGCGAGTACGCTAAACAATTTCCGAAGACCTACGCCGCCTTCAATGTGCTGCGTAACAATCTGCCTTTTGAAACCTTCAATGCCACCGTTGAGCGGCATCTGGCGAATGGTGATGGGGCCAGCGCAGTGGAGCTTCTGCGAAATCGCCCGGGGGAACTGACCAGACGCCTTGATCATCTGCTGCGCTCATCCAAAGAGCCAAAAGCAGTTATCACAGCATTCACCCCGCTCGCCGCAGACGTGGCTACTCCCGTGCTGCTGCAAGCGATGACGCACTTCTCTCAGCGATCGCAACCCTCCGATCTCCGCACGTTCTTCCCCAAAGGCGATGTCGCGAAAGTACAAGCCGTCTCCCAAGACCTTCCGCCACTGCCCGCCGAGGACAGCAATGCGATCAAAGATATTTGCGAAGCGACCTTGCTCGCACGTTTCGCAAAACTGCCTCCGCTGGGAAAATGCTATCTCGATCCAAAGCTGGAAAACTTCCTTGTCCCATTCTCCCAGCGCTCCGCATCAAAGGCTCTGCGAACCCTCGTGCGTGGCAGCCGCCTGCCTCTTCCCGTGAGCAAAGTGCTTAGATTTTTCATCTGGTGGAAGAACGGCTCAGCGCGAACTGACATCGATCTATCTGCCGCTCTTTACGACGGAGCATTCCGTTACCTCGATGTCGTTTCATACTACAACCTGAGGAACTTTGGCGGATGCCATAGCGGTGACATAGTAGACGCCCCCAACGGAGCCTCCGAATTCATCGATCTGGATATCGATCGTACCAAATCGATGGGCGCGCGCTACGTCGTGATGTCGATCAATAGCTTCACGAGACAGCCCTACTGCGACTTGCCAGAATGTTTTGCTGGCTGGATGGCGCGGCAATCGGCCGATTCCGGGGAGATCTTCGAGCCTCGTACGGTGCAGGACAAAGTAGACGTCGCATCAGACACTCAGGTCTGCCTGCCCGCGATTTTCGATCTTCACGAAAACCGCGTCATCTGGACCGACATCGCACTGAATGGGCATCCGCATTGGAACAACGTCGAAAACAATCTCTCGGGCGTTTCGCTGATGCTCAGGGCCATGGTCGGCCTGAAGAAGCCGACGCTACACACTCTCTTCGGTCTGCACATCAAAGCTCGAGGAGAACTCACTTCATCACGTGAAACAGCAGATACGATCTTTGCTCCTGATGAAGGACTCACGCCATTCGATTTAGAGCGGATAGCGGCTGACTACATGTAAGCCCCTCTGCCAATCGTTCCAAATTGAAATTCCTAGCGGATGAAAAACCCGACAAAGATCAAATGGCAGGGCTCGGCTGCGGATGAAAAAACGACAGAGCTATCGAAACTCGTTCACGAGCTTCGTCAGCATATCGATCTCGAAAAATTGATCGGGTTAAATGCCGAAGCGCTCAACGAGCATGGCGGCTCGGGCCATTTTTGGGGGCACGTTCAAAAGTCTGCCCAAGATGATATCGCACTTACTGTCTGCAAAATTTTTGAAGAGGAAACTGATCGCTACGGTCGATCCTCTATCCCCGCCATCATCGATGAGCTGGCTTCGGGCCCTCATCCGGAACGCCTTGAGGATGGAGTTACTCGCTTTTGTGGAAGCTGGGGGATTCGCCGAGACGGAGCAGATGTGAAAGCTTCACTCGATATTTCGCGTAGAAAATTCCAAGCGGACCACGAAGCATCATTCACCCGCTTAAAGTTACTTCGAAATAAGAAAGTCGCGCACAGCCAATATCCCGTTCCTCAAATTGCCGCACTCCCCTCGCATGCTGAGTATGATCTTATCTTTAAATTCTCAGATGAGATGCGCCGCCTTTTAGCTGACATTTTCAGTGATGGTGAACTTCACCTGCTTCCTATCGATCCCTTTGTGAGCAGAGGCTTGGTGGCGCTTTTGAAAAAATTAGGTGTGGAAGACCCCAAGGACGATTTCCCCGACTAATAACGGACAAGGCCGCCGCCCTGTCATACCTCGCGAGGTCCTACACCTCGTTTTTCGAATCAAGGCAAAGCTCGCCTTGCAGGCCCGGTCCATTTCCCTGACCAATTTCTCCGCATGTCGCTGCCCGACCTCCTGCCCATCCGCCCGTTCACCAAGCCCGTCCGCGGCGAAGTGACTCTGCCCGGATCGAAAAGCCTCACCAACCGCGCCCTCCTCCTCGCCGCCCTTTGCGACGGCCCGGTCACGCTCACCGGCGCGCTTTTCAGCGAAGACACCGAGCTCATGGCCACCGCGCTCACCAAGCTCGGCATCCCGGTCAAAACCGACGCAGCGAACAAAACCATCCACGTCACCGGCTGCGGCGGCAAAATCCCCGCCCCCACCGCTGAAATCTTCGTCGGCCTCGCCGGCACCGCCGCCCGCTTCCTCACCGCCTTCTGCGCCGCCGCCCAGACCGGCGTCTACAAAATCGACGGCGTTCCCCAGATGCGGAAACGCCCGATGAAAGGCCTTTTCGACGCCCTCATCAGCCAGGGCGCCGAAATCAAATACCTCGGCCAGCCCGGCTTCTTCCCCGTCGAAATCCACGCCCACGGCCTCCGCGGCGGCCCCGTCGAAATCGACGCCACCGAAAGCAGCCAGATGCTCTCCGCCATGCTCATGGTCGCGCCACTCGCCGCCAAGCCGCTCGAGATCAAACCCGTCGGCGGCGTCCGCGAGCCGTTCGTCGAAATGACCGCCAGGCTGATGACCAGCTTCTCCGGCCTCACCGCTGATCGTCAGGCGGGCGGCACCTACAGCGCACCCGTGCTCTCGCAAGGCGCCCGCTACCGCAACCCCGGCACCTACGCCATCGAGCCCGACGCCACCGCCTCCAGCTATTTCGCCGCCCTCCCCCTCGTCACCGGCGGCCAGATACAACTCTCCGGCCTCCGCGGCGTCGGCGCCGGTCTCCAAGGCGACACGCAATTCCTCACTATCGCCGAAAAAGCCGGCGCGACCGTACGCCTCGACCCCACCGGCAACCACACGCTCACGTCGTGGCAAACTCCCGCCGAGCGCACCGGAGTCACCGCCAACTTCAACACCTTCTCCGACACCTTCCTCACCCTCGCCGCGATTTCCCCGCTCCTGAGCGGCCCGACCAAAATCACCGGCATCGCCCACACGCGCAAACAGGAGACCGACCGCGTCGCCGGCATGGCCCGCGAACTCATCAAACTCGGCCAGCACGTCATCGAGACCGAGGACTCCCTCGAAATCCACCCTCGCCCGCTCAAGCGCGGCGTCGAGATCGAGACCTACCACGACCACCGTTTCGCGATGAGCTTCGGCATCCTCGGCTGCCACGATCTCGACGGCAGCGGCATCCCCTGGCTCTCCATCAAAGATCCCGGCTGCTGCGCAAAAACTTTCCCCAACTTCTTCGACGTTCTCGGCCAGCTCTGGACAAACTCCCACTCAACCTAAGCGCATGTCCGACTCTCCCTTCATCATCGTCGCCATCGATGGCGGCGCCGCCTCCGGCAAATCATCCACCTCGCGCGCCCTCAGCGAACGCTTCAATCTGCTCCACGTGGACACCGGCTCCTTCTACCGCGCCGTCACCGCCGAGTTGTTACGCCTGAAACTTCGTGCCGACGACCTACCCTCGGTCCGCACCGCTGTCGCCAATCTGAAATTCGGCACGCGCCTCAACGGACGCAGCGCCCAGATGGAAATCAACGGCCGCGTCGTCGACTCCGAAGAAATCCGCAGCCCCGGCGTCAACGCCGAGGTCGCCCACTTCGCCGCCATCCCCGAAGTCCGCGCCGCCCTTCTCGACTACCAACGCGGCCAGACCGCCACCGGCCGCAAACACACGTTCCGCGGCCTCGTCATGGAAGGCCGCGACATCGGCTCAAAGATTTTCCCCGACGCCGATTTCCGTTTCTTCCTCTTCGCCGATCCCGTCGCCCGCGCGAAACGCCGCGAACAAGAAGGCCGCGAAGACCAGGTCGCCAAACGCGACACGCTCGACCACCAGCGCCTCGTCGAAAGCGCCCAAGGCGCCGAGCTGATCGACAGCACTTACCTGACACTCGAACAGGTCGTGGATAAAATCTCCGCTCAACTCGCCACCAAACTCCCCGCCGCATGAGCTACAGTTTCCGCCAGGTCGAGATGACCCGCGTCTACGGCTTCTGCCATTACGTCTTCCGCGTGATCTTCGACATCGCCTTCCGCGGCGAAGTCGCCGGCCTGGAAAATCTCCCGAAGAACGGCGCGTTCATCATCGCCTCCAACCACGCCAGCCACCTCGACCCGCCTATCGTCGGCTCGTTGATCCCGCGACAAGTCTGCTTCTTCGCCCGCAAAACACTTTGGAAAAAAGGCTTCGCGTCGTGGTGGCTCGATATCGTCGGCACGATCCCCGTCGATCGCGACGGCAGCTCCGACGTGAGCGCAATTAAACGCGTTCTTCAGGCACTGAAGAACGACAAGGTCATCATCCTCTTTCCCGAGGGCACCCGCTCTCACGACGGAAATCTCCAACCCGCAAAATCCGGCGTCGGCCTCCTCGCCTGCCGCACCCAAGTCCCTGTCGTCCCCGCGCGCATCTTCGGCTCCTTCGACGCCTTCGGCCGCGACGGCAAAGTCCACATCCCGACTCCCGTCACCGTCGTCTACGGAAAGCCAATACCGCCTTCCGGCTACGACGACCCCGCAGCAGGCAAAGACCGTTACCAACGTGCGAGCGAACGCATCATGACTCACATCGCCGCACTCGAAAAACCCATCGAGACGGTCATCTAAGACTCCGACGTAGGGCCTCAGCTCGCCTGAGGCCGTTGAGCGCCAAATGCCGGGAAAACAAAAAGGCCACCGATCACTCGGTGGCCTTTTGTGTGAACTGATTTCAGTCCGAACTCAGAGCAAATCCGCAGCGAGTTCAGCGAGCTCAGAACGCTCGCCCTTCGTGAGCTTGATGTGCGCCGCGAGCGCCTGGCCTTTCATGCGGTTGTAGCAGTAAACGAGACCGTTGCTGCGCGAGTCGACATACGGATTGTCGATCTGCGCTGGATCGCCGATGAGCACGATCTTCGAGCCTTCAGCGATGCGCGTGATGATCGTCTTCACCTCGTGCGGCGTGAGCTGCTGCGCCTCATCAAGGATGAAGAAACGACGCGCAATCGAGCGACCGCGGATAAAGCAGAGAGCCTCAACCTCCACGAGCCCGCTCTTGATGAGCCGCTCGTAAGGCTTGATGACCTGCCCGCCGTTGCCGCCGTGATGTCCGTTGGAGTGAACATTTGGCGCAGGTGCGACCTGAAGCGCGGATTCCTCGTACTGCTTCTTTTTGTTCTTCTTCGAAACCTTCTTAGCCGCGAACTGCGGCTCCTTCGGCGGCTTCGACGGAAGCATAACCTCCAGTGCGTCGAAGTATGGCTGCAGCCAGGGCTTCATCTTTTCCTCGAGCGTACCAGGCAGGAAACCGATGTCCTTGCCGAGCGCGATGACCGGACGCGAAATCGAGAGGCCGTCATAGCGCGAGTGGTCGTCATGCGTCTGGTGCAGCGCGCACGCGATCGAGATGAGCGTCTTGCCCGTGCCGGCTTTTCCGAAGCACGTGATCATCGACAGCGAATCGTCGAGAAGCGCATCCATGAAGAACTGCTGTTCAAGATTACGGGGACGGATCGGGATGCCGCCGGGAGCTTTGACGAAGTCCGGAATCTTCAGACGGCGTACGACACCATTCCCGTGATAACGGGCGGGCATCGTCTTGCCCTCGTCCGAGCGCAGGAGAACATATTCGTTCAGGAAAAGCTCTTTCGCACCATCGGCGCCGAGGTCGAATTCGCCCTCGGAGCAGAAACGCTGGAGCTCATAAATCGTTACAGGAATCTCGCGATAAGACGCCTCTTCGACGGCCTCAGGCACCTTGTCGTTGAGGTAATCCTCGGACTCCAAGCCAACGGCGCGCGCCTTGAGCTGCACGTTGACGTCTTTGGTGACGAGGATCGTCGGCGGATCGTACTGCTCCTGCACGAAGAGCGCGCAGGCGATGATCCGGTTATCTTTCTTCGAAAGATCGGAGAGCACCGCGCGGAAACGCTGCATTCCCGGAGAGTCGAATTTCTGATCAACCAGATAGCGGTTGATGATCACCGAAAGCGTGCCGCCATTGGGCAGTTTCACACCTTCGAGCATCGTCCGGGAGTCAGGCAGCAACTCCTGAAGGATTCGATGCACCCGGCGCGCATTGCGGCCGCGCTCGGTGGATTGTTCAGTCTTGATGGCGTCCAGCTCTTCCAAGACCTCGACTGGGATGGCGAGGTTGTTGTCCTCAAACTTGAAGATCGACTGTGGATCATGAAGTAGGACGTTTGTGTCCAAAACGAAGGTTTTCACCTTCGCGGACACCTTGAGCTGTGTTTTGGGGTCAGTGACCCTGCTCAGGATTTCCATCTGTGGATAACGTGTGAGTAACTCAGCACAGCGTGTGCCGCTTGTCGATTCGTGACTGCAAGAAACCGGCAGAAAGTTGCCGTGCTGTAACAAGAGCCGCTGTGAACATCCGCTAGAAATTCATCAGCGCCGCACACCCGCCGCTCCAGGCAAAAAAAGAGGGCGGACCGTGTACCCCTACACAATCCGCCCATTGCTTTCTTGGTTACCCCAAATCTCCCGCTAGGCGGGAGAAAGTCATATAAGCGTTCTGCCATGGTACGACGCACTGCCTGCGGAAAAGTTTCAAAAAAGATATCGGCTTTTTCTCCGCCATCTTGAGTGCCGAAAATTTCGACGGGGCTAAGCGAAACCGAAAAGCGTCCGCGACAAAAAAGATGCGCGACAAATGCCGCGATCCCTAGCAGCCAACTCAAGCACTCTGCGCCAGCAGCACGCTCACCTTGGTGAAAAGGTCTCTGATGCTGAAAGGCTTCCCAAGAAAATCGACGCTCTTCTTTTCGAAGATCCCGTGCACGACAACATCGTCGGCGTATCCGGACATCACGAGGATTTTGATCTCCGGGCGCTTCGCCAGAATCTTCCCGGCCAGCTCCATCCCATCGACATCCGGCATGACGAGATCGATGATCACTAAATCCACCACATCTCCCTTCTTCGATTCGAGAAAAGTCATCGCAGTCGTCCCGCGATTGTAGGTCAGTACGTTAAACCCCCGCGTCGTCAGCGCTTCTTTAACCAGCGTCAAAGCCTGTTCGTTGTCATCGACTACCAGAATGGTTTTATTCTCTTTGGGTTTCACGTTTGATGGATGAGGGACCGGCAGGATGAAGACTTTGATAAAGACGGACTTTAGCCATGGTCTGCCTGATCGATTTGATAATATCGGCAGGGTCCTTGGTTTTCTCAACGAAACTACACGGTTCCAGCCATTTCAAACCCATCTCCACATGCGGGTTTTGCAAGCTGGAAACAAATAGCAGCGGCACAGATTTCGAAAGTTTGCGCACCTCGATTGCCAGCGACCAATTGTTTTTAGAACTAAGATTCACATCCATCACCAAAACATCCGGCGCGTGACGGGAGACATCGGCAAGAATTTGCGCAAAATCAGAACCGTGCCCGCACACCGACATATCCGCCTCGGTATTGATCAACGAAGCCAGCGCTGCGGCAAAAAAGGGATGATCGTCGACCAGATAAATTCGATCCACCCAAGGACTGCTGGAATTCCGTCCGGCTCCTGGCTCTTGGGAAATTTTGCTCGATGGATTCATCGGGGGTGATCATCAGTCCAGCGCAACAAAGATGCTTGGTATTGAGACCCTCAGTTGATCAGCGGGGTATGCTAAATGAAATAAAACTTCGGATACTGACTGAAACTCCGTCGATTAAGTTCAACCTCCCGCATCGAACATCTTAGTCAATGCCATAGTCCTGAAAGCTTTCGACAACTCTACTCCTTCATGGAAAACACTACAGACCCCAAAGGCATTACCCTAGACTAACCGCCAGAAACCAAGTGCGTTCACTCCAAGCGAAACGCCCCGGCTCATCCAAATGAACAAATCTCTGAGGAAAAAAACTCGTGCGACTTCGAAATCAGCTGCGCGTCGTAAACCCGTCGCTACATCCAGACGGCCCCTCTCTACAGCACATCCACTCATTTCCTCGCAAACACCTGCAGCCACCATTGCGGCGCCCGACTGGGCTTCACAAAAAATCTTCAGTGAAGCCCGTATCCTTGCGTGGGAGGGCAAAGTAAATCCGGTTTCAGCCACCGCTTTGTACCCTGCTGAAGCCGCGATCTTCAAATCCCTGCCCACCGCCACGCCCGCCAACTGGTATCGCTGCATCCATCCCCTCGATCGCGCGAGAACTCAGCAGCATTTTTCGCAACTCGATCCCAAAAATCTCCCCGCCAGCATCGATTACCGGCTGATCGATAAATACGGCGCGATTTTGTGGGTACGGCATTCTGTACACGAGATGCACGGGCGCGGGAAAAATACCCTCGTCCGCGGCTTCGTAACCGACATCCAAAAAGAAAAAGGCTACCAACTGGAAAGCCTGCGCGTCAGCGAGCGTGAGCAAAACCGGATTGGCCAGGATCTTCATGACGATCTCTGCCAGGTTCTCGCCGGTGTCAGCTGCCTCATGCGCGTGGCCGAGAGCCGCATCGCTGCCAAAGCCCCCGAGGAAGCCGGTAACTTCAAGGAGCTAAACCAGCAGATCATCGATGCGATGCACCGCACCCGAGCGCTCACCCACGGTTTATTCCCCGGAAAAATCCAGATTGCGGATATTCGCGGCGCGCTCCTCGAACTCGGCACCCAAGTCAAAGCGCGCTTCACCGTCGAAATTCAAACCCAGTTCAAGGGCCGCTTCCCCAAGCACTCCTCCGCGCAAATCATCCAGATCTACCGCATCGCACAGGAATCGATGAGCAACGCGATCAAGCATGGCCGTGCAACTCGCATAGATGTGAGCTTGGAAGCCCTGCCCGACCGCATGGAGCTGACGATCCGCGACAATGGCACCGGTCTGGGCAAATCGGATACCTCCATGGGCGGCGTCGGCCTGCACATAATGCATTACCGGGCCGGCATCCTCGGCGGAGAACTTTCTATCGCAAATGCCACCCCGAGCGGGGTAACAGCTTGCCTTCGCTATCCTTTCCAAAACTAATACCCCTACCCTTGCTTCGATGAGCGCCAAAACTCGCATATTCATTGTGGATGACCATCCGCTCCTGCGACGTGGCCTGGCCGAATTGATCAATCGCGAGCCCGACATGACGTTCTGCGGAGAAGCCGAGGATTCCCCCTCTGCGATCAAAGCGATCTCCCAGATCAAACCCGACCTCGTCATCGTCGACATCTCCCTGAAGGGCTACAACGGCATCGAGCTTATCAAGAACATCAAGGCCTTCGACTCGAAGATCCAGGTTCTCGTGCTCTCCATGCATGACGAATCCATCTACGCCATGCGTGTGCTCAAGGCCGGTGCCAAAGCCTACGTGATGAAGCAGGAAGTGGTGGACAAAGTCATGGAGGCCGTCCGCCGCATCCGCGCCGGAAAAGTTTTTGTCAGCGAACGCGTCGCCAGCCGCATGCTCGACCAAGTCGTTGTGGGCGGCGATCCCGCTCCCGATTCTCCCGTCGATCTCCTGAGCGATCGCGAATTGGAAATCGTGAATATGATCGGTAGCGGACTTCCCACGCGCGAAATCGCCGCCAAACTTCACATCAGCATCAAGACCGTCGAGTCCCACCGCGCCCGTATTAAGGAGAAACTCAATCTCCAGAACGCCATCCAGCTTGTCCAGTTCTGCGTCCGCTGGGTCGAAGAAGGCGCCAAGGCGCTTTGATCATCTGTCTCGAAGCGCCATATAATAACAATGGGCGCTCGATGAATCTCGCCGGCTAGCGGGCAAAACAGCCTTTCAGGCAATACTCCGCAGCAAATCGTTGCGCCTGCCCTTTTCCGCCAGCGTTCCTTCGCACTGGTAGGCCAATAAAAAAACCCGGTCCGAAGACCGGGTTAAAAATGGAGCGGGCGAAGAGACTCGAACTCTCGACATCTTCCTTGGCAAGGAAGTGCTCTACCAACTGAGCTACGCCCGCGTAGCAGGCGGAGAGAAGTAGAGCCCGAACAGTATCCGTCAACAGCTTTTTCGAAAAGAAATTAGCTCAACACGACCGTCCGCGCACAGCCTTACGAACCACTGGGAAGACTCAGTTTTTTGTCAGACCTCGGCGCGACATAATCTTGGAATAGCGCGCGGCACGGTCTCCCCGTTTAGCAGCACTCCACTCCTTCCCATCACCGTAAATGTCACTTTAAGCGGCCCGTTTTCTCGCTCAACCGAGGGTGCGCTTCAATAAACGGTCGGCCTTAAATCGTCTTCACGAGTTGCCCGCTTCGAACCCGTGCGTTGACCGGTGCGGCATCGCCCAAAAGCGCGAAAAAATGCATCCTGAAAAACTGGCATCGCCTCCGCCTTTCATCCACGCGGCCGGTCGCCCTTCTCTCGCTCGTTGAAACTGATTCGCTCATCCCCCCCTGTCACATTTTTTCGATCCGACTCCAGGCGTGCACGTTTCTCGCGCCTCTCGGACGAACGATTTTCCCGCGCGCTGTAATAGGCATAGTTGCGGGTGTAATAACCATAGTCGTCACTCGAGTTCGCCGGCACGCGATTCAACACCACCCCGACGATCTGCTTGTGCAATCCTTCGATGATCTGCTGAGCACGCACCACCATGCTGTGCGGATTCCGGCGATACTGCACCAACAGCAGAACATCGTCTGCCACGCTCGCGAGCACCGAGGCATCGCTCACGCCAATGATCGGCGGCGCATCGAAAACCACCCGGTCGTAACGCCCGCGCAACTCCGCCAGCAGCGCCTTCAACCGGTCGATATACAACAAACTCAGTGTAAACCCGCCAACCGCTCCGCACGGAATGAAATCCAGCCCTGGTGCCACATCCCGCTGCGTCACCTTTTCCAACGTAGCTTTGCCTTGAAGCAGATCCGCCAGCCCTGGCTCCTTCGGCAGAACGTTGAGTTGGTGCTGCGTCGGCCTGCGCAGATCCGAATCGATCAAGAGCACGCGCTCCCCCGCCCCGCCCATCGCGCGTGCCAGCCGCAGCAGCGTGGTCGATTTCCCTTCGCCCGGGCCAGCCGAGAGCAGCACAAGACTGCGGCCAGGCGCCGCGCCCTTCAGCGCGAGGTTCAAATTCGTGTGCAAAACGCGGAACGGCTCCACCTCCGCCGGATCTTCCACGATTCCCGACTTCGCCGGCCTCACCGGCTCACTCGCTTGCGGGATCACGCCGAGCACGGGTTTGCCCAGCCGGCTCTCCAGCTCAGCGACGTTGCGGAAGCTCGTATCGAAAAACTCGATCAACACCGCCGTGCCGATCCCCAGCAAACCGCCGAACAGCACCGCAAACGCGATGTTCAATGCCCAGCTGGGCCGCGCCGCGCGTCGTGCCGGTTCCGCATAATTCAGAATCTCGATACTCCGCTTCGGCACCTGAAAATCGATTTCCCGCTGGCGCAGCGTCACCTTCAACGTCGAGAGCAGCCGCGACTCGTCCTCCAGCTTCCTCGCCGCTTCCTCGAACGGACGCATCCGGTCTCGCGCCGAGAGGATTTGATCCACCTTCGCCTGCGCCAGCTGGTTCTTCAGCTCAGCTACGCGCGCGTCGGCTTCCTTGTACGCGATCTCCAGCGCGCTCTCGTAGCCGCGCAGCTGCGCGTCGAGCTGCTCTTTGATCTTAGCCCGGTTTTCCGTCGCCGAAATCAACTCGGGATGCGCTTCGCCAAGACGCGCGCGAAACTTGGTCACGTTCTGATCGGCCACGAGATAAGCCTGCAGGAGGTTCTGGATGTTCGGATCCTGAATCAGCTCCGAGTTGATCAGGTTGATGCGGTCTTCAGCCGGGATGCTCCTGAAACGATCATACCGCGTCTTCCGCCCGATCGCATCCACACTCAGAGCAATCAGCGAATTCTGCATCTGCCGCAGCGTCTCGATCTCCATGTCGCTGTACCGGGCGTTCAAATCCACACCCGAGATCCCCAGATCTTTTCTCAACTGCTCCACCATGTCGCGCTGCAACGAAACCGTGCGCTCCTGCGACTCCAGTTCCTTCCTCAGCTGCGTCAGCCCCTCGCGCTGCTCCGACGTCGCGAACATGATGCGATCATCCGAGTAAACCCGCGCGATCTCGTTCGCGATCGCCGCCGCCAGCGCCGGGTCTTGCGCATACACGCCGACTTCGATCAGCGACGAACCGCGCGGCGATTCCACCCGCAGCATTTTTTTCAGCAGATAATTGTACGTCTCATCCGTCGCGAACGGCTGGAGCGCCCCGACCGAGCGCGCGATCTTCTCGTTGAGCCCAAGGTTCTCGATCACTGGATACAACACCTTCGCCGACTGCATGATCTTGAACTGGTCCTGCAAGAAATACGGGTCGTAGTAGCTGCTCGACTGCGTCTGAAACAACTTCACCTCTCCCTCCGGCTTCTCCACGCGCACGTTTAGCGTCGAAAGATACCACTTCGGCAAGAACGCTGTCACCACGACCGTCGTGATCACGACCAGGCTGAGGATCAAAAAAATCAACGCCTTGCGCAGGCGGAGCAGATGAAAGAAATCGGCGAGCGAAGCGCCCTCTTTACTGACGTGGGTGTGGGCCATTGAAGCACGGCTAGGGAATTTCCCCCGTATCGACGCAGCAAGCTCGTTTTCACCGCCGCCCCCAGCTGTTCACGCAAATCGCTCAAAGCATCTCGTCTGCGTTAACCCGCCGCCCGCCCCCGCATCCTGCACTCTCCGACTCTTCTCACTCTCCACCGGGCCGAGCCCACCTTCGCTCAAAACACACAGCGCACCGTCAGCCCGCCTCGCGTGCGCTTCAACATCCGCCCCGGGTCGTCCGATGTCACATCGTCGCGATCCACCGTCGCCGAAATCGTCCAGCGCGTGTTCAGCCGGTAGATCAACGCCAGTCCGAGCTTCGCGTTTGTCTCGTCGCGGTCCAAGCTCACGCCTTCGCGGCCGTTCAGCCTCCCCGGCTCCCAACTCAGAGACCCCGTCGCCACCAATCGCGGACTCAGCGTCTGCTGCACGTTCGCGAAAAATCGGTGCACTTCCATGTCGGTGTACACATCCAGATTGGAAACTTCCTCCACCGAGAAGCCGTACCCAGCCGACACGTACGAGCCCTTCGCGTAGTCCGCTTTCACCGCCAGCTCCGCATACGGCATCGCCTCGTCACCCGCTCCTTTTCTCCGTCGATACTCCGCTCCGATCCGCCCGCTCAACGCCGTCCGCGCGCTCAGTACATAGTCCGCCCCCACCAACGCGAAATCCGAATCCTTGTCCTTCGTCTCGCCGCCATCCGTGTAGCGGATCGTCTGATGCCGGTACTCCGCCACCGCTTGGATCTCCGGCAGCAACGCGTGCGTCAGCGCCAGTCCCGCGAGGTACTCGCTGCGATCCAGCTCCTCCGCCAGGACCGCATTGTCATAGGAAAATGTCGCCACCCGCGTCTTCAGCGTCAGCCCCGTGCGCTTCGTCAGATTCGCCGCCAACCGCCCGTCGAATTGGTTCAACGAATACGACTGATCCGTGTTCAACACCGTCGAGAGTCCCGGCAGCAGCGACTCCGGGTTCTTCGACAACTGATACGAATCGCTCAACTCCAACTCCAGCCGCGGACTGAACGTGTGCCGCACGCTCGCGCTCGCATTGTGGCTGTCCAGGAACTGCTTGCCCGGCCGGTCCGCAAAATAATCGACCGACAACTGATACGAGACCGACACCAGCGTCTGGTCCGTCGCCGACACATTGAACACAAACCGCGGCGACACCTGGTAAACCATGCTGCTCAGCTCATCGCTCGGCGCGCCGAAGATGTTCGAGTCATAATAAGCCCCCGCCGTCGCATAAATCGTGAGCAGCTTTCCCTGCTCCTGCTCCGGAATCGGCGCGTACACCGCAAACGCGCTCGCCGTCGTAATGCCCATCAAGGCAGTGGCGGAGATCGAGTGCATCGGACGGCGGATCATATCGAGGTTGCGGGGGAAACTGGCGCGCACGCTACGAAGCCAAAACGAAAACGCGCAACGCATTACTCTCAACGCTCCCGCCCGCCCATCGCCTGCGGGTCGATCAACACATAGAAATTATCCGCCACTTTCTGCGGCAGGCTCAGCGGGAAACCCGCCGGAAACCGGTTCGTCACCAGTCCCGAATAGACCTCCGCCCAATCGCCGAGTTTCCCATCCGAGGACCGCTTCGTCAGCTCGCCGAAAAACGGCCGGTCCAGCGTATGCGGTGTGAGCACCAGCGCCACCTGCGTCTGCTCCTGACACACGCCATAAAAATCCCGCAGCGTCGCCGGCCGCGCCCACACGCGCTGCCCGCTGTACCACGCCGCCCCCGCCGGCACATCCGCCAGCCACGCCGGATGCTCGCCGCCGCGCCGCGTCATCTCCTCGCGCATTCCGAGAAACAGCCCCGGATAGTACGGCGGATAACTGAAATGCAGCCGCCGTGGCTCCATCAAATCATGCGCCAGCGGCAACGCCTGCACCGCCAGCAACACCACCGCCGCCCACTTCGCGTGCGCGCGCAACGCATCGCTGCTCGCCACCAGCACCGCGAAAAATCCCGCCCCGAAAATCGCGATCACCGGCGTCGCATACACCACGGGAAAACGCTCGCCCTCCCCCGAATCGAAAAACGCCTGCCCCAGCACCAGCAGCCCCAGCGTCGCCACAAACAGCCAACGCACCCGGTTCACGCGGTCCTCGCGAAACCGATACACCAACCCCGTCACGAAAAACGCCGCAAAGAAAAGCCCCCCGCCCGCCCACAGCCTCTCGCGAAACGTCTTCTGAAGCGACGTCAGCATCTTGTTCCCCAGCTTGTCCAAATCCACCACCGGCGCCACCGCCGACAACGTCGCCCGCACCGTCTCCGGTTCCGCCGTCGGATCGCCCGCCTTCAACGCGATTCCCTGCCACGCCAGCGCCACCGGATTCCCCGTCAGAGCCACGTTGCGCATCATCCACGGCCCCGCCACGAGCAGAAAAACGCCCGCCACGACGAGCAACGCTGTCACTCGCGCCCGCCCCAAAAACCGCAACCACGCCCACCCCAGCGCCGCCACCACCGCGATCCCCGCCGCATAATCCGCTAGAAACATCAGCCCGCTCACCGCCCCCGCCGACCCGAGCGCCAGCCACGGCGTCTTCCCCGCCTCCGCACCGTCATCGATCCGCACCAGCGCCTGAAACAACGCGAGCATCAGCACCATCAACAACGGCATCCCTCCCACCGCCACCGTCGCGCTCCAGATCGCAGCCGAAAGTAACACGCCCAGCATCGCCACCACACCGACCTGCTCATCAAAAAGTTTCCGCCCCAGCGCATACGTCTGCCACGCCCCCACCCACAACAGCGCGATGTTCAAGACCAGCAGCACATAGTCCGCGCCAAACCCATCCGGCGGCTTCGGCATCGTATCGAACAACGCCGCCCGCTTCCACTCGGGAAACACCTTCAACGCCCCCGCGATCACCGCCGGATAAAGCGGCGCCTGATGCAGCTCCGGCAGCGCCTCCGCCGGATCGAACCGGTAAGCCCCTGCCGCGCCGCCCGCCTTTCCCGCGCGTTCCTTCATGAACGCCACCGCCTGCGGATAATTCACCAGCGTCGTGAATCCCTCGCCCTTCACCAGCTGCCGCGCCACCACCGCCTGCGCCAGCGTCGTCTCCGTCAGCGGCCCGTGAAACTGCGTGTAACCGATTCTCAACGACAACAGCACCACGCCGAGAATCACCGCCGCCCGCGCCACCCAGCGCCCGCCCGCGCCCACTTCCAGCCAGTGAACCCATTCTTGGATCGTGCGACCTTTCATGGGGGTGGAACGCGCACTCCGTGCGCGTTGTTAGACGCCTGCTTACCAGACAACATCACTTGCCGTTCACCCGTGAACAGCGCGCTTGGAACGCTCGTTCCGACGTCGGCAAAAAACTTCAATTGCTTGCTCACTTGTCGATCACGTCCAGCTCCGGCCAGTCGGCCAGCTTGCGATGCAATGTCCTCCGGCTTATCCCCATCAGCTCCGCCGCCTTCGTCCGATTTCCCCGCGCCTTGATCAGCGCCTCGCGCAACAACCGCTTCTCGTTGTCCTGAATCAGAAGCGACGCACTCGCCGGGCTCGAAAAAACCTGGGGCGCCGCCAGCGCACCAGCAGCTCCTCCAGCCGCCACACTCCCCGCGCCACTCCCGCCCGCTTGCGAGCCCGTCGAACCAGCGCCCATCGAACTTCCCGCCGGCAGCGCCAGTACTTCTCCGCGAAACCGCGGCTCCAGATCGTACTCCGTCAACTTCCCGCCGCGATGCAGCACCACCGCGTTCTCCGTGAAATTGCGCAGCTCGCGGATGTTTCCAGGCCACGGATACCGCTGCAAATGCCGCAACGCCCCCGGCTCGATCGTCAGCAGCGGAAACTTATTCTCCTCGCTGAAAACCTTCAGGTAATGCGCCAGCAACATCGGCACATCCTCCGTCCGCTCCCGCAACGGCGGCATCGTGATCCGCACCACGTTCAGGCGGAAAAACAGATCCTCCCGAAACTTCCCTTCGCGCACGAGTTGCTCGAGCGTCCGGTTCGTCGCCGCCACCAGCCGCACATCCAGCGGGATCGGCTTCGTCCCGCCCACGCGCTCCACCGTTTTCGTTTCGAGAAACCGCAGCAGCTTCACCTGAGTCGACGCTGAGATCTCCCCGATCTCATCGAGAAACAACGTCCCGCCATCCGCCGCCTCGAAGCGCCCCACCCGCCGCTCCATCGCGCCGGTAAACGCCCCGCGCTCATGACCGAAGATTTCGCTCTCCAGCAAATTCTCCGACAGCGCCGCGCAATGCACCGCGATGAACGGTCCCCGCGCCCGCGGACTCGCCTGATGCACCGCCTGCGCGATCAATTCCTTGCCCGTGCCCGACTCGCCTTCGACCAGCACCGTCGCCTTCGACGGCGCCACCAGCTTCACGCGGTCGATCACTTCCTGAAGTTTCGCCGAGTGCCCGATGATACCTTCGAAACTAAACTTATCGTCCAGCCGTTCGTGCAGCTGCTTCACTTCGACTTCGAGCGTCTTCGTTTTCAACGCACGCTGCATCAGCACTTCGAGCCGCTCGATGTTCACCGGCTTCGTCAGAAAATCCACCGCCCCGCGCTTCATCGCCTCCACCGCCGTCTCCACGTTTCCATACGCGGTCATCATGATCACCGCCGGCTTGTTCGGCAGCGCCAGTGCCTTGTCGATCACCTTGAGCCCCGATTTCCCCGGCATCCGCAGATCCGTCAAAATCACATCGTATTCCTGCGACTCGATCAGGTTGAACGCTTCGTCAGCGCTCGCCGCCACCGACACGTCGTAGTTGTCCTCCAATGCCTGGCGCAGCCCTTCGCGGGTATGTTTCTCGTCATCGACGATGAGGACACTGGGGACCATGCGCGCCATTCACACGAGCGCCCCCGGACCGGTCAAGCGCGGCGAAACCTGCCCGCCCTCCATCTCGCCTCACGTCGCTTTCGTTTCTGAACGCACTGCCAACTTCTCCGCCTCACCATCCGCCCCCGGCTTTCCCAAATCACCACCTGTCTCATCTCTCCCAAAACTCTTCCCCGCCGCGCCACCCAGCAACACCCGCAGATCGTCAATCGCCGCGCGCAACACCGCCACCTCCCGCTTCATCTCCGTCGTCACGCTCGCATTTTCCTCCGCGCCCGCCGCGTTCCCTTGCGTGATCTTGTCGATCTGCGTCACCGCCGTGACGATCTGCGAAAACCCCGTGCTTTGCTCGTGCGACGACGTCGCGATCTCGCCGATCAAATCATCCACCTGCCTCGCCGATCCTAAAATCTGGTTCAGCCCCTCCGCCACTTTAGCGCTCAGCGTCACGCCCGTTTCTCCGCGCGCGATGGAGTCCGCGATCTTGTCCGCCGATTCCCGCGCCGCCTGCGCCGACCGCTGCGCCAGATTGCGCACTTCGTCCGCAACGACCGCAAAACCCGCTCCCGCTTCGCCCGCGCGCGCCGCTTCGACCGCCGCGTTGAGCGCCAAAATATTCGTCTGAAACGCGATCTCGTCGATCGTCTTCACGATCTTCCCGATATTGCCGCTCGCCTCCTTGATCGCGCCCATCGCGCTCGTCAGCGCCTGCATATCAACTGTCCCAGCATCCGCCGCCTGCCGCGTGATCGCCGAGCTGCTCTTCGCCCGCCCCGCGCTGTCCGCGTTGCGCCGCGTCATGCTGGAAATCTCTTCGAGTGACGCGCTCGTCTCCTGGAGCGACGCCGCCTGGCTGCTCGCCCCTTCAGCCAGATTCTGACTCGAGCGATTCACCTCCTCCGCAAACTGCGACAACGCGTCGGCAACCTCATCCAGCTTGCCAGCCGTCGCCGCCAGCGGCCGCGAGATCGCCCGCTGAAATCGCCACGCGCCCAGCGCCAGCGCGATCAACGTCGCCAGCAACACACCCGCCGCGATCTGCGTCGCCTGCGCATCCGCCCGCTCGCGCTCCGTCTTCTCCACCGCCGCCTGCCGTTCCACTTCATCCGCCTGCTTGCGCAGCGCCTGCACACACACCGCGAACCTCGGGTTGTACCGGTCCACATAAACTTCCAGCGCCCCCGCGCCATTGCCCGTGATCACCTGCTCGATCACCGCCTTCCCCGCCGCCTGCAACTCGCTAAACGTCGTCTTCAGCCCCGGCGAAAATGCCAGTATCTGCGCAACGGATTCGCGCTCCGTCTTCTCGTATTTCTCCAGCGCCGCCTCGATCTCGTCCGCGTCCTTCAACCGCAACAGCCCCTGCAACTCCGCCTGCGCCGTCATCAATTTCTCCAACGCCGAGTACGAACCGCGCAGCCCCGCGCTCACCGACGTCGATATCCGCGCGTCAGCCTCCCGCGTCCAGCGCACGAACCACGCCGCCGTCACCGCCAGCGCGATCACCGCGAATATCGCCGCCGCCGCAAACGCGAACAAACGGCCCCGGACCGACAACAACCAGTAACGCATGAAATCGCCTTCCGCCGGTTCAGCTCGAGAGCTTCGTCACGCTGATCCCGACCACGAGCGAGCCGATCGGCTTCCCCGCGTCGAGCACCGGCACCGCGATCTGCAGCTGCTGCATCCCGCTCGATTCATCGACCTCCACCGGCCCCTGCCAGGACTTCCCCGTCATCGGCACGTCGTGCTTGTCCTTCCCTTTGTGCGACCAGCCCGAGGTCTTCGCGATAAAGCCGACTTTCAATCCCGCCGCATCCGAGACAAACGCCTCGGTGACGAGTTCGCTCTTCTTCGTTTTCAAAAACTGTCCCGCCGCGTTCTTCGTGAACCCGCGCACGATCGGATCGAGCACCGTCAGCGCCTTCCACTTCTCCTGCGTCAGCGCCGCGTGCTCCGGCGGCAGCGTCGCGTTATGCGCGCGCACCGCCTCCACGATCGCCGGATCGGCCGCCCACTCCGTGATGACTTTGATCTGTGCATCGACCTTCGACTGAAGCGCCGGATCGAGTCCTTGCGCGTGCACGGCCGCCACACCGGCACAGAGCCAGCAAGCCGCCGCGACTAGTGAACGAATAGATTTCATGACTGTGTTCGGTTGAAAAATTCCTTCGACGAAAAACTCAAAACACCACCTGCAGCCGCCCGAGCAGCCGCCCTTTGTCCTCCAGCGGACCCGCCGGATCGCCAAACAGATAGTTGAGCGCGAACTTTAGATCGTCGCCCTTCAGATAATAATTGAGCCCCAGCGTCCACGTGTCGCTCGTCGTGTCCGCCGCGTCCACGTTCGAGTCATACGTCTCGAAACGCAGCACCGCCTGCAGCGTCTTCGGCAGCACGTAATAACCCGCAAACGCGCTCCAGCCTTCCGCCGTCCCGTCCACGCCCGTGCGCCGGTTCGCCAGCATGTGCAAAAACTCCGCGCCTACCTCCAGCTTCCCGAGCGTCAACTGCCCGTCCGCGCCCCAGCCCGTGCGGCTCCCCGTAAAAGATCCCGACAGCATCGGCACCGTGATTCCCGTGTCCGTCGATGCGAACCCGTTCACACCGAACGCCAGCTTGTCCGTCCCGCGCGTCCACGCCGTCGCCGCCACGCGGCCCGCGTACATAAAGTTCTCGTTGTCGTTCGCGCCGTTGTTCACGCCGTTGTTCACGCCGTTGCCGTTGAAAATCCCCGCGCCGTACGTCACGCGCTTGTTCGCCACCGCGCCGTTCACGCCGAGACCGATCTGACGGCTCACCGTCAACTGGTCGTTCGGCAGCGAACGCTCGACGAACAACGTCTTCGTGTCCGACAGCAGCTGCTCATAACCATGCGGCGTCTTGAACTGCCCGATCTGCACATTCGCAAACGAGTATTTGCTCCAATTGACGAACGCGTCCGCCAGCTGTGCCCGGTATCCCGATACGCCGCCGATGGAGTTGTTACCGAAGTCCGACTGGATCGTGAAATCGAAATTCTCCGCAAACGCGCCCTTCACCGTCAGCCGCGTGCGCCGCAGCAGAAACCGGTCGTTGATGCCGTTGAAACGCGAGTCCGGCGCATCGCCCGCCTCGCCTTGCATCTGGATGTAGCCGCCAAGCGTCAGGGTCTTCTCTTTGCCCGCCGCCTTCACCACCGTCATCGGCTTGCCGTCATAGCCGATCTGCCGGCTCAAATCGGAAAACTCTTTCAACGTCGGCGCCAGTTCATCCGCGCTCACCGTATCGTTCATCCGCGACTCCAACCGCAAGATCGCGGCCTCGATTCGTTTCAGCCGTTCTTCGACGGATAATTCAGCCGTCTGGCCGCGCCCGACAGTCGTCAGCGCCGCCGTAACCATCAGCACGTGCAGGTAGGTTTTGGTGTTGTTCATAAGTCAGTCCGCGAAACAGCGGACATGCTTAACAACGACGCTCCCACGAGCACCCTTGAGAGATTTCCCTGCCTAATGCAGTCGGCTGGCTAAGATTTTCGTAAAATCCCGCCGCCCCCAAACACGTCCTCCGCTCCCCCGCCAACCGTTCCGCCCGCTCACGTCAACATCCGCACCCGCCGATCCCGCCGCGGAAACTGCAACGTCACCACCGTCCCGACGTTCTCCTTGCTCTCGATCCCGATCTGCCCGCCATGCGCGCGCAAAATCCGCTGCACAATCATGAGCCCCAGCCCGCTCCCGCCGACCTTCGTCGTCTGATACGGCTGAAACAACTTCACCAGATCCTCCTGCTTGATCCCGCTCCCCGTGTCGCCGAACGACAGGAAAACGTATTCATCGTCTGACCACGTCCGGATGCGCAGCGCCCCGCCCGGCTCCATCGCCTCCATCGCGTTTTTGATCAGGTTGAAAAAAACCTGCTTCAGCTGATTCCGATCCGCCAGAATCACCGGCAACGCCTCCGGCAGCTCCGCCTCCACCGTGATGCCACGGTCTTCTAGTTCGTTGTGCTGAAAACTCAACACCTCCGCCAGCACCTCGGTCAGATGCGTCTCTGCCAGATCAGGCGGACGCGGACGAATCGCCTCTAGGAAATTCGTGATGATCCCGTCCAGCCGCTGCACCTCGCCCTGACACACCCGGATCGACTCCGCCAGCGCCTCCGAATCCTTGTCCTTCGCACTCTTCAATTTCTTCAGCCGCCGTTCGATCAACTGCAGGTGAATCGTCAGCGAATTCAGCGGATTCCCCAGCTCGTGCGCCACGCCCGCCGCCAGCAGTAAAATCGACGATGTTCGCTCGCTCTCGATCCGCGCCTCCGTCGTCTGCTTGTCCCGCGTGATGTCT
This sequence comes from uncultured Nibricoccus sp., assembly GCA_966249325.1. Classification (GTDB taxonomy): domain Bacteria; phylum Verrucomicrobiota; class Verrucomicrobiia; order Opitutales; family Opitutaceae; genus Nibricoccus. The sequence continues at coordinate 74,794 of CBINDC010000006.1, read as the reverse complement.
GTTAAGATCACCGCAAACCGCCGCTCCGCCCCGCGCCCTTCGCCCTGAAACGGCACCAGATAAAGCCGCACCACCCGCGCCTCCGGATAAGTCAGCTCGATCTCCCGCGTCGCCACCGGCGCCCCCTTCACCGAATCATCCAGCGCCGACTCCAACGACGCCCGCAACCCCGGCACCAGCCGCCACAACGTCACCTTCGTCAGCTCCTCCTCGCGCAGCCCGATCAACGGATGCGCCGCCTGGTTCGCGTACTCGATCACCCCGTCCGCATCGATGATCAGCACGCCCTCCTGCAACGTATTGAAAATATCCTCGAACACGCCCCGCTCCCGCGCCAGCCGCTGCACCAGATTCGCCAGATTCACCGAATCGAGCGTATCGAGCCGCCCCAGCACGCGATCGAGTGAAGAATGTTTTTTACCGGCCATCGTCACGCAGTTTTGAACATCACCCGCTTTCCGGTCAACGCCGCCGCCATTTCCGGTCCAACTACCAAATACCCACTACAAACTACCGCCCTCGTCCGCGCCCAACTCATCCGCCAAAAAATCCACCTGCGCCGGATCGCTCCGCTGCGCCAGCAACTTCCTCAAAAACATCTCCCGATGCTGCAAACACCGCCCGATCCGCAGCAACGCCTCCCGATGCTCCTCCGTCCCGTAGCCCTTGTGCTGCGCGAAACCATACCCGGGAAACGTCGCCTCCAGCTCCGTCATGAGCCGGTCCCGCGTCACCTTCGCGATGATCGACGCCATCGCGATGCACAACGACCGCGCGTCGCCTTTCACGACACCACTATGCGGATACGGAAAGCTCCGCAACGGCAGTCCATCGACCAGAATCCGCGCCGATACCTGCGGCTGGAAACTCGCGACTTCCTCCGGCGACGCGAACAGATCCGGCTCCTTGTGCTGCTCGAACGCCGACGGCGGATAAATGCCCTCCAGCGCCCGCCGCATCGCGAGCTTCGTCGCGCCCAGAATGTTGAACTGCTCGATCTCCTCCACACTCGCGATGCCGAAGTGCGCATGGATCATCCGCTGAGCCGACAGCGTCTCGAACTCGAACCACAACTCATCCCGCTCCGCCGGAGTGAGCAGCTTCGAATCGTTCACCTTGTTCGCCCGCGTCACCGCCCAGCGGCTCTCTAAAAACTCCTTCGACACCAGCACCGCCCCCGCCACCACCGGCCCCGCGAGCGCGCCCCGCCCCGCCTCATCGACACCGATGAGATGGGAAAAGCCTTCGATCTGTTTGAGGTCATAGCCGCGCAGCTGGCGGCGCTTCATCCGGCCGGTTGTAAAGACCGTCCCGCCATGCGCAAGCGCCGGACTAACCTCGCCTTCGTTGCCCGCCTCCGCCTTCCTCGTACCGTATTCGGAAACCGGCTAACTCCCATGAACCTCTTCGAAACCTTCGAGTTCCTCAGCTACGCCGTCACCGTCGTGGGCCTCCCGTTCGCGATCATCGTCTACCTCCTCGAACAACGCAAAGAACGCTCCAACGACCAGGAGGAAATCTTCCAACGCCTCTCCGACGAATACCGCGAATTCCTCAAACTCGTCCTCGACAACTCCGACCTCCACCTCCTTCGCCGCGAAAGCGCCCGCATCGAATTCACCGAAGAACAAAAAGAGCGCCGCCTCGCCATCTTCGGCATCCTCATCTCCCTCTTCGAACGCGCCCACCTGCTCGTCTACGAGGAGAAGATGGACAAACAAACCCGCCGCATGTGGCAAAGCTGGGAAGACTACATGCGCGAATGGCTCCGCCGCGCCGACTTCCGCGCCGCGCTCCCGACACTCCTCGAAGGCGAAGACGAAGAATTCACCAAATACATCCAACGCCTCGCCGACGCCGAACTCGGCAAAACCATCCTCGCCACGTAAGGGCTCGGGCGCCGGAACGGCACTTAGCAAGTGCCGCTCCCTGGCCCCACCTCCGCGCCCTCCCTCACCTCTGCGGTTAAATCCGTCTTCACTCCGACCTTAGCGCTTCCGCGATAAAAGATCCCCGCGCCGACCAGCGCGCCTCGCTCACTCCCACGCCACTTTCGGCGGCGGCGGCTTCAACGGCAGCTCATCCAGCTTCCCCATTTCGGAAACGACTTCATACGCCGTGCGGAAGTGCAGCTTCGCAAATTCGCCCAGCGCCTTCGCGCCAAATTTCTCGATGATCCCGCGCGCCTGATCCTTCACCAGCGGCCCCGCGCCTTTCTGAAGATTTGCGCCAAACTTCCGCGAAAGCTTCACCATCTGCCGCACGTATTCGGCACGCGCGCACACCGACGCCGCCGCCACGACCGGATCTTCTTCCGCCTTCGTGCGCATCTTCAGTTCAAAATTCTTCAGCTCCTTTTTCGCGAGTTCCTTCTGCACCAGCGGCTGCTCGGTAAACTGGTCGAGCAATCCCCACGGCACCGCCTTCCGCTCAAGCGCCGCCAGCAATCCCTTCGCGTGCTGCCACGCCAGCAGCCGGTTCAAATTCGCGCCCGGCCGCGACATCAGCTCGTTGTACTTCGTCATGTACTCCCAGGAAAACGTCTCCACCACCACGCCACGCGTGTTCCGAATCGCTTCCTCCAGTTTGAAAATCTGTCCTTCGGAAATCTTCTTCGAATCTTTCACACCCGCCGCCAGCCACGACTCCACCGCGTCGCGATCCGCGATCACCGTCGCCGTCGTCACCGGCCCGAAAAAATCGCCCTTGCCGCTCTCATCGAGCCCCGCGTGCGACTCGAACCAGTCAGGATGATTCACCTCGTCATAGCCGAGTTTCGCCGCGCCCGTCACTTCCGGCTCGATCATATCGCGCACAAAATCCTCCGTCCCCTTCCCCGCGATCACGACTTTGCCGCTCGTGTAAGCCGACACATTGACCTTCGCCTGCTCCGATTTGTACGCGAAACGCGTATACGCGACCGTCATCGGCTCCCAATGCCGTCCCGCGCAAATCCCGCGCAACGTCTCCATCTGCGCATCGTCGAGTTTGACGGTGTACGACGAGAGTTTCTTCGGCTGCTCCGAATCGGCATCGCTCTTCTTAGGCATCGCGCCACTGGCCACAATTTTCCCCAAAAGACACGCCCGTTTTCCCGATGTCTTTTTAAGCGCAAAGACGCGACGACGCAAAGTTCGGAAGCCAAGAACCCCAGTCCACAAATAGTCTTACCTACTCACGACCAACCTCAGCCAAATCCTGTTCATCCTCTTAATCCTGTCTCAAAAAAAATTCCGCGCGTCCGCCCTTCCGCGTCTCCGCGATAAAGACCACCCGTCGTCTCCACCAGCGGCCACGAACGCCTCCGACTCTTAGCGTCTTCGCGTCTTTGCGCTTACCCAAAACTCCGCACCACCTGCCACGTCGCACCACCCCACGCCCCGAAAACATTCCTCAACTTCCTCCTTCATCCTCCGTGCCCTCTGTGCCTCTGTGGTTCAAAACCATCCATCACCTCCTTCCGGTTTCCGTTCCAGCCTTCCAGATTTCCACATTAAACTCCCCGCTTTCTCCACGTGGCCTCCAAATCCGCCCGGTCCGCTCTAAATCCAGCGACCAACGCCAAAAACCTCATCGCCTCCCGCGACGCCTTCCAGCGCGCCCTCCTCGACTGGTACCGCGTGCACCACCGCAAGCTCCCCTGGCGCGACGCTCCCTCCGTGTACAAGACCGTCGTCTCCGAGCTCATGCTCCAGCAGACGCAGGTCAAAACCGTCCTCCCCTACTTCGCCCGCTGGACAACCGAGCTCCCCGACTTCGCCACCCTCGCCGCCGTCCCCGAAGCCCGCGTCCTCAAACTCTGGGAAGGCCTCGGCTACTACTCCCGCGCCCGCAACCTCCATAAACTCGCCAAAACCATCGCCGCACTCCCCGCCGTCCCGCGCACTCCCGGCGAATGGCGCGAACTCCCCGGCGTCGGCCCCTACACGGCCGCCGCCGTCACGAGCATTTCCTTCGGCGCCCACGCCGCTGTCGTCGACGGCAACGTCGTCCGTATCCTCGCCCGCCTGACAGCCGACGCCACGGAATTCAAAGACAACACCACCGCCGTCAAAACCGTCACCCCGCTCGCCGACGCCCTCCTCAACCGCGACCACCCCGGCGACCACAACCAGGCCATGATGGAACTCGGCGCCACCATCTGCCAGCGCCACAACCCGCTCTGCACCGTCTGCCCCGTCCTCGCCTTCTGCGCCGGACAAAAATCGGGCGATCCCGAAAACTTCCCGCGCCTCGCCCAAAAGAAGATCGAGCAACTCGCCGTCACCCGCGCCTGGATACTGCACGACGGTAAACTCCTCCTTCACCGCGCCGCCGAAGGCGCGAAACGCTTCGCCAGCATGCACGAACTCCCGTCCGCCGCCGATCTCGGCCTCGACGAAGAAACCGTGCTCGCCGGCCCGCTCCTCGCGCGAAAAAAACGCGGCATCACCCGCTACCAGATCAGTGAATCCATCCACGCCTTCACGCCCGACACCGCTCAACGCCGCCGCTGGGATAAGTCCGCGACGCTCCACTGGATCCCGCTAGCCGACCTCGACACCATCACCCTCTCCGGCCCCCACCGCCGCTGGGTGACCGAACTCGTCGCCAAGTTCGCGCAATAATCCGCGGCAAAATCCCTGCAGACGTCTTCCAACCACAAGCGAGTCTCCTGATGAAATCCCTACTCCAGAGAATGCAGAGCGCGTTCATCGAGGGTGCAAGACAGCCTGCCTGTTGGGCGTTTCTCGCGGCTTTCGCCGTCGCCGCAGCGATGCTCCTCAACGCAGGGTTCTCCAAGTTCGTCATCATCTATAGCTTGATGACCCTCGCGATTATCGCGGGCTGTGTCGGAACCGTCGCAGTGACGGAAGCTCCACCGCCCGCCGCCACTTCGCTGGCCAGAAAAATGATCGGTATCAAAGTGCTCCTCATTTTGCTGTGCATTGCTCTATCTGGCGCGCTTGGATTGTTTTTCCATCGAGCAACAGAGCCCATCGGCGGCTTCACGCCCGCCATGGTTTGGGAACGCCTCGCGTCATGGACCGGCCATTCGACAAACCCTGCCTGGTATCTCGCCGTCTTGAATCCAGTGCTCTACTGCCTGCTCCCACTACTGTTGATCGTCCCCATCTCCGGCTTCAAACAGTTGGGCTTCGTGCGAGGGCATCGCGTCCTCTTGGTCGCGGCACTCTGGTGTGCTCAGCCCGTGATCACATTCGGCATCGCGGTCGCGACCGGACAATTCCCGCTCACCGAGTCGCGCATCCATGGGTTGATGACAGGATTCGTCCTTAATTTTTTCCAGAACGGACTCTTCGAGGAATTCCTCTTCAGAGCCTGCCTGCAGACGATGCTCGTGCTTTTGTTCTGTCCTTACTGGGGCATAGCTCTGGGCGCGGTCGCTTTTGGCGTCTGGCACTTGGGCATGAATTTCTCGCGCACGGGAGACCTCGGATCAGCACTGGCCCTTTCTTTGGTCGCACACGCCGTCAGCGGCGTGGCCTTCGGCGTGATGTATTACCGCACGCGGAACATCGCCGCCGGTTCAATTCTCCACGTAGTCGGAAACTCGCTGGCCTGATTACGTATCGATCTAAGCGCGCCACCCTGGCCCGCACTCTTGCCAATCTGCTCCTGTCCCACACTGTCCAACACATGAGCACACCGACCAAGACCAAGAAAATTTTTCGCAAGTCCAGGTCCGCCTCTTCAAAGCCCACCAAGACGAAGAAACCCATTCCCAAATGGATCGGTAGCGCTGCAGGCAAGGTATCCGTGAAGCCAGGTGTCGATCTCACCAAACCCACGTTCAAGGTCGGCAAATACTTCGTTTGAAAATCCGCTACCTCCTCGATACGCACGCGTTCGTGTGGGCTGCGCACAATCCCGATAAGCTCGGCTCCAAAGCCCGTCGTCTCATCGAAACAGCCAATCCCGGAGAACTGGGCATCTCTGCCACAACCGTCATCGAACTAGGACAATTGATCCATGACGAGACCGTGAGAGTAGAAGGGCGGCCATCTTCTGCTTTCGCTTCAGCGCTCGCGACCATCATCCAAGTTCCCGTGAGCCTCGACATGGCCATCGCCGCGCCGGCGCTCGCACTTCCTCACGCCGACCCGGCCGACAGAATCATTGTCGCCACCGCGCTGAACCTCGGTGTCCCGCTCATCACTAAAGATGGCAATATCACCGACTCCGGCATCGTCCGCGTGATCTGGTAGGTGAGCTCCTTTTGGAACCCGAACTTTCCGTTCTCCGCGCACTCCGTGTCTCCGCGGTGAAATCATCCGTCATCATTTCCTCAAAATCTTCTCCATCGCCTTCCCCTTCGCCAGCTCATCGACGAGTTTATCCAGATAGCGCAGCTCCTGCATCAACGGATCCTCGATGTCCTCCACGCGAATTCCGCAGATGACACCCGTGATCAGCTTCCTCGCCGGATTCAGCTTCGGCGCATTGGCGAAAAACGTTTCGTAGTCCGTCTCCGCCTTCAGCTGTTTTTCCAGTTGCTTCGGCGTGTACCCCGTCAGCCAGCAGATGATCTCATCCACCTCGGCCTTCGTCCGCCCCTTCTTCTCCGCCTTGGCGATGTAGTACGGATAAACGTTCGCGACCGGTGTGGTGAAGATGCGGTGTTTGGCAGTCATGGCAGTGTCCTCATTTCGTTTTAGCCGTCGCTGCAGCCGACTCCGGCTTTTCGACCTCGATCGTCACACCCGGCGGATTGTCGATCAGCGACTTGTCCGGCGCCCGAGGACTGTAGCTCCACCTGCCGCTCGCCTTATCGCTGCCACTCGCCCCATCGCGCTCGGTGCTCCGGCCGTGCTGGAGGATCAGATACGTCTCATTGTTTCCAGAGTAATGCTCCAGGTCGAAGTCGTACGTCACCGTTTCCAGCTTCCAGTCGAAAGCCTTCACCCGCGTCCCCCACCCGGTGGTCCGGCCGCTCGCCGCCTTCGCCCAAAACTCTCCCCGGCCCCGCCCTGGCGTAAACGTCAGCTGCTTCCCTCGCGCCGCCCACTTGCCCGTCTCCCACACGAAATAAATGTCCTGCTGAAACACACTCCAGTTCTTGATGCGAAACACGTAGGTACCGTCCGGATTCAGCAAATACTCCCGCCTGAAATACCCGGCCGTAAGCATCGGCGTCCCGTTGGGTAAATAGCCGCTGGTCTCGACATTGTAGGAAATCCACAACCCCGCCAGCCGCACCTTCGACGGAGCCGCCGCAGTCGCAGAACTCGCAGGCGCAGGGACCGCCCCCGCCGCACCGCCAGAAGGTGCCGGCAATTCGAGCGACTGGATAAACGCCATCAACGCCTCCTGAAATTGCTGCGTGTTCGTCATGAGCACCGCCGACGTGGTTTTCCCATGACCGGTGGCCGAGATGAGCACCGCCAGCCCCGATCTACCGCCATCGGTGTAGCTCGCACTCCCCGTTAACAAATCCCAGCCGTTACTCTGCGTCCGCTCGGTCATCGCCGGCTGGCCCAAATCGCGCACCGTCCCCACCACCAGCGTCGTCCACTGACGCCGGAAATTCTCCGCGGCCGGCGCGTTGCTCGCCGTCGCCCGCATGATGACCGCCATCGCATAGCCTCCCGTTTTCGAATCGGTGACCGCGAGCTGGATACCGCCGTTGTGCTGCTGCTTCTGCCAGCCCTTCGGCACAGCATAGGAGACAACATCGAACGTTTCCTTCTGGGCAAAGAGGACGCCGCCCAGCGACAACCAAAGCGCAATCCACACGATCCGTTTCATGGGCCTGCGGTCTAAGTACGCCCCCAGCCCCACGCGAACCATTTCCCGCCCGCCCTCCGGGCACCCTCCCCGACCTCTGCGATTAAAAACTCCGCCTTTTCACCCCTTCCTACCTTCGCTCCTCCTTCGCCTCTTAGCGTCTTCGCGATTCAACAGACCACCTGCTTCTTCCGCTCTCCGCGCCCTCTGCGTCTCCGCGGTAAAATCATTCCTCACGCCCGCAAAATTTTCTCCATCGCTTTCCCCTTCGCCAGCTCATCGATGAGCTTATCCAGATAGCGCAGCTCCTGCATCAACGGATCCTCGATGTCCTCCACGCGAATTCCGCAGATGACACCCGTGATCAGCTTCCTCGCCGGATTCATCTTCGGCGCCCTCGCAAAAAACGTCTCGAAGTCCACCTCCGCCGCCAGCGCCTTCTCCAATTGCTTCGCGGAGTAGCCCGTCAGCCAGCGAATAATCTCGTCCACCTCCGCCTTCGTCCGCCCCTTCTTCTCCGCCTTCGCGATGTAGAAGGGATAAACGTTGGCGACCGGCGTCGTGAAAATGCGGTGCTTGGCAGGCATGGCCGACGAGCTCTGCGGTTTGAAAACGCGCGTTACTTACGCACGTCCTTGATCGCCGCGACGATTGCCCCGTTGTACGACTTAAACGCCGCCCGCGCGAGTTCGGTCCATTTAGCAGGATCGGCCACCACCCGACTGCTGTTCTTGACCGTGCCGTCATCGAACAACGAGCCATAGTTCGTCCGCGACGACGCTTCCGTACTTCCCTCAACCGTCGCGAAGACCGCGTCCGTGGAAGCATCCTTGGCCGGCCTCATCGTGCCAGGCGTCCCGATGCCGCGCTTGGCGGGATTCTGGATATTCACTGGAGACTCCGCCCGGATGGAAAACTTAACTTCATTCGAAGCCGACGCTCGCTTGCCACCGGCGAGCGTGCGGCTGACCTCCACTTCGCTCTCGGCAAAATCCAGGGTCAGCGACGGGAAGATCAGCGTCGAATCGATCGCCTCGCCCGGCGTATTCAGTTTGTTGGTCGAACCAATCTTGCCGAGCGCTCCGAGACCGCCCGTCTTGCCGCCCGGCTGGAACAGCTCCGTGAGGGGAGCCGCCGCAGCACCGAAGCTGACAAACTGCTTCTTGATGCCTTTGCCGATAACAATGCCGCCATCCCCGCCACGATACGTGTTGCCGGGAGCCAGCTCCGTCCCGGACGTGCTGAGCACGCTCGCAGCCTCTTCATCCGTCGCCAGCGGCACGCCGGCAGCCGTCAGCTGAGCCTTCAAATCGGCAAACGCCTCATCCGCGATCTGCCGCAAGAGCGCCTCATCGAGCCCTACGAGAATCGTCGTGGACTTCGCCTTCACCGAAACCCCGCCAGCCGCCGACGCCTTTTGCGCGATGATGTAGTTGATGGAGTACGAAGGAATCGCGACACGCCCGCGTCCCTTGAACAACGACGCATGACCGCCCGTCATCTTCACCGAAAAATCCTGAGCCGTTGCCGAAACCGTCATGACGAGGGCCACCGCCGCCGCCGCGAATTGGAGGTATTTTATAAGGGGTAAGAAAGGAGCGCTACGCTCTCAACGCCCCGGCCACCGTCAATCGCGTTTAGCAAACGCGCACACACTCCTCACCACCTCTCTTCACCGCTGCTTAGCCTCTTCGCGCCTTCGCATTTCAACAAACCCACCCTCCGCGTCCTCCGTGCCTCCGCGGTGAAAACTCCGTCTCCGACCTACTCGCTACTCGCTACTCACCACTCGCTACTTCTTCAGCGTCCCAAAGTTCTCCTCAATAAAATCCAAAAACACCGCCCAGTCCGACGCCACCGTCCCGTGCCCGCCGTCGTGCATGTAGTACGACAACGCCCCACCGACGCGCCGCCCCGGCGGCGGCATCTGCGCACCGGTCACGCCCGAAGCTCCCAGCAGCTCATACACCGCCGTCGCTGACCGCGCCGCCAGGAACTCGCCCTTCGGATCCGACCAGATATCCGTGTCGCCGGTCTGCAACAGCAGCGGACGCGGCGCGATCAGCGACAGCAGCAAATTCCCCTCCACCGGCGACTCCGCGCTCCGTCCCGCCCACTGCGCATAGTTCGCCGCGAACTGATACGGATAACGCCCCGTCGCCACGAGATGCGCCACCGTCTCGCCATAATTCCGCCGGCTCACCGCCGCGCCGCCTTCGCCCGAGCAACTCGCGATGATCAACGCGAAACGCGGATCGCGCGCCCCCGTCCACAACACCGTTTTCCCCAGCCGCGACACGCCGAACAACGCCACCCGCTTCGCGTCCACCTGCGCATCCGTCTCGAGATAATCCAGCACGCGGCTCAATCCCCAGCTCCACGCGGAAATCGTGCCCCACTCGTCTGCTCCCGGCTCCGTGTGCCCGTCCTTCAAATACGCCTGCCGCACACCCTGCGCGATCGCTCCCGCCGCATCCGGCTCGAAGTCCCCGTAGTTCACCGTAGCGATGCCGTAGCCGCGCGCGATTGTGTCGCTCACATTCAACCGCCCGAAACGCCGTCCCTCCATCGCCGGCACGCGCTGCTTCAGCTTCGCATCCCACACGCGCCCAACTTTCACGCCGGGTTCGTCCACCGTCAGGTTGTTCGCCGTGAAACTCGCACAGAGCACGAGCGGCACTTTCCCCATCGCTCCCGCCGGCAGATAAAGCAGCACGTCCGCATGCGGCCCGGCTTTATCCGCCGTGAAATAAATCGTCACCTGCCGCCGCACCGCCCGGCCATCAAGCACCGGCGTCCACGCCTCCGTCACTTCCCAATGCAGCCCCGCCGGCCGCTCCGACACGCGGCCGAATTGCTGCTCGGCAAACAGCTTCACCAACTCTGGCCGCCGCTGCTCCATCCAGGCACGCGCATCCTTCACAGCCGCACCGTCGCGGCTCTTCAACGGATCCGGCAGCACCGGTTCGCCCGCCAGCGCCTCCGTATAATTCGCCGGAATCCCCGCGACATTGCCATCCGCCGCATCCGCCACGCGCTTCACCGGCCGCGTCAAAATCCTCACCGGCCCCATCAACCCCGACTCCGGCAACGGCGGTTCCGCCACACGCCGCGCTCCCGGCCCTTGCGGCAGCGCCGACGCATCGCCCAAAACCCTGCGCTCCGCCGGCACCGCCCGATCGCCGATCAGTCGGTTCGTCCACTGATTGGTGACCTTGATCTCCAAAACATTTTCGCCCGCCACCAGTCCGCCGGTCACGTCCACTTCATGCGGCGGATGCCACGACAGGCCCATCGCTTTCCCATTCACGAACACTTCCGCGATGTCACCCACGCGCCCCAAATCCAGAAACACGCCTGTGCCCGCACGCAGCGCGTCAGCCGGCACCGTGACTCGTTTCATGTACGTCGCCGTGCCGGAAAAATACTTCACACCTTCGTCCGCGTGCGCCGACCACGGCGCCAGTTTCTCCAGCCGCACTTCCGCCGGCGCGCCGCCACCCGCCGGGAAACGCACCGCCCAATCCGCATCCAGCGTCGCCACGACCTCAGCCTCCTTCGCCCGCTCCGATGCCACTCCCGTCCCCGCCAACGCCGTCCCCCGCGCATCCGCCACCACCCGTTCGAGCTCCTTCGTCGCCTTCCGGAAAACCACAAACACCGACTCCCGCGCCGCCAGCCGCAGCGGCACCGTCGTCCGCTCACCTGCGATGCGATACCCCGCCGCCTCGATCCGCCCCGTCTCAGGCCGCCACAGTTCAGCTTCTTTTCCCGCCACGCGAAAACGCGCCGCAAACTCCCGCGGCTCGTCCGTGTGGTTGACCACGAAATAAACATCCGCCGTCGCCGTCCGCCGGTGCAGCCACACGACTTCCGCGTCGAGCCCGCGCTCGTACTCGAAATCCCGTGACACACCCGCCATCGCCATCACCTCCGTCAGCGGACGCCCCCACACCACGCGCCCTTTGCCAAAAAAACGCACGGTGCGGCTCACCCCATCGAGATCGCCCCACAGCTCCGCCGCGATCGCCTGCAGTTCGCGATCCGCCTCCGGAAACCGCATCAGGCTCGGCGAACTCACCGGCCTCGCCCCCACGATCGTCGCCCCGCCCGCCACCAGTTCGCGCAGTTTCGCCGCCAGCTCCGGACGCATCCGCTGCGTCTCAGGCAGCACCAGCACGCGGTAGCTCATGCCGTCCGGCAGCACGAGCCGTCCGTCTTCCGCCACGCTCATCCGGTTCAGCAGCACGTCCGCGTTGATGAAATCATAGTCGTGCCCTTCCGGCGGCGCGGGCTGCGTCCCCGCCCCCCAGATCGGCGGCGTCGACGGCGCGCCTTCGTTCAAGAGATACGCGAGATCCGCCACGAACTTCCCTTGCTGCAGCACGTGGCTCACGCGCGCGAAGTACGTCATCAGCGGCGCCGCCTGCTCCGCCCACGTGATGTTCCGGTGAAAATGCGTGCCGACCATCGTGTTGCCGGGCGCGGTATCGAGCGGCTGGTGCGCCGAGGTGTGCACCACGAGGCGGTTCACGCCCTGCGCGAACCAGTAGTCCGCCACGCGCTTGAGCATGGCCGGCGATTCGTAGCCGCCGCCGGTAAACGCCTCCGCCGCGACCAGCGGTTTGCCGTACACATGCGCCGCCGACGCCGCCCCGCGCACGTCCTGGAAATACATCAGGCGCGGATGCAGGTCGCGCACCCAGAACTCGCCCATCGGGATCTCCACCTTGCTCTTGTTGAGCAGCGTGTCCTCCGGCATCTCGAGCGACACACCCGCCGCCTCCGCATAGATGCCGATGCCGTCCGCCCGCAGCTTGTCCGCCATCGTGCCATAGTGCGCCTCCGCCCACAGATCCGCGAGGGTGCGGCGAAAATCCCACAGGAAACGATCGCTCCGCCCCGCATCGCCCACCACCCGCCCCGTGAGCGCCGGCAGCCACGGCGTCGCATCGTAACCGCGCCGCGCGCGAAACTCCTCCGCCAGCTCATCGGTCCAGTTGTTTGTCCCGGCCTCCCAGCTGTCCATCATCACATAGCGCAGACTCTTTCCGTACAACGGCCCGAGCGCCTGCCGCAGCGGATCGAAGTATCCGTGATAGTAGGACTCCATGTGCTTCCGGCTGAGCTTGTCCGCCTCCCAGCCCGAACCCGCCGGAGTCGCCGGCCGGTTCTTCGCCCCCGTGAGCGAATACCCGAGCCGCAACACCGTCCAGTCACCCGCCGGCACTTCCCAGTCCAGCGTGCCATCGGGCGTCATCCGCCCCGTGAGATCCACCACCTCCGCCGGCGCCAGGCTTTCCTCCGCGGGCACGTCGAGCGACGCCACCGGCTCATAGTCGAACAGGAAACTAAACCCCGCCTTCTCCTCCCAGCGCTGCAACCGCGCGCCCCCATGCAGCGCCGCCTCGCTCAGCACGTACTGCGCGGCCGGTTGCGCCGCCACCTCGCTCATCGTCGCCGCCGGACCGATCGGCGCGCCCGTGAATTCGAGCCGGAAAAAACGCGCCGCGATCGCGGAAAACGCGTACGTGCGCACCATCCCCTGCCGGTAAAGCTGCGCGCCCGGCAGCGTCACCAGCGTCTGAAAAACGTTCCCATCCTCGCTCGCCAGCACCCGCCCGACCGGGATCCCGTTCGCACTGCCGCCCTTGCCGCCCAGCGTGATCGCGCGCGCGCGAAACGGCTCCGCAAATGCATACTGTATCCACGCCGCCCCGCCATCCGCCGGCGCCGGCAGCGTCACCTGCGTGGTGAGATCGTCGTCCAGCAGCGCCTGTCCATTCACCGCGCCCGCACTGCTCGTCACCACCGGCCTCGCCGCCGCCGCCGCGCTGCCCTCGCCCGCCGGCGTGCGATAAGCGACGACCTTGCTGTCCGCGTAGAACGGTTTCTCCGTCGAGTCCGACGCGTAGTAGCTCGCGCCCGTGTTGCGGATCTGGCCGATGTTCGCGGGTGGAGCCGCCAGTTGCCCGGAGAATTTCGCGGGCCCGCTCACCCGCGTTTCGCTCCACACCAGTTTCTTCATCGCCTGCTCCGGCTTCACCCACGGCCCGCCCGTCTCGCTCCAGCCCGGCGAACTGAAGATCGACATCTCCAACCCCAGCCGGTCCGCCTCGGCCGCCGCATGCCGCACCGCCGCGAACCACTCCGTCGTGCCGAACGGCGTTTTCGGCTCAACGACCTGCCCGCGCCCATAGTTGACGTCCGCCAGCATGAACCCGCCGAGCCCGGAGCGCTGCATCCACTCCAGGTCCTTCGTGATGCCCGCCTGGGAGACATTGCTCATCGTCCAATGCCACCACGTCCGCGGCCGCGCCGCCTCCGGCGGCGAACGAAACCCGCTCTCCAACGCATCGCCCGGCCCCTGCGCGCGCAACCCGGCCACCGCGAACAAAACACAAGAAGACCACACCACGCGCAGACTCGATCGAGGGGAGAAAATCATGACCGGGAGAAAACAAAGATTCCGCGACAGCCAGCCCGGCCACGCGGTGTTGAGGGGCGAAGGTTTCCTGACGGTCGTTCCCCGCGCTCACAAGGGCCGGGCAGAGTTGACCGTCAATGATGCCTCAGCGTGTTTGGGACGATCTCAGTTTCTTCAATGCTTCCTGAAATCCCCCGAGTTTCAAAGTAGTGAAAAACTGCTTGAGCGCGTCCTCCATTGTTTTGTCGCTGGGCAGATGCGGACAAAGCTCAGCAAACGCTAACAAGCCCTTCGTGGCCAAACGTTCCGCATCGTGACTCAATTTTTCAAAATCAGTACTATTTCCAGCACCTCCATGAACCGTCTTAGAACGGCCGTCGTAGACCGCACGGACATCTCGATAAACTTCGGCTATTCCCTCATACTTATCCTCGCACAACATTGCGACACGTTCAGCGAGAATCTCGGTTATCCCTTCGCGGCTTCCGGTCATGAATACCCCTTCCAAGCAGATCGCAAACTTCACTAGTCGAGCATCGGCTTGGCGATCTTTCCAAGCCTCGCCGAACCACTTCAAGCCAGCCTGTAGCTTAGATTGGGCACCAGATAGAGGCGTCCAGTCGCCTGCCCTTTTGGCGACAACTTCCAGCTCCGGATATCGCTTCAATAATTCTACCAGATCCTTCGTGAAATCAGCTGACACAGCGACATCGATCCATCTTCGCACATTCGTCGGATGGAATTCTCCATCCGAGCCTACACAAAATCGATTCTGACTCCGACGTAACTGACTCTCATCACCAATTCCAATAAAGGATGCCGAAGAACGCTGAAGGCAGAGTCGGAGGATAGTACAAGCGAGCTCAACCGCTTGCCGCGCCTTCTGCCACCCTGCTGTGCGCTCAACGTTCTCAATCTCCACTGAAACCAACCAAGGATATTTTTTTAGTTCAGTTTCCGTTTCCGCGAACAACTCCCGGACATGAGCTCCGTCGGATTCCTTACCTTGTAAGGCCGCACTTTGGCGTGCTGCCAAAACTCCCTTTTCGGTTGATTCGCTCCATTTATCGCGCGCCTGCTCAAAAAATTTTTCTGGCCGAATAAATGTCGCGGCTCCCAATGTAAATTCATCCAATTTTTCCTGATGGATGCAGAACGCGGGGAAATAGTACCGGCAAGTCTGAAGAGTCCCAATCACCTCTGCCTTGGTTTCTGTCAGCAACCTGCGAATTAAAGCACCATCTACGGATTTGCCTTGGTCCAATCCGTGATCGGCGACCTTGAGTCGAAACACTTGGCAATAAGTGTTGGCACTTATCCTCCCGCACAGGTCCTTGTCGCTTCTGACCCAATCCTCAATCACCTTGGCAATTCGCTGATCGGCGGCGTGTCCCCACATGTAATTTGGACGACGGAGCTTACTAGGAACGCCAAAAGAAAGGCCAATTTCCTTAGCGACCACGGACATCGATTCCTTAGTAGGATTTTGCGCCAATGCGGAAATACGAGCCACCTCCTCTATGGCAAACCGGACCGCGTCCACTATTTCTTTCATAGGAGGAATTAATTTAGTGACCAGCGCAGGACCGAAATGAATTCCAGACAATAGATCCTCTGCGCGTTTGATAGAAAACTATCTCAGGGGTTTTGATTTTCAGCTGGCGCCGCCGGAGCGGCGCACGATGACCCCCGAATGACTTTCGAAGACCACCGATTCATGTTCGCTGCCAGGCTCTGCAGTTTGCCCCTTAATACCCACTGCCTCCATCACATGATCCAGTTTAGCGACAAAGGCCGGAGAGATTTTGAACGAGTCTCCATCTGGCTCCGCATACTTCTCAAGCAACTGCGATTCTACCGCCCGGTCCTCGAACTCCATTTTCACGGCCTCATGCTTTTTCGCAAACACCTCCTGTCGATCAAGGTACTTCCTCAAACGTTTCGGATCCTGAATATAAAAATTTATGCGTCTTAATTTCTTCTCCCCTCCTTCACGGTAAAAGCGAATCGCAGCTTTCAGTTCCTCATCTTCCGTTGCGCCGGGTGGTTCCAGCAAGCGAGCGCAGGCCAACGAAACACGACGTTTTTGAAGGCCTTCCATGCAGCTAGAAAAGAATACACTGGCTGCAACTCCGCCGATCAGCACGACGATAAACGCTAGGCCATAGGCTATAAATCGCAGCGTCTGCGCCATCATACCTCCACCAAAAGTTACACCAAGGATGGGCCTATTAGATTCGATTGGTATCGTAGTGACGACAGGAGCATCAATGGTCGCGATCTTACCAAACGCACGGACTAATGGCTGCACGCTATCGGCATGAAGTGCCAGGATCCGGATCGTAAATCCTTGTCCGCTCTCCAAAATCACTCGTGGGAGAGAAACCAAGCGCGGATCCGGAATCGGCTTAGTGAAATCGGTTAACTTGCCTGAAAGGTATTCGCTAGAGGCATTCTCGAAAGTCACAGCTACTATATCGCCTTTTTGAAGTTCAACTCCCCAGTCGTTTTGCAGGTCGTAATAATTCGGAAGGATGGGAGCGTTGCCCACGTTGGAGACACGCAATACAATGACCGAAACGGCTTTCTTTGATTCGCGTAGTTTTTCACCCTTAAAGGACAACGTAAGGTCAGCGACCTCCTCTTTCACGTCGACCACTGGCGCGTTGCTAAGAATGGCGATGTTTAACGCCGGCTTTTTGTCGTAGAAGAAGCCGGAATAAATACCGAGAACCGCACTGATCACACCGATTGTAGCGACCGCAGCGCTCAGAGTAGCTTTTGCGAAAAAACGATTTTTTGAGGGTTGGGCGACATTCATGGGGTATCCTCACGAAAGCCGATTTCATCCCAAACGATCAATCAAAGACAATACGCTCAGGCCGGCCCCTGTCCGCCATCACCCCGTTCATTCGTTGAAGGAGTAACCCTCATCCCACCTTCACGCCCATGAACAAACAGATCTTCCTCAACCTCCCGGTCGCCGACTTGTCGAAGTCGAAGACCTTTTTCCAGGCACTGGGCTACCCGCTCAATCCGCAGTTCTCCGGCGAGGGCTGCGCCTGCGTCGTCATCAGCGAGACGATCTCCGTCATGCTGGGCACGCACGCCAAGTTCCGCGAATTCACCCCCAAGGCGGTCTGCGATACGACCCAGGCGGTGGAAGTCCTGATCAACCTCAGTTGCGAGAGCCGCGAGGAGGTCGATTCACTCGTCGCGAAGGCCCTCGCCGCGGGCGGCTCGACCTACGACAAGCCGGAGGACTTCGGCTTCATGTACACGCACAGCTTCCTCGACCCCGACGGCCACGGCTGGGGCCTCTTCCACATGACCGCGCAGCCACCGGCGGCGTGATGGGATGAAACGCAAAGAAGCGAAGACGCTAAGAACAGCCGCTAAGTTCGGATAAGATCTTGGCCCCTTCGCTCCGACCTTCGCGCCTTTGCGTCTTTGCGATTAAACCAATTTCAGTCAGGAATCGTCGCATGGGCCTTTTGACCTTTAGCATCAACGTCACCCTCGACGGCTGCGTCGACCACGAGGAAGGAATCGCCAACGACGAGACGCACGCCTTCTTCACCCGGCTCATGGACGAGCACGGCGCGATGCTGTGGGGCCGCGTCACCTACGAGATGATGGAGAGCTACTGGCCCTTGGTCGCCCGCGGCGAGGTGGACGCGCCGCCGGCGACACGCGAGTGGGCGGTCAAGCTGGAGGCCAAGCCGAAATACGTGGTGTCATCTACGCGAAAGGATTTCCCGTGGGCCAACAGCCACCTCCTCGCCGGCGACCTGCGCGCGGGCGTGCAGAAACTCAAAGACGCGACCCCGGCGGGCGTGCTGCTCGGCAGCGGCAAACTCGCGACCGACCTGGACCGGTTGGATCTGATCGATGAGTACAAATTCCTCGTCCATCCCCGCATCGCCGGCCACGGCCCGACCCTCTACCAGAGCGGACTACCCGGCACGCGAAAGCTCGACCTCCTCTCGGCCAAGCCACTCCGCTGCGGCGCGGTCGCCCTGCACTACCGCCGCGCTCGCTGACCAAACGCAGAAAAGCGGTCATGGTTTTGAACCCTGACCGCACCCCTCGCCCGTCCACCCCAAGAATGAAACGCTGGTCCAAGTACCTCCTTCTGTTCGGAGTCCTCTGCCTGTTGTGCCTCGCCGCCGGAACCCGCATCCACACCGGACAAGGCTATTTGACCTTCGCCTCTTTGCATCTTTGCATCTTTGCGATTCAACTCATCCCAGCCTCTGTGTCCGCGCTCTGTGCCCTCTGTGACCCAATGTCTTAATCATCATTACTCCTCCTCGTCCTCGATCTCCGGCGGCTTGATCGGCATGAGCAGACGGTCGAGTTCCGCCTGCGTCGGATTTCGGAGCTTGAGCACAGTGAGGAGAGATTCACCGGCAGGCAGCGTCACTTTCGTCTGCACGCCGGGCGCGAGCCCGAGCAATACCACCGCGAGCGGTGATGTATGCGGCAGGCACTCGATGCCCGACTCTTCGTCGGTGGCGGTTTCACCGTAGGTCGTCACGAGAAAGGTGAAGCGGTGTTTCCGTTTCGTGGATACATCCTGCTTTTCAAGCGTGACGACGTGCCCGAGTTGCACGGTCGTCGTGGGCTTCGTGAGCCACGCGGCAGGATCGACTTCGATGAAGGCGTTGCGCGCGACGAAGCGGTCGAGGGCGAACATCTTCCGATCAACAGCGCGAATCGCCTCCTTGGCCGCCTTGAAACCGAAATTCTCACGCAGATCGCCCTGGCTGTGCGCCTCGACCTTGTCCGCCACGAGACCCACGCGCTTTTCTTTCAACGCGATGAACTCATCCGCCAGCACGCGATTATACCCCGGCCGCACGTAAATCGTGGTCGGCGCCGGCGGCGGCGGACGAAAAATCTTTTTTCGGTGGAGAGGCATATCCGGGAAGCAGCAGGCTCGGTTCAAAATCGAACCACGGAAGCTACCAATGCCGAGCGCCGGATTACAAACTATCCAAGATAGAGTCCCGCGTGACACGCTTCGCCGTCGCGACTTGGCGCAAAATAGCACTGAGCGTTCCGAGACGGAGCGGTTTGTGCGCAGGCACCGAAACGCGATGATGAATCGGCGAATCTGTCTCCAGAATAATGTGACTGCCCACTTGATTCACCTCTCGGTAGCCCCACGCCCGACAAAGCGCGTCCGCCAGGTCGCGGCCATAAACGTCGCGCGGGATCTTCACGCAATCACCTCGTCCCGCACTAAATGAAGTCGGAGACGGTCGGGCGCAGGACGATCGAAGAAATAAGCAGCAACGGCCTCACGCACATTCACGCGCAGCTCTTCCCAAGTGTCGGCCTGAGTGATAACGCCCTCGCCAAGCGACTCGGCCACAAAACCGCCATCTGCCTCTTGGGTAACTTCAAAAACGAGTTCGCGCATGACAGGGACTATGCGATTCACAGCCAACGGTGCAAGCGTCAGCTCGGTCAAGACCGCTGACTATCCAGTAACCTTGCGGATGCGTGCAGTGACGTCCTGGCCGGAAACCAAAACCGAAGGATCGCGTTCGCTCTCCGCTGCCCGTCCTTCAGCAACCCTTCCCCACTGAGCCGCGTGGTCTGCGTCTAATCCGCCGTGCTTTGCGATGACGATGCGATCAATCAACTCGGCCACCACATCATCCGGCCAGCGCCGCGTCTCTTCCACGATCTGCTCCAAAGTCAGGGACATGACTAAAAATTGCCCGGCTTTGAGAGGCGAGGCAACAGCAAGGATCCGCACTCTGCGCTCTCGGCGGCCTCTGCGGTTCAAGTTCCATCGGTTACTCTCCAGCCACCGACAACGAAGCCGCCCACTCGCAGCCGGCTTTCCTGGCCTCTCTAACCTCAAGTCTCAGCGGGGAGCCGATGAACCAACCATGCTCAAACCCGCCTCGGTCATCCTCGGACTCCTGCGCCCTCAAAATAGCGACCCAACGAGCACAGCTCGGGGGCATTTGATGGGGGAACTAACCGATCCGGCGAGTTGCCCAAACACGGGCGGTCATAAAACTGGCCGCCACGTATATGCCCAGCCGCCCGTCCGAACGCGTCATCCTGCTCGTCTTAGCAGCCGTCCAATTCACCCACATCATGGACTTCATGGTCATGATGCCGCTCGCGCCTCAGTTGATGCGCGAGCTGGATCTCGGCGCCGGCCAGTTCAGCGCACTCGTCGC
This sequence comes from uncultured Nibricoccus sp., assembly GCA_966249325.1. GTDB lineage: Bacteria > Verrucomicrobiota > Verrucomicrobiia > Opitutales > Opitutaceae > Nibricoccus. The sequence goes on along the minus strand of CBINDC010000006.1, from coordinate 54,433 downwards.
CGCCTACTCCATCGCCGCGGGCGTCGTCGGTTTGTTGAGCGCCCCGTTCATCGACCGCTTCGATCGCCGCACGCTGCTGCTCTGGATGTACGCGGGCTTCACCGTCGCCACGCTGCTTTGCGGTCTCGCGCCCAACGCCCACGCCCTGCTGATCGCCCGCGCCATCGGCGGCGCTTTCGGCGGCATCTCCGGCTCGCTGTGTCTCGCGATCGTCAGCGACATCGTCCCGCCCGAGCGCCGCGCCAGCGGTATCGGCATTGTGATGACAGCGTTTGCCGTCGCCGCATCCGTCGGCGTTCCTGTCGGCCTGCAACTCGCCCAAAACTTCGGCTGGCGCTCGCCCTTTACCTTCATCGCCGCCTTCGCCGCCGTGATCTGGTGCATCGCGTTTCGATTCGTCCCGCCCGTTCGCGATCACATTCACAATGGCTCGGACAAAGGCGCCGCATTCAAAGAACTCCTGCGCGATGCCAACGCCGGCCGCGCCATCGTTTTCATGGCGGCGATGGTACTCGGCCACTTCAGCATCATCCCGCTGATGTCGGCGCATTTCGTGGGAGACATGGCGCTCCCGGAGAAATACCTCCTACTCGTTTACATGATCGGCGGCATCGCCAGCGTCTTGACCGCCCCCTTGGTTGGCCGCCTCGCTGACCGCCACGGCCGCCAGCGCGTCTTCACCTACATGGTTTTTGCCGCTTCGGTCATCGTTCTCACCATCGCCAACGCCGGCGCACTGCCCATCTGGGCGACCCTCACAATCGTCGGCTTTTTCTTCGCCTTCGGCAGCGGGCGCTTCGTTCCCGGTCAGGCCATCGTGACGCTCGCCGTGCCGTCATCGCGACGCGGTGCATTTCTTAGTCTGACGAGTTGCACGCGCGATCTCGTGTCGGGCGTCAGTACCACGCTCGGCGGCTGGATCGTCACGAAACAACCCAACGGCCACCTGCTCCATTTCAACTACCTCGGCTGGATCGCCGTCGGCTTCGGCCTGTTGAGCATCGTGCTCTCACGCACCGTCCGCATGAACGACACCGGCGCCAAACCCACTCCCAAGCCCGTGATCGATCCCAACCACGAGCCGCAGGTGGCAGGCTGAGCAGCGCGCCCGACGGCTGCCCCTCTGATTTAATCAGTCAGTGCTAGCCCGGCTCCTCGCAACCGAGACGACTTCGTCCGCGGCATCAAATCGCACTTCGAGCGACGCATTGAAATCACGCCCGGCGACGGTCTCCCAACGATAGCGAAGCTCTTGCTTGTTCGCCGGCTCGCCCAGTTTCGCGAGGACGTCCTCTTTCGACATGCCCACTTTAACGTGGCCATAACGCTTCGCCGCTGCGTCCACCGTTCGCGCCTCAGGCGACTTCATGCAGCCCGAAAACAGCGCCAGTGCCAGCACCGGCATCACCGCGATCAACCGACCCTTTTTCGATAACGAGGTTAATGTGTTCATCGCTCCGAAGAACCCCGCACCCGTCGCGAAGTTGCAGGGTTCCAACCGCTCAGGGGTCCCGCGCCCTTCATAGCGCCACTCCTGAACGAGTGACGCCTTCGGCTTTTTTCCCGTCCCGCCGGCTTAATCCTCCGCCACTTTCAGCAACAGCTCCGCCGTCTCGCACGTGCGATCCAGATGCACCACATGGCTGCCCTCCATGATCGACGCCGGCCAGCCCCGCGCCCTCGCCCGCTCATAGAACCGGAAAAATCCATCCGACTCCGCCGTCTTCCCCGCATCGACCGTCAGGATATAACTCGTGGGCACTTTTCGGGCAGCCTCCTGATTCGTGAGCGAGATCGGCTGGTTGAAGGTCTTGTTGGACTGCCGGACGATGTGCGGGATTTTCTCCTTCGAACGATCGACATTCCCCAGAGACACAAACCCATCGGCCGGCTGCGTCGAGGGGCCCTCGCGTCCAAGCGACGAATACAAACTCTCCCCATTCTCCGGGAGAAACGCGTCGAGATAGATCACCCGTTTGAAACGCTCCGGCACTTTATCCACCACACCGGTGATCACCATGCCGCCATAGCTGTGCCCCACGAGCACCACGTCCGTCAGTTGCTCCCATAAGAGCACGTTCTCCACGTCCTGGATGTGCGTATCGAGCGTGATCTCCGGCGACGCCAGATGCACCCGCTCGCCCTGGCCCGTGAGCGTCACCCGCACGACCGCATGCCCCTTGGCAATCAGTGCCTCGGCGAGCTTCTTGTGCTCCCACCCGCCAGCCCACGCTCCATGCACGATGACAAAAGTCAGCCGCTTCTCCGCGCCCGAAACCTGCGGCGCTTCCGCGGATTTTCCCGCAGTCTCCGGGATGTCATCTGCGCGCAGCCCGAAAGGAACAAACGCGACGATCGAAACGAGCACGGCAAACCATCGGAGTAGTGAACGCATCCCCGCTTTCTAGTCAGTCGCGGACCGGCGAAAACTCCATTCGCGTACCAACAATACACCACCCCTTCGGTTAACTTAACGCCCCAGCGACGAATCGAGCCGGATCGCCTCGCGATAATGCCGCTCCGCCTCGGCGTCGCGGCCAATTTCGCGCAGCACTAACGCGAGTTGATGATGCGCCGCCGCGAAGTCCGGCCGCTCACGCAGAGCCCACTCCAGCTGCCGGATGGACTCCTCGTAACGTCGCTCCGAAGCAAGCGCCAGCGACAGCTCCAGACGTACATCCAGATCGCGCGGCAGTAGCCGCACCGCTTCCTCAAACTGCGGAATCGCTTCCGTCACACGTCCGCTCATCGCAAGAGCGAGCGCAAGATTCCGACGCGCCAGTCCGAAACCGGGACTCAAGCGGACAGCCGTTTCGAAATGCGCCTTCGCCTCGTCCGCCTTTCCCGTGCTGATCAGAGCCGCGCCCAGTTCGTTATGCGCCGACGGGAAATCCGGATCGATAGCGACCGCGCGCGACAACGGCGCGACCGCGTCGGCAAAACGCCCGAGATGATTGAGTGCCTTCCCATAGGTGTGTTCGCCCTTTGCGTAGTTGGGCCGCAGCCGCAGCGCCGCTTCGCAGTGAGGTAACGCTTCCTCCGCACGCCCGGCTTCCACCAGCGCGATGGCGAGATTGTTGTGCGCCATCCAGCACTCGGGATTTCGCCGGATCGTCGTCTCATAAAGCGTGAACTGATCGCGGTACATCGCCGCCTGCCGGAACGACAAAATCGCCAGCACCACCGCGCAACCGATCCCCGCTCCCCTCGCCCAGGCCTTCGGCACACGCGCAATGCCGGCTCCCGCCAGCGCGAAAATCGCCAGACTCGCCAGATACTGGAAATGGTCGGCGACATAGGAGAATAGAAACGGATAAATATTAAAAAAACCGAGCACGGGAAACAGCGTCCCGCCAAACAACAACACCGCCGCCAGCGGCCCTCGTTCACGACGGCCCCATCCGACTAAACTGCCCAACAGGGCCAGTCCCGCTCCGACAAAACTCCACTGCCACCAGACTCCCGCGTCGATCGTCCAGCGCGGATAAAAGAAAATCAGCTCCGCCGGCCACAGCAGTTTCCCGAGATAAAACCAGAACACGCGCCCCGCGAGCACCAGCCTGTCCGCAAATCCCAACGCAAAATCCTCTCCCTCCGCGCCGATCAGCACCCGCTCCAGATGCGCGGTGTAGAGCCCGCTCGCTGCACCCGCCACAAACCACGGCAACAGCGGCACGACATCTCGCCGCCACTCGATCCGCCCGTGTTTCCACCAGCACACAACCAGCAATGCCGCCGGCAGCGACGCCGTCACCGTCTTCGTGAGCAACGCCAGCACGAAAAGACCCGTCGCCACCGCGTACCGTTTCCCGGTGCGCTTATCCTGAAAATTCAAATACACGTGCGCCGCGGCGAGGTAGAGCACCAGCGAGAGCGTGTTCTTCAGCTCCGAAATCCACGCCACCGACTCCACGCACACCGGATGCAGCAGAAAAAGAAATGCCGCCAGACGCGCGCCCGGCACCGCCAGTTTGCGAAGCAGCGTCGCGAACAACACGGCCCCGCCGGCGTGCAGCAGGACATTCACCACATGATACCCCAGCGGCGCCATGCCCCAGAGTTTTTGCTGCACCCAGAACGCCGAGTGCAGCAGCGGGTAATATTGAGGCACTGCTCCCGGCTCGAACCAAATACGCCAGAGCCCACCCAGTGTCCGCAATTCTTCGCGAGGCACATGCGCATCGTCGTCCCAGATGAATTCTCCGCGCAGCGCCGGCCAGTAAACCGCCAGCGCCACCACGACCATCACTCCAAATAATCCGGCCGCAGACCACGGTCTCAGCGGACTCTGTTTCGGCGCAGATGATTTTCGCGACATGGGGCGGACGACGAGTGAAGGCTAAGCAAACCAAGCCACATCTTCCGTCACTCAGCCGCCAGTACGAATATTTGAACAAAGTACGCCGCGGTGCGGCTCACTCATCCAACCTCTTTCCATTTCTCCCGCAAAACCACCTGCCTCACGGCTCCACCACCGGCACCCAGCCGCCGAGCACAAACGCCGGGTCACGATAGTTTGCGATCGTCTCCGCATCTTTCTCCATCGTCAGCTGCTTCGACACCGGATGCCGCTTCGAAACATCCACCGGACGCCCCTCGAGGTCCATGGTGTTGTACTCCCAGAAACGCACGTTCGAGCTGTCGAAGGCCGGCGCTTCCTCGATCGGCCCCCAGCCTTCCGGCGGCACACCGCTGGTCTTCGTGTTGATCAAGACCATCTCCGCGTACGGAAAATTCGCCGCCGTCGCCGTGGGCGATCCATTGCGCGGCAGTCGCGCAAACGGCGCCTTCACGATCCGCCCCGCCGGATTCGCCTCGGTCACTGTCCACGGCAGCGGCTCGTTGAGGCCGATCAGCGTGCAATCGACAAACACGTTCCCATGGCTGCCCTTCGGCGTGCGCGTCCACGTGAACGGACCGCGCGAGCGGATTTCGCTCCGGAGAAAATAAACCGCCGCATACCCGAGCACCGTGTCGCCGTCGCCCGTGAGCAGGCTGTCCGCAAAATACACCGTCCCGTACGGCGTGAACGCATCTCCCGAGCCGTTCAGCGTCATGCGATCGATCACGATCCGTTCGCCCCGCACCATTAACGCCTCCGCCTGCCCGATGAAGTAATTGTTGATCGTGAAGTTGCTCAGCTGGATGTCGGAGCTATTGATCAGCGAGAACGCCCAACGCTTCCCCGGCTGAAACGCCGAGTTGTTCGCATAGCCCACCTGCACCTTGTCGCGATCCTCGCCGCGAATCGTGAGGTTCGCGCGATCGCTGAGCGACACCAGTTCCTCGTAGTAGCCGTTCTTGATGAAAACCGTCACGCGCTTCGCGGGCTTCTTGGGAAAAAATTCTATCGCCGCCTGCACCGTGTTGAAATCCCCGCTGCCATCCGCCGCGACCACCACACGCGTCGAGTCGGCTGCTGGCGGAGCCGCTTTCGTCGTGAACGTCCAATCCCTGTCCGCCGTGAATCCTGCAAACGCGCCCTCTCCTTCCGCTGGCACAAGCACGCTGGCATCCATCTTCACGACATACGTGCGTCCATATTTGAGCGCGCCGTTATGCGGATAAATCGTTGCCACATTTCCGCGCACGATGATCGGGCGGAAGAAAAATTCCACGCCATCGACCAGCGTTTTCTGATAAATGACATTCGGGTCCACCCTGACCCGCGGCGCGGTCGCGACTCCGTCCCCGCTTCTAGCCGGCGCGCGTCCCGATGGGTTCGGCGACGAGGGAATGCTCAGATCGAGCGTATCCACGAGTTGCATCCCCTCCGCGTCGTAGATGCGAATGAGCCCGGACGAACCCACCTTCGGCGGCGCCGAAAACGTGAGCACGAGATGGGTGTCGGGATTCACGTTCGTAGCGCCTGGCTCGGGAAAACGGTCCGGAACCGCCGATGCAAAAACGTTTGCGAGTGAGACCGCTGCGGCAAACGAGACACCGAGGACTGCGCGTGTGATCAGAGGTAAAACGGATTTCATGTGGGTAGAGTGCAAGTTAGACGCACGCCGCCACGCGTACGTTTCAGAGAAACCGTTTTCTTTCAGCCAACATGACTCGCTCCCCCGCATCTCCCCGCCTAAACCTCGCCGGCGGCACGCCACTCCACCGCCGAAACGCCGTCGAAAACGAGTACACCGAGCCGTACCCCGTCCGCTCCGCGATCTCCTCCAACGACGCCGGCGACGACCGCAGCATCGTGCTCGCCCGCCGCAACCGCAGATGCGTCAGGTGCTCCATAGGACTGCGCTGGTAGTTCGCCCGACATAGCCGCCGCAGATGCTCCTCGCTCATGCACGCCAGCTTCGCGATCTGCGCGACCGACCACGCGTGCCCGAGATCGCTTTCCACCTGCCCCCATGCGCGCGACAACCGCAGATCCACCGACTCCACACCCGCTAGCCGCCGCGAACTCGCATCGAGCAAAGTCACCAAAGCCTCCATTACCGACGCCTGCGCCGCCCCTGCCGCCTCCCGCGTTAGCATCCGCACAATGGAGACAAACTCCCCCGCGTCCGCCTTCACCAACTCCGGCTGCCTGCCCTGCAACACCGGCGCCGATTCGCTATCGTCGAAAAACACCCACGCGATCGTCCACGGTCCCGGCCCATCCACTTCGAACGCGTGATGCAACCCCACCGGCGCGAGCAACACCTGCCCCGGTTTCCACGCCACCGATTTCCCACCGATCAGCGCGCGACCGCGTCCTTCCACACACGCGACGATGTGACTGTGTACCGAGCGCAGCCGCACCAGCCTGTACGGCGGACGCAGCACGCTGTGCCCGACCCAGATGAACGGCGCGCTCCGCAAAACCGGGAAGTGCTCGCTGTCCAGCATGCTCTCCCGACACCGCCGTCCGACGATGTGGGTTTCGCGAAAAAACTCGGGGGCCTGACGCATTGGCGGGGAAAAACCGTTCTGCTTAAATGAGCGCCCCGCAGCGGAAGCAACCGCCAACAACCCACTCGCTCCTTTCCCCATGCGTCTCTCGCCGACCACCCTCCGTCTCCTCCTCCGCCTCATGCCTACGCTCGCCGTCTCCACCGCCGTCATGCCCGCGCAAGCGATCCAAAGCCACAGCGCCCGCGAATACCCCGGCGAGCAATCTCTCGCCATCAGCCCGCAACTCCCCGCGCCCGTCTTCACGTCACCAGAAACCGGCGACGTCTCCCTCCTCCCCGGTCTCTTCCGCGAACGCCGCGAACTCACCAAGACCTACGTCCTCCGCCTCAAAACAGAAAACATCCTCCAAAACCATTTCCTCGAAGCCGGCGTCCGCATCGATCGCCCCTACGAAGAGATGCACCAAGGCTGGGAATCGCCCCACTGTCAGCTCCGCGGCCACTTCGCCGGCCACTGGCTCTCCGCCGCCGCTCAATTCGCCGCGCTCGACCGCGACCCGATCCTCACCGCCCGCGCCAAAGCCGCCGTGCAGGAATTGAAACGCTGCCAGGAGCTCAACCACGGCCAGTGGATCGGCTCGATCCCCGAAAAATACTTCTCCGTCCTCGCCGACAAGAAGCCGATCTGGTCGCCGCAATACACGATGCACAAAACCATGATGGGCCTCTACGACGCCTACCGCTTCACACGCGATCCCGAGGCGCTCGCCGTTCTCAAAAAATCCGCCGACTGGTTCTACGACTGGACCGAGACCAACATCCGCGACGGTCACGGCGCTGCCGTCTACGGCGGCGAATGCGCCGGTATGCTCGAACTCTGGGCCGACCTCTACGCCACCACCAAAGACGAACGCTACCTCCGCCTCGCAGCCCGCTACGCAATGCCCGACCTCTTCCGCGAACTCCTCGCCGATCACGATCCGCTATCCAACGATCACGCCAACGCCAGCATCCCCTGGATCCACGGCGCCGCCCGCCTGTATGAGGTGACTGGCGACACGCGCTACCGCGACATCGTCGAAGCCTTCTGGAAACAAGCCGTCGAGAAACGCGGCATGTTCGCCACCACAGGCAACAACGCCGGCGAGTTCTGGATTCCGTCGCAACAGTTCGGCCGCTTCATCGGCAATCGCACGCAGGAGCACTGCACCGTCTACAACATGATCCGCGTCGCCCAGTTTCTCCTGCGCTGGAGCGGCGACGCCCGCTACGCCGCTTACATCGAGCGCGCCCTCTACAACGGCGTCCTCGCCCAGCAAAACCCGCACACCGGCATGATCGCCTACTTCCTGCCGCTCCAGCCCGGCGCGAAAAAAATCTGGGGCTCCGAGACGCACGACTTCTGGTGCTGCCACGGCACCCTCGTCCAGGCGCAGGCCATGTACGAAGAACTCATCTACCAACGCTCCGCCGACGGCGTCGCCATCACACAATTCATCCCCTCCCGCTTCGCGTTCGGCGCCGACGGAAACCAAATCCGCATCACCCAGCGAAACGACGACCGCGCCGCCCTCGCCAACTTCTCCACGCCATCGGCCGACAGGACTCACTTCGCCATCACCCTCACCATCGCCGCCGACCAATCCAGCCGCTGGATCCTCCGCATCCGCCAGCCTGCCTGGGCCACCGAAACCGCTACCGTCCTCATCGACGGCACCTCCCTCCCGCTCACGCCCTCGAAAAACGGCTTCCTCGAAATCGACCGCACCTGGTCCGCGACCACCACTCTCTCCGTCTCATTCCCCAAGCGCCTCACCCGCGAACCACTCCCCGGCGACCCACAACGCTTCGCCCTCCTCGACGGCCCCATCGTCCTCGCCGCCCTCGCCACCGACGAACCCACCCTCGCTCCCGACTCGACCATCACACCACGCTACGAACACCAATACATCGAAGCCCGCGACTGGCAGACCAGCCACTTCTCCCTCCGCACCCGCCAGGGCAGTTTCACCCTAAAACCCCTCTACGAAATCGCCGACGAAACCTACTGCGTTTACTTCCACGCCAGCGAATAAGACGACATTCCTCATCCGCGATCATCAACGGACCGGCACTTAGCAAGTGCCGCCCCTTCGTTACCTCAGCCCCCTTCGCGAGACACCACCAACAGCAACTACCGCCCCTCCTCAATCGCGCGATACGTAAACCCGCTCAACCGCACACTCCCCGCACCCAACGAGCAAATACCCACGCGCAGGCTCAGAAAACCGCCGAAAACATTATGGTTCAGCCCCGCGACTTCCATGCGCGTCGGATGCTTCTGCCACGTTTTCCCCTCATCGACCGAGTAGTGATACGTGACGACGTTCTGGTCATTCGTGATGCGCGCGCGCACCGTGCGCCCTTTCAGCGGCACACTCGCCCAATCCTCCGTCGTCGCATACTGGTACGTCTTCGCCTTCTCACCGGTGAAGCCGACTCCGACAAACGCCTTCGGATTATAATACAAAAGAAGCGCTCCCTCGGCCTCGCCAACGATCTCCATCGTCACCTCCACCTGATAAGCGCGATCCGGCACGATGCACGTCAGCGGTGAACTGTTCGCAGGCGAAGCCCCTTCGCCCGCCAGCTCCAGCGAGTTCTTCCCATAGCGAACGCGCGTCATCTCATCCGCGCTCGGATCGTGAAACGCCCACTGCGTCCCAAATTTGTTCGTCGAAAAATCATCCGACAACGCGAGCCCGTGCGGCACCGCCTCGCCCCCCTTCGGCATCGCGAGCGGTTTTCCAAGATCGCCGCCTTTCGCGCGAAACCACCCGTCCTCCGTCCAATCGATCGGCTCCAGCAACGTCTGCCGCCCGAGCGTCCTGAAACCGTTTTCATAGCCGTGATACACCATCCACCAACCGCCGCCCGGCCCTTCGAGCACCGTCGCATGTCCGCGTGACCACCACGGCTCGCGATCCGACAGCGTGCGCACGAGCGGATTATGCGGACAGTGTTCCCAAGGCCCATGAATCGAGCGCGACCGCGCCGCGATCACCATGTGCCCCGTCACCGGCCCCGCCGTCCCACCCACCGCCGTCACGAGATAGAACCACTCGCCCCGCCGAAAAAGTTTCGGCCCCTCCGGCGCGAAATTCTCCGTCACCCACTCCTCCGGATAGCGCCACGGATCGTAAGCCTGCTCCAATGTCCCATCCGTCGCCAGCCCATCATCCGTCAGCCGTATCTTGCGGATGCCATTCACGAAAAGATACCGCCGTCCGTCTTCGCCCACCGCATGCCCCGGATCGATGCAACCTTCGATACCGAGATCGATCGGGTCGCTCCACGGCCCCTCTATGCGGTCGGCCCAGATGACATACGTTGACCACGGCTTCCCCTCCGCAATCGCCGGGATGTAAACGTAGTAACGATTCCCATACTTGCACAGGTCAAGCGCCCAGACCGTCCCGATATTCTTGTGCAACGCCGGACCGACCGGCCGCCAGTTCACGAGATCCCGCGAGTGCCAGATCACGATCCCAGGGTACGAGTTGAACGACGAAAACGTCATGTAGTAATCGTCGCCATCCTTCAGGATCGTCGGATCGGGCCGGTCTCCCGCGAGGACCGGATTGAGAAACGTACCGTTCCCGAGGTCGGCTTTGCGCTGGCCTTCGATGCCGCGTTCCCAGCGCGGCAATTCCGCTGCGCCCGCGCGCACGGTCGTCGCTCCCAAATTCACAAACGAAAAAAGTGCGGAGAAAATCGCAGGGGCAAATCGAGTGCGTAGTCTTTTCATTTCGGGGGCGAGTGTGGGAGCCCCAACGAAACAAGCGCGCCCGCCGCAGTTCAATCGTTAGGTTCGCCAGCTCCTGTCTGCAGATCCTCCGTATCGGAAAAGTCACGAACCACCCCAGCCCGGTAGCGACGCCGCCTGCTTGATCCACGCCGCCCACTGTTTCTCATCCAGCGGCTCATCTTCGTGAATATCGATCCACCGCGCATCGCCGCTCTTCGCCGTGCCGCCGGACGGAACCGGGCTGAGCGACGCTCCTTTGAAAAACGTCACCTTCACATAGCGCGTGAACACGTGAAACGACAGGAACCAACCCTGTCCTTCCACACCATAAAACGGCGAATTCCACCGAACCGCCTTTTTCACCTGCGGAACGTGTCGCATGATGAGCGCATCCAGTTTCTTTCCTAGATCGCTCTTCCACCCCGGCATCGCCGCGATGTAAGTCTGCACAGGCGTGTCCCCATCGGCCTTCGCGATCTGCGGGTTTCCACCCGAGAGCAAAACCACGCCGCTTGCGCCCTTCTTCAAAGCGGAGCGCCCTGTCCGTCCCGCAGTTTTCATCGCCGCTTTGGTCGCAGTCTTTTTTCCACGCAAAAGCCGTTTCGAGGATTTCATACCGGTTCTTGTCTAGACGGCCGTCCCTGTTTTCCGCAGCTATAATCTCTCGCCGCCCGGTCAGTCACGAAGGCGTAATGTTCGTGCCGCTAACATCGCAACCTCACCTCCCACCTAGCATGAACCCCCTCAGCCGTCTCCCGCTTCTTCCGACCGCGCTCGCGCTCACCTCGGCCGTCTTCGCCGCTGACACCGCGTCGCCCGCTCCATCTCCGGCCACGCCAGCCGCCGCTTCGCAACAACTCGCCTTCCCCACCGCCGAGGGCTACGGCCGTTTCGCCAAAGGCGGGCGCGGCGGGCGCGTCATCGCCGTCACCAACTTGAACGACTCCGGCCCCGGCAGCCTCCGCGCCGCCGTCGAAGCCGAGGGCCCGCGCACGGTCGTCTTCGAAGTCTCCGGCCGCATCGAACTTCAGTCGCGACTCATCGTTCGCAAAAACAACTCCGAGCTCACCATCGCCGGCCAGACCGCCCCCGGACTAGGCATCTGCATCAGCAATTATAACTTCGGCGTGCTCGGCGCCCGCGATGTCATCATCCGCTACATCCGTGTCCGCCCCGGCAATACGTCCGGCATGACCCTCGATGGCATGGGCCTCGCCTCGGCCGATAACGCCATCATCGACCACTGCTCGATCAGCTGGACCCTCGACGAGGCGTTCAGTTCGCGCGGCGCGAAAAACATCACGCTCCAGCGCACCCTCATCTCCGAAGCGCTCAACGCCGCCGGCCACAAAAAATATCCGCCTGGCAAACAACACGGCTTCGCCGCGAGCATCGGCGGCGACATCGGCAGCTTTCACCACAACCTCCTCGCCCATAATGCCGGTCGCAACTGGAGCATGGCCGGCGGCCTCGCCAAGCCCGACAACAAGTACGCCGGTCGCCTCGATATCCGCAACAACGTCGTCTACAACTGGGCCCGGCGCACGACCGACGGCGGCGCTCACGAGGTCAACTTCGTGAACAATTACTACAAGCCGGGCCCGGCCACGAAATACTTCCACGCGCTCAACGCCCAGTACGGCGGTTTCCCCGGCAGCCAGCGCTACTACGTCGCCGGAAATGTCATGCCCGGCCATTTCGGCGTCGAGGATCAGGAAAAAGGCCGCACCGCCTCGACTGAAAACGGCGGACGCCTGCCCACCGAATACAGCCCGTGGTCCGACACGCCTTTCTTCGAATCGCACGTGAAGACGCAGACCGCCGCAGAAGCCTACACCGACGTCCTCGCCAACGTCGGCTGCAACTTCCCCGCCCTCGATCCGCACGATCAACGCGTCATCGCCGAGACCCGCGACGGCACCTACAAATACAAGGGCAGCACCACCGGCTTGCCCGGCCTTCCCGACTCGCAGGAAGACGTCGGCGGCTGGGACAACTATCCCGAAGTCCATCGCCCCGCTGGGTGGGATACCGACCGCGATGGCATGCCCGACACCTGGGAAACCGCCAACGGCCTCGATCCCAAAAATCCGGAAGACGGCGCAATACCTCGCAGCGGCACACACTACACAAACCTCGAGATCTACCTGAACTCACTCGTCGGCGAAGCGATCTGAACGCTTCAACATCCGCCATAAACTTCGAGCGGCTCCGGATCACTCCGGGCCGCTCGTTTCGTTTCCAGTCTTCTCGCCGAGGTATGAATTGACGATTGTCTTCCACCGCGACGCTTTCACACGTCGCGTGACTCGTTTGCCTTCATGACTCCCCTCGAAAAAGCGGAAACCGCGCTGAACAGCCGCATCGAGCGTCTCCAGACCAATCTGAATGACGCCAAATCCCTCAGATCGGAAGCCGCTCGTTCATTTCTGTTTCAGTCGCTGATCATCTGCGTCGGCCTCGGCGAGGCACTGGCTGGCTACGTGAAAGCGGTCCAAGCGTACGCGAATGTCCGCTACAGCGAAATCAAAGAGATGCAGGCCAGACTCAGCGCGGATCACGCCGGCCTGCTGACGTCAGGCAACACGCTCCTCGAACGCTTGCGTGCAAATCCCGCCGACCGCGATCTCCTGAAGCAGATCGAGCAGGCAAAGAAGGACATGGCCGCCATCCAGAAGACGCTCCGCCGCGGTGCCGATTCCCTTCAACGTGAACTCGCACCCAGCATGGGCATCATGGACAAGCTCGCTCTAAGCATTCGGCGGTTTGCGGAGGCGGACGGACTCGACGCGTTGAACCGGACGGGAAAGACCATCTTCGAGCACGTGCGCGAACTCTATGCCGAACAGCCACGGCTCGAATCGCGGACCATCATCGACGAGACTTCTCTCGAGCAATCCGCACTCACCGAGATCAGTCAGGGAACTGACTTCTACGACAGCTTTGCCCGCACCGGTTATCACGTCATGCTCGCGATCGACCTCATGACGCTCGCGATTTCGGAGACGCCACCACGCACCATGGAAGAAGCGCTCAGCCGCGCTCAGGAAACGAGCAACGCTCGCGTCAAAACCATCGCCACGCGATTGAGCGCAGATTAAGCCGACGAGCGAACGTTTGCTCGTGCTGCCGCGATCTCACTCCGGTCATTCACTGACTTTCGGCACCGCATCGCGAAACCTCCGAGCACCGCAGCCACACCCGCCGTGCCGAACCATGCCAGCGAGGTAATCCAGGAGACTTCTTCTGCCGCCCCCTCCGCGCGACACCACTCCGGTCCGCCGATCCCGAGCGCGGCGCCAGCGCCGACGTAGGCCAGCACGCACAGCACGCATTTCGGCGTGAGTGCGAGCAGCGCCGCCGGCAGCAGCCAGCGAAGCGCGCGACGGGAAACGTTAGCGCGCGGCGACGACATCGGCTGTCTGTTCGTAGCTGTCGTGGTGGCGAACCCAGTCCATCTTGTAGAATTTCTCGGGCTCCTCGTCGCGCCCCTTCGGCACCAGGTCGAGGATGTTGTATGTGCCCATGAATTCCTCCACGCCGCGCCCGTAGGTGGAGTACGTGTGGTAGATGGTTCCGTCTGCGCCCTTCGCAAAAATGCTCATGCCCGGGGCTTCCTCGTTCGGGAACTCCGTGAGCCCGTAGTTATAGTAAACCGTCTTCCGCGCCATCTCCTCTTCCGTGAAAGAGACATGGTAGTCGAAATTGAAATCGTTCCGATTCGAGGAAACCCAATTGAAGGTCCACTTCATCCGGTTCTGAAACGCCAGGATCTCCGCGAGCAGCGCGCGTGAAACCACGGCGAGCGTCACATCCCGCGCCTGCAAATGTGGGATCGTCGGCACGAGATGATCCGCGATGAACGAACAGCTCTTGCAGCCTTCTTCCCAGCCAGGCCCGAGCATGAAGTGATAAACGGCAAGCTGACTGCGCCCCGCGAATAAATCCGCGAGCGAGACCGGACCTCCCGGCGAATCAAAAACATAGTTCCTCGCTATCTTCACCCACGGCAGCTCACGGCGTTTCGCCGCGATCTTGTCGCGCAGGCGGGTGAGCTCCTTTTCTTCTCGAAGCAGTTCTTTTCGTGCCGCGATCCATTTATCTTCGGCGACGACCGCCGGCTTTTCGAATGACTGAGTTTTCATGAGACGTGTCTTTTCAGTGTACTGACGATTGAGCGTTGGTTTTTCCGACAACGCATTCGGATGTTTTTGGCCAAGGCAGTGGCCTTGGCGTTCTTTCGAACAGGGAACGAAGGACGGCTCTTACGCAGTCCTCCGGAAATTTTCAGGGGAAGCTCAGCTCTGCGCCGCGATCCGGGCTTTTTCGTAAATCGGTTTGAGCTTCACCAACATCGGCCAGAACGGCGGCGGCGTCACCCCGTCGAGTTGGGCAATGAGCTGCGCGACATGCGTGTGCCAGCCCGCGCCGAACTCGTGCATGTACGGGACGTCGCCCGCAGTGGAACGGTGCGTGAGGACGAGCAGGACGTTTCTGCCCTGCGGCGTGAGTTGGAAAATCGCCTCCGACTCGTTGTCGCTGCCAAAGGTGAACGCCAGCAGGTGCGGCGGCTCCCACCGCGTCACCGTTCCTTCGTGAACCTTGCCGCCCTCATGCACTTTCTTGAACTCCGGTGGCGGCGTTTCCGTCGGTGCAATGCAGCTGTGCCGCATCTCAAGCCGTACTTTGCCGCCGACGCGCGGCTCTATCGGACCACTCGCAAACCAACGGGAGCGTTTCTCCGAATCCGTGAGATACTCCCACACGCGCTCGATCGGTCCAGGCAGCGTGCGCACCAGGCGGATCTCCGCCGGTCCCGTGAAGGTCCCAAAGTCGTCGTTGTTTTTCATAAGGGCTGCTAAATGAGAGAGCGGTACCTCAGGCTCAGCGTTTCACTTCCGCCGCGTGACGGCCCTCGTACTCATCGAGAAGCTTCTGATGAAGAGACCAAAAGCCCGGACGCGGCGTGCCTGCGATCTGCGCCACCAGATGATCGAGATGGATATGCCAGCCCGACGCATAATTCGTGAGCTCCTTCTCCTCCTCCGCACCACGCGCCCGATGCGTCAGCACCAGCAGCACGTCCTTACCCTGCGGGGTCAGCTCGATGGTCACTTCCGAATCATCGCTGCCAAACGTGTACGCCAGTAACCGAGGCGCTTCGCACTTCAACACACGCCCTTCGAAACTCACGCCCGGGTCCTGCACCTCCGCGTACTTCGCCGGTGGCTTCTCGTCCGGCGCGAGATTCTTGTGCACCATGTGAAACACCACTTTTCCTCCCGCCCGCTGCTGAAGTTCGCCGCCGCAAAACCACCGCGCCCGCTTCACCGGATCGGTTAAATACTCCCACACCCGTTCGATCGGCCCGGGCAACGTGCGCACGATCCTGAGCTCCGAGGGACTGTTAAACTTGGCATAATCTTCGTTGGTTTTCATGGGGATGCTTTCTTGGTTTTCGTTTTCACTGCGGTCTTCGCCTTCTTCGCGGCAGCGGCATTCGCCGCATCTTCCGCGCGCAACTCGCGCTCGAGGGCGTCGAGTCGGCTGGACCAAATGGACCGCGTTTTTTCCAGCCACGCCTCGACCTCGTCGAAGCCGTGCGGATTCAGCGACTGCACCCGCGACTGCCCTTCCGCCCGCGTGACCACCAGTCCCGCTTCGCGCAGCACATTCAGATGCTGCGAAATCGCCGGCGCGCTCATGTCGAATTCCTCGACCAGCTCTCCCGAAGTCCGCTCGCGCTCCGCGAGCAATTCCACAATCCGCCGCCGCGTCGGGTCGGCTATGGCCAGTAGGCTTTGCATGGCCGATATTGATTAAGCATAAACTTAATTAAGCAAGTGCTAAATTTAAGCTTTAACTTAATTGAACTCCAACCACCCCGCCTGCCCTCACCGCCGCCTTCAACTCCGCTGCCCAGTCCCTCCCACCCGCCGCTCTCACGATTCCTCCGGCATCCGCTTCAACAACTTCGCATCCGCCACAAACGGCCCCAACGGCAGCAACGACGCCACCAGCAGCAGCGCGATCACCTTGAATTTCCACCCGTGCTCCATCGCCGCCTGCATCACCGCCGCCACGTAGAGGAGAAACAACACGCCGTGCGCCATCCCCACCACGCGCACCGCCCCCGGTTCCCCCGCGAAATATTTCAGTGGCATCGCGACTCCTAGCAGCACGAGAAACGACAGCCCCTCCAGAAACCCAACGACACGCAACCGGCCGACCGAACTTTGAATCCATTTCATAAGCACGCCAGCCAACCGCCACGACCACGCCACTCAAGCCCTCCCCGCTCCCGTCCGTCCGATAACAGTCCCGCACCCGTCTTCCGTTAGCGGCGCTTTTCCATCCCGCACTCGCCACTTCCGTCATTCGCGTCCATTGGCGTCCCTTCGCGGTTAACTTTTAACGCTCCCACATGGCCGGTTTCGAAAACGCCCTCGTCCTCATCCTCCTGCTCGCCGCCCTCAACATCGTCGGCCGCCGCCTGCCCTGGCCGCTCCCGATCACCTACGTCGTCGGCGCCAGCCTCGTCGCTCTCTGGCCCGCCTTCCCCCGCATCGCCCTCGATCCCGGTTTCTTCTTCCTCTGCTTCGTGCCGCCGCTGCTCTTCTCCGACGGCTGGCTCATGCCGCTCCGCGACTTCATGGCCGCGAAACGCCCCATCCTCATGCTCGCCACCGGACTCGTCGTGCTCACGACCGTCCTCGTCGGCCTCACCGCCCACTGGCTCGTCCCCGGCCTCTCCCTCGCCATGGCCTTCGCCCTCGGCGCCGTCGTCTCTCCGACCGACGCCGTCGCCACCGCCGCCATCACGCAAAAACTAAAAATCCCCGCCCGCCTCACCACCATCCTCAACGGCGAGAGCCTCATGAACGACGCCACCGGCCTCGTCGCCTTCAAGTTCGCCCTCGCCGCCGCCATCGCCGGCACCTTCTCCCTCAAAGCCGCCGCCATGGACTTCGTCGTCCTCGCCGCCGGCGGCATCCTCCTCGGCCTCGCCATCGCCTACGCCGTCGGTCGCCTCCGCGATCTTCTCAAAAACATCGAACGCACCGATCCCTTCATCGAGGTAACCATCTCCCTCCTCACGCCCTACGCCGCCTACCTCGCCGCCGACTCCCTCGGCCTCTCCAGCATCCTCGCCGTCGTCGCCGCCGGCCTGTATTCAGGATGGCGCGACCCGCTCAAGATGGATGTCCCCACCCGCCAGGCCACTTGGTCCGTCTGGGCCGTCGTCCTCTTCTGGCTCAACGGCCTCGCCTTCATCCTCCTCGGCCTCCAATTCCCCACGCTCCTCGCCACCGTCAGCGACCAATACTCCCCCGCACAGCTCGCCCTCTTCGTTGCCGCCGCCTCCGCCGTCGCCATCGCCGCCCGCCTCCTCTGGATCTTCCCCGGCGCCTACCTGCCGCTCCTTCTCTCGAAACGCATCCGCTCCACGGAGACACGCCCGCCCCTCAACAACGTCGTCGTCGCCGGCTGGGCCGGCATGAGAGGCACCATCACTCTCGCCGCCGCCCTCTCCATCCCCCAGTTCGCCGCCGACGGCTCCCCCTTCCCCGGCCGCGACATCGTCGTCTTCCTCGCCTTCGGCGTCACCGCAGTGACCCTCCTCCTCCAAGGCACCACCCTCGAAACCCTCATCTGCAAACTCGGCGTCAAAGCCGACGACACCAGCGTCCGCGAAGAAAACCTCGCCCGCCTCTCCGCCGTCGAAGCCGGCCTCAAAACCCTTCGCCAGCTCGAAACCCTTTCCCCATCGCCCGAGGAAACCGCCGCACTCGGCGAAGTCATTGCCGAATATGAACACCGCCTCGCCGAGCTCACCGCCGAAGGCGAAACCCAGGCCAGCGCCCGGCTCCGCCGCCGCTCCTCACGCAACTACCGCCTCCTCGCCCTCCACGCCGAACGCGCCGCAATCGACGATCTCTGGCGCCGCGACCGCATCACCGACGACATCCACCGCCCCCTCCAGCAACTCCTCGACTACGAGGAATCCCTCATCAACGGCCACGCCGAAAAAGCCACCGCCTGACCTCCCGCCCATGCCCGCCAAAGCCACCGCCGCCTCCGCCATCGTATCCAAACACTACCTTCGCCAGGGCCGCCGCTACATCTTCGGCCCCGGCAAAGCCGAACTCCTCGAACGCATCCGCGACACCGGCTCCATCGCCGAAGCCGCGAAACAAATGGAAATGTCCTACATGCGCGCCTGGCAGCTCGTGAAAGGCATGAACAAAGGCTGGCGCGAGCCCCTCGTCATCACCGCCCGCGGCGGCACCAAACGCGGCGGCACCACCGTCACCGCCGCCGGCCTCGAAGCCCTCCGCCTCTACCGCGAACTCTCCGCCACCGTCGAAACCGCCACCCAATCCTTCGCCCAAAAATTCGCCTCCTTGTAGGGCCGGCGCTTGCGCCGCGCCGCGCCGATGTAGGGCTCGCGCTCGCGCGACGCCTCCGACCGCCTCACCTCACCGCCCACTCAACACCGCATTCACCGCCAGCCTTCCGTCCGACAAAATCTTCGCCCGCAATCCGCCGCGCCCCTTCAACGCCGCCTCCGCCCCCGGCCCGATCGCCCGGTCCATCCAGTAACACGGCTTGCACTCGCCCATGCCGAGAAACCGCACGCCCTGCACTTCGAACTCCCGGTCATAAAACGCCGTCAGATCCACCCCGCGCGTGATCGCGTTCCTCCGCAGCTCCGCCGGCGACTTCCCCGCGACGCCCAGCTTCGCGCACAACTCCTCGAAAACCTCCGCCGCGAAAAACGTGATCTGCCCCTTGTAGTCCGGTTTGTAGTCGAAGAACCGGTCCCCCTCGATCCCGCGCCCCGCCACACAACTCACGGCCTCGACTTCAACCGCCGCATGTTCGCCCGGCGGCCGCTCATGATGCCCGAAAAAATTATGCCCGGCCGAAACGTACAGACGTTCGATGCGCCACTCATTCATACCGGGAAAACTGCTCGTCTCCATCTGCCCGCGCGAACCGGAAGTGCTCCCGGCACGTGAAACCACGTCATCGTTCAGCCCGATATTTCTCATGCACCGACCGATATATCTATTTGAGTAGCTCGGCAAGAACCGCTTCGCCTTAACGCCATGCACCGCCTCTGCCCGCTGCTGATCCTCGCACTCATCTTCGCCCCGCTCACGAGCCTCGCCGCCGAACTCAACATCTTCGCCGCCGCCAGCCTCTCCGACGCACTCAAAGAAATCGCCAAGACCTACGAGCCCGCCAGCGGCGACAAACTCCGCTTCAACCTCGCCGCGTCCAGCCTCCTCGCCCGCCAGATCAAGGAAGGCGCCCCCGCCGACGTGTTCTTCTCCGCCGACGAACTCAAAATGGACGACCTCGCCCGCGCCGGGCTCCTCCTCTCCGACACTCGCCGCCCGCTCCTGAGTAACACCCTCGTCATCGTCGTTAACGCCGAAAACGGCCCCGCCATTTCCGCACCTGCCGATCTGGCAAAATCCAGCATCTCCCGTCTCGCACTCGCTGAAACTCAAACCGTTCCCGCCGGCATCTACGCGAAAAGCTATCTTCAGAAAACCGGCCTCTGGGAAACCGTGTCCGCCAAAGTCGTCCCCACCGAAAACGTCCGCGCCTGCCTCGCCGCCGTCGAATCCGGCAACGTCGACGCCGGCATCGTCTACAAAACCGACGCCCTCATCTCCAAGAAAGTGAAGATCGCCTGTGAAATCCCCGCCGCCGAAAGCCCAAAAATCACCTACCCGCTCGCCGTCGTGAAAGACACGAAACACGAAGAAGCCGCCCGCAACTTCGCCACCTACCTCGCCTCGCCCGAGGCCCGCGCCATCTTCGAAAAATACGGCTTCTTGCCCGCGCCCTGAATCTCCGAGGTGGAACGCGCACTCCGTACGCGTTGAGAGACATTGATCCTGGTTTCCGCACTTTACTCTTCGCCACCGCTCAGCGTGCGCGGAGCGCCCGCTCCACCTCGGACTCCACATCATCCGTCCATTTCGGATCTTCAGTTCTTCCTCCGTTCCGTTCTTCGTCTTCCTCATGTCCCCCGAAGTCTGGCAAATCACCTGGTTCACCCTCGCCGTCGCGGCCGGGAGCACCGTGCTGATTCTGCCAGCCGGCATCGCCCTCGCCTGGCTCCTCGCCCGACGCGACTGGCCGGGCAAATCCATCGTCGAAACCCTCGTCGCCCTCCCGCTCGTCATCCCGCCCGTCGCCACCGGCCTGATACTGCTCAAACTCTTCAGCCGCCGCGGCCCGCTCGGCTCATTTCTGGAAAACACCCTCGGCTGGGAAATCGTTTTCCACTGGCGCGGCGTCATCCTCGCGACCGCCATCATGTCCTTCCCGCTGCTCGTCCGCACCGCCCGCGTCGCCTTCGAAAGCGTCAACCCCCGCCTCGAAAACGTCGCCCGCACCCTCGGTGCCACCCCCTGGCGCGTCTTCACGTCGATCACGCTTCCCCTCGCCCGCCGCGGCCTCATCGCCGGCGCCCTCCTCGCCTTCGCCCGCGCCCTCGGCGAATTCGGCGCCACCATCATGGTCGCCGGTTACATCCCTGGCGAAACCGCCACGCTCTCCCTCTCGATCTACCACCTCGTCCAGCTCGGCCGCGACACCGAGGCCTTCACGCTGCTCGGCATTTCCATCGCCATCGCCTTCGCCGCCGTCTGGCTCGGCGAACGTTTCCTGCGGAAACACACCGCATGAGCCTCGCCCTGAAAAACCTCCGCCTCCCGCTCGCGCATTTCCCGCTGGAGATCGACGCCACCCTCACCGCACGCGTCACCGCCATCTTCGGCCCCTCCGGCTCGGGAAAAACTTCGCTCCTCGAACTCATCGCCGGCCTCCGCCGCCCCACCTCTGGCTCAGTCGAACTCTCCGACACCGTCCTCACCGACTGCGCCGCCCACCGTTTCATCCCTCCGCAACACCGCGCCATCGGCTACGTCCCCCAAGACGGCGCACTCTTCCCCCACCTCAACGTCCGCCAAAACCTCCTCTACGGTTTCGACACCACCCACGCCCGCCCCACCGGCCTCTCCTTCGAGCACATCGTCGAAGTTCTGGAAATTCTCCCGCTCCTCAATCGCGCCATCGCCACGCTCTCCGGCGGCGAAAAACAACGCGTCGCCCTCGGCCGCGCCCTCCTCGCCGCGCCCAAACTCCTCCTCCTCGACGAACCCCTCGCCAGCCTCGACGCCGCACTCAAAGAACGCCTGCTTCCCTACCTGCTTTGCATCCGCGACGAATTCACGATCCCGATGATCTACGTCACCCACTCCCCCGACGAAGTCATCGCCCTCTGCGACGAAGCCCTGATCCTCCGTTCCGGCCAGATCGAAAAACACGGCTACCCCGCCGACCTCTTCGAGATCACCGATACGCCCCGTTACCGGCTGAGAGATTTCTGATCGAAACTGTAGGAGCGGCTTAACGCCGCCATGAGCACCATCCTCCGCGAGATGCGAATGTCTCATTTAGTCGGGGCAAACACTAGCGGCGTAAAGCCGCTCCTTGTTGTTCAAAAATTTGCCAGAGTGTCGGGGTTCGCTCGAGATGACTGCTGTGCAAAGTCGGTTCTGTATCGGAGGGCTTTCGAGTGGATGAGCCGGCCGCTCCTTGAAGCGCGCGCTGTGAGGCGCGGGTTTATCTGTAGCAAAGGCCACTATCCCGCCGGCTATCTCCGCGCCACCGGCTCGTAGAATTCGATCTCGATGATCCCCAGCGCGCCCGCGCTGACGTTCTGCTCGCCGGTGGTCGCGTTCTTCTGGTCCACAAGCTCCGTGATCCCGCCAAACGCATCGCGCGCTTCGCCACCAGCCAGCGGCTCGATGCGCACCGTGCGTCCTTCCGCCGGCTTCAATGCCAGCGTCACGTAACCAAGACTCCTCGGCGTCGCCCCGCGATAAACCTCCGCGCCGTCCACCGTGATGCGGATCGGATAACTCCGCGCGCGAAAACCCGCCGTCTTCAGCGTGATCTCGCTCAGCCGCACAACCCGCGACAGCTCGAACGTCACCGGCTTCTTTCCCGACCACGCCGTCTCCTCGTTGTCATCGAACGCCAGTGCCGGATCGCCGCCATCGCTCGCCACGGCCTTCGCCACCGCCACCGCCTTCCGCGTCACCGTAAACGACGCCGTCGTAGGCGTCGGCCCGCGCTCCAAACGCCCGGCCAATTTTTCCGCCGCCGCCACACGCGACCACCCATCGGTCGTCTCCACAGTCTGCGAATCCCACTCGATCTTCGCCGCCGCCAGCCCCGCCGCTTTCGCATTCAACACGATCCGCCCCGCCTGCAACGTCGAGCGCACCAGCACGCGATTCACCCCGCACTCCACCGGCAGCGCCCGCGCCAGAATAAAATTCTCCGCCCCTTGCGCTATCCCACCGCGCCACTCCGCCGGACCCGTCAGATCAAACTCCACCAGGTTCAACGCCGTCGGGCAGCGCCGTCCCTGCGCATCCACAACCTCGACTTGCACGAGCGCGACATCCGCACCGTCCGCCCGCAACCCGCCGGGCCCGTGCTGAAGCGTCAGCTTGAGCGCCGCCGGCTCGCCCACCGTCACGTGCGACGCCTCGCAAATCTTCCCACCGCTGGCGTCGTAGCCAACCGCCGTGAGCGTCCCTGGCTGCCACGCCACCGACGGAAACGTGAAAAGAAACCGCGAACTCTGCGCACCGCGTCCGAGCGATTTCCCGTTGAGAAACAACTCCACCGACTCCGCGCTCGAAACAACCGTCACCGGCTTCGTCACACCCGCCGCATAGTTCCAGTGTCCGATGATATGCGCGCGCGGCTTCTCCACATCCACCCAGCCATCCCACATCACCTGATGCGCGAAAAACCCATCCTTCGGTATGCGCATCGCATCCACCTCGCCGCTCCGCCGATAATTCTCCGATCCGCGATAGTGCGTGTTCGTGTCGGAAAAAATGATGTTCACGCCGCCCGAGTTCACGCGCGTCCCCGATCCCGGACGCTCACGCCAGAAGTCGTACCAGCGAACGACATTCTCGATCGCGTGCGAATCCTGGTTCCGATTGTACGTCGGCGCCGGCTCATTCCGATAAAGCGGCCCGTCGCCGTCCTTATGATACGGCGGCGAAAACTCGTCCCAATATTTCCGCAACCCTTCGTCGCGCGAATACTCCGTCTGCCAGAACGGTTGCCGCCCGCTCTTGTTCACATAAAGCATCTCGCCACCGTACTCCGCCTCCTTGCTGTCCAGCATGTCACGACTGCCGATCGCTCGCCCGCCGTGCGGATCGAAACGATCGCGGATCGCCTTCATGTCCGCCATGTGCGCCTCGCTGATCCCGTTGTTGCCCGATTCATAGACGAGCACGCTCGGGTTGTTCCGATTGTAGATGATCGCATCGCGCATCACTTCCGTACGCTGCACCCACTGACGCCCCTGCGCGTCGCGCTCCGAATCCCCTGCGGGCAACATCTGCATCAGCCCCACACGATCGCACGACTCCACATCCTGCTTCCACGGCGCGATGTGCATCCAGCGCACCAGATTCGCCCCGCTCTCCACCATCAGCGCATTGCTGTAATCGCTCAGCCACGGCGGCACCGACATCCCCAGCGCCGGCCACTCGTTCGAAGTCCTTTGCGCGTAACCTTTCAGCTGAATCACGCGGTCATTGAGCTTCACCATGCCGTTCCCGAACTCCGTCTTCCGAAAACCCGTTCGCGTCACCACCGCATCAAACGTCTTTCCCTCGCTCTCCAGCGAAGTCGTCACGGTATAAAGATAACCGTAACCCCAGCTCCAAAAATTCAGCTCCTTCACCCGCGCCGATGCCCGCGCCATCACACTCTCGCGCGGCGCGATCGTATAACTCCCGCCGTCAAACTCCGCCACCGTCCGTCCTTCGCGATCCGCCACCTTCACACGATAAACAAACGTCCGCGCCGCCGTCGCTTCATTACGAATCTCCGACTCCGCATGGATCGTCGCCGCCCGCCCCGCGACGTCGAAGTCCGTCGCGTACACGTACACGCCGGTCGATCCGAGATGCGAATACAGCGGCAGCGTCTGATAAACCCGGTCCGTCACATGCAGCCGCACGTTCTTCGGAATCCCGCCGTAGTTCGCGTTGAAATTTTTATCCGCCCACTGATACCGCGCTCCCGAAAACCGCTCCCGATAATCCCACGCATTATCCGTGCGCACCGCGATCACGTTGGTCTCCGGCTCAGCTTTCACATGCTCGGTCACATCTAGCCCAAACGCCGTGATCCCGTTCTCATGTCCGCCCACTTGCCTGCCGTTGATCCACACCTCGGCCGCCTGCCGAACGCCCTCGAACTCGAGAAAAACTTTCCGCCCTTTACTCCCCGGCGGCAGCACAAAACTCTTCCGATACCACGCGATCCCTGTGGAGAGATCCTTGATATCCTTCTTGAACGCCTCGTCCTCATTCCACGCGCGCGGCAGCGTGACCGGCTTCCACGCCGCATCGTCAAAGTCCGCCGCCTGCGCCCACGCCGGATCGCCCACGAACAGCTTCCAGCCCGGATTAAAATCCAGCGCCTCACGCGCAGCAGGCGCGTCCACCGCGATCATCGCAACCGAGCTCAACAACCAGGCGACGCCAAGTACTGCAATTTTAAGGAATTTCATTCGTGGAGTTTTATTAGGGGGAGTAACGCGGACTCTGCCCGAAAATCAAAACCCCGCTGCACGCGCTACGTCTTCCGGTAAGACGTCGCGCCCGTCCCGCGCTTACCGCACTGGTGCCGTCACCCGGAACCAGTCAAAGTCCGCATGCCCCGTCGCCGTGGCATCTGTCGACGCAGTCGCGATGAGTCCGACCTTCGCCCCGATCCAGCGATCTTCGCGCGCCGTGAATGCGTCGCCGATCGGCGTGAACGCCGCATTATCCAGGCTGTAGGCGAAACGGCAGATGCCGCCGGCCTCGACAGTCACGCGCAGGTAAACCGGCCCCGACTTCACATCGACTCCGGCCACTTCTGTATGCTCGGCACCAGCCTTGTCCGCACCGATGTTGGTCAACAGAACCAGACGCGTACGATCACCCGTTTTGCGCAATCCAAGTACCGCGTAGTTAAATCCAAAAACCGCGAGCCCTGCTGTTTCGCCTTCGGTCACAGGCGCAAATTCGAGCACCGTCGTCGCGGTGAACTCCAACGCGGGAAACTTCTGCACGTAGAAGTTCGGCGCATCGTACAAACTGTTTGGCGCGGGCGATCCATCGATGCGAGTCGCTGGCACAGGCACACTGGCAAGTCGCAGCGATCCAGCCCTGGCAGTGAGTGATGCCCAGTTGTCCTGCGGGTTCGCATTCCACTGCCACTGAAGACCCGCCTTGGGCGCATCGAACTCGTCGGTCGTCGCCGGCACCGCCACCGGCCATGCGCGCCCGACATTCGGTTTCACATGCGTGAGCACCGGTTCGCCTTTCCCATCGCCGTCCGGATCGGAGCCCATCACCGGCCAGCCATCGTCGCGCCATTTCATCGGCTGCAAATGCATGATGCGCCCGTACGCGCCTTTGTCCTGAAAATGAAGAAACCAGTCTTCCTTCCCGTCGGGAGTCGTCACCCACGCGCCTTGATGCGGTCCATTGACGGCCGTTTTCCCCTGTTCGAGCACGATGCGCTCTTCATACGGACCGCGAATGTTTTTGCTGCGAAACACCGCCTGATAGCCCGTGGCCACGCCGCCCGCAGGTGCGAAAATCCAATACCAGCCATCGCGCTTATAGAATTTTGGTCCTTCCAGCGTGCGCCAGCCGGCCAGCTTGTTTCCATCGATGACGATCGTGCCGATATCGTTCGCTTTGCCGTCGGTGGTCTGGAGGTTGATTTCCGATTCCAGCACGCGCGTGCCGTCGGCGCTGAGTTCCTGCACCGTCAGCATGTTCGCGATCCCCGCCCGGCTCCGCGCCCAGCCATGCACGAGATAAAGCCGCCCGTCATCGTCCCACAGCGGACACGGATCGATCAGCCCTTTGCCAGCCTTCAACAGAATTGGATCGCTCCACTTTCCCGCAGGGTCGACTGCCGTCGTCACATAAAGACCAAAATCCGGATCGGGATAAAAAATCCAAAATTTCCCATCGTGATGCCGTATTGACGGCGCCCACACACCCTGCCCGTGGCGCGGTTTCGAAAAATGATCCTCAGGCTTTTGCTTCGCGAAGACGTGGTTGATCAGCGTCCAGTTGACCAAATCCTTCGAATGCAGAATCGGCAGCCCAGGCGCCGCCAGAAAGCTCGACGCCGTCATGTAATAGTCGTCACCCACCCGCACCGCATCCGGGTCCGAATAGTCAGCGTGGAGCACCGGATTCTTATACGTCCCGTCGCCCGCATCCGATATCCACGGCGCCGAGGCCGGATCGGCGAACGCCGTGCCGAGGGTTGCGATTGCGAGAGACAAAGTCAGGCAGGGGGTTAATCGAATGAACATGATCGGTGATGAAGAAAGGCGTCCGTTCTGGACGCTGGAATCAGAAAATTTCGGGACACAGGCTGTCCCCTTCCATCACAGCCGCATGCGCATCGTTGCTTCGTCAAAACTCCCGGTCCGGAACCGTCCGCACCCGCCACCAAACTCACCCCATTTTCGTCACCGAATCGAAAATTTCACTTTCCGGCTTGAAGTTGACCAAATAGTAAACAATTCATTCCTCCATGGGACGCACCAGTGACGCCAAAGAACGCCTTCTCGAGGCCGCGCTCGACCTGATTTGGGAGCGCAGCTACGGCACCGTCACAATCGACGCTATCTGCGAGAAGGCCGGCGTGAAGAAAGGCAGTTTCTACTACTTCTTCGAATCCAAGTCCGAACTCGCCGTCGCCGCCCTCGAAGAGGACTGGGTGCAATGCGGCAAATCCAAGTGGGACGACATGTTCTCCGCCTCCGTCCCCCCGCTCGAACGCATCCGCGCCTTTTTCCAAAACGCCTACGACAGCCAGGTCCAGATCCAGAAAGAGCACGGCTGCGTCCTCGGCTGCCCGTGTTTTTCCCTCGGCTCCGAAGTCGGCACGCAGGAAGAGCCGATCCGCGCCAAGGTTCAGGAAATTCTCCAGCGACAGATCCGCTACTTCGAGTCCGCCATCCGCGACGGCCAGGCCGACGGCACGTTTCCTCCGGGCGACGCTGCCGCCAAAGCCAAATGCCTCTTCGCGTTGTTCGAGGGAAGTCTCGCCCAGGCCCGCATCCAAAACGACCTGGAGTTCCTGCGCGTCCTCCCCGAAAGCTCGCTCGCCATCCTCGGTGCTAAACGTACCGCCGCCGCCTGACTGCGGTGTTTTTTTGCCCATTTTGTTTACTAAATAGTAAACTACTAAGCCTCCCAACTCACAGAACCACTCGCCCTGACGTCCATGAACTCAGCCGATCATAATACAGCCCGCACCACGCCCGCCTCCACCTCCGACGCTCCGGTTTCATCGCCCGCAGCGTCCCGTTCCCGTCGCAAACTCACCACAGCCGCCGTCGCTATTCTCGCACTCGGCGGCGCCGCTTACCTGACATCGCAAGTCTTCGCAGCCGACGACTCCGCCGATTCCACTCAACAACACGCCGCTCCCGCCGCGCCTAAAGTTACCGTCGCCTCCGTCGAAGAGCGCCTGATCGTCGATCACCGCGAACTCCTCGGCCGTGTCGACTCCATCGAAACCGCCGAAATCCGCCCACGCGTTTCCGGACACATCCAGGAAGTCCGCCTAAAAGCCGGTCAACTCGTCGAAAAAGGCGACGTCCTCTTCGTCATCGATCCCCGCTGGTACAAAGCCCAGTTCGATCTCGCCACCGCCCAGGTCCAAAGCGCCCGCGTCCGCGTCAACATCGCCGAGCGCGAAGCCCGCCGCTCCGACGATCTCCTCGCCCAGCGCGCCATCTCCGTCGAGGAAGCCGACACCCGCACCACCCGCCTCGCCGAAACGCGCGCCGAACTCCTCGCCGCCGAGGCCGCACTCGCCACCGCCCGTCTCGATCTCGAACACACCGAGGTCCGCGCCCCCATCAGCGGCCGCGTCAGCCGCGCCTACGTCACCAGCGGCAATCTCGTCTCCGGCGCCCCGGGCAACGCCACGCTGCTCACGTCCATCGTCTCCGTCGGCCCGGTGTACGTTTATGCCGATGCCGACGAGGCGACCGTGATTACCTTCAACCGCCTCAGCCGCGAAGGCCGCCTTCCGACCGACGCCTCCGGCCGCATCCCCGTCGATCTCCAACTCGGCGACGAGGCTGGATATCCACATCGCGGTTACATCGAATCCGCCGACAACCGCCTCGACACCGGCACCGGCAGCCTCGTGCTCCGCATGGTCTTCGAAAACAAGGACGAGCAATTCGTCCCCGGCCTCTCCGCGCGCGTCCGCCTTCCCGTAAGCGCACCCGAGCCGTCTCTACTCATTAGCGAGCGCGCCATCGGCACCGACCAGAGCCAGAAATTCGTTCTCACCGTCGGCAACGACAACACCGTTTCCTACCGCACCGTGAAGCTCGGCTCGATCGTGGACGGCAAACGCATCATCCGCGACGGCCTCAAGTCCGGCGACCGCGTCATCGTCAACGGCCTCCAGCGCGTCCGCCCCGGCATGTCCGTCACCGCCGAAACCGCCGCCGTCGCCAGCGCCAATTCTACCGACTCCGCGAAACCAAAATCTATCGCGCTAAAGTAAACTAGCCGCGCCTCTCCGCACCACCTCTCCTTCCGCTCTCGCACACCGCCCGTGCGCAAGAGCTCCAGCCACTGCTTTGCCCATTTTCCGCTCTTCACCCGCTCGCCCTTCGCCTCGGGCCTCTCGCCCATCACCGCCATGAACTTCTCCGATTTTTTCATCAAACGCCCGATCTTCGCCGGCGTGTTGTCGATCGTCACCTTCCTCGTCGGCGCGATCTCCCTCTTTAACCTCCCTGTTAGCGAATACCCGGAAGTCATTCCACCCACGGTGGTCGTCCGGGCCGTCTATCCGGGAGCAAATCCCAAAACCATCGCTGAGACCGTCTCCACGCCGCTCGAGCAAGCCATCAACGGCGTCGAAAACTCGCTCTACATGTTCTCGCAGGCGACGAGCGACGGCGTGATGAACCTCACCGTCACGTTCAAGCTCGGCACCGATCCCGACAAGGCGCAGGTCCAGGTCCAGAATCGCGTCTCACAGGCGCTGCCAAAACTCCCTGAGGAAGTCCGCCGTCTCGGCGTCACCACGACAAAGAGCTCCCCCGACCTGACGATGGTCGTGCACCTCTTCTCGCCCGACAATCGCTACGACGACGTCTACGTCCGGAACTACGCCACGCTCCAAATCAAAGACGTCCTCACGCGTCTCCCCGGCGTCGGCCTCGTCAACACCTGGGGCTCCGGCGACTACGCCATGCGCGTCTGGCTCGACCCGCAGAAAGTCGCCGCCCGCAACCTCACCGCGAGCGATGTCGTCGCCGCCATCCGCGAACAAAATGTCCAGGTCGCCGCCGGTGCCGTCGGCCAGTCGCCCAATCCGTCCGCGCCCGACACCGAGCTCCTCATCAACACCAAGGGCCGCCTCGTCGGCGAAGAAGAGTTCGGCAACATCGTCGTGAAAATCGGCGCCAACGGTCAGCGCACGCTCCTCCGCGACGTCGCCCGCATCGACCTCGGCGCATCCGAATACGCCCTACGCTCTCTTCTCAGCAACAAGACCGCCGTCGGCATCGGCGTCTTCCAGCTCCCCGGTTCCAACGCCATTGAGCTCTCCAATCAGGTCCGCGAGACCATGGCTGAGCTGAAGAAAAATTTCCCCGAAGGGCTGGACTACGCCATCGCCTACGACCCCACCGTCTTCGTTCGCAGCTCCATCAAGGCCGTCATAACCACGCTCCTCGAAGCCATCCTGCTCGTCGTCATCGTCGTCATTCTTTTCCTGCAAACCTGGCGCGCGTCGATCATCCCGCTCGCCGCCGTTCCCGTTTCGCTCGTCGGCACGTTCGCCGTGATGAGCGCGCTCGGTTTCTCCATCAACGCCCTTTCGCTCTTCGGCCTCGTGCTAGCCATCGGCATCGTGGTCGATGACGCCATCGTCGTCGTCGAAAACGTCGAGCGTAACATCGCCCTCGGCCACTCGCCGTTCGAGGCGACCAAGATCGCCATGCGCGAGGTCACCGGCCCGATCGTCGCCACCGCGCTTGTGCTCTCCGCCGTGTTTATTCCGACCGCCTTCATCAGCGGTCTCTCCGGCCAGTTCTACAAGCAGTTCGCCATCACCATCGCGATCTCCACAGTCATCTCCGCGTTCAACTCGCTGACACTTTCGCCCGCCCTCTCCGCGCTGCTGCTCCGCTCCCACCACGCGCCGAAGGACAGCCTCACGCGCGTCATGGACAAATCCCTCGGCTGGCTCTTCCGCCCATTTAACCGCTTCTTCGACTGGGCCTCGCACAAATACTCCGCCGGTGTCGCCCGCCTGATCCGCGTCAGCGCCGTCGCGCTCATCGTCTACGTCGGCATGCTCGGCCTGACCGTTCTCACCTTCAAAAAAGTTCCGTCCGGTTTCGTCCCGTCGCAGGATAAACAATACCTCATCGCCTTCGCGCAGCTTCCCGACGCCGCCTCGCTCGAGCGTTCCGACGCCGTCGTCCGCCGTATGACCGAAATCGCCCTCAAGCATCCCGGCGTCGAAAGCGTCATCGCCTTCCCAGGCCTCTCGATCAACGGCTTCACCAACAGCCCCAACTCCGGCATCGCATTCACCATGCTCAAGCCGTTCGCCGAACGTAAGGGCAAGCCCGGCATGTCCGGCGGAGAAATCGCCGCCGACCTCCAGCACCAGTTCAACGAGATCCAGGAATCCTTCGTGGCCATCTTTCCGCCGCCACCCGTCAACGGCCTCGGCACCACCGGCGGCTTCAAGCTCTACGTCGAGGACCGCGCCGGTCTCGGCTACGACGAACTCTTCAAAGCCACACAGGAGCTCGTCGCCCGCGCCAACCAGACGCCCGAACTCGCCGGCATCTTCTCCAGCTTCACCATCAACACGCCTCAGCTCGAGGTGGAGGTCGATCGCGCCAAGGCGAAACAGCAGGGCGTCCCTCTCCAAAACATTTTCGAGACGATGCAGATCAACCTCGGATCGCTCTACGTGAATGACTTCAACCGCTTCGGCCGCACCTACCAGGTCGTCGCGCAGGCCGACGCCCAGTTCCGCACCACCGCCGAAGACATCACACGCCTCAAGACGCGTAACGCCGCCGGCCAGATGGTCCCACTCGGCTCGCTCGTCACCGTGAAAGAAACCTACGGCCCTGATCGCGCCATGCGCTACAACGGCTACGCCGCCGCCGATATCAGCGGCGCGCCCGCCCCCGGTTTCAGCTCGGGCGAAGCCGAAGCCGCTATGGAAAAGCTCGCCGCCGAAGTCCTGCCCAAAGGCATGGCCCTCGATTGGACCGAGCTCACCTACCAGCGTATCGTAGCCGGAAATACCGGCCTCTACATCTTCCCGCTGAGCATCCTCCTCGTATTTCTCGTGCTCGCCGCGCAGTACGAAAGTTTCCGCCTGCCGTTCGCCGTGCTGCTCATCGTGCCGCTCGCCCTGCTCTCCGCGATGGTCGGCGTCTGGTTTACCAACGGCGACAGCAACATCTTCACCCAGATCGGCCTCATCGTGCTCATCGGCCTCGCCGCCAAGAACGCGATCTTGATCGTCGAGTTCGCCGTAAAACTTCGCGAGGAAGGCAAAGGCATCGTCGAAGCCGCGCTCGAAGCCTCCCGCCTCCGCCTCCGCCCGATCCTCATGACGAGTATCGCCTTCATCGCCGGTGTCTTCCCGCTAGTCATATCCAGCGGCGCCGGCGCCGAGATGCGCCAAGCCATGGGCATCGCCGTCTTCGCCGGCATGATCGGCGTCACGATCTTCGGCCTCTTCCTCACGCCAATCTTCTACGTCGTCCTCGAGAAACTCGGCGTGAAAAAAACCGCGCCCGCTCCCGCGCACACGGAATTGCCGCGAAATCTCCCGGACGACGCCAAAGCCCACGCCTGATACGCTGACCTCACACTAGGCCGACTCGCAAAAAATCACCGTCCCACGACGGCCCGGCCACTGCCTTGCCCATTTCCAAGCATCACCATGAAAACACTCTCGCTCGCCACACTCCTCTTTCTCGCCGCCAACTCGGTCGCACACGCGCTCCCATCCGTCGGCCCCGACCACCAAACGCCCGCCCACTTCCGTAACGTGGCGGGGAGCGCCAGCGACCCGTCCGTACCGCTCCATCCCGACTGGTGGCTCCTCTTCAACGACCCGGAGCTCAACCAACTCGAAACCACCGCGCTCGCCGCCAACCAGGACCTCCGCGCCGCTCTCGCCCGCGTTCAACAAGCCCGCGCTGCCGCCGGCGTCGCGCGTTCCAGCTACCTGCCGATTCTCGCCGCAAATCCCTCCGTCGCGCGCGAAGACAGCTCCCGCACCGTCGCTAACACGCTCCCCGTCGATCTCAGCACGACCTACCGCCTGCCACTCGATCTCTCCTGGGAAATCGACCTCTTCGGCCGCGTTCGCCGCCTCAACGAAAACACGCGCGCCGAACTCGCCGCAGCAGGTGCCACCTACGCCG
The DNA here is from genome assembly GCA_966249325.1 of uncultured Nibricoccus sp. Lineage (GTDB taxonomy): Bacteria > Verrucomicrobiota > Verrucomicrobiia > Opitutales > Opitutaceae > Nibricoccus. The sequence goes on along the minus strand of CBINDC010000006.1, from coordinate 21,210 downwards.
CCGCCCGTCTGTCGCTGACCGCAGAAGTCGCCTCGACCTACTTCACACTGCGCGCACTCGACCGCGAACTCGCCGTCGTCACCGCCACCATCGCCCTGCGCCGAGACGCCCTCACACTTGTCCACGCCCGCTTCAAAAGCGGCACCGCCGCCGAGCTTGATGTCGCTCGCGCAGAGACCGAGCTCGCTACCACCGAGGCCGACGCCGCCGCTCTCTCAGCACGCCGCGCCTCCACTCAAAACGCACTCGCCGTCCTGATAGGCCAGCCCGCGCCAGACTTTTCCTTTGCCAAGGCCGACATTCTTTCAACACCAGCGCCGCTCCCTGCCGTCCCCCCCCGACTTCCCAGCGGTCTCCTCACCCGCCGCCCCGACATCGCCGCCGCCGAACGCACCCTCGCCGCCGCCAACGCCCGCATCGGTCTCGCCAAAGCCGCGTTCTTCCCCGCGCTCTCGCTGACCGGAAACTTTGGATACGCCAGCGCCGACGTCGACGACCTCTTCAAATCCAACAGCCGCTTCTGGTCGATCGGCCCGAGCCTGTATCTCCCGCTTTTCCAAGGCGGCCGCAACCGCGCCAACCTCGCCCGCTCCCGCGCCGCCTACGAGGAAACGCTCGCGACCTACCGCCAGCGCGTGCTCATTGCCTTCCGCGAAGTCCAGGATGCGCTCACCGCCTCGCAGCTCCTCGCGCAACAATCCCAGGCCCAGTCCCGCGCCGTCGCCAGCGCCCACCGCAGTTCCGCGCTCTCTCAAATCCGCTACGACGCTGGCTTCGTCAGCTATCTCGATGTCGTCGACGCCCAACGCACCGCCCTCGAAATCGAGCGCGCCGAAATCCGCCTCAACGGCCAGCGCCTCATCACCCACATCGCGCTCATCAAAGCCCTCGGCGGCGGCTGGTCCGTTCCCACCTCCTGACTTCCCGTTTCGAACCGTCGCTCCCTTCCCGTCCTACGCGAGACATCCCCTCCCTTTCCCTCCATAAACACATGCCTACATCATCCAAAAAACTCGCGGGTAAAACCGCTCTGGTCACCGGCGCCTCCAAAGGTATCGGAGCCGCCGTCGCCAGACATCTCGCCGCCGCCGGCGCGTACGTCGTCGTCAACTACGCCTCCAGCAAAACCGGCGCCGACAAAGTCGTTGCCGAAATCACCTCTGCCGGCGGAAAAGCGGTCGCCGTGCAGGGCGACGTGTCCAAACCGGTCGACATCACTCGTCTATTCAATGAAGTGAAATCCTCCCTCGGCCATCTCGACATCCTCGTGAACAACGCCGGCGTCTACGAATTCGGCGCACTCGGCGCCATCACGCCCGAGCACTTTCACCGCCAGTTCAACATCAACGTCCTCGGCCTGCTTCTCTCCACGCAGGAAGCCGTGAAACTTTTCCCCGAGTCAGGCGGCAGCATTATCAACATCGGCTCCGTCGTCACCGCCATCACGCCACCCGAAAGCGCCGTGTACACCGGCACCAAGGGCGCCGTCGATGCCATCACCGGAGTTCTCTCGAAGGAACTCGGACCACGCAAAATCCGCGTCAACGCCCTCAACCCCGGCATCGTCGAAACCGAGGGCACCCACACCGCCGGCATCACCGGCTCCGACATGGAAAAAGCCATCGTCGCGCAAACGCCTTTGGGCCGCGCCGGTCAGCCAGCCGACATCGCGGACATAGCCGTTTTCCTCGCATCCGACGACTCCCGCTGGATCACCGGCGAGTACATCCGCGCCGGCGGCGGCCTGCACTAATCCTGCACGCAACATTCACACTGCGGTCCGCGCGCTCGTTGCTGCGGACCGCCTCCTGTCTCTCATGATCTTCGCCATCGTCACCTTCGCCGCCCTCGTCGTCCTCGTAGCGTGGGATACCTCCGATCTCACCGACCGCGGCTGAGTCTCCCCGTCGCTGATCCTGGAATCGCCAGCTCCCGCCACTCCGCTGGAAAATGAGGCCCTTCGTCGAACCTTCGGCTGGATTGCAGGTCGCAAGGCTCACAAGCACATGGCGTCACAACAGCGCGACTACATCCTCCGCCTTATCGAGCAGCTGCGGCAGTTTCTTTCCCAAATTGTTCACCTGCGCGAACACGCCCGTTACGACGAAGCCCTCACCGCCATCGTCCGCGCCCAGGAACGCCTCCTCGGCCTGCCCGCCGAACGCTTCCTCGGCGCGACTCCGGAGGAACATTTCACCCTGCTCACCCGGGGCGAAACTCCCGCCAACGCCCGCGAGAAATGCCTCGCGCAGGCTGACCTCCTCTCCGAGGTAGCCCGCGTTTACTCCGCCAAAGAGCAACCCGCCCTCGCCGCCGGCGCCTGGCGTTTCATTCACGAGTTGCTCGAACTCACCGCAGCGAAATTTCCTGACACCGATCAGCAGGACATCGGCCGCCGGCTCGATGAAGCCGGACGACAGATGATCCAGGCCGCCGCCTGACGTCACAGCCTACTCGGCTGTCGCTGGCATGTTCGTCGCCAGCGCGGGCTTCAGCGTTTCGCCCTTCACGCGAATCCCCGCCAGCCGCGTGATCACCAGCTCGGCGTGTTCCGAAATGACATCCACCAGCGCGTGACGCTGATGAATATCCACCGCGCCCACGATGTTCGCCGGCAGCCGCGTAACCCCGGCGATCTTGCCCACAATATCCCCCGGCGTAACCAGCTCCTTGCGCCCCACGTTGATGAAAATCGTCGTGTAGCCCGCTTCTTTCCCCGTGCGGCTCGGACGCTCGTACTTCTGCTTCGTCGTACGCGGCCGTTCGTCATCGCCAGCGTTTGCCGTCTCGCGCACCGGCTCGGCCCGGCGCGGCGCTTCTTCACGGTAAGCCGCCTTCTTAAACGATCCCGCATCTTGCTCGTGCGCCTTCATGGGCCGCGCTGGAGCCGGGGCCGCAGGCAACGCTTTCGCCGGTACCACCTTCGCCGGCGGCGCACTCTCCGGTTTATCGCCCCCGCCCTGCTGCATGATATGCAACAACGCCGAACAGATGTCCGTGCTCGAGTAGCCCTGCTCCATCAACCGGTCGATGATCCGGTCCTGCTTCTTGAATTTCCCTTCGTTGAGCGTGCCGCGCAGCTTCTCGAAGAATACATTCTCGCGCGCCTCCTCGACTTGATCGAGCGAAGGCACGTTCTCGCGGCGGATCTTCAGCTTCGCGAACCGCACCATGCTCTGCAGCTTGTAGAGCTCGCGCCCTGAAACGAACGTGAACGCCCGCCCCTCTTTCCCCGCGCGTCCCGTGCGACCCACGCGGTGCGTATAATCCTCCGCGTCGTTCGGCAGATCGAAATTGAAAACGACCTCGAGATCATCGACGTCCAGCCCGCGCGCCGCGACATCCGTCGCGATCAGGAACTCAAATCCGCGCCGGCGAAACTTCTCCATCACCCGGTTGCGCTGCGCCTGCGTGATGTCGCCGTGCAGACGATCCACCGCGTAACCGCGCGCGTGCATATGCTCGTCGAGTTCATCGACCATGATCTTCGTGCTGCAAAAAATGATACCGAAACGGAAATCGTACAGGTCGATCAGCCGCGTGAGCACTTCCAGTTTCGAGCGGCGGTCCACTTCGAAATAAACCTGGTCCACCTTCGGCGCATTCTGCGCCAGCGCCTCGACCTTGATCCACGCCGGATCGCGCGTGAACCGCTTGATCAGCGACTGGATCGCCGGCGGCATCGTCGCCGAGAAAAACAACAACTGCCGCTCCTCGGGCACGCCCGACAGGATGCGCTCGATGTCGTCGCGAAAGCCCATGTCCAGCATCCGGTCCGCCTCGTCGAGAATCACCAGCTTCAGCGAATCCAGTTTCAGCGTCCCGCGCTCCATGTGATCCATCACCCGCCCCGGTGTCCCGATCACGACCTGTACACCCGACTCCAGCGCCCGAAATTGCCGGTCATACGACTGCCCGCCATAAATCGGCACCGCATGCAGCCCGCGTTTGAACAGCGATAATTTCCCCACTTCTTCCGCCACCTGCACCGCCAGCTCGCGCGTCGGGCAAAGGATCAACACCTGCACCGCCCGCGTGTGCGTATCCACTCGCTCGATCGCCGGAATCGCAAACGCCGCCGTCTTGCCCGACCCCGTCGATGACTGCCCGATCACGTCGCGCCCTTCCAGAATCGTCGGGATCACCGCGGTCTGAATCGGCGACGCCTCCTCGAATCCCATCTTATCGACGGCCTTTAATATCTCTGGCGACAGGCCCAGCTCGGCAAATTTGCGTTTTTCCATTCCGCACCTTGTCCCGACGATTCCAAAAAGCAGAGGACAAAATCCGTCGCGCTTCTCCGCGCCCGTCTGCCCGCCGGCAAGATTGCCCTCGCGTTTACCCTCGCGCGTAACGCTAATACGCGAATGCCGTTCTCAAAACTCGGGCTCTATTCCAGCCTCGTCAAAGGTACTCAAGCGATGGGTTACACCGACCCCACGCCCATCCAGCTTCGCGCCATCCCCGTCGTCCTCTCAGGCAAGGACCTGATCGCGTCCGCCCAGACCGGCACCGGCAAAACCGCCGCCTTCGCCCTTCCTGTTCTCAACCGCCTCGGCCCTCACAAACCCGGCAGCCCCCGCGTTCTAGTCCTCGAGCCCACGCGCGAACTCGCCGCTCAAGTCGAGACTGCCTTCCGCGACTTCGGCCGCTTCACCGACATCCGCGCCACCGTCCTCCACGGCGGCGTCGGCTACGGCAAACAACGCGCCGACCTCCGCTCCGGCGTCGACATCGTCATCGCGACCGTCGGCCGCCTCATGGATTTCATCCAGGAAAAATCCATCCGCCTCGATAAGCTCGAGATCCTCATCCTCGACGAAGTCGACCGCATGCTGGACATGGGCTTCATCAAAGACGTCAAACGCATCGTCGAGATGTGCCCCAAAACGCGCCAGACCCTCTTCTTCTCCGCCACCGTCCCGCCCGAGATCGAAGACATGGCCCGCTTCGCCCTCAAAAATCCCGAGCGCATCGAGATCGGTCGCCAGCGTTCGGTAAACGAATCGGTCAACCACGCGATCTACACCGTTTCCCACCCGCTCAAATTCGACCTCCTCCTCGCCCTATTGGCGAAGACCGATTTCCAGAGCGTCATCATCTTCTCCCGCACCAAACACGGCGCCGACAAAATCGCCCGCAAGCTCAAGTCCGCCAACCACACCGTCGCCGTCCTCCACGCCAACCGCTCCCAGAACCAGCGCATGGAAGCCCTCGATGGGTTCAAGAAGGGCCGCTACGAAATCATGGTCGCCACCGACATCGCCGCCCGCGGCATCGACGTCGCCGGCGTGTCGCATGTCATCAACTACGACGTCCCGGAGAATCCCGAGGATTACGTCCATCGCATCGGCCGCACCGGCCGCGCCATGGCTGTCGGCGACGCCTACATGCTCGCCACGCCCGAAGACGTCAAAGACGTCCGCGACATCGAGCGCTTCATCGGCGCCAAGATCCCGCACCTCACGCTCGAAGGCTTCGACTACAAATCCCGCCCCGTCGTCCCCTCGACTGACCGTCCCCATCTCAAAGAAATCCCGCGCGATCCGATGAACAACCCGCGCGCCTTCGGTGGCGGCAACCCGCACCACCACCCCAAAGGCAAACCCGGCGGCCACTGGCGCGACCGCCGCGGCCGCTGAGCCGTGTGGGCGGGAAAGCCGCCTCCGACGTAGCCGCGCTTGCCAAAGCGTGGCCACTCGGCCCCGGAAATTCCGTACAGATCTAAGCCGCGTCCTCACCGACGCGGCTTTTCTGCGCTGCCTCACCCTGGCGACCTCTACTCGCTAGTGCTCACCCGTCACTCGAGCACCGCCCGCACAAACGCCTCCCGCGTCTCCATGTGCGGATTATGCCCCGACTCCGCGATCACCTGCAGTTTCGCCTGCGGGAAATGTCTTTCGATCTCCGCCCAATCCGTCGGCACCACATACCGCGATTTCCCGCCCGTCACGAAAAGCGTCCGTCCCTCGAAACGATCTCCCGCCTCCAGCGGCGTCTTCTCCAGCACCGGCAACGCCGCCGTCAGCACCGGCAGATTGATCTGCCATCGCCACGCCCCGCTCTCCGCATCGCGCTCCAGATTCGTCGAAAGAAATTTCCGCATCGCCCAGTCGCCCACCCGCGCCTCGAACTTCATCTCCGCCTCGCCGCGCGACTGCAACGAACGCAACTCGAGCTCGTTCATCGCAGCAAACTCCGACCGGTGCGCCGCCGAATTATAGTCCTTCGGCGCGATATCCACGACCACCAGCCTCTCCACACGCTCCGGATGCCGGCACGCGAGCAACATCGCCACTTTCCCGCCCATGCTGTGCCCCATCAACGACGCCCGCGCGATCCCCTGCCCATCCATCCACGCGATCACATCGCCCACCATCGCCTCATAACTCATCTCCGCCTCATGCGGTGAACGCCCGTGATTCCGCAGATCAAGCGCCCACACCTGATACCGCGCAGCGAGATCGCCTCCAGTCGACTGCCAGTTGCGCGACGACCCGAGCAACCCATGCAGAACAATCAACGGCGGCTTGCCCGCGCCACCCAGATCACGATGAAAAAGTTGAACCACGGAATCAGTAGTGAGTAGCGAGTAGCGGGTAGCGAGTAGGATTTCCGGCCCCGCCCACTCTGCGCACTTGCCTGCCCTCCGACCGCCTTTTTCTACTCGCTACTCACTACCCGCTACTCGCTACTTCTCCGCCCATGTTCGACGCCAAACTGACCCCGATGATGCAGCAGTACTTCGAGGTGAGACGCGGCCTCTCGCGCGACACTTTGCTGCTGTTCCGGCTCGGCGATTTCTACGAGATGTTCTTCGAGGATGCCGAGATCGCCTCGCGTCTCCTCGGCCTCACCCTCACCAAGCGCGGCGAAACTCCCATGGCCGGCCTGCCCTTCCACGCGGCCGATAACTACGTCGGCAAGCTCCTCGCCGCCGGGAAAAAAATCGCCATTTGCGATCAGGCCGAACCCGCCAAGGCCGGCAAACTCGTCAAGCGCCAGCTCACCCGTATCCTGAGTCCGGGCACAACGCTCGCTGCCAACCAGCTCGACGCCGCGCGCAACCACTATCTCTGTGCCCTCGCTCACGATAAAACCGGTCTCCACGCCGCCTGGCTCGATCTCTCCACCGGCGAATTCAAAATCGCCACCGACGCGCGCCCCGAAAATCTCCTCCCCGTCCTCACCGCCCTCGATCCCGCCGAGTTGATCGTTTCCGAAGGCGCGCTCGAAGCCTGGAAAAATGCCCCGCACGAACAGACCGCTCTTCACGCGCTCCACCACTTCGCTGCCGCCCGCCTCGTCACCGACCTGCCCGCCTACCAGTTCGAAACCGCCGGCGGCGCCCGCTCCGTGATGAACACGCTCGGCGTGCTCAACCTCGAAGGATTTGGCCTTCCTCCGTCTCATCCCGCCCTCGGCCCCGCCGGAGCGCTCGTTTTCTACGCCACCGAAAATCTCTGCGCCAAACCCGAAAACCTCCGCGGCCTCAAGGAATACCGCAGCGCTCGCACGTTGCTTCTCGATCCCGCGACGCTGCGTAATCTCGAAATCTTCTCTTCCTCCCGCGGCACCCGCGAAGCCTCGCTTCTCTCCGCCATCAATCGCAGCGCCACTTCCGCCGGCGCGCGCTTGCTCGAACGCTGGCTCGCCGCTCCCACGCTCGACCTCGCCGAGATTCACCGCCGCCAGTCCATCGTCGGTGAACTCATCCAGCACTCCACGCGCCTCGTCGATCTACGCGGCCTCCTCGCCAACATCCGCGACATCCCCCGCATACTCGGTCGTCTGCAAAACCGTCTTCGCAACCCGCGCGAACTCGGCGGCATCAAGGACACGCTCAACCAGCTCCCTCACATACGCGCCGTCCTCGCCGCTTTCCCTGCTGGCTCCCAACTCTCAGCCCTCAGTTCTCAACTCCAGGAGTTCTCTTCCCTCCGCGAACTCCTCCCCCGCGCCCTAGCCGACGAACTCCCCGCCGATCTCGCTGATGGCGGCTACATCCGCGCCGGTTACGACGCCGAGCTCGACCGCCTCCGCTCACTGACGACCGACAACAAAACCTGGCTCTCCGAACTCGAGCGCGCCGAACAGGAGCGTACGTCCATCCGCAGCCTGAAGGTCCGCTTCACGAATAATTTTGGCTATTACATCGAGGTCACGAAGGCCAACCTGCACCTCGTACCCGCCGATTACATACGCCGCCAGACCACGGTGAACGGCGAGCGTTACGTCACCGAGTCGCTCAAGCAGAAGGAAAAGGAAATCTTCCACGCCGAGGAAAACGCCCTCGCCCGCGAACTGGAACTCTTCAACCAACTCGTCGCCGCCGTCCTCGACGAATCCGTCGCCCTCGCGCAAACCGCCGACACGCTCGCCGAGCTCGACGTCCTCGCCGGCTGGTCCGCCCTCGCCCGCGAATGGGACTACTGCCGCCCCACGCTCGACGAAGGCGACACCCTCGAAATCATCGAAGGCCGTCACCCCGTCGTTGAGCAGATGCTCAAATCTCCCGCCGCCACCACCGCCAACGGCACCTCCCAGGCTTTCGTCCCCAACGACACGATACTCGCCGCCGACGACGCCCAACTCGCCCTCATCACCGGCCCCAACATGGCCGGCAAATCGACTTACATCCGCCAGGTCGCGCTCATCACGCTCATGGCGCAGATCGGCTGCTGGACGCCCGCCAAATCCTGCCGCGTCGGCCTCGTCGATCGCATCTTCTCGCGGGTCGGTGCCAGCGACGACCTCGCACGCGGCAACTCCACGTTCATGGTCGAGATGAACGAGACCGCCAACATCCTCAACAACGCCACCGACCGCTCGCTCATCATCCTCGACGAAATCGGCCGCGGCACGTCGACGTACGACGGCCTCAGCATCGCCTGGGCAGTCGTCGAACATCTTCACCGCGGCGAAACCAAGGGCCCTCGCACGCTCTTCGCCACGCACTATCAGGAACTCACCCAGCTCGAAAAACACCTCCCGCGCCTGCGTAATTTCTCCGTCGCGGTGAAGGAATGGAACGACGACATCGTCTTCGTCCGCCGCGTCATCCCCGGCGCCGCCGACCGCAGCTACGGCATCCAGGTCGCCCGCCTCGCCGGCCTCCCGCTCAGCGTGATCGACCGTGCGAAAACTATCCTCGCGAAACTCGAAACCGACGACACGTCCGTTGAGTTGCCCTCCGCCCCCAAGGCCAAGCCGAAGAAAAAAATCTCCGTCAAACCCGACGCCGAAGATTCCCAGCTCAGCCTCCTCTAACTCCGACATGGAGCGACGACCTCCGCGTCGTCCACGTGCGCCTCCATCGTTTAATGCGCAGAGAATAACGCACTCCGCCCGCGCCGCCTACTCCACCACCGCGAGCCCAAGTAGCTTTGCCGCATCACGCATCCGCTTGTCCTTCGTAAACAGCGGCCCCGTGATCACCGACTGATAAGTCGCCAGATGGATCGCATCCAGCGTCCGCAACGGCACGTGCGGATGCACGCTCAACATTGCCTCGTTCGCTTCGCGAATCATCACGCCGTCAAGCGGGATGATCCGCAGTACGCCCGCATCAATATCCTCATTAAACGCATTCCACGCCGCCTCGCGCTGCACGGGTTTGAGCAGCTTGCCGCGTTCTTTCGAAAGAAGCGCCGACCACACTTCGCCCACCGCCAGCTCCGATGTCACGAGCGTGGTGCCTTCCAGCACCGCGTCCACGTCATCGGAATCCGGCTCGGGCGTGTAGCGTTTAACCAGGACCGAGGTATCGAGGTACATGCGCGCCAGTTCAGTAACCGCTGTCGCGCTCGGCGCGAATCGCCGCTGTCGAGTCCTTGCCCATCGTCATCGTCGCGCGTAGTGCCGCCCGTGAGCGAGCCGGCGCACCGATGATCACCGGCTTGTACCGCACGATCATCGCTTTCGGTTGTCCGTCACTGGTGATGACAATTTCCTCTCCTGCCGCCGCCCGCTGGAGCAGGCTCGACAGGCTGTCCTTGGCTTCACGCACGCTAACGACTTCTCGCTGCAAGCCTGCGTCCCGCGCCGCTTCCTGAACCATCATTCCCGAGTCTTTGGGTTCGGTGTATCTGACATCCCCCTTTGCTTTCTTTTTCATGTGGCCACTTGAGGCCACATTTCATTTTTCGTCAAGCAGTTTTCACTCGCTCACTCCTGCGGATAAATCAGCACGCGATCGTGAACCAGCAACACGAGGTCCTTTTTCCCGTCACCCGTGACATCGGCGATAAGCGTTTCGCGCGGCTCCATCGGCGAGCCTTTGCGACCTTGGTAATGCTGGTCGACCTCGAAGACCTTGAAATGCATCAGGCTTTCCCAGTGGCCGTCTTTTCCGCGCCCAAGAATCTCCAGCAGATTCTTGGTGGGGTCCACGCAGACAATCTCCGGTTTACCATCGCCGTTAAAATCGCCCGCGATCACATCGCTGTAGCTGATCTCCGGCAGATCGGTCGCATGAGTTGATTGCGTTGTCACCGCATAGTCAGGCTGTCCGAGCGGCAACCACCAGAAGCGGTCTTTGCCAAAAATAAATCCCTCCGTCCCTCCGCCAGGCAGCGCGAGCGTCTCGGTGGCAATCACATCGATCTTACCCGTCTGGATCGAATCGGCGATTTCATAGAGCCCCTTCTCGTCCGCTTTGAGAACTTGGAACTGCTCTCCGCGACGATCGTAGAGCACGACAACCGGCTGCTTGGCTCCCGGTTGCGGCAACACCAGCGTGGCTGCCACTTCGGCGTTCGAGTCGCGTGCGTTGAATTGATCGAGCACGGCCAGTTCGCCCTTTGCGTTGATACGCATCGCGCGCGCAAAACTGCTCACGTTCGTCACCAGCTCGTTCTTCCCGTCGCCATCGAGATCGCCCAGCGAGAGCGCCGGCGCCTCCAGATTATCGACAAGCCCTTTTCGAAAACCGGGCTGCGTGGAAAGATCGGTGAACTCCAGCGAGTCGCCCTGCACGAGCAGGCGCATCGCATCGAGCGGCGTGAACACCGCGAGATCCAGGCGGCCGTCCTGATTCGCATCGACCAGCCGGATGGCGCGCGGATCGGTCTTCAGCCCCGTCAGCTCGATCGATTTCAACAACTCCGCGCCTGTGTCCTTGCGCGCCCAGACTTCGGCGTAGCGTTTGTTTTTCTCCTCGCGGATCAGCGCAAGCAACACCCGGCCATCGCCCGCGATGTCGCCCGCAGTCAGCCCGAGCGGCTTGCCCGTGACCGGAAGCGGCTGCGGATAAACGAGGCGTCCATTCGTGAACTTCGCCACGCCCACCGACTGCTCCTTCGGACTTCCGACGAACAACTCGTCCTGTCCATCGCCGTCCCAATCGGCGGCCGCCAGGCTGCGGACATCCGCCGACACTGGATAACGCTGCGCGCCGGTGAAGCCGCCGTCGGGCTGCCGCAAATACAGATAAACCTGGGCACCATCCGGATCGCCGACAGCGACATCGATCCGCTTGTCGCCGTTAAAATCGCCGAGCGCGTAGCACGCCGGATTTTTTCCGCCCGATCGCGGACTGAACACCCGCGGACGTAGCACCGGCCCGCCATTCGCCGCAGGAGTTTGCTCCAGGCGGAACACCTCCATCTGACCCGTCGCATCCTGCGCGAAGGCAAACGTCGCCGGTTCCTTGCCCTTCGCCGCCGCCAGTATCTGCAAGGTGCAGCGGGTGGGTTTCATCGCGTATGCGAGCTCAGGACCGAACTCGCGAGCCGCCGTCTGCAGGCGCACACGCAAGCCGTCGCGGGTGTTATTTCGTAAATAGACAAAATCGAGACGTCCGTCTCCGTTCACGTCGGTCACTTCAAGCCCGTAGCAATTATCGTCGGGCAGGGCGTAGCGTTCCGGCGCCGCAAGCTGGCCGCTTTTCTCCTGCTCGAATACCGCGATCTCCTTCTGCCCGAGGATGACGAGGTCCGCCCGTTTGTCGCCGTTCACATCGGCCAGCCTCAGCGAGCCGACAAACTGGATCGGCTCGGGCGCCTCCGGGATTTTTTTCTCCAGCCACGAGCCATCCGCCTGTTGATAGCGGATTGTGAGCGCCTGCGGTTCCCCCGTGTAGGCGAGATCGGCACGTCCGTCGCCGTTGAGATCGCCGACGACAAAATCGAAAACCGTCACACCGGTCGTGACGGAAGCTTTGCGGAAACGCGCATCCTCGACCACCGGTTCCCAACGATTTGCCCTGAGCGATTTCGGGGCCGCCTCCACCGGGGCACCCGGTTTGAGCTGATAAAGAATCTCGATCGAGCTGCGGTCGTTATTGGCCACCGCAAGATCGGCCAGGCCGTCTCCATTGAGGTCGGCGACCTGGATCGCGCGCGTGTTCCATTCCAGCTTCACCACCTCCGGCCCGCGCAGGGCAAACACCGGCTCGGCAGTCGGCGGCGTTTGCGCGCCGGCAAGACCCTGCGCGGCATAGACAACGAATGCGAGAGGCCGAAGGAGGTGGCTGGTACGGTTCACTTTTTGTGTTCGAGAGTGGACTTGAAGAAGTAGCCCTGGCTGTCACGCGTCAGGTAACCGACGCCATCGCCCCAGTATTTGGAGACGGTCTCCACATCGGGAGCTGCGCTGGGATCGACGAGCTTCTGGCCATCTGCCGCCGGGTTGGACGAGAGCTGGATGAAGCTCTGGAAGACAGTGCTGATCAGCGCGCTCGAATCCTGATAACTAAAGCTGCCCGCATCGCCGGGGATCGCCGCAAGCGCCTTCTTCACCTCGGCGCGTTCCCAGAAAGACGGTCCGTTTTGCAAAGCGGACTCGATGGCGCCGGCGCTGCCGATGCTCAGCATGAAATAATCTTTTGCGATCGCATAGCTGAAGCTCTTCGACGGCTGGTTCGGCATCGCAGGCGGCGCGAATGTGCTGATTGTCGCTCCCAGATATTCGCGTTTGGCGATCATCTGCTCGACCTGAGGCCCACCCATTTTCAAGAGCGCATCGAGTGCCGTTGCGAAGGCCTTCGGGTTGTCCAGCGAGAAGCCGATGAACTGATCGAGATCGTCGAGAGAAGCCGCTTTGCCGGCGCCTGCGCGAGGCGCGTAACCACTGATGACATCGGGACCGAAACTGCCGAAGAAATCGCGCTTGATGTCGATGCCGAGCTGCTGGTTTAGGTTGCCCAGGTACATCTGGCCCATGCCGAGCATGCCGGGATTGTACGCGTTGATGGTTTCTTCGAGACCGTTGTAGAAATTCTTCAGGCTGAACTTTCCCGTCGAGACGCTGATCCACTTCGCGGGCACAAATGCCGGGCGGGAGACCGGGCCCGATCCATAGGAAAACATCTTCAGAAGGCCGCGCTCTTCGGAAAAAGTGAAGCCGCCGGTCATCACCGTCTGCGAATCGGTGAAGTGGATGTTCACATACATCTCGTTCCACGCATCGAGCCCCAGAGCCGGGAGGATCGCGACGGGATTAAGGAACGGATTGGTCTGCTCGCTCGCGGCGGCTTGCTTCGCAATCTCTTCCTGAGCCTTTGCGATGATCGGCTTGAAATTGACGAACACGCTCACGTGCGAGTCGCCTCCTTTGCGGCGCGCCGACAGGAACCCCTCGGATTTCCCGAACGCGTTTTCCGCTCCGCCCTTCTTGAAGGCGTCGATGGCGGAAAGAACGGTCTCCTTGTGGAAACCGAAAATCCACACGCCGTCGGTGATCGCCCAGTACGCGTTGTCCGGCCCTTTCTCCCCATCCTTGAGGATCTCGATATTTAGGGTGACGCCGGCAAACTCCTCGGTCTCGTGCCCCTTCTCAGGATTCTTTTTGCGGTCTTCCTCGAGGAGTTTCTCCACCTTGGATGCGTTGGATCCGAGCTCGATTGCGATGATGAAGGGCATGTTGTCGTCGAAATCCTCGGCGCCGAAATCGACATCAGTCGTCGCAAAGGAGATGATCGCGTCGCCCGTCGCAAAGTCGATCAGCTCGCTGAATGTGTGACCCGTTTCGGCCTTCACCTTCGCGTCGAACTCGCCGAAATTCATCTGCTCGTGCAGCGGCCCGAAAAACTTCCGGACCTTTTCATCGTTCCATGTTTTAGCCCACGGGCTGTCGCCGAAAGACTTGATCATGGAGGGCACATCGTCGAACGAGATGACCAGCGGAGCCTGGTCGCCGACCAGGTTGATAAGCGGCGTGGCCGCCGGGAGCATCGTCGCGGAGCCCGCGAGCAGCGCAGTGGATACGAACGTTTTCAGGAGTTTCATGGGGAAATGTTGAGGATGGATCGGAGAAAAAAGACCGTCTTGATGCCCGGCACACCGCTTGAATGCCCGGCGGCAAGGACGCCCGGACAAAAGGGTGGACCAAGCGCATCATTTGGCCGGCGCCGGCACGGGAACCTTCACCGGACGCGGCGGCTCCAGATAACGGAAACCGGAGTTCGGGTTGCGCGCATCGAAAGCGTACGCGTCGCGATTGCGCAGGAAATTCTTCAGCACGCCCGCTGGGATGGCGAAGTTGAGACCTTCGATGCCGGTCATCATCGCCTTCATGTTGTTCACACCGATCACTTCCCCGCGCAGGTCGAAGAGCGGGCCGCCGGAGTTGCCCGGATTGATCTGCGTCGTGGTCTGGATGTAGAGCTGGCCGCCCATCGGGCGGTTGCGCGAACTGACGATGCCTTGCGACACCGTACGATCCAGCCCGAGCGGGCTGCCGATCGCGAAGACCGTCTGCCCTTCGGTAAGCCCGTTCGAGTCGCCGACGGATACGAATGGCAGCGCCGTGCCCTCCGGCAGGTCGTCGATCTTCAGCAGCGCGAGGTCGAGCCGCGAATCCATCGCCACAATACGCACCTTGTTATAAATGGCCTTCTCAAGTTCGGCCGTGCCCCGCTTGAACTGTGTCACCGTGATCGCGTACTCGCCCGAGACCACGTGCGCGTTCGTGATGATGTAGCCGGCGGGATTGATGATAAAGCCCGAGCCGAGGCCGACAGGTGTGCGCACCTGCACCACAGACTCCGCCACGCGGTCGACGTTTTCCTTCACGGTCAGCGCCGGGCGGCCGGCGGAAGTCCGGTAAAGGTCGGTCGATTCCTCGGCCGCGGCTGTCGAAAGATTCTCCGCGGTGATGCGTTCGATCTCATCGCGCGGGATCGAAATCACCGTGAATCCAACATCCACGACCACCCGGTCAGCCCGCTCCGTCAGCACATCCCCTTGGATGGACGCGCCGCTTTTGAGCTTCACCGTGCTCATCGCGAACGCCGGGGCCGCCAGCAGCATCAGACTCGCCGTCAGGCTTAACAAATGAGTGCGCGCTAAACTCGAAATGGGGCGGAGAAGGTGTGATCGGGTCATGCGAGGGCGGAAGCGTCAGAGCCTCCGGGATCGATTGGTTATAACACCGTAGCCCGGCCTTCTGTTACGCGTAAAGCCCTCTGTGCGGTAGAAATCAGTCATAATTTCCCCCAAGACTGCCCCGCCGCCCGCCCCGGTTACGACCGGGAGAAATGCATCTGCCTTCCTATCCGCCCCACCATTCGTCACAGCGCAAACTCCGGCGGCAGCGGCGCTTTCGCCGCAAACGTATGCTCACGTCCGCCAAACGAATAGGTGAAACTCGTTTCCAGCGAATGCAGGAAAAGCCGCTTCTCGCCGTGAGCCTTTGCATAGGCGCGATTGGCCGCGAAGTCGCCATACGTCGCATCGCCCACGATCGGCAGATGCCGTTGCGCGCACTGGACGCGCAGCTGGTGGCTGCGGCCCGTTTTCGGCTCCAGCTGTATCAACGCCGTGGGCACCGGTCCGCGCCGCTGTCCGAGTACACGCATGTGTGACTCGGAAGGGATTCCCGCCTGGGCCGATGTGCGAATTTGCGCCCCGCGCTTCTCCACTGCCAGCCGGTCCTTCCACACTTGCTTCGCCTCGGAAGGTAGCCCGAACACCAGCGCGTTATAAACTTTCTTCACGTGCTTCTTCCGAAACATCGCGCGGATCTCGTCGGCCAGCGCCTGGCTGCTCGCCGCCAGGATCACGCCCGAGGTCGCTGAATCGAGACGGTTCAACAACCAGAGCCGCTTCACCGCACCTGCTTCCGTCCACTGGAAAAACTCGCCCTCCTCCACATACGGCACCGTGAGCAAAGCCCTCGGTTGTTCGCTAATCCGGTTCGGATGAGAAAGAACGCCCGCCGGTTTCGAAAACGCGGCCAGCCCGTTGCCATCGACGGCCAGCAGGCTGACGCCTGTGCCCAACGGAAGCGTGCTCCAGAAAACTTTGGCAGAGGCGCTCACTGAATAAAAAAGCGGAAAGTCAGCTCCTGAGACTCACCAAGCACCGCAATCATATCATCCGTCCATTTGCCGTACGGGGATCGTGTCGTGATACCTGCGACGCAAATCTGCTCATACTGTTTCCCGCCCGTGCCCTCGACATGGAGGATCTCACTGATGCTCCCATCGCTGGAGATCTTGAATTTGACCGAGACTTCGGAACCAGACGGCGGATACGCGCGGCTGTCGCGCATGAGCATATCCCACTGGATCTGCACCGTCTCGATGAGCTGCTGCAGGTACTGCCCATAATTGCTCCAGCGCATGTCATACGACACCGGGCCGATGTTTTGCGTGCCGACCGGATTGTCTGCGAGCACAGCCGGGCGCGCGCGCACAGTGTTGATGCGTGGCCTCGGCTGTGGCTGTTGCGGGTTGATCTGCGGTATGGCCATTTGCGGCGCACCGACAATCAACGGCGCATCCTTCTGCCCTTCCACCCGCTCATTCGCCTCGGGCGTCGGAGAGTCGCTCGGCTTGGCCAGATTGAAACCGTAGCCCGTCGAACTGTCGCCCGAGATCTTTTCGGTGCCTGCCAGCGGATTCTGCTCACGCTGAGCCTGCGCGGCCTCGATCGCCTGCATGATTTCCGGCGTCGGTGGTGGCGCCGGTGGCGGTGTCAGTTCGGGCGGTGTGAGTTCGCCGCTTACGATCTGCGAACTCTCGTGATCCTTTTTTCCCCGCGTCGCCGGTTTATCGGTATTGGCCGTCTTCTCGCTCGGTTTTTCCTGGGCGACCTGTTGGTTGAACGCACCGAAAAGGTTCGTCTCGTCCGGCACGTTCTCGGGCGCATCGGGATTGCCCTCGACGAACTCCTGCGGCGGTGGCGGCGTTTTTTCCGGCATCGCAAACTCCTCCGGCGCCAGCTCGATACTGAACTCCGGCTTCTTCGATTCCGCGAACATCGTCGCCGGATCGATCTCCGCGCTGAAATGCTTCGCCGCCTGTTGAATGAGAAACAACAGCCCGATCCAGATGACCACCGCCAGCACCAGACCTATCTGGATCGAACGCCCGCGATCGCCCGCGCCGAACAAAGTCCGGGCGGATTGATGGGACGAGGACTCCTCTTGCAGGGAGCGTTCTAAAAGTTCGGTCATGAAGGCGCGCGAGTGCTGTTAACGAGTCACCAGACCGCACCGAGTCAAAATTTGTTTCACCGCTTCCATCGGCAAACCCATGATATTTGAAAACGACCCCTGCCACTCCGCCACGATCAGCTCGCGCCCCTCCTGAATTCCGTACGCACCCGCCTTGTCCAGCGGGTTCACGATCTTGAAATACGCGTCGATCACCGCGTCGTCGAACGCCTTGAACGTCACCTCGCTCGTCACGCCTTCGTGGATCTTCAGACCATCAGCCACCCGCCGCAGCGCCACGCCCGTGAAAACCGTGTGCGTGCGCCCGGAAAGCTTCTTCAACATCGCCCGCGCCTCGGCCAAGTCCGCCGGTTTGTTGAGCACACGCTGATCGATGAACACCGTCGTGTCCGCGCCGAGCACATACGCCTCCGGATTCCGCGCCGCCACCCAGTCCGCCTTCAGCGCCGCATTGTGCGTCACCATCACGCGCGGATCGGTCGACGGATCTTCGTGCTCGGTCACGTCGGCAACAATGACGTCAAAACTCAGGCCCGTTTCCGCCAGCAGTTGTTTCCGACGCGGCGAAGCCGAGGCGAGGATCAGGTGGGTCATGTGCGTCGTTAGCCTTACTTCGCCTGCTCCGTCAAAATCTCACGCACATCGCCCTTCACGCGCGCCAGCTCCACGCGGCTGAGATTGTACTGATAAACCGCCTCCAGCCGGCTGTCGCTCGCCACCGCCAGCGCGTTCTGCGCCTCGATAACTTCGCGATTATCCACCGCTCCGCCCTCAAAACGGATCTTCGCCAGCCGCAACTGCTCCTCCGCAAGCTGCAGGCTGCGCTCGGCCACCGAGACCTGCGCGTTTCGCGAATTCGCATCCTGCGCCGCCAGCCGCAGCTCCGCGGGAATCTGCAACTCCAACGCTTTCACCCGCAGCTCCTGTTGACGCAACTGCGCCAGCGCCACGCGTCGGTCCGCATTCGTCCGGAGTCCGTCGAAAACCGGCACCGACACAGCCACGCCCGCCAGCCACGCTTCCTTTTCGTTCCCGTCGAACGCGCGCGAGGTCGCGTAACCATACTCACCGACCGCGCTCAGCACACCGAAACGCTGATAACCCGCCGCGCGCACCTGATCCTGGTTCTGCTCGATCGCTTTCGTCGCCCGCAAATAATCCGAACGCTGCTCTAGCGCCTTTTTCTCCGCCTCGCCCGCCAGCGCCCCCTGATCGATCCGCTTCACGTCAAAACCCGCCAGCGTCAGCGGCGCCGACAGCTGCCAGTCGAGCAGGCGTTTCAACTGCAACTCGCTCTGATAAACCGTCGTCGCCTGCTGCAACCGCGCCTGCTCCGCGATCGCCAGCTGCGCCTCCGCGCGCGTCACATCGATCTGCGTGACCACGCCCGCATCGAGCTGCCGCCGCACCAGATCGAGCAACTCGCGCGCCCGCGTGATATTGGCATCCAGCACGGCGATACGCTGCACATTGCGCATATGTCCGAAATAACTCTCCGCCACCGCCGAAAACACCGTCTGCAAGGTCTGCTGCTGGTCGAACTCCGCGACCGCCGCCCCCTTCTTCGCCGCGCGATAAGCCGCGATCTGCGCCGGGTTGAGCAGCGCCACGCTCCCCGTCAGCCTCCCGTCGAAACGATTCACCGGCGACTGCTCGAACGGCCCCGCGCCCGTGACCTGCACCGCCTTAGTCCGCCTCTGCTGCGCATCCAGAGAAATATCCGGCAGCAGCGCCGCCCGCTGCTGATCCGCCGCCGCCAAGGCCTGCGCCACCGCCTCACGGCTGATGAGCACGTTCGGATTCGCCTTCTCGATTCCCTCAAACGCCTCGGCCAGCGACAACGCCGCCCGGCTGGGCGAAACAGCGAGCGCACACACACCTAACAACGAAAGACCGGAGCGAAAAACGACGTTCATGGATTCAACCGAGCAAAATCCACTCCACCGCCGCTTCCGCAAGCGGCGAATCGCCGGACGCTCCGCGCGTCTTGCCACGGTTCGCCCGCGCAGTTGCGCTTTCGTCACACACACCCGAACCTCTCGTTTTCATGCGCATCGGCCTGGCCCAACTCAATCCCACCGTCGGCGACCTCGCCGGCAACCGCCGCAAGATCCTCGACGCCTACCGCACGCTCGTCGCCCAAGGCGCCGAACTCGTCGTCTTCCCCGAGCTCATCGTCTGCGGCTATCCGCCCCGCGACCTCCTCTTCAAACGCCGCTTCGTCCCCGACAACGAAGAATCCCTCACCGAAATCGCCGCCGCCATCGGCGAAGTCCCCGCCATCGTCGGCTTCGTCGAAACCAATCCCGCGCCCACCGGCCGCCGCTTCTTCAACGCCGCCGCCTTCTGCCAAAACGGCGAGATTCAGGTCATCGGCCGCAAATGCCTCCTGCCCACCTACGACGTCTTCGACGAAGACCGCTACTTCGAAGCCGCTAACGAACCGCGCATCGTCACATTCAACGGCAAACGCATCGGCCTCACCATCTGCGAAGATCTTTGGAAAAACCCCAAGATCGACACCGCCCGCCTCTACGAAATCAACCCCATCGCCCGCCTCGCCGCCGAGCGCGTCGATCTCGTCGTCAACCTCTCCGCCAGCCCGTGGTACGCCGGTAAAAGCGCCGTCCGCGATCAACTCGTCACCGACACCGCCAAACAACTACGCTGCCCCCTCGTCTACGTGAACGCCATCGGCGGCAATGACGAACTCGTCTTCGACGGCCGCTCCCTGGTCGCCAGCGCCACCGGCGAAATCACCGCCCGCCTCGCCGCCTTCACCGAAGACCTCCGCCTCGTCGACGTCCCCCTCGCCACGCCCACCCCGCACGCCCCGCCTCCCTTGAGCGTTAAAAGTTCAGCGTTGAGCGTTGAGCGTTCCTCCGCCTCGGCTCCGCCGTCCGCAGCCCTCGATCACTCCGCCGACATCCACGCCGCCCTCGTCCTCGGCCTCCGCGACTACGCCCACAAGAGCGGGTTCAAACGCGCCCTCATCGCCCTCTCCGGCGGCATCGACTCCGCCCTCGTCGCCGTCCTCGCCGTCGAAGCCCTCGGCGCCGAAAACGTCATCGGCGTCTCCCTGCCCTCGGCCATTTCATCGCAACACTCGAAAGACGACGCACGCATCCTCGCCGAGAATCTCGGCATCCGTTTCGAAACCATCGCCATCGCCGACGCCGTCGCCGCCGCCGAGTCCACCCTCGGCCCCGTATTCGCCGGCCGGACACGCGACGTCACCGAGGAAAACATCCAGGCCCGCATCCGCGGCGTCATCATGATGGCGCTTTCCAACAAATTCGGCGCGCTTCTCCTCACCACCGGTAACAAGAGCGAAGTCGCCGTCGGCTACTGCACGCTCTATGGCGACATGTGCGGCGGCCTCGCCGTCATCTCCGACGTCTTCAAGACCCAGGTCTACGCCCTCTGCCGCTGGATCAACCGCGAGCGCGAAATCATCCCGGAAAACACCATCGTCAAGCCGCCCAGCGCCGAGCTTCGCCCCGGTCAGGTCGACCAGGACAGCCTCCCGCCCTACGACGTGCTCGACGCCATCCTCGAAGGCTACGTCGAAAAAGGCCTCAGCCGCCGCGACCTCGTCCGCGAGGGTTTTGCCGAAGCCGTGGTCAACGACATCGTCCGCAAAGTGGACCTCAACGAATACAAGCGTAAGCAAATGGCCCCCGGCATAAAAATCACCTCGCTCGCCTTCGGAGTCGGCCGCCGAATCCCCATCGTCCAAAAATACGTCAGCTGACCCTCCGAGGTAGCAACTGTCTTGTTCAGGCAGGGCAGGTTGCTGGTTGGGAGAGG
>CBINDC010000005.1:0-247500 GCA_966249325.1 uncultured Nibricoccus sp. | reverse complement strand
GCGGCGATGGTGTTTTCGCTGCTGGTGGCGTTTACGGTGACGCCGTGGGCGGCGGTGCGGGTGTTGCGGCGGCATTTGTCCGCGTCTCCAAAAAGCGGGCACGCGGCGGTGGATCACGATCATGCTCCTGATGACTGGATGACGCGGTTGTATTTTCGCGTGATGGGGCCGCTGCTCGGATCGGGGAAGTGGCGGTGGGCGTTTCTTGGGGGGATCGTGGTGCTGTTGATGGTGTCGGCCGCGTTGGTGCCGCTCGGGGCGGTGAAGGTGAAGATGCTGCCGTTCGACAATAAGTCGGAGTTTCAGCTCGTGGTGAACACGGACGAAGGGACGACGCTGGAGCAGACGACGCGGATCGCGCGGGAGCTGGCGGAGGCGGTGCGGGCGGAGCCGGAGGTGAGGGATGTGCAGATTTATGCGGGGACGGCGGCGCCGTTTAATTTCAACGGACTGGTGCGGCATTCGTTTTTGCGGCGCGGGCCGAATGTGGCGGACGTGCAGGTGAATCTGGTCGGGAAGGGCGAGCGGGCGGAGCAGAGCCATGCGATCGCGAAGCGGATGCGGGAGAAGATCGCGGGAATCGCGGCGCGATATGGGGCGGCGGTGTCGGTCGCGGAAGTGCCGCCGGGGCCGCCGGTGTTGCAGACGCTGGTGGCGGAGATTTATGGGCCGGACGAGGTGTCGCGCGAAGCGCTGGCGAAGGAAGTGCGGACGATTTTCGAACGGGAGACCGGTGTGGTGGACATCGACTGGTATATCGAGGCGGAGCAGCGGAAGGCGCGCTACGTGGTGGACCGGCAGAAGGCGGCGCTGCACGGGATCGGCGAGGGGAAGATTGTGGAGACGTTGCAGCTGGCGGCGCAGGGAAGGCGGGTGGAGTTGTTGCACAACGACACGGCGCGCGAGGCGGTGCCGTTGACGCTGGAGTTGCCGCGGGCGGCGCGGACGACGCCGGAGGATTTGCTGGCGCTGCGCGTGCGAGCGGATGGAGACGCGGAGGCGCCGCTGGTGCCGCTGAGCGAGCTGGTGCGCGTGGAGTATGCGACCGGCGAGCGGAGCATTTATCACAAGAATCTGAAGCCGGTGATTTATGTGACGGCGGATGTGGCGGGCGCGGTGGAGAGTCCGGCGTACGCGTTGCTCTCGATGAATCGAAAACTGGCGGAGCTGGATGCGCGGAAGTTCGGCGGGGCGGAGGCGGCGCTGCCGGTTTATCATTTGAACCAGCCGGTGGACGATCGGGCGCCGGCGGTGAAGTGGGATGGCGAGTGGCACATCACGCTCGAAGTGTTTCGCGATCTCGGGCTGGCGTTCGCGGCGGTGCTGGTGCTGATCGCGATGCTGATGGTGGGGTGGTTCAAGAGCTACGTGACGCCGCTCGTGGTCATGGCGGCGATTCCGTTTTCGTTGATCGGCATCCTGCCGGCGCACTGGGCGATGGGGGCGTTTTTCACGGCGACCTCGATGATCGGGTTCATGGCGGGAGCGGGGATCGTGGTGAGGAATTCGATCATCCTGGTGGATTTTATCGAGCTGCGGCGGTCGCATGGATTGCCGCTGCGCGAGGCGGTGATCGAGGCGGGGGCGGTGCGGTTTCGTCCGATGTTGCTGACGGCGCTGGCGGTGGTCGTCGGGGCGAGCGTGATCCTGGCGGACCCGATTTTCCAGGGGCTGGCGGTGAGCCTGATGTTCGGGGAGATCGCGTCGCTGCTCATCAGCCGTCTGGCGGTGCCGGTGTTGTACTTCATGGCGGCGCGGCGGGCGGAAAATTCTTCATCATGAAAATCCTGATACTGGTTGTTCTGGTCATGGGCGTTGGGTTCGTTTTTTTGCGGTCGCGGCCTGCGGCCGGTCTGACGCCGGCGGAGATTGCGCGGCGGGTGGCGGCGGGCGAGGCGGTGTTGATCGATGTGAGGGAGCCGTCGGAGTGGGCGGAGGGCGTGGCGAAGCCGGCGGTGCTGCTGCCGTTGAGCGATCTGCGGGGCGAGAGGCGGATGTGGCGGGCGGAGTTGGAGAAGAACCGGGGCAAGGAGTTGATTGTGTATTGCCGTTCTGGAAGCAGGTCGAGATCGGCTGCGGCGCTGCTGGCGAAAGAAGGTTTTCGGACGGCGAATGGCGGGTCGTTCGCGCGGTGGAAAGCGGCGGGCGAGGCGGTGCGGAAGCCATAAGGCGGGATTCTTCTGGGCGGTTCACCCCGGCAACGGGTGCGCAGCGAAAAGACAAGGGATGCGCGGGCGGGAAAAGGGGCGCGTCGATTTAACGGTTATCCACAGCTCTGTCGTTTCGATCGCTGAAATGGCCGGCGGGCGGTGGGACGACTATGAGCAAAACAAACATCACCCTGACCCATAAAATCGCGGCGGGCTTCGGCCTGTTGCTTCTGTTGCTGGGCGCGATCGGCGCGTATTCGGTTTTTAGCATGATGAGCGGGACGACGCGGGCGCGCGCGCTGGCGGAGAGTTATATCCCGGAGGCGAAGTTCGCGTCGGAGATCGAGCGGGCGATGCGCAAATCGAACCTGGAAGCGCGCTCGTACGCGCTGACGCGGGAGGAAACGTATTTGAAGGAATTCGAGGCGGCGTGGGCGAAGCTGGTGGCGGCGCGGAAGGCGGCGGAAGTTTTTTCGGCGGAGCATCCGCAGTTGGTGGTGTTGC
This sequence comes from uncultured Nibricoccus sp., assembly GCA_966249325.1. Lineage (GTDB taxonomy): Bacteria > Verrucomicrobiota > Verrucomicrobiia > Opitutales > Opitutaceae > Nibricoccus. The sequence goes on along the minus strand of CBINDC010000005.1, from coordinate 244,846 downwards.
GGGAGAAGCTGGCGGCGTTTGCGAAGGCGGAGGCCGAGTTTGCGGCGCGCATGACGGAAACGCGGCAGGCCGGTCAGCAGGTGGACGAGGCGTGGGCGGTGTTGAACCAGATGGCCGGGGTTTTGGTGAAGGCGACGGAGGCGCTGGTGGCTTCGCAGACGCGGCTCACGTACGAGGAGATGGCGGCGGGGAAAACGGGTGCGGAGATACGCGAACGCGTGGGGACGCTGGAGGCGGCGTCGGGGCTGCGCGACGGGGTGTCGCAGATGCGGCTGGCGCTGATGCGTTCGAAGGTGCTGCGGGATTTGAACGAGTTGAAGCGGCTCGACGAGTTACTGGTGCGGGCGCTGGAGCGGGCGAAGGAGTTGAAGGGGGCGATGCGGCGCGCGGATAACCAGGAATTGATCGGCGAGATCGAGGGGGCGTTGCTGACGTATCAGGCGACGGTCGCGACGTTGCGGATGGGCGAAGTGGCGTTGGAAGAGGTGGCTCCGAGACGCGTGGCGGCGATGCTGGCGGCGGTGGGAGCGGCGGAGGATGTTTTGCGGACGGGCATCGATCATACGGTGCGTGAAGGTACGGTAGCGGCGAATACGCTGGCGGTGACGACGCGCTGGGTGATCGGTGCGGTTATCGCCAGTGTCGTGCTGGGCGTGGCGCTGGCGATGTGGTTGACGCGGTCGATCACGCGGCCGGTGCGGGCGATCACGGAGTCGCTGGCGGCGGGCGCGGAGCAGTGCGCGGCGGCGTCGGGGCAGATCGCTTCGGCGAGCCAGTCGCAGGCGCACGGGGCGAGCGAGCAGGCGGCTTCGTTGGAGGAGACGAGTTCGTCGCTGGAGGAGATCGCGAGCATCGTGGAGAAGAACGCGGAGCACGCGGAGGCGGCGAAGGAGCGTTCCAATCAGACGCGGATCGCGGCGGAGAGCGGTGGCGGGGAAATGCGTGCCATGGCGGTGGCGATGGAGGCGCTGGTGGGTTCGTCGAACGCGGTGTTGAAGATCGTGAAGACGATCGACGAGATCGCGTTTCAGACGAATTTATTGGCGCTGAATGCGGCGGTGGAGGCGGCGCGCGCGGGCGAAGCCGGAGCGGGATTCGCGGTGGTGGCGGATGAGGTGCGTTCTTTGGCGCATCGCGCGGCGGTGGCGGCGAAGGAGACGGCGGAGCTGGTCGACGACACGCATGTGAAGTCGAAGCAGGGCGCGGAGTTGTCGCTACGCGTGGCGAAGAGTCTCGGCGAGATCCTGGAGCACGCGCGGACGGTGGACGGATTGATCATGGAGATCGCGACGGCGTCGCGCGAGCAGAGTCAGGGTATCCAGCAGCTCAACACGGCGGTGGGGCAGATGGACAAGGTGGTGCAGGACAGCGCGGCGCAGGCGGAGGAGACGGCGAGTGCGTCGGAGGAATTGAGCGCGCAGGCGGAGGAGTTGCGCGCGGTGACGGGGCAGTTGCGGCGGCTGGTGGGGATGAAGGAGACGGCGCGGAGGGAAAGGCGCGAACGGAGCGCGGGGGCTGAGGGGAAGCGCGGGGTGGAAGCCGGGGAAGGCGGCACGGGGGCTAGGAGGCGGAAGGAGGTGGCGGTGGCGTGATGTGAGGGGATGGGCGCGGCGGGACGGGGCGTCGGAAGGGGGAAGAAGGAGGCCGGGCACGGGGATGTCGGAAGGGCGGGCGGCCTGGGCGGCACTTGATAAGTGCCGGTTCGGGGGCGGGCTGAAGGCGTGGCGTGTGGAGGCAGGGCGGGTCGGAAGACGGGAGGGCGGGCACGGGGATGTCGGAAGGCCGGGCACGGAAGGCCGGGCACGGCGTGCCGGCCCTACCTTAGGCGGGAGGCGCGGATGAGGCAGACGCAGTTGCTGCCGTCTTGTGTCTCCAGCCATTGGAGACGGAGGGACTTGAATTCTTTGTCCATGGCGCGCTGGAGTTCGCCGACTTCGAGGACGACGATGCCGTGGGGCTGGAGGCGTTCGCGGGCTTGGACGAGGAGGCGGCGGATGATGTCGAGGCCGTCTTTGCCGCCGTCGAGGGCCATGCGGGGTTCTTTTTGGAATTCGACGGGGAGGTTGTCGCAGATCGCGCTGGGCTCGTAGGGCGGGTTGCTGAGGAGGATGTCGTACTTCACCGGCGGAACGGCGGTGAAGACGTCGCTGCGGTGGAGGGTGACGCGGCGGGTGAGTTTGTGGGCTTTGACGTTGATGGCGGCGACCTCGAGGGCGGCGGGGGAGAGGTCGATGGCGTCGACTTTGGCTTTAGGGAATTGGTGGGCGAGGAGGATGGCGAGGCAGCCGGAGCCGGTGCAGACATCGACGGCGTTTTTGACCGTGACGTTGGATGGCAAATACGAGGCGAGGGTGGGGATGAGTTCGAGGAAGTAGGAGCGGGGGATGATGGTGCGCTCGTCGACGTAGAAGCGGTGTTCGCCGAGGAAGGCTTCGCGGGTGAGGTAGCCGGCGGGGATGCGTTCGATGGCGCGGCGGGCGAGGATTTCGCGGAGGGCGATGCGCTGGGCGGGGGTGAGTTTTTTATCGAGGACGCGCGGGTCGCTATCGAGGGGCCAGTCGAGGGTGCGGAGGAAGAGGTAGAGGGCTTCGTCGTGGGCGGAGGTGGCGATCTGGCCGAGGGCGAGGCCGGCGCGGGTGTAGACGTCGTCGGCGAAGGCGAGCCATTCGCGGAGGGTGGCGAGTTGGGACGTCGGTGGGAGGGCGGTGAGCGTGGCGGGCGTTTTCTTTTTCACGCGATGAGCTCGACGAGGGCGACGAACGGTCGGAGGGATGTCCAGATGAGCCAGCCGAAGGCGGCGCGGGTCTGGGGGATGTTGATGAGGACCATGAGGATGATCCAACCGAAGCGGGCGAAGTTGATGTAGGTCTGCTCGCTCATGCCGAACCAGTACATGAGGAACTTCGAGCCATCGAGGGGCGGGATGGGCAGGAGGTTGAAGACCATCAGCGCGACGTTGATCTGGAGGACGAGGATGATGAGCGGGGAGATGGCGAGGGCGGGGGCGAAGCGGGCGACGAGGCCGAGAGTGACGGCGGCGAGGAGGGCGAGGATGAGGTTCATGCCCGGGCCGGCGATGGTGACCCAGGAGCGCGCGGATTTTTTCTCGAAGTTGGACGGGTTGATCATCACGGGCTTGGCCCAGCCGATGAGGGGAAAGCCGGAGAAGATGCCGATGAGCGGGAGGATGACGGTGCCGACGAGGTCGATGTGGGCGAGGGGGTTGAGCGTGACGCGGCCTTGGCTGCGGGGGGTGTCGTCCCCGAGGCGGTCGGCCATCTTCGCGTGGCCCCACTCATGGAGCGTGAGGCTGGAGATGACGATGAGGTAGGCGATGAGGGCGTCGTAGATCTGCGCGGAGGTGAGATTCATGTGGCGGGCTGGCGGTGGCGCAGGGGTGGGCGCGGCGGGAGGATTTGGATTTTATTGGGCGGTGGTGACGGGTGGCTTGGTGCGGGTGGGGAGGTGGTCGGTGCAGTAGCACCGGTCGTCGGCGGAGTAACGGAAATCGAGTTCGGGGTTGGTGAGGTCGGTGCGGTTGCAGACGACGCAGGTGTGGCGGGCGTCGGAGGGGGCGGAGTCGGCGTCGCGGCGGAGGGAGGCGGCGTTGCCGCGGCGGCCGGTCTGGCGGAGGGCGCGGATCAGGTCGGCGCCGAAGAAGAGGAAGAAGTTTCCGACGGCGGCGGCGACGGCGAGTTTGGCGGAGGGGCCGCCGCTGATGAATTGGAAGGCGTAGCCCGCCCACGCGAGGAGGGCCAGCCACTTGATTTTCACCGGGAGGACGAAGAAGAGAAGGAGTTCGAAGTTGGGATGCAGCCAGGCGAAGGCGAGGAAGACGGAGCCGCCGACGAAGACATTGGTGGCGACTGAGGCGGGCGTGAAAAAGGCGAGGCCGACGGTGAGTGCCCAGCCGGTGAGGAGGAAGAGGTTGTAGCGAAAGGCTCCCCAGTAATTTTCCAGCGCGGTGCCGTAGAGGTAGAGGAGGTAGAGGGCGAAGGCGATGAAGAGGTAGCCGGAGGCGGGCGGGATGAAGACGAAGGTGAAGAGGCGCCACCATTCGCCGGCGGTGACGTAGGCGGGGACGAGGAGGAGGAGTTCGGGGTCGATGAGCTGCAGCATCGAGGTGAGCAGCACGAAGACCTGGCCGATCACGAGGAAGAGGGTGAGGTTGGTGATGGCGTAGGGTTGGAGTCGGCGTTCGAGGCGGTGCAGCAGGGACATGAGGCGGAGACGTTTCAGGCGGGGGCGGGGATGTTCAACTCGCGAATGCGGAAAGTCGGGGTGGTGAGTTTTTAACCACGGATTGCCCGGATGGGCACGGATGGGAGAGCGGAATTTTGGACAGGATTAAGAGGATTAACAGGATTTCGGAGGGGGGCGTGCGACGTTTGTCATCTAATGGATGACAAGCGGGCAGGTCACGCTGCGGACAGCGCGGCTACGAGGCATCGGACGTTTGCAGGGAAGAGGGGCGGCACTTGATAAGTGCCGGTCCGTCGCACGCGTGATCGGGGCCAGCGGGCGGGTCAGGGATAATCCGCCCTACCTCCGATGCGCGGACCAGAGGTCCGGCCCTGCAGGCGGAAAGCGAGCAGGGGCGGCGCTGCGCGAGTGCAGGCCCTACAGGGCGTAGCCGATGGAGCTGGTGATGCGCTGATCGCCGCGGAGGTCGGGGTTGGCGATGGTGTTGTCGTACTCGTACTCGTAGCGAAGATTCAACGACACGCGTTCGGTGACGCGGCCCTGGAGGGCGGCGTTGAAGCGGAGGCGGTAGTTGTCGGCCGGCTGTTTATTGTGGAAGACCTCCTTGGTGGAGTAGAGGGCGCTGGAGTCCTGAACGAAGGAGAGGCGGCCGTTGATCTTGTAGGTGTAGTCCTGGAAAAACTCGCTGAGGTAGATGACGTCTTCGGGGGTGCCGAGGGCTTCGCGGTACTGGCCGGTGCCGCCGAGGCCGGCGTTGAGGGTGTGGCGGGCGTGGCGGATGAATTGATAGCCGAGGCCGACGTTTTGCTCGGCGTTGTGGTCGATGCGTTTGACGCGGTCGGCGTAGTAGCTGGTGAGCGATTGGGAGAAGAGGCGTTCGCCGAATTCGTGGCGCCAGCGGAAGGAGCCTTCGTAGCGTTCGTTATTGGTGACCTTGTTTTGTTTTCCGTAGAGGACGCGGCTGGAGACTTTGAAGAGGTCGGGGGCTTTGGCGGCGGTCTCAGCGTCGAAGCGGAAGGAGCCGGTGACGATGTCGCGGCGGCCGGATTGTTGCTGGTAGCCGAACTCGATTTTGCCTTTCCACTTCGGTTTGGGCGCGGGCGGGGCGTTTTTAGCGACGGCGGGGGCGGGCGGGGTGGTGTCGGTTTTGGCTACGTCGGGAATTTTTTTCGGATCGGCGGAGGCGGTCTCGGTTTCGGATTTGGGAGGCTGGGCGGTGTCTGACGCTTTTTGCGGGGGGAGGCCGACGAGGCTTTCGGGGGGGATGTCGGGAATTTCGGCGACGGTGGCGTCGGTCGTGGGGACGAGGAGGGTGCCGAGGACGGGGGTTTTGAAGTGGATGAGACCGTTTTCGGTTTTGAGGTGTTCGCCGCGGAGGGTGTCGCCGTTTTTGAGTTGGAGTTCGGTGGCGGCGCGCAGGTGTGCGAAAGGGAGTGCGCAGGCGAGGGCGGCGAGGAAGGCGGTGAGTCTGAGAGCGAAACGGGACATGAGACGTGGACGGCGGCGTGCGAGTGTCCGTGAAGTAACGGACGGACTTGCGCGGACTTGACGGCGCGGGCGGGCGGACGATGCGCTTTTTTTTCGCGAGCGAGGCGCGGGCGGCAAGCCGGGGCTGCGAATTATTTCGCGGGAGCGGGCGATGGCGCGGGCTCTGCGGCGGGCGCAGGCGTGGAGGCTGGAGGCGGAGGCGCGGTGGGGACGGCGGGCTGGTCGAGGCTGTTGGAGATTTTATCCTTCTGGCGGGCGAGAGCGGGTTCGTTGACGGAGGCGAGGAGGAGGCGGGCTTCGTCGGTGCGGCGGAGTTCGTGGAGGACTTTGGCCTGATGGAGGCGGCAGACTTCCTGTTCGACGCCGGGTTTTAATTTTTTCTCGAAGGCACGCCAGAACTGGAGGGCGGCTTCCCATTCGGAGGTTTGGAGTTCGTAGAATGAGAGGCCGTATTGGTAAGAGTAGCGCCAGTCGTCGGGGGCGAGCTCCATGGCGCGGGCGAAGGCTTTGTGTAGGGTATCGTCGAGGTTGGGGCGGGTCCAGGTGCCGCTCTTGAGGAAGTCGTCGCGGGCTTCGGTGAGCAACATGCCGAGCTGGTAGTGGTAGAGGGGTTCTTCGGGGGCGAGCTTGATGGCGGCGAGGTAGTAGTTGACGGCTTCGAGGGGGTTGCCGTCCTCGGCGAGGAAGTTGCCGAGCTGGTTTTTGACGACGGGGATGTCCTTATCGAGCTGGTTGGCGCGGAGGAGCATGGCGACGGATTCTTTTTTCATGCCGGCTTTGCCGAGCATGAGGCCGTAGGCGACGTAGGCGGCGGTGAAGTCTTTGTGCTGGTCGATGAGCTTGTCGTAGTCGTTGGCGAGCTGCTGCAGCTCGGAGCGGAGGTTGTCCTCGTCGAGGGCGTCGCCGGCGGCGTGGGCTTTGGCGAAGATTTTTTTCTCGGCGGCGACGATCTCCTTGAGGCGGGCGACGGGGTCTTCGCCGGGCGCGGCGGCGCGGGAGGTGGCGGGTGCCAGTGCGAGGATGATGCTGAGAAAGAGGGGAAGAACGCGGGCGAGCTTCATGGAGGGGAGTGCGACCCACGAAATCGCGAGAGGTGCCGGGGGTAAAGAAGAGTGAAGGGTGAAAGGCGGAGGCGGGAATTTTTGACCAGGAATTTCTCGGATGGGCACGATGGGGAGGTTTTTGGACAGGATTAAGAGGATTAACAGGATTTCGGAGGGGCAGTGGGTTGGAGGGGAGAGGGGCGGGAATTTTTTTGAGCTGGAGGGTTGCGGGGCGGGGTTTTGCATGTTCATCCGAACGTGTGAAGAGCCATGTCTGAATCTGAATCAATCGTTCCTCCGCCGGTGACGTTTCCGGGGCGCGGTCCGGCGGTGAATCCGTCGAACCGGTTCGAGCGGCTGCACGTGGCGTGCGATGCGGAGACGTGGCAGTGCGACCTCGATGGCGTGCCGGATGAGCGGCCGGATCCGCGGACGCATTTTTTTCACGATGCGACGGAGTCGTTGCTCACGAAGAACGACAGTCCGGATATCCCGTTCGCGTACGGGATGAACGTGTATCGGGGTTGCGAGCACGGGTGCATGCTTTTCTCGAACCAAAAAAAGTGGTTCTTTATAAAGTAAAAAATTTACTTACAGCATTTTACGTAAGTAATTTTCCGGACAAAAAAGAACCACTTCCCATTATCAAACGCGAAAAATTTATTGTAATATACTGCTGATTAGCATGTTCTGATTGACGGAAAGACGGCTTGTTTTTCCTATCCAGGGATGCCATCTCCGCGCGAAGTTCCCAGTCAGGGCGTGATTCGGGTGATCCATGCAAATGCAGACTTCGACGATCCAAGTTTGCATGCTCCCCTCCGTGTTCCGACTGGGACGCCAATGCTCTTCGAGCTTCCTGAATGGCGGTATCTAGGTGACGAAAACCACTTTCTTTTAGATCACCGTTTGGCGACCAAGGGAGGGCGAGCGAAGAGCGCGCAGACCTACGCGCAAAAGCTATCTGTCTTCGTCGAAAGCAGCCGCGCAGACGGGATAAAGCACTATTCAGAAGTGACGTGGGATTGGCTCTTCTCATATCGCGAAGGTCTTCGCCGCGAACTCAAAAACTCGACCGTGAATCAAATGATAGCCGTCGTTGAGAGTTTTTTTGAGTGGCTCACTTGGCGACGAAAGCTTGAGAGAAGTCCCTTTAGCGGAGGGCGCTCATTGAAGCTTCAAGAAGGGGAGATTCCGATAAGAACTTTTAGCAAAGACGACTTGGGCAAAATATTCAGTATTCTTCGCGAACCTTACAAGTTGATGGCGAGGCTCTGCCTCTGCACCGGCCTCCGCGCGTTTGAGGTTTCTGCCATCAAACTTGAGGACCTTCCGGATTTCGAGGAAACTGGAGCTTGGGTAAAACTGCGAGTACGTAGAAAGGGTCGTTCTGCAGACACCTATGTGAATTGTCCCCGTGGAATGGCGGAGGAGGTCTATCGCTATGCAATAACTCCAGGTAGACTAATTCCGCGTGTTCCCGGTCCTCGATATGTCTTCCGAACGAGCCGAGGCGTGAAAATGAACTCAACTAGATTGACGAAAGAATTCACGGCTGCGGCGCGCGCCGCAGGAGTTTATCGTTTGCTGAAAACACTGCATGCGTTACGGCATACGTTTGCCATCGCGATGTTGATCTCCTTCATGCGGAGAGACGCGGCAAAAGGCATTCAGGACGGAGGAATGAATGCGTTGGTGGAGCTACGAGACGTTATGGGTCATATTTCAATGGCGTCTACACAGCGTTATTTATCCGCGGTAAAGTTGTCGCAGGACGGGTGTGTCGATGCGGTTACTGAATTATACGAGCAATATGTGACGTAATGGCAAAAATAATACAGTTTGAAGGGGCGCGATTCTCGACCGAATACGAAGAGGGCTACTCATTGCGTGTGGTTTTCAAGCATACGCCGGACCTGCACTCCAGGCGCCTAGAATTGGTTTACGATTTTTCGCATATGACCGAAGTGGGGCATAGAAAAAATCTCACTTACTGGATAATCGAGGGGTATAAATCGTGGGCAGCTGATAAGTCGGCCGCTTCTCGAAAAGAAGTCTTTCAGCACCTAAAATTATTCTATCAATTTTTGATGGAAAGACGCCATTCGATTGTATCGTTGAATCAACTACATCCGACCGATTATGATTTATATCAAGGCTGGCTTCGTGAGTGGGCGGCATCAACTGGCAAGGAGAATTCGTCTTACAAAGCTTGGAAGGCAATTAACCTAATTACAGGAGAACTACTTGATGGAAAGGTGCCGGATCTTCACCCAGCAATCACGCGTCGAAAGATAAGGAGGTCCGCAGTGGGAGATTCGGCGGTTTTCAAAAAAAAGCAGAACGAGATTTCGTTGGAAGAAATCGGCAGAATTGAAGGCTTGTGCCGCAGGCTTGCAGATGAATACGCCCAAACATGGGAGGAATCGAGCAGACTGATTGCAGATGCTCACAGCAGCGGGTTTAGCGGAATATTGCCACCCCCTGAGGACGCACCCCATCTAGGATTTCTTCTAGCACATTACCAGTATCACTGGCGGAAAACGGGAGCGCGCGGAGTATGCGAAGACGGCCGCCGATTGAGGACCGTCGAGCACGCTCCTGCTTTAGCTGAACGATTTGGGGTTAAAGGAACTCCAGATATTTATTGGAGATTTCAGCCGAATCTCGAGCGTCTACTCCCGTTCCTGATTCTTATTCTAATCAAGACGGGAGGGAATCCTGACCCAATTTACGGGCTTCATCGAAACTGTTTACAGGCACCCGAGGGGGCATCGGACGTGAGGGTTTCGAGGTATGAGCTCGCTAAAGAAGTCAATCATAAGCGGGAAACTATTCATTTCTATAAAAAGCGAAGTTCAAAATGGATGAGCCGATCATATCCATTGGATCAGGCATATTCCCCTCCGGTGATAGTTAAAAAAGTTTTGAGGTACACCGAAGACTCAAGGCTTCACGCCCCGGACGACTGTCGAAACAGGCTTTGGCTATTTTATTGGTCTAGTTGCGGCGTAACGCTTGCTCGTGAGGGGAATGTTGGTCCTGCGACAAAGAAATTTATTGAAAAGCACGGGCTCCCTAAGTTTTCACCACGATCATTCAGGGTACCATACATAAACTCAGCGATTCGCCGCACGGAAAGTATTGCAGCTGGCCAGGACATCGCCGGTCACTCGGATATATCTACAACGCGCAAACACTATCTCTCGGGGATTGGCAGAGGTCGTATCCGCGAGGTCATTGCAAGGTTGCAGTCGGAAATGCATCAATGGGTGCGACAGGAGAAGCAGTCTTACCAGAAAGACCACGATTTCAAAGATGATGAGGAAAATTTGTATGTCTCATGGGCTTCAATGTTTTCAGATTTCCGATTCCGTTTTGAGGGCTCTGTCGAGAAGGCAGCTCGAATGCTGCAAGTCATCGCACATCTCGAGAGGTCGAGATTGCTCGTCCATGCCGCAAGGTGGTCCGCAATCTACGATCCGCTTCTTCATATGTGTTACGAAATAAAGGGAATGTTCGCATCCAGTTCCATGGATGAGGCCGCCAAGCTGGTGCCGATGTTCGACGAAAGTATTCCGTTACCTCCTATCGAATGAGTGGGCAGCAAAACCTAAATTTAAGTGATAATGATGTCGGCGATATTCCGTGGTTGAATGAAAACTACAACGGCGCCATCGGTGAGTATACATCATCATCGTTTCGAGACGTCCGGTGGAATTTTAGAGCACGTGTTGGATACGTAACCGATTTTATTGACTTCGACTTTTCTTTTGCCTCCGGGGGTAAGCTTTTCAGTTTGTTGGAGAGCTCCAAGCTATTGTGGATTACGCGGTGCTATTTACTCGCTCGATTACGACCGCATGACAACCGGAAAGGCGGAGGAGCTGAATCTACCGTTAAGAGGGAATGGAACGAGTTAAAGCGCGTCATTTGTTGGATGGTGACGACGCTGTCAGCTGAGTCTTTCGAGGTTTTCGATGACCCGAATGTGGTCGATAGATATATCGAGTACGCGAGGAGTGCGACACAATCACCGCATCATCTATCACGAGCGCTTGCGCCTTTAGGGGCACTATTTGAAGAGCGAGATAGAATGCCCGAGGCGGGTAGGATATCTAAAGCCCCCTATCGGGGGCGTTCCTATGCAAAGGTCGCAAACTTCAATCCTCAAATTGATAGGGCTCCTTTCCCCCGACTTCCCGACAACGTCGCGATACCGGTTTTGAAATACTGCGAAGATTTCCTAGGGCAGAATTATTCCGAAGCGATTGAGTTGTTTAAACTGTATCGGGAAAAAACTGACGAGATTTGTAAAAGCATTCCCTCGCATACTCGCCGCCACAGAGTCCGCGAAATACTTTGGGAGTCGGGTGATACAGAGATTGCCAATAAGTATATCCAGCCACTCGATGTGATGGGCAGAAAAATTGCCTCATTCATAGATGTCCGTAATTTGGTCTCGGACATTCGGGTATGCGCTATCGCTATAATTGGATGTTTTGCCGGACTACGAATCGGCGAAATTCTCTCGCTATCACCAGACTGTCTTACTGGACCGGAACAGTCGGAAGAAGGTACGCTAGACATATTTTGGTTAAATGGACGGATCGTTAAGAACGCTCGCAGTATGCGTGGTTCAGAGGAGCACACGTGGGTCGCGGGGGCTCGCCCTAGCGGCTCTCAAACCCTTGTACCCGTCGTTCGCGCTATCGAGGTGCTGAATGCATTCAGGAGCTCTTTTCATCCGCATTCCAAGACATTGATCATAGGTCTCGTCCGGGACGATTATCTGTACAGCTCCCACTTCTCAGGCGTGTTTAACCGAGTTTTTCACCGTGTGCTGTCCGAGAACGCATCAGTTGCGAGTTGGAGCTTTTGTTCGTCTCAGTTTAGAAAAACCTGTTCGTATTATATTGGACGCAGACATCGACATGGAGCCGGACTCATAGCCGAGCAGTATGGGCACACTAGATACGCAACGTCGTTAGGCTACATGGGCACGGATTCGGACCTTAACGCCGATTTTGTCCGTGAGGCATCGACCGATGCTGCCGAGGAGCTCGCGGCCCTCGCAAATGCAGGCGCGATTGGAGGAGATTCGGGCGTTCGTATCACTGGAGCTCTTCAGAAGTTTCGAGCGAAGTTCTCCAACCAAGAGGACTTTGTCCGGGCTCTTACGTTGGCGATTCAGGACAAGGAAATTGAAGTGTTTTTTGCTGAATGGGGCGCGTGTATTTACCACCAAGGAGAATCCAAATGCAAAGGCGGTCGCAACTCCCCAAATTACTTGGTTCGATCGCCGGACGTCTGTTTGGCGTGTAAGAATTTGGCGATTTCAAAAATCCATCGACCATTCCATGAATGGCGGAGTGAGTACTATCAGCGAATGGTAGACACATATCCATGGGCTGCTGAGGTCGTCATGAACCTGTGGATAGCACGTCGAGATTTATCTAAAAAGGCGATCGGTGAAATTGATTCCGCAAAGACCTGATGAAAAATGAGGCGAAATATTTAGGCGCATTGGAACGGTTGATACAGGGTAGGCCTAATCATCCAGACCTTAAGTTGAAAGTCGCCTGTGGTAGCTTGCGAATCTCCATCAGGGCTGTCGCGAAAGAAGCTGGGTTGTCTCATGCGCCCATCTCAAAAGGAAATTATCCCTTAGTTAGCGAGCGGCTCGAGGAACACGTAAACCGCAAATCTAGAAGAAAGCGTTTGAGAAAAGGCCAAATTGAGATCGCGGCAGAGCTCAAGGAGGCTCGTGCAAGCGTTGTCAAAATGGCGACTAAAATTGCATTCCTAGAGTCTAAGTGCCGACTTTTGGAGATGAGCATCAAGGGAGGGGGCCGCACAAATTCACATCCTTCCGCAAGCTAGGCATAACCGGTACTGGCAGGTGTGATGCTTTATGGGAAGTGGAAGTGATTCCACTGCACGTTAACAGTCGCGTTTTCGGAGAATTTTAATGGCGAGCTGTCCGATGTGGGCGTAGTCCCGTCGCTCTTGATTTATCCAGCCATGGCCGATCGGATATTTGGCTTAGGTAACCTGTACCATGAGGCACCCTTCAGCCTAGCCGAGGAACTCTGGGAAAAACACAAGGAGGAGCTGATCTCGCGGTGAATGGCTCCGCGTCTCGCGCGGGCGGCACCGCAAGACCTCAATGATAATTGTGGCTTTCTTGTTCGGGGAGGTGAAGCGATGGCAGCGGCTCGATCTCCTCGGCGAATACATGAATGACGCCGCTCTCGTTTTGGAGTCTTCCGGTGATGACGAGCGCTGGCTCCAGATTGATCGTCAGCCGTTTCTTTTCGAACAGTGCCGGCCTGATCACTGCGTTGGCGGTGAAGGTCTCGTCTTCCAAGGTGACGAACACGAACCCCTTGGCGGTGCTTGGCCGCTGGCGGCAGCTGACCGCGCCGGCGATCTTCACCCGGGTGCCCGGTTTGACGTTTTTTAGAGCCATCGCCGGAAGCGCGTCCGGAAGGTGAGGGCGCGCGAGCTTCATCGGATGCGCGCCGACGGTATAACCCATGGTTGTGTAGTCGGCGCGCAGGCGTTCCAGATGCGACATCATTTCCAAGGGTGTCAGTTCATCGTCTTCGGACGCGGCCACATCGCGGAAAAGTTCGTCACCTAGATCGAGAGACTCGACTTTCCACAACGCGTCGCGGCGGTGACCGGCAAGGCCATTCAAGGCGCCGGCAGCAGCCAATGCGCGGCGCTCCTTGGGATTAAAGTCCGTCCGCCGGAGAAAATCGGCGAGAGAAACAAAAGGGCGCTCTAACCGGCTGAGGATCGCCGCCTCGATTGCCTTGGTACGCAGCCCCTGGACAGAGGATAGGCCCAGGCGGACGGTGGAAGCGTCATCCACGCGGGATTTTTCGTCGGATTGCTGAACACAGGGCGGCAGAAACCGAATCCCGTGGCGCCGTCCGTCCTGGATCAGGCTGGCCACGCTATAAAAACCCATTGGCTGGTTGTTGATCAACGCCGCGTAGAAGACGGCGGGCCGATGCACCTTGAGCCACGCACTTGAGTACGCGATCAGGGCGAACGATATCGCGTGAGACTCGGGAAAGCCATACAGCGCAAAGGAGGAGAGGGATTTCAGGATGTAGTCAGTCGCTTCGGCGCTCACCCCATTTTTGGTGAGGGCAGTGGAAAGTTTCGCTTTCATCCTATCCAACCGCTCGCTCGAGCGGGTGAAGCCGATTGCCCGGCGCAGGTCGTCGGCATCCGCCGCGCTGAAGCCGCCCAGCTCCATGGCGAGCCGGAGAATCTGCTCCTGAAATAACACAACGCCCAGCGTCCGCTCTAAAATGGGCCTGGCGCGCTCATCAGGGTAGGTCACGGGTTGTTTGCCCGCGCGACGCTCCAGATACGGATTCACGGCGTCGCCTTGAATCGGACCAGGGCGAATGATCGCCACCTGCACCGCCACGTCGTAGAAGCAGGCAGGCTTCATGCGCGGCAAGGTCGCCATCTGCGCACGCGATTCTATCTGGAAACAGCCCACCGTGTCGGCCTCCTGCATCATCTTGAAGGTGGCGGCGTCATCTTTGGGAATCGAGGCGTAGTCCAGCGCGTCGTTTCGCAGCGCGCAAATTTCCGCGGCATCCTGGAGGACAGCCATCATGCCCAGACCCAGAAGATCGATCTTCACCATCTTCATGTCCTCGCAGTCGCTCTTGTCCCACTGCAGCACGCTGCGGCCTGGCATGGAGGCATTTTCCAAGGGGACAAACTGTGAAAGACTGCCCGCTGAAATCACCATGCCGCCCGAGTGTTGGCCCAGGTGCCGTGGCAGCGCGTACGACTGCTGGAGTGTATCGAGCAATATGTCGAAGCGGGGATCGTCGGCGGGAAGGCCGGCGATTTTGAGCTGCTCTTTGGTTTCGATCGTTTGCGGGTAGTCGCCTCCGTGGAAAATACTGGAGAAGCGGTCGAGAATGTCGTCCGGCAAACTGAAGGCTTTGCCGACTTCGCGCATGGTGCTGCGCCCCCGCAGCGAAATCACGTTGGCCGTCATGGCGCAGCCGCGTCGTCCATAACGCTGATACACTTCCTGGATGACCCGCTCCCGTCCGTCCCCGCTGGGCAGATCCAGATCGATGTCCGGCCAGTCGGAACGTCCTTCCGAGAGGAACCGCTCGAAGAGCAGTTTGCCGCCGATGGGATCGACCGCAGTAATTCCCAAGGCGTAGCAGACCGCGGAGTTGGCCGCGCTTCCCCGGCCCTGAACCATGATGCCGTGCTGGCGGGCGAAGCTGCACAAATCCCACACGATCAGAAAATATCCGCTGAACCCGAGTTTGTGGATGAGCGCGAGTTCACGATCGATCTGTCGCTTCACATTTCCAACGACGCTGCCGTAGCGCTGTGCCGCTCCAAAATACGCCATGTGCCGGAGAAAAGAATCCTGGGTTTCGCCGGCCGGCAGCTTGTCGTAATCAGGAAATTGGTAGCCGAGTTGATCGAGCGTGAACTCCAGCCGGGCTGCGAGTTTTCCGGTGTTGGCGATCGCCTCGGGGATGTCGCGAAAAAGCGCCGCCATCGCTGCATGATTTTTCACGTGCCGCTCGGCGTTGCGGGTAAGACGCCTCCCCGCCTTCTCTAGGGTGGTGTGCTCGCGGATGCAGGTGAAGACATCCACGACGTGCCGGGCCCGTGGATGTGCATGGGTGACGCCGTTAGTCGCCAAGAGCGGGATTTTTTTCGCCCGTGCCCAATCGATGAGAAAATCGTTTTCGTATTCTTCGTCCGGAAGGAAGTGGCGCTGCACTTCCACGAACAGCCTGTCCGCTCCAAAGATACTGAGGAGTCGTTCGCCCGCCATGCTGGCGCTGGCTGCGCCTTGAAGACGCCAGGCACGACGCACCGCGCCATCCTCATCTCCGGTCAATGCAATGAAGCCCTCATTGTTTTCCGCGAGCTCTCTCCAAAGGACACGGCCTTCGCCTTTGGCGGCCCTCAAATGCGCGGTGGTGAGCATTTCGCAGAGGCGGCGGTAGCCGGCCTGGGTTGCGATCAAGATCGGGACAACCGAGTCGTCCTCCATCACTAGTTCGCAGCCCACCAGTGCGCGAAATCCTTCCTCCTTGGATTTCATGTGGAGCCGGACCGAGCCATAAACGCCGTTGCGATCGCACAGCGCCATTGCAGGAAGGGCCGCCCGCCCGGTGGCTTTTGCGAGTGCCTCGGGATCCGAACCGCCCAGAAGAAAAGAAAACGCGCTCCGTGCGTGAAGTTCGACGTAGCTCATCAGTCCAGCACCCCCTCGACGCTCCAGCCAGAGCGCGTGCGCGCGATCTGGTAAATGGAGCCTGTCTCCACTTCGACCTGCCAGATTTCCAGGCGCCAGGTATCTTTGGGCCGCCACCACTTACCGCTTAAATAGAAGGGACCGTTAGCCGCGCGGATTTCGCCCCTGAATTCAGCCGACTCAATGGCGGCGGGACATTGATCGACCAGCGTGATGCGGGCAGGCCAGGGCGGCCGAAACCTCCGCAGGGTCAGTCCTCGCGGGGGATGCACGGGATCGTCCTCAGGCTGGGGAATCGTTTCGGTAGGTTTTTCAAGAACGATCGAATCCGGTATCCACGTATCAAATACAAACGGGGTTCCCACGCGGTCGTCCCCAACGATAGCTCCGACCCGCGCGAGGTTTTCCCAAAAAACCCCGGGGTCGCGAAGTCCGGTGTCGAACAGGCCGTCTTGTTTTTGCGGGGGACGCGCGGGGCTGGCAATCAGGCGGACACCCGTCACCCGGGCTTCCGCTCGAACCGACTCCAGATGTGAGTAAAGGACACGCATCCATCCGTCCACGTTTGCTCCCGGTTCGGGCAACCGAAACTCGCGGCGATAGTCGGTTTCATCCTCCAAAAGGAGAACGAGGGAGAGTTTGTCGGCCACGAAGCCAGAGGAACGCAGCTCCAACGCGACGCATTCGGCGAAGCGGCGCAGCCTGAAAAGAAGCGGCTCCATCGATTCCACGGGCGGCTCGTAGGTCCATTCCGCGGCAAACGTTTTCGAAGGCTCGACTAATCGCAGAACGCGCGTCGTTTCACCGGCGGCTCGTTCCCATAAAGACACGCCTTCGGTGCCCAGCCGTCTGGCGATCTCCGCCTTGGGCAGTGTCGTCAGCGCGCCCAAGGTTTTGATGCCCCAGCCATGGAGGATGTCTGCGTGAAGACGGGAAGGCGTGGCTACCTCCAGCGGCAGCGGGTCCAAAAACTTTTGAGATTCGGAGACCACCAGGACCGGATCCGCGTTTTGCGCACCGTAGAAGGCGAGAAGCGGGGTTTCTCCGGCGCCGAGCCGTGCGGTCAGTCCGGCCGCGGCAAGTTCGCCGGCACACGCCTGCATGCGCTGCTCCAAAAGCGAAAGATCGGCGCCTTGAAGATCCACCGTGCAGAGTCCCTCACTGGTCATCTCCACACGCGGAGACAGAGTGAACGCCGCAGCCAGAAGGAGCCGCTCGGCTTCTTTTTCCACGCCAAGACTGCGTTCGCGAATCTCCAAGCCGGGGCAGCGGGCAAGTGCCAAGGTCACGGTAAGACCCACCTCGACCCCGGACGTTTCTTTAGAAATCTGCGCAAGGCAGGCTTTCCGTCCTTCCCCGGTCGCCAGCGCAACCGGCCGGCCTGCGAGCCGAGGCTCGTCTCTGCGCAGCGCTTGAAGCGAGAAATCGGGAAGAAAAATGGCGGCGTATTTCATGCGCTGTGCTCCTCCCGCACGGTCTGCCCCCGCGCCATGTCCACTTCGATGCCATGGGCCAATTCCGCGCGAAACCGCTTCCGATTTTCCAGGGAGAAGAGGCGGTTTAGCACCAAGCGACGCGGAACCGCCGGCACCAAGGCGGTGGTGGTCTGGACCAGGAGCGCCGCTGGGCTTTCCTCCGCTGCGTGGCGCAAACGGTGCCAGATGGTCGCTGACGTTTTTAGGAGCGTTCGTTCCGCAAGGCCGCGCAGATCGAGAACGATAACGGCATAATTGCCGTCCCGCGCGAGAATGTCTGCGGCCGCAAAAGCCTCACTGGCACCTTGCGCACGAATCCAGACCAGATGTTTCAAATCATCAGGAACGATTTCCTCGGGACTGAAAGCGTTAGCGCCGTCGATCAGGGCGATCCGCTGACGGGCAGCACGGGTTGCATGCAGAAGTTGAGAGAGCAGGGTCTGTCCGCCGCTTCCGGGAAGTGGGGAAATAATTTCCGTGATGCGACTGGTGGGCAGGCCGCCGCCCAAAGCGTAATCAATCGGATCTACTCCGGTGGTAACAACGCCGGCGGAGCGGCGTGATCGTTCCGGAAAACGTGCGGAAAGCAGCGACCGCAGCGCGGCAACTTTGGAGGAAGAAGGCGGCACGACTTTTTCCTCATAATTTGGTCCGCCGAATCACGCCCACCATGACGCCCTGCGATTCGATTTTGCGCGGATGAAGGTCCGGGTACTTGGGGTTGGCGGCGCGTAGAAAGGTTCGGCCGCGTTCCTGCACGAAGCGCTTCAGCGTGACCTCCGTCTCGTCCACCAACGCGGCGATGATGTCGCCGTTCTTCGGCTGACGGCGGGCGAGTAGTACGACGTCGCCTTCAACAATCGCAGCGTCGGTCATCGAATCCCCCTTCACGCGAAGGCCCCAGAGTTGGCCTGCCTTTGCGGACTTCAGGCCGAAGACCCGCGGATCGATGGACAAGGTTTCAAGGCTCTCTTGTTCACGCATTGCGGGCAAACCGGCGGGAATTTCGCCATAGACGGCCAGGGGGAAATGCATCTGCATCTGATGCGACTTTAGGCCCCAGGATCCACTGGGCAGCTGCTCCAAGTGACCCGCTTCGGAAAGCGCGTGAAGCTGCCGGACGACGCTTGTGTGACTGGAGTACTGGAAATGTTTTTGAATTTCGCGGGTGGACGGAGGACCGCCGTTCGCCTGCTGGTAGGCGCCGATAAAGTCGAGGGTGGCCTGCTGCTTGTCTGTCACGCTGCACCAATGTGTCCAGTTGGACACACGCGCAAGGCGGACTTTCTTACAATCCCAGATCTAGTTGAGGCTCATCGCGCTTCGAAGCGGGAAAGTTTTTTGGGGCTTTGGCCTCGGGCGATTTTGGTCGGGCTTCGCTCTTTGGGAGGAAGTGGAGGCGGTCGAGGACACCGAGGACCGTCATCAACGCATTTCCCTCGAGG
Source organism: uncultured Nibricoccus sp. (assembly GCA_966249325.1). Classification (GTDB taxonomy): domain Bacteria; phylum Verrucomicrobiota; class Verrucomicrobiia; order Opitutales; family Opitutaceae; genus Nibricoccus. The sequence goes on along the minus strand of CBINDC010000005.1, from coordinate 225,921 downwards.
CGATTGTTGATGTAGAGGTAAACGCCATCGCGTGACGGCTTGAGCCAGCCGCGCTCGATCAATGCAGCCAGAGCTGAGCGGCCCTCTTCGCTGACCTCCTGGGTGTGCGTATAGGGCTGAAACTTGGACACCGCCTCCTCGTATTTTCGGCCGGTCTTGAGAAGGAAACGCGCCACCGCAGCCGTTTCGATGCGCTGCTCGCCGACAATGCCCAGCTGCTCAGTAACGGGCGGCATATCGGTCCAGTTGTTGTACACGTGGGCGACCTGATGCTTTTTGAGGACATCGAGGTACTCGGTGCCCAGCCAGGCCTTGTTTCTTAACTCGACCCCGTACAACCAGCCCTTGGGCAGTTGGGAAAAGAAGCGGTCCAAGTCCGCGGTGAAAGCAGAGCCAGATTCGTAGTCTGAAGAATAAAACTTGGAAAATTCGAACATGACTGGTCCCACTTTGGAGCGAATCGATTCGAGCGGCCGGAGAAATTTTTCCACGAAGAGTCCTGCGTTCAGGAACTCAGGATTCGTCTTGCCGGCATGTTCTCCAAACCGGGGTAGAGCAGGGAAGCGTTTGAGGGTGATCAGGTCAGTTACTTTGAAAGCGAAGCGAAAATCTGCCGGGACCTGATCGCCCATCTCTCGAAGCCGATCTTCCGTCTGAAAGGTGTAGTAGGCTCCGTCGAAGCAGACCGTCTTGAACGTTTCGGCGTATTCGCGCAGGCATTCCCTTTCGAAACGGGTGTTCGCAAATTTGCCCCTGTAGACGTAGCGATCGTTCGAGTAAATTTGCCCGACCCAGCCAAGGTATTTCCAACTGGAGGTGCCGACAAAAATACCTCGTTCCGCCAGCGCCGCTATGCGCGCGCGGTACGAATCGAGATCGAAACTGGAGTCCAGCATGGGATCACTGTGTGCGACTGGGAGTGATTTGCGAACACTTCGCCGCTACGGAACGCGGGTATCACAGTGAACGAGTGCCGCTTGCTGAAGGAAAACGGACGAAGGCATTTCATGACACGGCGTTTCGACCGGCTCGCGGCCGGCGAGAATCGAGATGTCGGTAGAAACGTCAACGGAGCGCAGGTGAGCGCGCGAGCGGACCTCCGCTCGTTGCAACACTATCCGTGCTCACGCGTAATTTTCGGCGCTCTTTGGTGACGACGCGGTCGGCGGCCGCGTAGAGAGGAGGTTTGGGGGAAAAATCCTCTCTTAAACCAACTTGTTCGATAAGGATGCTGACCTCGCCATCCAAGGAGAAGTTTTTGGCGGAGGCGATTCCAACGGCACCCGTTAGGGTATCCAAGACCAAATCCCCCAACTCAACCGACGTCATCTTGGGCTTAGGCCATGCTTTTTTCGGTTGTTCGAGCACTTCGATCCGCTGCTCGTCGAAATTCTGTTGGGGCACGGGTTCCCCATCTTTTGTGAGGGATTGAGTTTGAACACGGATGTGGATGCAGCCGTAACCAAATTCGATACGGCCGATCGCATAACCTGTGAACCCGGTCATTGTATCTTTAACAAGACTACCAAGTTTGATTCCTTGACTGATTTTATTTCTGATGGATTTCGGCATAATAAAGATGAGTGCTGCGCCGGCGGCCTCGTTTTGAAGAGGTTCGTGCGTCGAGATGAGATGCTTTTGGCTTTTTGCCTCCCTTGGTGAGGCGGTTCGGACCGCTTCCAATAGGCGTTTAGCTTAACCAACAATCTACGTGTTCGTCCTTCGGAAAATCGAATAAGGGTAGTGCCGCGCTTTTGACAGGAGTGCCTAGATGTAGCCGTGCCAAACTTAGCTTCAGCTGCCATCGCTGGAAACTTTCGTTCAGTTCGCTCGCATCCAGTTCAATCATACGCCCAGTTTGCTTTAGGAACTTCGATTGAAAATATCCGCAGAGAAAAACCAGAAATGAGATACCCGGGTCGGCATTTTCATCCTCAACGGACCAACAATCCAACAGGTGACGAGGGACGTCGTGATTTACTGCGCCAGGATGAATTTTAATCCAGTTGAGACTCTCATCCAGAATGGCCCGCACCTTCTCATCATTCATGCGATGGCGATCCTGCTAACAGTTCTTTTTGGTATTTGCTCCACATCCGGTCTGCTAGGTCAAATGCGTCCTGCTTATCCATCTCGTCCATTCCAAAAATTCGGTCCCCCATCGGCGGCCGAACAAGGCGCGATACAATCGATTCGACAAACGCGCATCGTCCGTTGGTGAGCTTAACGAACAGCTCGTTCGATTTCGGAGACCCGTATACTGAGCAAGTGATGAACGAGAAATCCTTGTCGGGGATATTCTCGAAAAACTTGATGGCTCGATTGAGCCTCAGGAGCTCGCCGAGCCGATCGCGATCTCCCCCCTTAGGTAAGGATGTTTGCTTCTCAAGCATCGGGCTAGAATAGCAGCCCAAGCCTCTTTAACACATCGGTCGAAGGTAATAATATGAGACTCGGGCCGTTATTTATCGAGTAACTCGCTGGAAGCGCATCTCATGGCTTTGCCCAACCGGGCTAGCGTTGAAACCAAAATGTTTAGCTGACCGGCTTCGATCTTTTGGACGGTGCGGGGATCCAAGGAAGTCTCTTCGGCCAGGCGCTCTTGTGTCCACTGGAGCTGCTCTCGATGCGATCTCACGTTCATACCAAGCCGCTTAAGCAGCAGGGTCTTAGCGCGGTCTTGTGATGTGCTTTTAGACACGCCCCATTAAGGCGTATTCCAGTTTTGACGAACACGCCCTGTTAGGGCGTATTTGTGGCCATTCCTGCATAAAAATGTCGAAAAACGCGAATGCGTTGCCCCCCAAATCTCGATCCCTGAAAACAGCCGCGCGTTTTACCGAAGCTGCCAATAAGAAGCCAAAAGAGATGCTTCATTCGTCGCTGGGACGGCTGTTGATTGAGATGCTCTTTCATTCTCTACCGCTCGGCGCAGTGGTCCTAGACGCACAGCGGAAAATGATGTTCGCGAACGATGAGGCTCTGCACATCCTTTCTTTATGGGCAGGAAAAGGCACGAGCAGAAACACCAAGAAGCATCCCGCCGAGCCTGAGCTGCCTTTTGCAATTGATTCGGCATGCGAACGCTTGAGACAAGAATTCAGCAAGCGATCTCAGTCGTTGCCACTAGGCAGGCCTAATTTTGCTGCGCGCATTCGGGTGAGGCACCCGGAGCGGCCGGGGTTGTGCGCTGTAGTTTCTTTGCAGCGTTCTCGCCGTGATCGATCTGTAGCCGGATTCTGCGTATTGCTGCAGGAACGGTTGATGTGGAATATTGCCGCAGGCCGGGAAGATCAACTAGCTCTTTTGTCGCCGGCTGAGCGTCATGTCGCGAAGATGGTAGCCAACGGCCTTCGAAACGAAGAAATTGGCAGATCGCTCGGTAAAAGCCTCGGCACTGTCAAAGCACAACTACGATCCATATTCTCGAAACTGGAAGTCTCCACGCGAACTCAGTTGGCCAGTGTGTTGAGATCGTTCTAGTGCGAAAGTTTGTGCGTAAGTTTGGCAGAACTGACTTCTCACCGGCGCGGCAGTTTGTTAAAGCCTGCATTATGCGATCACCCCGAGGGCAAAAGAAGACCAAAGTCAGGCCAGTGGCAGTATTCTGATGAGGCCGACATTTATAGACCTGTTTTGTGGCTGCGGGGGCTTCACGCTTGGCATGCTCCGCTCAGGCTTCGAGTGCTTGGCTGCTATCGATTTCAATGGAGCAGCTGTGGGGACATTAAGAGCGAATCTTTCTGACAACCAGCACGCCGGTTTCTCCCCGGTGCGGAACGCGCTCGAAAAAGACCTCACACAGTTTCTCCCCCGTGATCTCGAAAAACTCATCGGCACGCGCAGGCTGGACGTGATCGTTGGCGGACCACCATGCCAAGGATTCTCTACCGCTCGCCAACGAGACGGTTCCAACCATGGCGATAAGCGACTGAAAGAAGATTCTCGCCGACACCTTTTTCGAAATTTTCTCGATTACGTTGAGCACTTTCAGCCGAAGGTCTTCGTGATCGAGAACGTACTTGGACTTCGTTCGGCTGCAGGAGGCCGGTATTTCACCGCGGTTCAACATGAAGCACGCACCTTGGGGCAAGGAAAGGGCCTTCCTGGGTACAGAGTCCATCCGCAGATCGAAAGAGGCGAAAACTTGGGTTCGCCGCAGAAACGTCGACGCCAGTTAATTGTAGGAGTGCGCGCTGATCTTGCGGGCTATTTTCCGAGTGAACTTCATCCGGCGGCCCGCGCGTGTGTTGGTGCAATGCTGGGCGACGCGATCATGGATCTTCCGCCTCTTCGCGCAGGAGAGGGCGATAACTTGGCCGAGTATGACTTCGACCGCCGGAAAGGGTTTTTCCAAAAGCATCCGGAGTACGGGCGGCGATTCCTTTTCAACGTTGCAGAAGTGACGCGCGATGGCGCTTTGCACAATCACGTGGCTCGTCCACACAGCGAACGTGATCTTCGGGACTTTTCGAAAATCGGCGAAGGGCGTTCGTCCGCCGACCTGATGCGGGAAGGGGTCGAGTTCGAGTTTCCCTACGACAAGACATCATTCAAAGACCGATACACGCGGCAAAGTCGCACGCGGCCATGCTCCACGATTGTGGCGCATCTCTCGAAAGACGGGTTGATGTTCATTCATCCAACACAGAATCGTTCGCTTACTCCCCGCGAGGCAGCCCGCGTACAGACCTTTCCTGACTGGTTCGTTTTTCCGGAAGCGCGCACGCACTCATTTCGCGTCATCGGCAATGCAGTCCCTCCGTTGATTGGCGAAGCTGTTGGCGACGCCATTCTTCGTTTCCTGCAACCGTCCTCGACGCATGTCACAAAACGCGCGGTCAAGTCGAGTGCCTCCCAAAAGCAGGAGTTTTCGCTCCCGCGTTCCCATGCAGAAGCTGCCGCGTGGCTCGATCCACTGACTCAGGCAGATCGCAAAAATATGCGGGCAATGCCGGCTTCAGCATTTCTGAAGTGCTGGCATGCGTTGCTGTGGCTTTTCCCAGATCTTCATCCGGAAAACGCGCTGGAGCACGGGGACGAGAAACACGACGAACCTTCATCTGGAGAAGCTGTGGATCGCTTCGGTCGCCGCTACACACGAAGTGGCTGGCCTGTGATGCTTGAGGCTTTTGGATTAGAAGCGTGGCGCCGTTTTGAGGCGGACGAGTTTTCCGATGAAGCCTTTTACTGTGTCTCCGCTCAGCGTGCAGGGTTGGAGGCTCGTCGCCGGGTCGCTCCCGCAATCCGGGCGACATGTGCGCCGTGAGTGAGGTTTCCGGTCGCTGATAATCGCGCTAATGATCGACGAGCCTTTCGACCCGACGCCGCCCCACGCCGCCGCCATCGTCGAAAGTCTCCGCGCCTTTGGCTATGACCTCCCGACTGCCCTTGCCGATCTGGTGGACAACAGCATCTCCGCCGGTGCCCGCAATGTTTGGCTCCACTTCGAATGGGACGGAGCCGCATCGGTCATTAGTGTGACTGACGACGGGCGCGGCATGACCGCCGCCGAACTCGTAGAAGCCATGCGTCTAGGCACGCGCGGTCCGCTCGTCGAACGCCAGCCCCATGATCTTGGACGCTTCGGCCTCGGTTTGAAAACCGCTTCCCTCTCACAGTGCCGTCGCCTCACAGTCCGCAGCTGCTGTGATAAAGGCACGGCCGAGACGCGTTGCTGGGACTTGGATCTCATCGCCGCCAAGAATGACTGGCGGCTCCTCCGCTCTGCCGATGCCCTTGGCGAACCTCACTTTGCTCGGCTCGCTAGGTTGTCACATGGCACGACCGTTCTCTGGCAGAATCTCGACCGGTTGACGCGTGACCAAGACGCGCAAAACGACAGACACCAGCGGCGTTTTCTCGAGCGGATCGACGGTGTACGTCGGCATCTTGGTATGGTCTTCCATCGTCTGATGATGGGACCGCAGGCGACGCAGATTTTTGTCAACGACCGTCCCGTTGAGTCGTGGGATCCCTTTCTGGAACAGCACGAGGCGACTGTTCGGCTTCCAGTAGATCCACTCCGGCTCGACGGAGTGCGCGTACCGGTACGCGCCTTCGTGCTTCCTCATTTTTCGAAGCTCAGCAAAGCCGAGCACGAAGCGGGTGCGGGACCGCGAGGTTGGCTGGCCCACCAGGGCTTCTACGTCTATCGCCGCGACCGTCTTCTCGTGTCGGGAGACTGGCTTGGCTTCGGTTGGACCAAGGACGAGCACCTCAAACTCGCCCGCATCGCTGTCGAGCTGCCTAATACCCTCGACCAAGAATGGCAGATCAATGTCACCAAATCCCGCGCCACACCGCCACTTGCTCTGCGCGACGACCTGCGCCGTATCGCCGAAAACACGCGCGCCCGGGCCAAAGCCGTTTACACCCACCGTGGTTCACGGCTCACACCCAACGGTTCCTCGGAACGTGTCCACCTCTGGGCGCCTCTGGCTAAAAATGATCGTGTCTTCTACCAGATCAATCGCGACCACCCCTTGGTGCGTCGTGTGATGGAAAGCACCTCGGACAAAACGGCCGTGCAGGCACTGCTCCGCCTTTTGCAGGAAACTATCCCACTCCAGCATATCAGTATTACAGGGACAGAAAAACCTGACTCACAGCCAGAGCCTTTCGAAGGGGCGGACGACGTCGAAATACGCGGAGCCATGAACCTGCTCTACCGGATGTTTGTGAGTGCAGGTCATAGCCCAGCAGAGGCTAAAAAACGCCTCTCGACCCACAGCCCCTTTGATCAATTCCCCGAGATCCTCGCTACCATCGAATAACCCGACATGAAGAACGCGCACGATTACGCTCGGACTATGGTGGTCGAACTCCTTAAGGGCACGGGCATCGTGACTGAAGAGGCGATCAAGACGCGTGTTGCCGAGATCGCCCAAGTTACCAAGGCACTGCGGCTCGAAGGCACAGTTGATGAGCCCACTCTTGTAGCCGAACTTCTTCATCTCTTCTCGATCACTGCCGGTAGAGCTTCTGCTCTCGATGACTTGCGGGATCATAAACCATGGCTCCTCACACGACGAGTGGAGATCAAGTGGTCATTTTGGGATCGCTACGCACGATACCTTGAAACTGACCAGAAGTGGGCGCCTCAGATGGTTCAAAGCCTCCACGATGATACAGGTATGGTGCTCGAGCGGCTCGAAGATCCGAAACGTGCGGGGCCGTGGGATCGTCGCGGCATGGTGGTTGGCAGCGTTCAGTCTGGAAAAACCGCCAACTATACCGGTCTCATCAACAAGGCTCTCGATGCAGGCTATAAGCTTATTATCGTTCTCGCCGGCATTCATAGTAATCTGAGGAGTCAAACGCAGCTTCGAATCGACGAGGGTGTCATCGGGTTTGACACCCAGAAAGACCGTAAGCTTTCGCCGGATAATCGTTGGATCGGAGTTGGTCAGACCCCTGGACCTCGCTTGCGAATCACCGCATTAACTAACAGTGCCGAGAATGGAGACTTTAACCGGAATTCCACACCCGGATTACTGTCGCTGGGCGGGGATCCAGTGATCTTGGTCGTTAAAAAAAACTCCCGTGTACTCAAGAATCTGCTCGCCGCAGTGCTTCCCTCAATTGGGCCGAATGCAGCGGAAAGTGACAAACGCAGAATAAAAGACGTACCCTTACTCCTCGTTGACGATGAGGCTGATAATGCCTCGATCAATGTGAAGGTTCGGAAGGACGAAGACGAAGAGGAGAACCGAGTGTCTGCGATTAACGGAAGAATCCGTGAGTTGCTCTCATGTTTCGAAAAAGTCGCCTACGTTGGTTATACCGCTACGCCGTTCGCCAACATCTTCATCAACCCTGACGCGAGAACAGAAAAACACGACGACGATATTTTTCCGCGGAGTTTCATCATCAATGTGAAGGCCCCGTCGAATTACATCGGTCCAACTAAGGTGTTTGGGCTCGATGGTGATGAAGACACCAACATCGAAGCTGCAGAAGGGCTGCCTATTATTCGACCGGCTGAGGATGGTACCCAACCCAACGCCTTTCCAATCGGCCACAATAAAGACCATACGCCAACACTGCTTCCCGCTTCGCTCCGTGAAGCAATCCGGACATTTTTACTCGCGGCTGCGGCGCGTCGCGCACGGGGGCAGAGCGCGAAACACTGTTCGATGCTCATCCACGTCACTCGCTTTGTTGCAGTGCAGGAGAAAGTTTCTGCTTTGGTTTCAGAAGAATTGAAAAGTCTCGTGGACAGAATCGCGAATGGCGACGGTTCACGTAAGCCAAGTCTGATCGACGAACTAAAACAACAATGGGAATCTGACTTCACGCTGACGAGCACCGCATTGGCTTCTGAAGCCGGCAAAAAACTGAGCTGGAGAGAAGTCGCGGGATCGCTTTATCCCGCGACCTCAAAAATCTCCGTCGTTACGGTCAATGGCTATGCGAAGGAGGCTTTAGACTATAAAGAGCATGATGCAATTGGGCGAAGTGTGATTGCGATTGGCGGAGACAAGCTTTCACGCGGGCTGACGCTTGAGGGGCTCACGGTCAGTTACTTTCTCCGGACCACGCGGATGTATGACACGCTCATGCAGATGGGGCGGTGGTTTGGTTACCGTCCCGGATACCTTGATCTCTGTCGTCTCTACACCACGGACGAGCTGACCCAATGGTACCGCCACATCGCGTTAGCCGAAGCAGAGCTCCGACGTGAATTCGACTATATGGCCAAAGCTGGTCTCACACCGGAAAACTATGGTCTCCGTGTGCGCACGCATCCTGACGGAATGATCATCACCGCGCTGAATAAGATGGGATGGAATAAGCGCGTTGAACTTTCCTGCGCCGGCACGCTTGTCCAAACAGCTCACTTACCCAAGGACGCGCGGATCGTACAGAACGCCGTTCGCACCGAAACGTTTCTTTGTAGCCTGCCTGTTAACCCCGCAGCTTTAGCTGACCGCGCCATGATTTGGCGGGAAATTTCACCTGAAGCCGTCGCTGACTATCTAGCTGGAATGGCGTATCCGGTTCATTCTATGCGTATGGAAGGGACCGATCTCGCAGCTTTTATTCGCAAACAAAACCAACAGGGAGAATTGGTCCGCTGGACAGTTGTGCTGCTTTCTAATTCGCAAACCAAGGCGGATGAGCGACGTGATTTTGCCGGCCATCGTATTGGTTTCTTCCAGCGCAATCCCGCATTTCAAACCGCGACCGATTACGCGCTAAAAAAGGCGAACATTCTCAGTCCGCGCGACGAATCCCTCGACCTAGCCGACTTTCGTCTTACTCCGGCACTGGCTGATACATTGATCGCCAAGCCCCGTTTAACTGATGGCGAGCGTGCTTGGCTTCTAGACCAAGCCACAGCCAAGACACCTCGTACGCTCGAAAAAATTGCCCTTGCGCTGGCTGGCAATCGCACTGCAGCCGAGTCCGTGGCCAGCATAGAAGCGCCAGAGCTAGATGTCGCGCCTGGCTTTATTGTCCGGGAACTTAGGCCTAAAACTCACGGCCTCCTGCTCATCTATCCGCTCGTCCAGCCTGACAAGATACCAGAGAGAAAGAAGAACAACGTTGTAGTCGCCCCCGAGGAGGAAATCGATCTCGACCCCGCCGGTCCGCCAGTGATCGGTCTTGCTCTCAGTTTCCCGTCGAGTGAATCGGCCAAATGCGTCGAATATCAGGTCAATAAACGCTGGAATCCCAATCTTGTGGAGGGCGATTCGGATGTCGATTGAGGAGCAATGGAAGGCTCTGGAAGCGGAGTTCCAAGCCGGCGCTATTGGATTGTGGCGGCTGCGCCTCGCTCGGCCGATCGGCGGGCATCCTTTGTTTGTCGCGGTTGGCGCTGGGCGACGTAGCCTTCTATTGCGTGCATCACGGTCCACGATCCCGGCTCGTGCTGACTGGCCTGACTGCGCCGGCCTAGAGGTGCTAGCCCTCGAATTGGATGACCACGCTTACTTCGGCGTCGCGCTTCGCGAAAATCGCTTCGCCGATGTATTTGCTGCACTCGCGGAAGATCTCGCTCGTCGGATCGAATCCTCCCCTCCGGCGACCGCGGTGCAGGTCTTCACCGGACAACTCGCCCGTTGGCGTAGTTTTTTGGCAGCCTCGATCGGAGGTCTTGGTGAAGAGGCTCAGCGAGGTCTTTGGGGAGAACTGCATTTTCTGCATGCCGTGCTTTTGCCATCGCTGGGTGGTGCGGCAGCAACCGGCTGGAAGGGTCCCGGCGCGGCGCATCAAGATTTTCAGTTCCCGGGAGCGTGGATCGAGGTGAAGACGACGCTTGCCAAACAGCCGCAGGCAGTGCGCATCACCAGTGAGCGCCAGCTCGACGACACGCACGCCCCCGCGCTTTTCCTGCATGTGCTCATGCTTGAAGCCGTCGAGGGCGGAGCGGCGACCTTGCCCGCGTTGGTCGCGCACATGCGCACGGCGCTCGACGCTTGGCCTGCGGCCCGCGAGGTCTTTGAGGACGCATTGCTGGCGGCGCGCTATCTCGATCTTCACGCGCCGCGCTACGCAGCCATCGGCTACTCGGTTCGGAAGACGGACACGTTTCGCGTGGGTCCTGGATTCCCGCGCATCGTCGAAAGCGCTCTTCCGCCTGGCGTGGGCGACGCTTCGTATAAACTCAGCCTCGACGCCTGCGCCGGGTCCTCAGTTCCGCTGCCAGCGCTCGTTGCTACGCTGCAATCCACGCCACCCACCGCCTGATTTTTCTCCGTCACGACATGTCCGATACGCCCCCCCGCCTTGAACTCTTCGCCGAACACCTCAAGCAAGAGGTGCGCATTAAGTGCGAGCCCGACACCGGGACGCCGCCGTTGCTTTCGGAGGCATTCACGGCCGAGGTTCTGGAACGTTTGGTCGAGCACAACGAAGCCGCCGATTGGACGCTGTGCGCGTACGAGGATCCGGCGCGGGGTAAACTCGGTGCTGCGAAGCTCAGCGCGTGGTCGCTCTCCGGCGATGGCGCGACGCTCGATTTGTTTCTCTCGTTATATCTGGAGGAAGACGTGCCGCCGTCGGTGCCACGTGCGGACGCGGAGAAGCACTTCAAGTTATTGCGCGGGTTTCTGCGGCGTGCTTTGGATGGATGGCACACCAAGCTGGAGCCATCAGACCAAGCGTTCGTGGCGATGAATGCGATTCATGGCGCGAAGGATGCGCTCACCACGGTGCGGCTTTTTTTCCTCACCGATGGCGTGGTGAAGTCGGGTGAGATCGAGCAGGAGCAGATGGATGGTTTGGAGTTGCGCTATGTGTTTTGGGATCTCGACAAGCTGAGCCGCCTGCAGGTCGGCGATCGCGAAGTTATCGAATTGGACTTCGCGGCCAACTACGGTGGGCCAGTAGCGGCCTTGGAAACCGAGGTCAGTACAGGCGAGTATCGAACCTACCTCGCGTTTCTTCCCGCGACGGTACTCGCCAAAATTTACGGCGAGCACGGTCAGCGGCTGCTTGAGCGCAATGTGCGCGCCTTCCTGTCGGCGAAAGGGAAAATCAACAAGGGGCTGCAGCAAACGCTCAAGGAGGCGCCGCACCGCTTCCTCGCTTACAACAACGGCCTTTGCTGCACGGCCGCCGCGGTGGAGGTGGATTCTGGGAAAAACGGCCACACGCTCCTCCGCAGCGTGCGAGACTTTCAGATCGTCAATGGAGGGCAAACGACGGCCAGTATCTACCACGCGATGAAGCGGGAGCAGACCGACGTTTCGGGTGTGGTTGTGCAGGTGAAGCTCACCGTCCTCAAAGATCCCGAACGCGTGGCGGACATTGTCCCGTTGATCTCAAAGTTTGCGAACAGCCAGAACAAGGTAAACGCAGCAGACTTTTCAGCGAACGGGCGATTCCACCTCGAAATTGAAAAGCTCTCCCGAACGGTATGGGCTCCCGCCGCTAGCGGACTGGATCGCGGAACTCACTGGTATTACGAACGGGCACGTGGCTCCTATGCGGATGATAAAATGCGCCAGGGAACTCCGGCCCGGATACGTGACTGGGAAAAACAAAACCCAGCCGCGCAAAAATTCACCAAGACCGATCTAGCGAAGTATGAGCAGACGTGGTCGGCGTTGCCGCATCTAGTTTGTCGCGGCGCGGAGAAGAATTTCATACAGCTAGCGCAGCGGCACGACGACGAGGGTGAACCGATGGTGGACGCCAATTATTTCAAGCAAGTCGTGGCGAAGATGATTCTCTTCAAAACAGCGGAACGTGTGGTTACGGGACAGACAGGCGGAGAACTGCGAGCGCAGTCGGTGGCTTTTGCTCTCGCTTGGTTGGCGGAGAAATCGGGACGCCGAATTGACCTTAATCAGATTTGGGAAAAGCAGCGTGTACCGGAGGCGGTCATTGATGCCATCGGTGTGGTGGGCAAGGAGGCATATGACTACATCAAGGGACAGCCAGGCAATCCGACTGAAGCGGCGAAAAAGGAAGAATGCTGGGAAAAATTTCAGCGTACGAAAATCCCGCTGGATGCAGCGTGGGAGAAGGCGTTGGGAGATCATGCCTTCGTCGCGCCACGGTCTGATATCGAGGCATTGGAACAGGAGTGGGAGCGTCTCCGGCTGAAGTTCCAGAACGACCAACGTTCAATAATGGGATTAGCTGTTCGGATGGGCAAAGAATACCCCTCGTCGATTGCCGGTTTAATTGTTTCACACTTGGCGGCACTGGACTGGGAGCGGCTGAGGATGAAACAAGGTTTTGGGCCGAAAAAGATCAGGCAGCTGGTGGAACTGCTTTCGGCCGCGGCCGCGAAGGGACCGTCTCCGAAAGTCTGATCAGTGAATCACTGTCGACCGCCGGATTTGCGGCTTTGGCCAATATTTTTTTGCTTCAATGGATGACGGATGTTTTCACCAAAGCGAAACGTTCAGCGGTTATGTCGCTGATTCGCAGTGCGGGGAATAAGGATACGGAGCTCCGGTTGATTGCGTTAATGCGAACGGCAGGAATTAGTGGATGGCGGAGAAATGCGGCCATTTTTGGAAAGCCGGATTTTATTTTTCCAAAGAAACGCGTCGCAGTGTTTGTCGACGGGTGTTTTTGGCACGGCTGCCCGATTCATGGTAAAAAGCCGAAGCAAAACGCGGAATTCTGGCTTCTAAAGATTCAACGGAATCAAGATCGCGATCGTCTTGTTAATCGCACCCTCCGCAAAGCTGGCTGGCGAGTTCTTCGCCTTTGGGAGCACCAACTCGCGCGTGACACCGCGCCAAGGGCGATCATTAAAATCGTACGAGCATTGCGGTAACCCCCCCCCAGTGCGTATCGGCATTTTGCATTGAGTGGGCGTGGTATTCACGCCAAACTCGTTTTTATCCAGTCAGACGGGGCAGGGTTGTGATCGCACTATGATACAGAAGCTCATTCTCCAGTATCTCGCCGCTAATCCCGGTTCGAAGGCGAAGGATATCGCGGCAGTGCTTAAGTACGAAAAATCCGAGGTTAATCAGATCCTTTATTCTCTGAAGAGTTTGGGGAAAGCGAAAATATCAACGGAGTTCGAATGGTCTCTTTCCATCAAACCTCCTAAATCCGAACCTCAAAAACAAATGGGCTTACCACCAGCGCCCCTAGCGGTCGCCGAGACCATTAACTCCCAAAAGGTCTGGACTGAGTGTAAGCCAACATCTGAGCAGGAGCCCGTCGTTTGCGCTTCACCTAGCATGCGACTCATCGTTGAGGCCGGTCCTGGCACCGGTAAGACTGAAACGCTAGTCAATCGACTAAAATTTCTTGTACGCGAGGGCTGCTTACCCCCGTCAAGTATAGTCGTCCTCAGCTTCTCAGTCGCGGCTGTGAAGGAACTCAAAACTCGACTTGAGCGGAGAGAAAGTGGGGCAGAAGCCTACGTCGAGATCCGAACCTTTGATTCGTTCGCTAGCAGACTAATCCGTCCTTTGGTGGGCGAGAACGCATTGTGGTCTTTAGATTACGATGAGAGAATTGCGTGCGCTACCCAACAGCTCCTTAAAGAGACTGAGCCGCTTGGCTCGCTCCGTGAATTCCGGCATGTGCTTCTTGACGAGGTCCAAGACCTAGTTGGCGTGAGGGCGGATTTCGCAGTCGCACTTCTTTCGTACCTTAAGCCGGGTTTTACCCTTTTTGGTGATTCTGCGCAGGGGATCTACGACTTCCACATCAAGTCCGGCCCAAGCACCACTACTTCTGCGGATATGCTCGAGAAGATCCGTGAGCTTTTTCCCGACACGTGCATCCCGATCAGGCTCACGAAGAATTTCAGGGTCGGCGATAATAGTGCGCTCGCCGGCATCGCAACAACGGGCCGCACGCTGTTGCTTTCGTCGCCTAAGAAGGCAAAAGAGTACCTCGAGCAAGAATTCGCCAAGCTCACCTCGCAAGGTAGCACGTCGAGCCCACAGATAAGCGCAGAGCTGTGCAACCGGTCGACATGCGTAGTGTGCCGCACAAATGGTCAGGTGCTGCAGCTCGGAGCTGAATTGCAGCGAGTCGGTGTCCAGTTTCGGATGGCCCGCGAGCGCAACGAATTTGTGGCGCCGTCTTGGATTGGGCGACTGTTCTTTCGCTGCTCGGAACAGCGAGTGCGCCGTGAAGTTTTTGTGGCTGACGCGGGATCTTTGCTGGGCATAGGGGCTGAGGCCGCGAACGGGCTCTGGGAAGGAACCCTCTCGGCCGTGGGCCGCCGGAAGGGCTCTTTTCTAGAGATCACCGAGCTTCGCGCGGCACTCACAGAAGGAGCCGTCCTGCCCGATCCTTGGGCACATACTGTCTCTCCAGACGTTCTTGAACTCACCACCATCCACCGATCGAAGGGGCGCGAATTCTCGAACGTTATCGTTGTTATGGATTCCGCCAGCGACTCGGTGGATGGGAACGGAGAGGATGCAGCTCACGATTCCGTTGAGCCCCGCGTCCTGTTCGTCGCACTAACGCGTGCACGCGATTCGCTTAGCCGCATGAACGCAAATCTGGGTGGCGAAAGGCTCACCGGCGAGCGCTGGATTAGGTCGTACAGGATAGGTAAAGGCTTCAATACACTATCCGGAATCGAAGTTGGGATGCCGAAAGATGTGGACGCAGAATCATTCGTGGCCGGCGATCCCGGAAAGGCCGCCGAGAGACAGACTACCCTCCTTAATCTTGCTCATCCGGGGGCGCTAGCCGTCCTTAAGCATGACGGAAGAGAAGCTGGATGCCCAAAATACAACATCCTGATCGGTGGGCAGCTGGTGGGAAGGATGTCGGCTGATTTCGGCTGGGCCGTCTGGCACACCCTTAAATATCTCAACAAGGGTAAACCGAAGTCATTTCCTGAGACTATCGAAAACGTGCGTATCCGGAATATTATGACAGCGGTCGGGAGTCTCGCTTCCGGAGAAGTGGATCGGTCTCTACTCACCTCAGGGCTGTGGCTGGTGCCGACGCTCGAAGGAATGGGGCAATGCAAATGGAACTGATGCTATGAGCAAAGAATCAGTAAGGGACGAAGTGGTAGAAACGCTGCGCAGGAACTTGTTTGGCCCCGCCAATGGTCCGACTGAGTCGTTCGAAGCTACCGGCGGCGAGAGCCCGGTCTCGCGTTACATGACTGGCATCCTCTACCCGAGTGACGCACCTGTCCCCCCCGAGGAGGACAACGGCGGCCTCGACGCCGAATCCAAGCAATCAGCTCACGAGGACGAGGCGAGGCTTTCGCTGTGTAACGCCCCGAATCCCTCAAGTTTCGGCATCACTTTTGCATGCCGTTCTGACTGCACGGCGCTGAGCATCTCGGTATCATGCGGTACATATCGATTGGAGCAAAACAGCGCCGGGGGACCTTCTAGGTGGCTGCGGCAGCCGCTCTCAGAACAGAGAGATGTCCCGGTCATCGCTACGCATAAGACGGAGAAACTGACCCTCGCTCCTGGACTCCAATTGCGGATTACCTTCCGCGCGCCCGACGCCACGGGCGCGCTTCCCATCACCGTAACGCTCATCAACGCCCATTCACTCGCTGGTGTGAAATGGGACGAGCGTCCCGAGCGCTGCTTCTTCCAGTGCGCCCTCTCAGTTTCTGGTGCCGACTCCGTGACGACACCTTTCGTTGAGCGGCGGTCGCGCGACACAAGCAATCTCGATATTGAGATGCGACACGCGCTTCTGCTCTACAGCCATTCGAGACAGTATGCGATGGGGCATGGATGCGCGGCTGACTGGGAGCGGCCGGCCGAAGGACACCCGAGTTCGGTGAGCATGTCGTTCGTTCCCGTGCATGACGTCCACCCGCTGGTGCCACCCGACGATCTGGATGTGCCGGAATTGCCTCTCGCAAGGCTTGCAGAAGAGCCGGTAGCAAAGGTTATCGAACGCTTCACTAAGCTCGCGGATGCATATGATGGCTGGATCGCATCAAAAACGAAGGCTGTCGACGGGACACCGGAGGACGTACGGGACATCGCGCGCGAGCAGCTCGCCGCGTGTTGGACGTCGGTGGGCCGGATCAGGAAAGGCATCGACGCCCTGTCGGATCCCACAGTATTCCGCGCATTCAAGCTGGCGCAGCAGACAATGCTGCAGGTTTTCGGACGGTCGAAATGGGTGAAGGGCGGTATGGACCCTAAAAAGCAAGCCACCTTCGGGGACGAACACCGCTGGTGGCCGTTCCAAGCGGCGTTCTACCTCCAAGTGCTCGAATCGCTCGCGGACTCCTCGAGTCCCGACCGTGAGGTCTGCGATCTGCTGTGGTTCCCGACCGGCGGCGGTAAAACCGAGGCATACCTCGCGCTGATCGCGACCGCTTTCTTCCTGCGTCGGCTGCGAGCGCACGGTTGCGACGACGGTGGTGGAACGTCGGCCTTCATGCGCTACACGCTCCGTCTCCTGACCGCCGACCAGTTCGTACGCGCCTGTCTCATGGTGTGCGCGGCCGAGGTCGTCCGGCGCACCGATCCGGCGCTGCAAAAAAAGGCCCCAATCAGCATCGGGTTGTGGGTCGGTGATGGCAGCACTCCCAATACGCTCGCGAAGGCCGCTGATGCACTTTCCACGCTTCACGCCGGACGGCGGCTACGGAGCGACCAGAGTAGTCCGGTGAAGCTGAGACGCTGTCCTTGGTGTTTCTCCGGGCTCAGCGCAGCAGACTATCGGATGGAGCCAGGAAACACCGCGATACGCATCAGGTGCACGAGGAAGGGCTGCGAATTTCAGGAGGGCATCCCCGCCCACGTGGTCGACACACAGATCTATGACGAAAGGCCCAGCCTCGTAGTCGGCACGGTGGATAAGTTTGCCCGCCTCCCGTGGGAGGAGCGGGCGGGCGCGCTTTTCTCAACCGACGGCCGCTATCCTCCTCCGGACTTGGTGATCCAAGACGAGCTGCACCTGATATCCGGTCCACTGGGAACGATCTCTGGGCTCTACGAGGCTGCGATTGATCAACTCTGCACGCGTGGTGCGCTACGACCTAAGGTTGTCGCCTCGACTGCAACGATCCGCAATGCTGTCAGCCAAGTGCGCTGCCTTTTTGACCGGAAGCTGGCGCAGTTTCCTCCGCCACTGCTGGACGCGCGCGACTCCTTTTTCGCCCGAGAGAACCGTGAAGCACCGGCGCGTCGTTTCGTTGGTCTATTCACGCCTGGGAAGACGCCAGTCACCGCATTTATTCGTATGACCGGCACGCTTGGGCATGCGCCGTTCGCATCCAAGGCAGCCGACGTCCATAAGGATCCATACTGGACCACGATCTCTTACTTTAACAGCCTGCGCGAGTTGGGCGGTGCCATCGTCCGGGTGCATGATGACGTCGCTACGTATATGAAGGTGTGCGCCACCATGGACGGTACTGCACCGCTTCACCGCACTATGGATTTCGTCGAGGAGCTGACGAGCCGTGCCAACGAGGAGGAACTCGACGAGGTTCGCGACCGGCTCTGGGATCGCAAAGGCAGCGGCGATCCATTCGATATTGTGCTATGCTCAAATATGATCTCGGTGGGTCTGGACGTGCCACGGCTAGGACTCATGTCGGTTGTGGGCCAGCCCAAGACAACTGCTGAGTATATCCAAGCTACGAGTCGCATCGGCCGCGCTTCGCCGGGACTAGTCGTCACGCTCTACAACTGGATGCGTTCGCGGGATAGGTCGCATTACGAACGCTTCGCCACGTATCACTCGCGGCTTTACGCTGAGGTCGAGGCGACAAGCGTGACACCATATTCATCGCGTGCTCGTGACCGGGCGCTGCACGCGGTCCTTGTTGCTTTAATACGGCATCTCGTTCCTCAACTGCGCGAACGGAAGTCAGCTGGGGCGTTTCGGGCGGCACTTCCGGAGGTCGCGGCAATTATTTCTGATCTGAAGAACCGCATCGCTCGGATTGAGCGAGATCCCGCGGACTGTGCCGCGGCTCAAACGCATCTTGAGCGAATCGCCTCTAGGTGGGACGCGATGGCCGTCGCCGCCGGACCAAATCTCGTTTATAGCGGAGACCCCGACAAAGCATTGCTCGTGATGTTTGAGAACCACAACGACCATACACCCGGTTTTGCCACCATGAACAACATGCGCAATGTCGACGCCCCCGCCGGGGTATACCTCCTATGAGCGCTATCACAAAACTGCGCTCGGGACAGCTCGTCACCACCTTCGGTATCGGCTCCATCGTCGATGCTCCGGATTGCTCAGTCATGATCGCCGGCCAAGATTTCTGGGACGTGGACGCCCGGACGGACGCCATCCGTGAAGCTAGGCTCGAGCGCATCCTCCAAGTGAAGGAGTTTAGAGCCCCGAAGGCGTGGATGCGAGCGACCGATGGCGAGCAGGAAATGCTTAGCGTTCCAGCGTTCCGGTTCCCGCGGTGGCATTTCTGCGGACACTGCCACCGGCTGGCTGATATCGCTGACTTCGGCGGGACTCGGGAAATCTCATGCAGGAGATGTCCGAAAGATGCGGACGACAGGAGGCTCATACCGGGACGCTTCGTTGTCGCGTGCGAAGACGGTCACATTACAGATTTTCCTTGGCACTGGTGGGTCCATCGGGGAGCGGCATGCACGCACTCGGAGTTGGAGATCTCGAGTACAGGGCGGTCGACTACACTCGGCTCGCTCAGCGTCTCCTGTCGCAAATGCGGTGCCTCGGAGACCATGGAGCATGTGTTCGATCCTGCGGCACTCGCTCCTGTGCCCTGCCAAGGGCACCGGCCCTGGCTAAACGACAGAGTTGATTGTGGAAAACGGCTCGTCGCAATGCAGCGCGGTGCGAGCAACGTATACTTCGCTTCGACGCAGTCCGCAGTATCCATCCCGCCGTTTTCGAGTGTGACCGCAAAGCTGATAGGCAAACACTGGGCGAGCCTGAGCATCTACGAAGATCCCGAGGAGAACCGGCGGTTTATCGAGAACCTCGCTAAGAAGGAAAAGCTCTCCGCTCCCGATCTTTGGACCGCTTATATCACTCGGAAAAATCACGGAACGGGGCCGACGCCCGACCTTCGGTTGGATGAGTACCAAGTGCTCTCGGCACCACCGCCGACAAACGACTCGGACGACTTCGCGGCGGAGAAGGTAAGTGCCCCTCAAGCCTATCCATGGATCGAAACGGTAGTCTTGGTGCACCGGCTCCGCGTGGTCACCGCATTGGAGCGATTCACACGAATCGAAGCTGCAGCAGGCACGCCGGCTGAGCTCGCTAAGGCCAGGCCCGATTGGCTGCCCGCCATGGAAGTCCACGGCGAGGGCATTTTCTTTCGGCCTTCCGCATCGGCGCTGGAAGATTGGAAAACTCGCGCCGGTGAAGCGCTCGAGCGTCGGGTGGCCAAGCTGGAGAGCCGCCGAATCGAAATGCTCACGCGCGGACAGAGGGCACCATCTGATCCGGTGACTCCGGAGCTCCTATTACTGCATACGTTGTCCCATTTGCTGATGCGGGCCCTTACCCTCGAGTGCGGATACTCGAGCTCTGCGCTACGCGAAATTCTGTACGTGCGCGCGGAGGCGCCGAACGTGTCGCGGATGAACGGAGTGATGATCTACACGGCCGCCGCTGACTCCGAAGGCAGTCTCGGCGGTCTTGTTCGGCAAGGCGAACCCGATAGGCTGGGGCGAATTCTTGCCGACGCCATCGAGTCGGCGCGCTGGTGCTCAAACGACCCTCTCTGCCTCGAATCTGAGTCTCAGGGGATGAACTCACTGAACATGGCGGCATGCCATTCCTGCGTGCTGGTGCCCGAGACCGCGTGCGAGCTTTTCAACGGGTTCCTTGACCGGGGCGTGCTTGTAGGCACGGAGCTCAACCCAGAGCTCGCGTTTCTATAAGCGACCAGATGGCCCGATTGCTGCCCAACTTTGTCAGCGAGGATTGCAAGAGCAACGCTGAGCGTCGCCTCTTTGAACGGTTCCGCATAGAGCTTCCCGAAGACTACACTGTGCTCCATTCGCTCGGTGTCGCGCAGCACCGCTACAAGCTCTATTCCGAAGCCGACTTTGTCGTAATCCATCGAAGGGGGGTAGTAATCTTTGAGGTGAAAGGAGGTCGCGTGGCACGCAAAGACGGGATCTGGTATTTCACCGACCGATACGGTAATATGGGCAAGCGCCGTGAGTCGCCAATGCAGCAAGCGGCTTCCGTTGCGGCGGCGATCAGAAAATCGGTCGCGGAAAGATTCGGACTACGTTCGCCGCAGGCTGCCACGGCGTTCGGAGGAGTAGCGTTTCTCCCGGACATCGATCTGGACCTTGAATCGGTCGAATGGGACCGCCAAAGAGTCTACGACAAGGAGGCTTGGCCCCGTCCGCTACTCGAGGTGGTTGAGGATGCGGTCAGCTTCACACGCGCACAGATGCTGGAGAAGACTGGTTATGAGCCGCATGACCTTGACGCGGTTTCGGAAGCCGCATTGCTCGAGTATCTCCGCGGAAACTTCGAGAAGGTTCCTACTTTAGCAGCCATTATTGAAGGCCACGAGCATGAGATGGTCCGCTTAGCGGCGCAGCAATATGCTCTTCTAGATCATATCGCTAGGAACCCTAGGATCGTTGTCGAGGGGCAGGCGGGAACCGGCAAGACTCTGATCGCGATGGAGTGCGCTCGGCGGCACGCCGCCGAGGGTAGACGCGTGCTGTTTGTGTGCTTTAACCGGCTGCTAGCAGATCATCTCGACAGCTATGCGACGCGTAATCGGTCCTCGGTAAATGTATCTATAAATACACTACATGGTCACTGCCTCTCCGTGCTCCGAGAGGCGGGGAAGTCGAGTGTATGCGAGTTTGTCGGGCGAGAGGGGTTTTCGGAGGAAATTCCGCGTCTGGTCCAAGAAGCTGCGGCTGGGCGCCCGGGGTTGCGGCGGTGGGACGTACTCATTGTCGATGAGGGCCAAGATATCGGAGACCACGCGCCGTTCGCCCGTGCGCTGGGCTGTATGCTAGAAGGAGGTTATGAATCCGGACGATGGATGTGGTTCGAGGACCCACGTCAGCGGATCATACGGCAAGGAGCGTCGCCGTTCGACATCCAATCATTCCTCCCGTTCAATTTCACGCTCACCCGCAACTGGAGAAACACGAACGAGGTGGTGACGTTCTTTTCCGTCGCTTCGATGATTCCCCGGCCACAGTTTTCAGGAATCCGCGGGCAGCAGGTGCGGAAGGTTGTCTGTTCCGACTGCGACGGGCTACGTCGGCTGGCTGAGCTGGTCACGGAGATCCGCGACGCCGGCGTCACGCCCGAACAAGTTGTCCTTCTTACGGCCGCTGGTGAGAAGGCTGCGTTGTTTGCGCGGACATCATCGATCTCAGGCCTGCGATTAGTTCCCTACGATCCCCGACAGCCGGCGAGGGCCGGTCAGCTCCGCCATAGCAGCATATTCAGATTCAAAGGACTGGAGGCAAAGGTGATCATCTTAACCGACATAGAGGATCTCGATGCAGAGAATTCCCGAATGGAAGCATATGTAGGTATGTCCCGGGCCAACTCTGCTCTGTACACAATTTTCTCTAGTACTGCGGATGCGCACTTCGAAGCCAACCGCCTCGTCTTTGGTGACTTGGATGGAGGGATTTAGGAGGCGCAGATTGTGAATCAAAAACCCCGGCAATATCAAACCTCTCACGTGCCCGGGACTGACACTGGCGCTTCAGTAACGTATCCGCTGCTTGCGTTTCGAATTGTCTGTGTACTGCTCGCGGTTCGTTCCGATGGAGACTAGTGGTTCTTGGTAACTCTCCTGCATGGGTCTAGCATATCATTTCAATTTTTCTGCCTCTAGGTGGTAAAGTTCTGCAGAAATGTCGCCAAACGACATCTCATAGTGACCAGACCGGCGCGACAACTTGTGGTGAGCTAGTTTTCAAAGAAAACAATGACAGCTCGTACGCCCAATGCGGGTCATAACAAGATGTCCCGTTTTCCTAAACGTGTGATCCCAGTTCGATTCTGGGCGAGGGCACCGCCTGCAGGTGAGTGCTTTGCGCAAGTGCTGAGTGAGTTAAGCGGGAACCGGGCGTCTTTTGGGCGTCGGTGGTTGGTAACCCAAGGTCCCCCAAAATCCCCTACGGACCCTCGCTATCGACGCGCAAAAGACGCCCAAAGATCGGACAGCAAGAGGGCGAGTAACAGCGTTAGATGAAAACGGTTGTACAGCGACGGCACTGACCGTGCTGGCGACATCCAAGCTCCTCTCGGGAGGTGCCAAAGCTCAACCAACAATGAAAACACATCGCTTCATCATGTGCGTAGCGCTGCCCGCGCTTCTTTCGATGCCGGAGTTTGCAACACTGTCCTCAGCCCAATCTTCAACGCCATCCGCCGAGGTGAACACCCTCGACCAAGAAACAGCCCACTTAAAAGCACAGGCTGAGAAAATAAAAGCACAGGCCGAACTGGCTGTGCTTGTAGCCGAAGCAGCTGAGGCAGAAGCAGAGTCAGCGAAGAAACAAGCTGCCGCTTCCAAAGAGAAAGCCGTCGCGAACGTAACCACTGCGAACACAACCCCTATCGATTATTCGAGACTCGGTTTTGCGCCGGGGTTGGCTGCTATATACATGTTCGACGACGATGTCATCGAATCGGCATCTTTGCAGAACAACACAGTCCTAGTTAGCAAGAAACCCCGAGCCCGCATAGCGCCGATCCTTGAAGCACACTTCTTCTTTGGCGATGGACGAGGGGGATCTCGGGACCAAGCGATCGCAGAAGCCAGAGCCGACGCTACCGGCGAGAAAGTTGTAACCAACAACGACGCTGCGTTTGGTTTCACGACTGTGATCGAACTTGGTGACGACGTTATCCGTTCAGCGGGCCTCGGGTTCCTTTGCTCGTTTCGGAAAGAGAATTTTCGATACGATCCCGAAACGAAGTCAGTGAAGATCAGCAAAGCAACGGGCGTCGCATATAACTTAGGCGCTTACCTCCTAATAGAGCCCAACGTTAAAAAGCTCAACGACGGCATCGAGGAAGGGAAGGACGTCCCAATCTCAGGCATGGACCTTGAGAAAGATTCCGAGGCATTTGGCTGCGCGATAATTTTCTCCGCGAGCTTCTAGTTGTCTCCGAAAGAAAAACCCCGGCCTGACTTGGCAGGGCCGGGGTCAAAGGGGGCGAAAACTCAGGCGATTGGCCTGCCCTTCCCGCCCTCCTTTTGGCGGGAGGGAATCTGTACAGAAGCAATTTGCGGTGCGCTTACAAGAGATTTCGGAAGACGCTTGACTGTGGGTAAAATGTGGGAACTATCCACATCGAGACCGGGCAACAGGTTGTTCGGTCGTATGTACCAATTCACTCCATGAAGTCCCACAGCCCATACGTATCTTTCATCGTAGCTGTGGCCGCACTTAGGTGCGGGCTTCCAAAGCCGAAGTGTTCTCTGCGCCAGCAAAACGCGGGGCCCAAGCGCCGCTTTTCACCCTCAACCACAACTCTTCAATGTCTAGAGGGCGTACGTGGTCCCATCCCGTACGGCTTTCGTCCTCAAGACCGCGAAGCGTTAGCCACCTACGAGACGTTGAACACCATGTTCACACCTTCTAGCGCTACACGCTGCCGGTCTTTCCGTCTCGAACAGAACGGAAAGATCGCAGATGTGTGCCTCACCTAAGAAATCCAAACTAGAGCAGCACGATTCGGTACAGGACCGGTTCTTCAAGAAACAGGGCCTCTACAGCCCTACGAGAGCCGTCATTGATAGTCCCGATATCCCGGCGAGAGGAAAACTCCTACTGGCCGTTCTACCTACGTCCATTACCGGCGTAGTGGTGCTCGGAATACGCAATTCACCATGGCAAGCCTATGCTGCTCTGCTGATTTGCACCCTCGCCCTTGCCCTCCTCCTTAATCAAATCAAAGAACCCCAGCGACGACGCCGTCGACGGCGGTCGCGCACGCCTAAGCCTCGACCTCGACGCGCAAACAAAGGCCAATTTCGAGAGCCTCCGTAAACGCACTGGCACCGCCAGCCTGACAGACCTCATCAGGAAATCCGTCGCACTTTACGACCTTGTCACTGAACACGCCGCCGAGGGTGGCAAGGTCGTGTTCCGCCATAAAAGCGGCGAAGAAGAACAGCTCAGATTTCTCTAACGCATGAACGCTTGGAAGCTAGACCCGGAACAACACCATCTCATCGAAAAGGATAACGTAGTCAAAGACCTGATGCGGCAACTAGGTCCGTTAACGCGGCGGCGCTCGAAAAGTTTCTACGAAACGTTGAAGGCGATGCATGTCTGATGGGTTTTGCGCCGACGATTGTGGTGAACGGTCCAATCGACAATCAGCCCCGGCGCGATTTCGCGCGTCGCATCGCTCGCGGGCTGGTCATCGAAGATACCCGTCTGATTGGGCATAACCTTTCGAAAGAGATGTGCTGGAGTTACGGAGCCTCGACTGGATATTGCCGCCTTGCACCAATCTATGGTGTTTTTCTTGTGGTGACCGATAGCGACGCCAGAGAAACGGCTTTTGGATTCTTCCGCTATCCTGAAGTGATTCAGGACATTTCAGGCGGAGTCTTAATGGCGGTTCCTGGAGATGGAGATTGGATTTCGGGAAACTTCGTAAACAGCCCGGACAGCCGGTACCGGGCGATCGTGCGCAGATTTCGCGACGGAGGTTATCTTGCGTCTGAGCATGATGAGTTTGCCCCTCACAATGCGGCCAATAACTCCTACACATGAAGAGTGTTCAAACAATGAATACAAAAGCATCTGGTTTTTTCACTGAAGCTGTCCGATCCACACTGCCAAATACCAAAGAACGAATGTTCGCGTTGGCAGCTGTGCGATGGGTTTTGGTAACGAATAATGGGCGTTTTGTCGCCGTCGATCGAAACGCCCAAGCACGCCTAGTCACCGCACTTTCAGATGCTACCGTTTATGACGGTCGCGACAACGAACAGCTCAAGGCTCGCTTCTTTGAGGCCCTTCTTGGCGAGCCTCTGAACGTTGTAACGATCGATTAGTCACCAAAAAGTTGGCTATTGAAATAAGCCTGAATTGCATTTCGCTAAAGTTCCTCCCGCCAAAAGGAGGGCGAGAGGGACCGGACAAGCTCCGGATTTCCGCCCCCTTTGACCCCGGTCCTGCTAAGTCAGGCCGGGGTTTTTTTGTGACTCGCCCGCGGCATCTGAGCAATGAGCGACGTTCATCTGAAGCAGTCATGCTGCTCCGAACATCTATTCACGGTCAATTAACCAAGCGTTGCCTGACTAATAGAGTGACTTCTGGCTACTGGCATGTCTCGAGTTGTTAGCTCGCGGGAAATGACCAATGCCTTCACCCATGTGGCCGGTCGAACAACTGATCAAGAGGCACTCAGCGCTCACGGCTAAGCTGGCTCGCTTCGCTTATTCAGATGCTGCGCGTTTGGTCGCAGCGTTAGCGGTGAATTCGGAGGCTCATGCCAATACGTTCCGGATAAATGGCCTGGCGCATCTGGTCGCGGTCGCTTGTCGGGGCCAAGGGAAGCCGAGCGGCGTCAATCTGATCGAGTGGTGTCGCCTTCTCTACGAATCCGAGCTTCGGACGCACGAAGATCCAATCGAGGACGTTTTTGTCGGATGCGTGAACAGCCAGTCCGGCTCGTTCCGAGTATTCGTAGGGAATACAAGCGATGGCGATTTCTGGGTGGAGCGGCTGGTCGCGTTCTTGGAAGGGAAACGTGAATTCCCGACTTTTGAGGAAACTCACCGCAGCGCCATCGCGTTGCTCCGATTGAGTGACACTGTCGCGGGACGGCTCGACCTCATCCGCTATCAAGCCGGCGGAGGCGAAGCCGCGGGGAGAATACGCGTTCCAGCCCGGGAAGAAATCGCGGCCGGTATGGCCGCGATTGATTTCTCGGTGGAGGAATTGCAGAGTCTGGAAATTCCATTGGAAGCGCTAGCCCCGTTCCTACTGAGTGACGACCACCGGGCAAAACTCGCGCAGGAAACGATGGGCAACTCCGAGTTGGAGCGCCGGCCGCTGCTAAAGACGGCAACGGGTGTTATGTTGATCGCTCCGATGTTCGTCGCTCAGGCGGTCCAACGCCTGATCCTCAGTCGTGTTGCGTCCAGCATGGGTGGCTGGGCCGACACGTTTTTCGCAACGGAAAGTACCTCGCCTTTCGTGAACGAAATCGCGAGGCGGCTCGGAGTTCGGGCCATGCAGTTTGAGGCGCCGGTGCCACCGAAAAACCTTCCCCCTCTTTATCCTTTTTTCGCCGACTTCGACTTGGGCAAACCAGCGATTTTCCTGACCTATTGTCCGCCCATCACGGAGGTGGCTACGGATTACGGTGGGCAGGATGCATGGAACCAGTCGACAACCCAAGCTTTACTCGAATACGTCGAAGCCTGCGCTGAAAAATTCGAGCAGATCCCAGGATTCACCGGCGGGATGGTCCTGATAAACTTGGTGACGATTCGCTGGATGGCATTTGGATTACCGGCGGTTCGAAAAAACTGGCAGATCCACGCCGCCAGCTTGGCTGACTGGCTATTGCTTACAGAGGCCGAATGCACCGCCATGCGATTGTGGAAACTCGGGGAACAGACCGATCGGCTGCACGAAGGTGGCACGCGCATCATGAACCTCGCCGGTTTGCTAAACCAGTATGCGTATTGGAAATCGGGCGAATTTCGGATGATCCGCCAAGACATGAGTCCCAAAACGACCATAGTGCACCTCGACTGTGATTTCTCTGCCAAACTGCGCACCGAGATTTTACAGCAGCAGGATGAACACTGCGTGCTCGCCCATGACCGGGCGAGTTGGGTGCGAATAGTCCGACACACCGCACGTGCGTTTCTTGAGGCAGACAAGGCCGCGCCGATTTACGCGGATTACTCATCCACCGCCTGCCATCGCTTTGTGGGCTGCGTCGAAGCAGATACCACACGTTGGTGGTTGTCCGCATCGTTCGCTGGATTGGACGACGAAAAGCGGGACTTGGTGCACCAGGTTTGGCGATGCCTGCTGAATTGGATCGACCCCTTTTCGCGCGTGGTCGCCGAGACTTGGCGAGACTTTGGTCGCGAAAGCGTAGCGATCGAACTAGTGTTACCCAATCTTCTTGGCTGGAAGTTTGACCGTAGTCAGTTACCTAGGCTGACGAAAGCGCCGCACCTCGAGGCAACCGTTGACCGCGGGGCTTCCAAGTTAACGCTCAACATCCCGACAGAATTTCTGGCGGCTTTTGGGGTGCCGAAAAATATTGCGGAAACGGAAATCGTCGCGGCGATGGTTCGGGGAGCGGCGGAGCTCCAGGGAACGCGACTCGCTGCAGCGGACTGCGCCGCGTTGGTGCGTACCATCGTCCGCAGTGACGATGCCCGCTATTTCCATATAACCGAGGCGCGAGGAATCGAACAATTGCTTTCCGGTCCCGGACATCCCGACCCCGTGTTTGTCGCCGACGAAGACCTCGCGGCGGCACGCTTCGGTCTCGCGGATCTGGCGGGCAGACCGAAGTCCGATTGCGTTGAGGGCCAGGAGGCTTGTCGAACGTTTCTCCAAAACAGCGTGGAGAAGGTTTGGGAGCGGATCGAAGCCCGTCTCCGTCCATTTCACCACGCGACCGTCGTAGGCAGGTGTTGTGCCGCGTTGGACGAAGTAGAGCGCGACCGCAGCCACTGGGACCTCACGGCTCGCTCGTTGCTCGCCATGCATCGTGACACAGCTGGCGTGCATGACCTGATTCACGACCGCAGATCGGATCGTGCGAAGTCCAGCCTTGGCAATCGTCTGCTGATTGAGACAGCGCAATACGCCTGCGCGGGCGATCGACCGCTCAACCGCGCTGACCATATGGCGTTGCTTGCGGAGGTGGCCGTGTTGCTGGAACTCGCGCATCACCGAGATGCGATTGCCTTCGGTTTCCTGAATCCGGTCGTAACAGTTTTTGCCAATGGCGAAATCGGCGTCGACGAATCGTTCTATCGTGAGGTCGTCGGAAAATACTTCACGCAGCAATCTTTTGAACGAACCGAACGAGCGGCGGCCAGTTACGAGGATCACTATCCGCAGGCCTCAAGCGGGGCGGCGCCATTAACGCCTGATCCACGCGTCGAAACTTTGAATGATGTAATGCTGCCGGAGTTTGGATTCAGCTGCGATCACCTGCTTAATGTGACCGCGAAGTTTCACGATCTGGCAACCTACGGGCGGCAAGCCGGCGGCATTTTCCCCGAACCCGAATTTCGGGCGTTTTTGAAGCGCTGCGGACTGGACGATGAGAATGCCACAGCGTTCCTGGACCGGATGACGCTGCCAATTCGAACTGCTTGGAATAAAGATCTGCCGGTCGGTGCACATGAGCGGGACGTGTATCCTTGGAGGTTCCGACGCCAGCTCTCGGTATTGATGCGCCCCCTAATTCAAGTCACCGCTAACCCACGCAGCTGGTTCGTTTCCGTTCCCCTCCTCACTCAATCCATA
Organism: uncultured Nibricoccus sp.; assembly: GCA_966249325.1. Lineage (GTDB taxonomy): Bacteria > Verrucomicrobiota > Verrucomicrobiia > Opitutales > Opitutaceae > Nibricoccus. The sequence goes on along the minus strand of CBINDC010000005.1, from coordinate 197,056 downwards.
GAATACCTGCTGGGAAATATCGAACGGGCATATTTCCCAAACTCAATTTTCCGCTCAAATGAGATGAAGCAGTTCGTTGGGAAAATCGTGCATGCGCGAGGCCATGCCTTCGCTGCGGAGGTGGCCGAAGTTTTTCGTTCTGCTGGCTACGAGACCAAACTCGAAGTTGAACTCACGAGCTTGGGCGCGTCGAAGAAAGACGGGCTCGGGGATGTCGACGTGCTTTCTTGGAATACGAGCTCGGGCCGGGTATATGCTGCGGAATGCAAGCGACTGCGCACGGCAGGGAATATCCGCGAGGTCGTGCAGCGGTTAGAGGAATTCAAGGGCAGCCGCGAAGAAAAGGATGCGTTGTTCCGCCACATCCGGCGGATCGAATGGCTGAAAGGCCATTTGCCGGTGTTGGCGAAGTTGACCGGCATCCCGTTGGACAAGCTTAAGCTCTGCCCACTCCTAATCACGAGCGAGGTGGTGCCCATGCAGTTTTTTCGAGCGCTTCAGATACCGACCAACCAAGTGGTCTCCTATGATGATCTGGCGGGGTTCGTTGCGAAGTAGATGAGTCGCGGTGTGTCTATCGGTTTCAGGTTTTGGAAATTTGTGTGGCCGAGAACCGCCTCTCGGTATTGCTGGGCAGGCTTCGCGACGCCGCCGTAAGCCAGCGCGGGGAGCGCAATGAACAATTGCGCCCCCATTGCAGGAATCTAGCGTCGAACCGTCCAGTTATTCACCCGGCTGTTCGGCCTCTATAACGCCGTGGTCTCTTTTGGATTCCCACGCTGTCGAGCCTGCGCACTCTCAGCATACAAACGTCTCAGTTGCTACGAGCTCCGCTGGATGCCCGCTCCCTGCGGCAAGCTATGGCTCCTGTCCTCGGGAGCGGGCATCCAGCTCGTCCGACGATTTTACGCGAGGGAACCACTTAGAGTTAGAGAAGCGTATTGTTATGCGCGGCCGTTTCACGAGTATCTGGGCTGGAGCAGCGGGCTGGATTTCGAGACGCGGATTTTGGTGAAGCTGCGGGCGGCGGAGTTGTTGCGGGCGGAACTGGCGAAGCCGAAGTGGGAGCCGCAGGTGGTGTCGATGAGCGGCGTGACGGATTGTTATCAGCCGGCGGAGCGGCATTTCCGGCTGACGCGGAAGTGCCTGGAGGTGTTCGCGGAGTTTCGGAATCCGGTGGGGATCGTGACGAAGAATTTTCTGGTGACGCGCGACCGGGATTTGCTGGCGGAGCTGGCGCGGTGGAAATGCGCGGTGGTGTACGTGACGATCACGACGCTGGACGCGGAGCTGGCGGGGAAGTTGGAGCCGAGGGCGGCGCGGCCGGAGCATCGGTTGCGCGCGATTCGGATGCTGGCGGAGGCGGGCGTGCCGGTGGGGGTGATGACGGCGCCGATCATCCCGGGGTTAACGGAGCATGAGGTTCCGGCGATTCTGGATGCGTCGGCGAAAGCGGGGGCGACGCGCGCGGGTTATGTGGTGCTGCGGCTGCCGTATGCGGTGAAGGAGATTTTTTCGCACTGGCTGGATGTGCATGCGCCGTCGAAGAAGGCGCGGGTGCTGGATCGGGTGAGGGAGCTGCGGGGCGGGGAGCTCAATGTGTCGGATTGGGGAAAGCGGATGCGGGGTGAGGGGATATTCGCGGAGCAGATACACGATTTGTTCGCGGTGGCGGCGCGGCGGGCGGGGTTGAACCGGGAGCGGGCGGATATTTCGACGGCGTTTTTCCGGAGGCCGGGCGGGGTGCAGATGGGGTTGTGGTGAGGGTGAGGCGCGAAGCTGAGGGAAGGGAGATCGCGGAAACGCGGAAGGGCGGAGACGCGGAAAAGGGAGATTTTTTGACCACGGATTTCACGGATGGACACGGACGGGGGCGGGGGAAAGTGGTGAAGAGGGCGGAGTTTTTTGGGGCGGGATTGCAGGATGAACAGGAGCGGGGAGTGCCCGTTGTCATCTAATAGGTGACAACGGGCCTGCGGGCCGAGGCCGCGGCGGTTTGTGATGTAATGCGTTACATCGGTCGCGCGGGTTAGAAGCTGGCGCGGAGGGCGAGGGTGAGATTGCGGCCGGCGAGGGGGGCGACGTCTTTGAGGAAGGAGACGTGGTTGCGGGCTTCTTCGTTGGTGAGGTTGCTGGCGCGCACGAAGACATCGAAGGCGAAGCGGTTCACGTCGAAGTGCCAGCCGAGCGACGCGCCGAGGAGCGTGTAGCTTTCGGTGGCGGTTTCGTTGGGCGCGAGGTTGCGCGCGCGATCGACGAACTGCGTGTCGATGCCCGCCGAGAACGGGCCGCCGCGATAGTCGAAGCCGAGGGTGAGGCGACGGGGCGTGATGCGCGGGAGGTTTTCGGCGGAGCCGCGGAGTTTGCCGCGGACGGTGTCGGCGGCGGCGCGGAAATCGAAGGTGTGGGCGGTGGATTCGTGGAGGTGGACAATCGTTTCGATCTCGGCGCCGTGGAACTGGGCGTCGCGCTGGGTGTAGCGGTAGATGGGGAGGTGATCTTCCTCGGCGCCGGTGGGTTGCTCGAAGAGGTAGCCGTCGAAACGGCTGGCGAAGACGGTCAGCTCGCCAGTGACGAAGCCGGTGCGGCGGCGGAGGCTGAGGTCGGCGGCGAGGGATTTTTCTTTGCCGAGGGTTTCGTCGCCAATTTCGAAGGACTGGGTGCCGACGTGCGGGCCGTTCGAATACAGCTCCTGGGAGTTGGGAAGGCGTTCGGTGCGGGCGAGGGTGGCGCCGAAGGACCAGGTGTCGGTTAGTTTCCAAACGAGGCCGGTGGACAGGCTGAGGGCGGAGTCGTCCTTGCCGCGGCCGGAGCCGTCGCGGACCTCGATTTCCTGCGTTTCTGCGCGGGCACCCAGCTGCCAGGTCACGGGATCGAAGGCGATTTCCTCGAAGGCGAAGAGGGCGTAGCTGGCGGTGTGCGAGGGCGGGAGGAAGGCTTCTTCGCCGATGGCGGAGAAGTCGTTGTGGGAAACTTGCGCGCCGAGGGCGCCGGTGACGCGGCCGAGCGGTTGGTGGAGGAGTTCGAGGCGTCCGTCGTAGCCGCGGTTTTCGAAGACGGTGCCGATCTCGGCGCCTTCGAGTTCCTGGTGGCGGTAATCGGCGAGGCCGAGTTTGAAGCGGACGGATTCGAAGATGCCGAAGGGCTGGGTGAGCGCGCCGTGAATATCGAGGCGGCGCTGGCGGAGGGCGATGCGGACGGCGTGTTCGTCTTCGCCGGGGAGGGCGGCGGCGGCGAAAGCGAAGGATGTGTTATGCGGGAGGTCGGCTTCTGCTGTGCCGGTTTCCTCCTCGTGGTGTTCTTCGTGTTCGTGTGCGCCGGGGGGGATGCCGTAGTTGGCGTTGTGGCCGCTGGCGGCGAAGCCGAGGTAGCCGCGGGAGCCGATCCAGGAGAAGCCGGCGGCGGCGCCGTCGGTCTGCTGGCGGGAGTTGGGAAGACGGCCGTGGGCAAACTCGGGAGCGGGCTCGCCTTCTTCGGCGGCGTGTTCGGTTTCCTCGGCTCGGATGGCGGCGGTTTCGGCGAAGCCGGGGATGCGGAGGTTGTCGCTGGTGCGTCGATACGCGTCGACGTGCCAGGCGAGCGGGCCGGAGCCGCCTTCGAGGAGGACGGCGCCGCTTTTGCCTTCGTCGACGGAGCTGTAGCGGACTTCGGCGCGGCCCTCGATGAGGCGGTCGGCGCGGGCGGTCGCGATGCGGCGGTCGATGACGTTGACGACGCCGCCGACGGCGTTGCCGCCGTAGAGGAGGGCGGCGGGGCCGCGGACGATTTCGAGTCGGTCGACGAAGAGCGGGTCGACAGCGACGGCGTGGTCGGGGCTGGTGGAGGAGGCGTCGATGGAGCCGGTGCCGTTCTCCAGAATGCGGATACGGTCGCCGCCGAGGCCGCGGATAACGGGGCGGCTGGCGCCGGGGCCGAAGTAGGTGGAGGCGACGCCGGGCTGGCCGACGAGGGTTTCGCCGAGGGTGGGCTGGAGTTTCAGCGAGAGGGAGCGGCCAGCGAGGACGGAGGTGGGCGCGGCGATTTCGGCTTGGGAGCGTTCGAGAGGCGTCGCGGTGACGACGAGGTTTTCGAGCGCGATGGGTTCATCGGCGGCGGAGTGGGTGTGGGCCGGCGGTGGTGTTGGTGATTGGCCGTGCGCGAGGGCGGCGGCCAGGAAGAGAAGTGAGGCGGGACGGAGAGAGAGGGACATGCGGATGCGTGGTTACGCGGAGGTGTTGGTGGGAGGTACGCGGGCGGGCCTGGCCAAAGCAGTGGCTGGGCGAGGCGCGGTGGCGCGTGGAAGATGGAACGCGGCGCGAAGGCTGCGCGGTGAGGGGCGGCACTTACCAAGTGCCGGTCCGTAAGGAACGGTGCTGAGGGGGCAGCGTCCTCCAGGACGTTTTCAGCAAATCGGAGGGCCGCACTGCGGGGGCAGGCGGTGGGGTGGGGCTGCGAGGCGCAGCTCGGGGCGGGAAAGGGGGATGAGTTGCGCCCAGGCGATTTCGGGCGTGGTGGCGGCGACGATGTCGAGGGAGGTCCAGAGACCTTGGGCGAAGAGGACGACGGCGCAGGTGTGTTCTTCGTCGTGGTGGCAGTCGTGGTGGACGTGTTCGTGCGCTTCGGGGGAGGCGGCGAGGACGATCAGCGTGAGCACCAAGGCGGCGGCACCGGCCGCGAGGAGGCGGCGGAAGGCGTCGGCGAATGGTGCGATGGCGATCATGAAGCGGTGGCGAGGGCGCGATTATGACAAAGTCGTCAAGGGGTGGGCGCGGGGGCGGGAGTGATGGCTGGTTTTGCGACGGTGGAGGCTGGTGTGACGGTGGAGGCCGGAGGTTTTGGTTCGAGGGCGGCGATGCGTTGTTCGAGGCGGTCGAGCTGGCGGAGGGTGGCGATGTTGAGGACGACGAGGGCGAGGACGACGAAGAGGAGGACGGGCGTGAGTTTTTGCATGAGAGAATTTCAGGGAGCGGGTGGTGTCGTGAGTATTTGGATGCCGAAGAGGTGCCAGGTGCTGCCGCGTTGTTCGACGCGGGCGAGGAGGCGGGTGCCGGGGGAGAGGTTGTGCGGGGAGTTGTCGTCGAGGAGGAAGGTGTTTTTCCCGGCGGGGAGGATGCCGGGGATTTCGGCGTGTTCGACGAAGATCAGGTTTTTTTCCGGCAGGATGCGAATGAGGCGGCCGGCGAGGGGATGGCCGGGGAGGGTGGCGGTGTCGGGCGGGCAGGTGAGGCAGGGGCGGCCTTGGGAAAAGCTTTCGGCGGGCGGGAGCGTGATGAGATGGGTGGCGATTTGAGTGACGCTGCCGGCGGTGAGCTCGTGAGCGAGGAGGAGTTGTGCGGGGGTGGAATCGTAGTCCTTGAGGAGGGCGAGTTGGGGAGGGCCGAGAGTTTCGGAGGTGCGGGCGGTGGCGATGAGGACGGGGATGCTGGGATCGCCGGCGGGGGAGAGGCGGCGTAGCCAGAGGGCGGCGGTGGGGTTTGTGGAGGCGGGGGCTTCGAGCCAGGCGATGTACGCGGAGCCGTCGCGGAGGAGGACGAGGCTGGCGGGACCGAGGGGGTGGCCGTCGTCGATGCGGACGGGGAGGAGGAATTGTTCGCCGGCGTTGAGCGAGAGGGCGGCGAAGAGGCGGGGAGTGGGTTCGGCGTGGTTGAGCCAGACGGCGAGGGTGCGGGCTTCGCGGGCGGCGAGCAGAGGAGGTGTTGAGGAGGAGCGGGGCCAGGAATCGGAGCTGAGGGGTTTGGGCGGGGCGGAGTTTTGGTTGCGGTGGCGCTGTGTATGGAGATCGAGGATGCGGCCGTCTTTTTCGGGAAAGAAGGCGGTGAGTTCGCTGCCGTCGGGAAATATGACGCGAGGGATGGCGGTGGCGCCGGACGTTTTGATCGAGAGCGGAAGCGGCGCGGAGAAGCGGGCTGCGGTTGTCTCCCAGACGGCGCCGGACTGCCCAGGGCGGCTGGCGGTGGCGGGTTCGGTCCAGATGAGTTGAGGTCCGTCTGATGTTGGGATGAAGCCCGGGCTGATCGCGCCGACGGGAGCTGGTGACGGGAGGAGCTGGCGGGTGATCGTCAACGCGGGCGAGTCGGCGCGCAGGGTGGAGGCGGCGAACACGCAGGTGGCGATGACGAGGAGGGGATGCACGAGGAGAGAGAAACGGTGGGGAGGAAAGAGGCGAGCGCGGGAAAATTTGCCGCGGGCGAATCGACGGTTGCCACGTGCTAAGGGCGGAAAAAGGTGAGGGATATGTCAGGCGAAAACGAGCGGTCGTGCAGGCCGGTTGAAAACACGCGGGAACAACGTTTCCGGGCGGGTTGTCAGGGCCGGGCCACGCGTCGGGAGAGGCGGGCCGCTGGTGTGGTCCGTTTCCGGCTGCGTGGGACAACGATGTTTTTTGCGCAGAGAATTTTCCTGATGGCCGTCGCGGGCGTGTGGCTGGCGTTGAGCGCGCGGGCGGATGTATTGATTTTCAACGACGGGGACCGGGTGCAGGGGACGTTTGTGCGGAGGGAGAACGGGAAGATTATTTTTCAGTCGGACCGGTTTGGGAATCTGAGCGTGCCGGAGAATGAGGCCGCGGTGGAGGTGACGTCGCAGCCGGCGCCGCCGATCATCGCGCCGATGCCCACGGAGCCGGATGCGCCGCCGTCGATCTACGATCAGATTTTGCTGAAGCGGCTGCGGAAGCGGGTGGAGGAAGGAATCGTGCGCTGGTGGGAGCCGTGGACGGGGCGGCTGGCGGCATCGACGGACATCGTGCACGATTCGAAAGATCGAAAAGTGTTTCTCGCCGAGGGGCGCGTGCGGCGGAACTGGGCGAAGGACGAGGTGCGGCTGGAAACGCGTTACGAGTATCGGGAGGAGAACGACGTGCGGACGGTGGATCTCATCAAGACGACGGGCTCGTGGCGGCACGACGTGAGCAACTGGATCTTCGGTTCGTACCGTCTGCTGGGAGAGCGGGACGATGTGAACTCGGGCGGGTTTCAGCCGTTTCCGTATGTGCTGTTGCAGCAACAAGTGGGCGCGGGTGTGCACATTCTGAGGCGGGAGCGGATCAAGCTGCGCGCGGGCGTGGCCGAGAATTTTTTCAATGTGTGGGCGATCGACAGCGACGAGAAGTCGAGCGAGCACGTGGAGTCGTTATTCGTGGAGGCGGAGGCGGTGCTGCCGTGGCGGATGACGCTGACGCAGCGGGCGGTGTGGTATTATTCGATCAAGGATCGGTCGCAGGGGTGGGAGAACGAGTTCGAGTTTTCGAAGAAGCTGACGGACTCGTTGAGCGCGGGGATCCGGCACGAGTTTCGTCAGAACAATCCGGATTCGCGCGTGCAGGATTACGAGCGGCTGCGGTTTTTGATCGGGTACGATTTTTGATCGGAGAGGCCGGGAAGCGGTAGTTTGTAGTTGGTAATTGGTAGTTGGGCGCAGGCGTGCGATCGGAGGGACAGCGGGGATCCGTCGCGAAAAAGACGGAAGATCGCGGAAGCGCTGAAGGGCGGAAACGCGGAGGGCGGCACTTGATAAGTGCCGGTCCGGCGGGCGTCTGGCCACGCTTCGGAAAGCGCGGCTACGGGAGCCGATACGGAGCCGCGCGCGATGGCGCGCGGCGGCGGCGAGCAAGCTCGCGCCCTACGACGGAGGCTTTTACTCGCGTTTGAGGTCGCGGCCCATGAGGGCGGCGAGGACTTTGGCCGGTGGCTTGGAGTCGCGGAGCATGGCGCGGATTTCGCGGAGGATGGGGGCGTCGATGCCGCGGGCGGAGCAGAGTTCGTTGAAGGACTCGGCGGTCTTGTAGCCTTCGACGACCGTCTTGCGGCCGGCCATGAGTTCGGTGGTGGTACGGCCTTCGCCGAGCTTTTGCCCGAATTCGCGGTTGCGGCTCCAGCCGCCGTGACACGTGGCGACGAGGTCGCCGAAGCCGCTGAGACCGTAGAAGGTTTCGGGGCGCGCGCCGAGGGCCTGGCCGACGCGGACCATTTCGGCGAGGGCGCGGGTAAGGAGCGCGGCTTTGGCGTTGTCGCCGAGTTTGAGTCCGTCGCAGCAACCGGCGGCGATGGCGTAGACGTTTTTGAGGCAGCTGCCGATTTCGACGCCGGCGACGTCGTCGGTCGTGTAGACGCGGAGAGTCGGACCGCTGAGCGCGGCTTGGACGGCGGTGGCGAAATCGTTGATGTGCGAGACGCCGAGCGTCATCGCGGCGGGCTGGCCGCGGGCGAATTCGGCGGCGTTGGTGGGGCCGGTGAGTGCGCCGGCGCCGTACTGCGGGAGCGTGGCGGAAATGATCTCGGTGGGGCGGAGGTGCGTGCCGACTTCGAGACCTTTCGAGAGGCTCACGATGTAGCGGAGCTGCGTGGCGAGGCTGAGGTTGTCGCGGATGCGTTCGCAGGTTTCGCGGAGGACTTGGGAGGGGCAGGCGAGGAGGACGACCTCGGCTTCCATGAGGACGGGAGTGAGTTCGTGGCCGAGCTGGATGCTGGGCGGGAGCGGGATGCCGGGGAGGTAGTCGGTGTTTTCGCGGGCGGAGGAAATGGCGAGCGCCTGCTCGAAGCGTCGGGGGCAGAGCGTGACGGTGTGGTTGAGGCGGCTGAGGTGGATGGCGAACGCCGTGCCCCAGGCACCGGCTCCGATGATGGCGAAATTCATGAGGAAACTTTCGGCGGCCTTGTGACGGAAGGCCAAGAGGTTTTTGGAATGGACTACGTGGCGTCTCGCGAGGGCTCGCCACGATCTCCATGGTCTATCTGTAGAGGCTGAAATTCGGCTTTAGCTGTTCTGGAATGCAGGGCCATCAGTATGAACCAGAGGAAGGGGAGCACGAATGCGGCGAATGCGTAGGCCTGCCACAGCGGGGGGGGGTTAATGACCAGATCACCCACCTTGAAGGTCAAATTCGCGGTGCCCATCACTGGAGCTGCGAGCAGCACTACGACAAAAATTCCGGCAACCAACCAGCTAAGCACAATCAACAGGAGGAGGGACCAAGGCCTATGTCGCCATAGCGCGATACCGATCCAAAGTCCGAGAGGAGCCCCGAAGTTCAGGTTCAGTTGCCCCAACAGTGAGTACGCGATGATCTCAGAAAATGCCTCGAGTGATCCCACGATGAAGAGCAGTCCAAAGCATTTTCCGACGTCGACCCCGTTTCTGACCAGAAATGCGTCAACGGCTTTCATAACTTACTCCGGAAATTTTCGCGCTCTGACGGCTTCGGTGTAGGCGGTGAGGCCGGTCTTAATTTGGGCTCCGGCGTCGGCGAATTGTTTGGCGAAGGCGGGGACGTAGCCGGGCGTGAGGCCGAGGAGGTCGGTGTAGACGAGGATCTGGCCGTCGCAATTCGGGCCGGCGCCGATGCCGATGACGGGGATTTTCACGGCAGCGGAGATTTTTTGGGCGACGGCGGCGTCGGTCAGCTCGATGAGGAGGGCGAAGGCGCCGGCTTTTTCGAGGGCGACGGCGTCGGCGAGGAGCGAGTCGGCTTCGGCGGGGTTGGTGCCGAATTTTTTGTAGCGGCCGAGGGCGTGGACTTGTTGCGGTTGCAGGCCGATGTGGCCCCAGACGGGGACGCCGGCTTCGACGAGGCGGGCGACGGTCGGAGCCATCGAGGCGCCGCCTTCGATTTTCACGGCTTCGGCACCGGATTCCTGGAGGAGGCGCTGGCAGGCGCGGAGGATTTTTTCGAAATCGTAGTGGGCTTCGGCGAAGGGGACGTCGGCGGCGATGAGGGCGTTGGGTTTCGCGCGGGCGACGGCGGCCGTGTGGTGGCAGATCATGTCGAGCGTGACCGGCACGGTGTTGTCGAAGCCGAGCAGGACGTTGCCGACGGAGTCGCCGACGAGGACGATGTCCACACCGGCTTCGCTGGCGAAGCGCGCGATGATGGCGTCGTAAGCGGTGACGGCGACGATGGGTCGCTGGCCTTTGAGCTTACGGAGCGTGTGGACGGTGGTTTTCAATTCGTCGGATTCGGAGTTTCGGAGGGTTACAAAGAGGGCACGGAGGTGGCACAGAGAGGGAGAGGCTCGTTGGTATGCGACGGTGGCGGCGTGATAGCGGATATTTGGTTTCGGATTTCTACAGAAGGAAACGAAGGGAACGAAGGCCGCAACGACTCCAATGGCGGAGAGGCGTGGCGGGTGTTGTGGTCTCTCTAGGCTCTGTGAGGGCTCCGTGCGCTCTGTGTAACGGATCGAGGTCCGAGTCGTTATTTCAGGAAGGCGGGGATTTTTTCGTTGGCGATGATGGTCTCGAAGGATTCGCGGGCGTTCACGAGTTCGAAGGTGGAGCCTTTCACGAGCACTTCGGCGGCGGTGCCGCGGGTGTTGTAGCGGCTGGCCATCGCGTAGCCGTAAGCGCCGCCGCTCATGAAGGCGATGTACTCGCCTTCGCCGACTTGCTGGAGCTGGCGCTCTTTGGCGAAGCAGTCGCCGCTTTCGCAGATCGGGCCGACGATGTCGGCGACGAGCGCGGGGCGGGTGGTGTCGCGGTGGAGCGGGACGATCTCGTGGTAGCTTTCGTACATCGCGGGGCGGACGAGGTCGTTCATGGCGGCGTCGACGATGAGGAAGTTGCGACCATTGCCGCGCTTGAGGTACTCGACGCGCGAGAGGAGCACGCCGGCGTTGCCGACGAGGTTGCGGCCGGGTTCGAGGAGGATCTTGAGGCCGAGCGGCTTGAGGAGCGGGAGGAGGGCAGCGCCGTAGACTTCGGGGGTGAGCGGGCGTTTGTCGGCGGGTTGGTTGTCCCACCAGGACTGCTGGCCGGAGGCGAGGGCGTCTTTGTAGACGATGCCGATGCCGCCACCGATGGAGAAATAGGTGATGCCGTACTTGGCTTTCAGCTCGGCGACGAAGGGGGCGACCTTGGCGACGGCTTCGACGAAGGGATTCACGTCGGTGAGCTGGGAACCGATGTGCATCTGCACGCCCTTGATGGCGATGTTGGGGAATTTGGCGGCGGCTTCGTAGGCGGCGGCGGCGAATTTCAGCGGGATGCCGAACTTGTTGTCGCTCTTGCCGGTGGTGATCTTGGCGTGCGTGTGGGCGTCGACGTCGGGGTTGATGCGGATGGCGATTGGGGCTTTCACCCCAAGTTTGCCGGCGACGTGGTTGATGCGGGCGAGCTCGGGTTCGCTCTCGACGTGGAAGGAGAAGATGCCGTTTTCGAGGGCGAGTTTGATCTCGGCTTCGGTTTTGCCGACACCGGCGAAGACGCTGCGCTTCACGTCGGCACCGGCGGCGAGCACGCGGCGGATTTCGCCACCGCTCACAAGGTCGAAGGCGGCGCCGAGGTTCGCGAAGTGACGGAGGATCGCGAGGTTGGAGTTGGCCTTCATCGCGTAGCAGATCTGGAGATCGAGGCCGGAGAGGCCCTTGGCGAGGCGTGTGTAATTGTCGGCGAGGGTCGCGGCGGAATAGACGTAGGTGGGCGTCCCATACAGCTGCGCGACTGTGGCGAGATCGACGGATTCGCAGTGGAGGTTGTTACCGACGTAGGAGAAGTGATGCATGGTACAAAAATGCGTGAAAACCACGGACGCTGCGGATTTCGCGTTGAAAAAACGAACCTATTTTGCCGTTAGGTTACACACCGCTCGCAATGATTCGTGTACTCAAAAATCTGTTTCACCGTCCGGCCATAAAAATGGGCCGGGTCGATAACAGCCGTATACACACGACTCGTCTGCGGAACGCGCAGTTCGTCAGCTTTATCTCGGAGAGCGGCAGTCTGATGCCGTTCAGCACGGATCGTTACGATGCGCGGTTGAAGCGGCGGAAGATGATGAAGGCGTTTTTCGCCACGGGTGTCGCGGCCGGCGCGGCCTGGATCGTGATCGAAAGCGCTCATGCGCTGACGATGTTTTGAGCGGCGGTACGAGGCGGACGCCGCGGTTTTCAAATTTCAAAAACAGAAGGGCCGGACTCGAGTGTGAGTCCGGCCCTTCTTGTTTTTATGTAGTCGCGCGAGCGCGAGCCCTACATCGGAACCGCGCGGGATCAGGTTTTTGGGATTTCGTCGGTGAGCTCCACGGCGCGGGGGTGGTGGGTCTTTTCCTTGTGGTGGCTGTGGCGTTTGCGGAGGAGGCCGTCGAGTTTGTCGACGACGAGGTCGATGCACTTATAGGCGTCGTCGCTGGAGACGGAAGCGATCAAGTCGGGGCCGCGGATCTCGATCTGGGCTTTGGCTAGGAAGCGGTGGTTAACGTCCTGGGTTTTGTCGCACTCGAGGTCGAGGCGGAGGCGGACGATGTGCTCTTCGTGCCGGAAGAGACGGGCGGTTTTTTCCGCGGCGGCAGTGCGGAGGGCATCAGTGAGTTCGAGGTGAATCCCGCGGACAAGCAGGCGGTCCGCAGCCGATGAGGAGGAGTTATTTGGCATCGCGTAGGGTTTGTCTGAGAAAGCGGCGAAGTTGTTCCGCCGCCGCAGGTAGAAAGATCGGCGCGATTTGCAAAGAAGCGAGCCCGATGGGAGAAAAAATCAGCGCTTCTTGTTGAGGGCGGCGTTGAACCAGTCGCCGCCGAGGGATTGCTGCGGGCGGGGCGCGGGAGCGGAGCCGGAGGAGTTGTGACGGTTGTTCGTGCTGCCCGGGCTGGTGCGGGGTGAGGGCACCCCGCCTACACCGGAAACTTTGCCGCCGATTTCGGGGCGGCTGCGCATGGAGAGGGAGATGCGTTTGCGGGGGAGGTCGACCTCGGTGACGGTGACGGTGACTTTTTGGGAGACCTTCACAATTTCGGAGGCGTCTTTGACGAAGTTGTCGGAGAGCTGGCTCACGTGGACGAGGCCGTCCTGGTGGACGCCGATGTCCACGAAGGCGCCGAAGGCGGTGACGTTGGTGACGATGCCGGGGAGCTTCATGCCGGGCTTGAGATCCTCGGGTTTGTTGACGCCGTCGGTGAAGGAGAAGGCTTCGAACTTCTGGCGCGGGTCGCGGCCGGGTTTGGCGAGTTCGGAGAGGATGTCGGTGAGCGTGGGGAGACCGACTTTTTCGGTGACGTAGTTTTCGAGTTTGATTTTGGAGCGGAGTTTGGCGTCGGCCATGAGGGCGGCGACGGTGACGCCAAGGTCGGAGGCCATTTTTTCGACGATGGGGTAGGACTCGGGGTGGACGGCGGAGGCGTCGAGTGGGTTATCCGTGCCGCGGATACGGAGGAAGCCGGCGGCCTGTTCGTAGGCCTTGGGGCCGAGGCCGGAGACTTCGAGGAGGTCGGCGCGGGAGGAGAACGGACCCTTTTCGTTGCGGCGCGCGATGATCGCGGCGGCGGTGCGGGCGTTGAGGCCGGAGACGTAGCTGAGGAGTTGTTTCGAGGCGGTGTTCACTTCGACGCCGACGCCGTTCACGGAGGAGATGACGCAGTCATCGAGCGAGCGCTTAAGGGCGTTTTGATCGACGTCGTGCTGGTACTGGCCGACGCCGATGGATTTCGGGTCGAGTTTCACGAGCTCGGCGAGCGGGTCCATGAGACGACGGCCGATGGAGACGGCGCCGCGGACGGTGAGATCGTGGTCGGGGAATTCTTCGCGGGCGACTTCGCTGGCGGAGTAGATGGAGGCGCCGGATTCGTTGACCATGACGACCGGAATCGAGGACGGCAGGCCGAGCGAGCGGACGAAGGATTCGGTTTCGCGGCCGGCGGTGCCGTTGCCGATGGCGATCGCTTCGATCTGGAAGAACTTCACGAAGCCGGAGAGCTTTTCTTTGGCTTCCTCGGTCTTGTGCGCGCCCTGGTCGGGGTAGACGACGTCGTTGTGGAGGAGTTTGCCCTGACGATCGAGGATGACGCATTTGCAGCCGGTGCGGAAGCCGGGGTCGATCGCGAGGACGTTTTTCTGGCCGAGTGGGGAGGCGAGGAGGAGTTCGCGGAGGTTTTCGGCGAAGACCTTGATGGCGGTTTCGTCGGCGCGCTTTTTGGTTTCGAGGCGCATCTCGGTTTCCATCGCGGGGGCGAGGAGGCGTTTGAAGCTGTCCTGGACGGCGAGGCGGACGTGATCGCTCGCGGATTGGGCGGTGGCAGGCGAAAGGGGCGTGAGCGGCGCGTTAGGGACAACGCGCCCTACCTTGACGAACATGGGTTCGAGCTCGGCGAGGGCGGCGGTTTCGTTGACCGTGACGCGCATCATGAGGAAGAGCTCTTTTTCGCCGCGGCGCATGGCGAGCACGCGGTGGCTCGGGGCTTTGGCGAGGGGTTCGCTCCAGTCGAAGTAGTCTTTGAATTTGGCGCCTTCGGTTTCTTTGCCGGCGATGACCTTGGAGGAGACGACGGCGTCTTTTTGGTAGAGCGCGCGGAGTTTGGCGCGGGCGGCGGCGTCATCGCTGATGCGCTCGGCGAGGATGTCGCGGGCACCGGCGAGGGCTTCGTCGGCGGAGGCGATCTTGGACTTTACGTTCTTGCCGTCGTCGGCGGTGTATTCGAGACCGACGTACGGTTGGACGGTGGCGGCGAGATCGGTGGCGGGGTCCTGGGCCCAGAGGATTTCGGCGAGGGGCTCGAGGCCTTTCTCTTTCGCGATGGTGGCGCGGGTGCGCTTCTTGGGGCGGAAGGGGAGGTAGATGTCCTCGAGCGCGGTGAGGGTGTCGGCGGCGGCGACTTTTTTGGCGAGGTCGTCGGTGAGGAGGTTGCGCTCTTTGAGGGAGGCGGTGATGGCGGCGCGGCGTTCGTCGAGGGCGGCGAGGGCTTCGAGGCGGTCGCGTATCGAAGTGATGGCGACTTCGTCGAGTTCGCCGGTGGCTTCCTTGCGGTAGCGGGCGATGAAGGGGACGGTGGCGCCTTCCTTGAGGAGCTGCGCGGTCGTGGCGACCTGGTGGACTTTGAGGCTGAGCTCCTGCGTGATGCGGAGGACGTGGTCGGGATTGGGCAGATCCATTTAGAAAATAGGAGCCGCCATAGCACCGCGTGAAATGGCGCGCGCAAGTGCAAAGGCGGGCGGGCGAAAAATGCGTTTTTCTGGGGTGTTCTCCCGGGGCGGGGCGGGGCGGTTTTCCCAGGGTGAGGACAAAGAAACCTCACTCACACGAATGGGCTACACTTCGCGCTGAAGATCCCGTTCATGAGGACACGTGAACGCTGTGGATCAAACCGGAGCGGTCACGTTTCACTCACTATGAACATCAAATCCTTCCTCTCCAAAACCGTAGCGCTGAGCCTGATCGCAGGCTCGCTGGCGATCGCCGATGTTTCCGCGCAGGAGGCGGCTTTCGATGTGCGTCCCGTTCCCGTGAAGACTCCGCCCCCGGAGTTTCCTTCCGACATGCAGCGTCAGGGCATCTCCGGTGTCGTGGCAGTGCGCGTTGTGATCGACGAAAAGGGCGCGGTCGAAGATTGCAGCGTTTCGAAGTCCAGCCATGCCGAATTCGAGCAGGCTGCTGTGGCCGCTGTTAAGAATTGGAAATTCAAGCCCGCGAGCAAAGGCGGCGTCGCCGTCAAAGTCAGCGTGGTGATCCCGATCAAGTTCAGCCAGGAAACCTGAGCCGTTTATTGGCCACGGTTTTCTCTTAAATAGAAAATCAAAGACCGGCGCTCCGATGAGGACGCCGGTTTTTTTATGACTGGAGCGGGCGATGTGGGGAGCGGAAGTGAAGTCATGAATACCGACGGGGACGTCGGCGCTCCCGGAGAAGGCGGGCAGAGTGTGAGGTGGAAAGGACGCTGGAACGCGGATGATGGGGAGCGGCACTTGCTAAGTGCCGTTCCGGCGGTGCGCTGATAGAAGCGAGAGGAGGAGGGGCGAGGTGATGCGGGCGATGTCGAGCAGCGCGCTTGGAGTGCGCGCGCCACCTTTGGATTAGCGGTAGGGTTGGTGGAGTTCGACGGGGGCGGCGGCGTTGCTCTTCGTGCGGAGTTTCAAGTTGAGGAACTCGACGCCGAGGGCGAAGGCCATGGAGAAGTAGATGTAGCCTTTGGGGATGTGCTGGCCGAGGGATTCGCCGACGAGGGTGACGCCGATGAGAATCAGGAAGCTCAGGGCGAGCATCTTGAAGGTGGGGTGCTGGTTGACGAAATCGCTGATGGAGCCGGCGAAAACGAGCATGATGCCGAGGGCGATCATGACGGCGACGATCATGACCCAGAGGTGATTGGCCATGCCGACGGCGGTGATGACGGAGTCGAGGGAGAAGACGATGTCGAGGAGGAGAATCTGCGCGACAACGCCCGCGAAGGTGGCGGCTTTGCCGGGGTTGGCGTGGCCGTCCTTGCCTTCGAGTTTCTCGTGGATTTCGACGACGCTCTTGCCGATGAGGAAAAGGCCGCCGACGAGGAGGATCAGGCCTTTGCCGGACATGGGGGCGTTCAGGAGGGGAACGGTGAACAACGTGGCGGTGAGGCCCATCAACCAGGTAATGCTCAGCAGCAGGATGACGCGGGTGACGAAGGCGAGGAGAAGGCCGAGTTTGCGGGCCTTGGGCTGCTGCTCCTTCGGGAGTTTGCCGGCGAGGATCGAGATGAAGATGACGTTGTCGATGCCGAGGACGATTTCGAGACCGGTGAGCGTCAGCAGGGAAATCCAGATTTGGGGATCAGAGAGCCATTCCATAGGTTAAAGAGAGTGAGGGCGAGGTAGGCGGGGGGCGGGCGGACCGTCAACTGGCGGATGAGTACAATCGTCCGGGGAGATTTGTCGGGGAATAGCCGGAGGCGGGGCGGGGGATTTTCGAGTCTCGATTTTGGATTTGGTCGAGCGGCACTTGCCAAGTGCCGTTCCGGTGGAGGACGGCAGCCACGCTGCGGACAGCGCGGCTACGTGGGAGCGGGTGGCTGTCGTTATTCGATCCAGGCGAGGCCGAGGCGGAGCCAGAGAGGAATCGTGAGGATGCCGAGGACGGTGGTGCCGATGACGACGCGTACGGCGGTGAGGGTGTGGCCGCCGTAGTGTTGGGCGATCACGATCAGGAGAATGCCGGTGGGCATGGCGCCTTCGACGACGAGGATGCGCTTGAGCTCGTAGGAGCAGGGGAGGAATTTCGCGACGAGCAGGTAGAGGGGCGGGAAAATGCCGAGGCGGAGCAGGCAGGCGCCGAAGGAGATGCGGGGTTGGAAGAGTTCGCGCGGAGCGTTCACGTATTTTTCGAGCGCGCCGCCGATGAGGATGAGGCCGAGCGGGATGGCGCAGACGGCGCATTGGTGGATGACGTCGAGGATGACGCGCGGGATGTGCGGGCCGACGTGTAACAGGTTTCCGGTGACGGCGACGATGAGCGAGACGACGGGCGGGTTGATGAGTTTGCGCCAGCCCTCGCGAAAGGAGAGGCCGGAGAGGACGAAGATGCCGACGGTCCAGATGGCGGCTTCGCAGCCGACGTTGTGGACGAGGAGGAGGCCGACGCTTTCCTGGCCGAAGAGCTCGGCCATGAGGGGAATAGGGATGTAGCCGTAGTTATTGATGCCGACGGCGAAGGCGAAGGTGCGCAGGCCGGTGCCTTTTTTGAGGCCGAGGGCTTTGGCGCCGAAGAGGCCGAGGTAGATGCACGCGGACATCAGCACGAAGCCGGTGAGCGGGGCGAGGACGAGGTTGGAGGGCTCGCGGAGGGAGGCGTTGTTGAGGACGTTTTCGAAGATGAGGCAGGGGTAAAGGAAGTTGACCACCATCTTGAGGAGGCTCGCGTCGGCCTCTTCGGTGAGCCAGCGGGCGCGGCGCAGGCCGATGCCGACGCCGAGCATGGCGAAGACGGGCAGGATGCTCAGGAGGAGCTGCCAGTAGGAGAAATTCATCGGAGGAAGTGAGCGCGGTCAGGCGTCGCGGTGCGTGTCTGCCATGGCGAGGCCGGCGAGGCGACCGGTTGTCCAGGCGGCCTGGAAATTAAAACCTCCGGTGATGCCGTCGATGTCGAGGGCTTCACCGGCGAAGTGCAGACCGGGGACGAGGCGGCTCTGCATGGTTTTGAAATCGACTTCGGAGAGGCGGACGCCGCCGCAGGTGACGAATTCGTCTTTGTTGGTGCTCTTGCCGGTGACGGTGAATTCGGCGGCGGTGAGCTGGGCGGCGAGGGCGGAGAGTTTGTCGTTGGAGACACTGGTCCAGATGGCGTCGGGCGCGAGGGCGGCGGCGGTGACAAGGCGTTCCCAGAGGCGCTGGGGAATGGCGGCGAAGGGGCTGGCGGTGGCGACCTGGCGGCGCGGATACGCGGTGCGGGCGGCGGCGAGGTCGGCGCGGGTGGTGTCGGCGTTTTTTCCGGCGAGCCAGTTGACGAGGAGGGTGAAGCGGTAGTCGCGGGCGTGGAGTTCGCGGGCGCCCCAGGCGGAAAGTTTGAGGATGGCGGGGCCGGAGACGCCCCAGTGGGTGATGAGGAGCGGGCCGGTTTCGCGGAGTCTGGTGTCGCGGATGGCGGTGGTAGTTTCGGCGACGGAGAGGCCGGAGAGGTCGGCGAGGCGCGGGTCGGCGATGTTGAAGGTGAAGAGCGACGGGACGGGCGGCTCGACGGTGTGGCCGAGTTGGGCGGCGAGTGCGGGCGTGGAGGAGATTTTGGGGCCGCCGGTGGCGAGGAGGAGTTTATCGCAGGTCAGTGTTTCGCCGGTGGAGAGGGTGAGGGTGAAGGCGCTGACCGCAGGGTTGTGAGCGATGGAGGTGAGGGCGGTGCGGGTTTTGATTTGGACGCGGGCTTTTTCGGCGGCGTGTTGGAGGCAGTCGATGATGGTTTGGGAATCGTCGGTCGTGGGGAACATGCGGCCGTCGGGCTCGGTTTTGAGAGCGACGCCGCGGTCGGCGAACCAGGCGATGGTGTCGCGGGGCTGCCAGCGGTGGAAGGCGCCGAGGAGTTCGCGGGAGCCGCGGGGGTAGCGTTTGACGAGTTCGCGCGGGTCGAAGCAGGCGTGGGTGACGTTGCAGCGTCCGCCGCCGGAGATCTTCACTTTGGCGAGGAGTGCGGGGGAGGCTTCGAGGAGGATGACCTCGGCGTGGGGATTGGTTTCGGCGCAGGTGATGGCGGCGAAGAATCCGGCTGCGCCGCCGCCGGCGATGACTGCGCGAGGTTTGTTCATGAAGACGAGCGGGGCACGGTGCGGCGGGCGCAGCGGGGTGTCGAAAAAGAAAACCGCCGCGCGGCACGGGGCCGGCGGCGGTGGGAGTGTTGGATATTCGTCGCGTGATTTGTGGGCGATGTCCAACCGGCGCGTTAGGGACAACGCGCCCTACCTCGGAGGGCACTTAGTGTTTGTCGTCGGATTTTTCTTTGTCGGAGGGCTTGGCGGCGAGGGCGTCGAATTTGGTTTGCTGGTCAGGTGTGAGGAGGGCGCGGACTTTGGCGGCGTGGGCGGTGCGGATTTCTTTGTTCTTCGCCATCTTGGCGGAGCGATCGAGGGACTTGTCGTCGCTGATGACTTTGAGGGCGGCGTTCTCCTCTTTGTGGATGGCGGCGATCTGGGTCTTCTGGTCTTCGGAGAGGTTGAGCTCGGCGTTGAGTTTTTCGACGCGGCTGACGCGGGGTTTCTTTTCGGCTTTGTCGCTGTGGTCGGCGTGCGCGGGGTCGGCGAGGAGCGTGGTGCTGGAGAGGCCGGCGGCGAGCGCGAGGGTGAGGGCGAGGCGTTTGAGGGTATTCATGTTTTGGGTATCGGCGGCACGCGACGGGCGCGAGGTCACGAAAACCGGAAGCGATTTTTTCGACATGGCCTCCCGCCAGGGAGTCCGCCGCGAGGGAGGAAGGGAAAGCGGTGGCGGATTGGCAAGTGCGGGGTTTGCCGGAGGATCGAAGAAATAGGGCCAATAGGTCTAATAGGACGTATGGAGCTTATGATGGCGGGGAGGAGGTGTTGGTGAATTTGAAGCGGCGCGGGTGCTTGACGGTGAGCGGCGCTGCGCAAGCGCAGGCCCTACAAAGAAAAACCGCTGCCGCACGGAGCGGGCAGCGGTTGGGAAACCGGGAGCGCGGTGAGGCGCGGGTTATTTCTTTTCTTCGCGCTCTTTGCGGGGGCCGCCGGGACCGCCGGGGCCGCGCATGGCTTTGAGTTTTTCGAACTTGGTTTTCTGCTCGGGTGTGAGGATGGCTTCGATCTTGGCGGCGAAGCTGTCGCGGACGGCTCTGACTTTTTCGCGCTGTGCGGGGCGGTCGAGTGACTTGTCGTCCCAGATGGCTTTGAGGGCGGCGACTTCCTCGGTCAGGATGGGGGTGATCTGGGTTTTTTGTTCTTCGGTGAGGCCGAGGGCTTCGGAGAGATGTTTGAGGCGGTCGGCGGCGTTGGCCATCATGCCGGGGCCGCGGCGTTCGCCGGCGGGACCGCCGGGGCCGGGGCCGCCAGCGGGGGGCTGGGCGAGGAGGGTGGTGGCGGAAACGCCGGCGACGAGGGCCAGCGTGACGAGGGAGCGTTTGAGAGCGTTCATGTGTGGATTTTTGGGTTTTCCGAACTGGACGTCGGACCGCGATGGAGACGGCATGGGGCCGATCAGGTTTCAGAAAATCAGATGACGTTCGACCAACTTACCGCCGAAGCTGAAAAAACCGTGTCCGCGACGCAGCGGAAGTTGCCGTTGGAGTTGCGCGAGAAGGCGCGGGCGTTGCCGGTGGTTTATCACGACTGGCCTAGCGACGAGATCCTAGGCGAGGAGTTTGAGCCGGACATCCTCGGGATGTTTGTCGGCGATCCGCACGGAATGGCGACGGGGGACAACAATGCGGTGCCGGCGCATGTGCTGTTGTTTCTGGAGAATATCTACGACTTCGCGGAGGGGGATGCGGCGGTGTTTCGGGAGGAAGTGCGCATCACCTACCTGCACGAGCTCGGGCACTATTTCGGGTGGGGAGAGGAGGAGCTGGAGGAGCGGGGGTTGGGGTGAGGGGATTGCTCAGCGCTCTTCACTCATTTGAGCTCAACGAGCTCCCGGTCTTTTAAGTAAACAACCACGCTGTCGGCTATTTGTTCGTAGTCCGTTCCCTTGGATATAACCCGTGTTACCCGAGCTCCTGAGTGGGCGTGAAGCTGGTAATTCCACGATCTATGCGCGAGTGAGCCTGTGCCACCGATGATAATGGGCAGGTAGTGGACGCTGCCGTGGATTCGGGCCTGCGAGTAACTGACTCTAATTGTGATGGGTTTATCGATCGCCTCTGTCCCTGAATCTTCGATCAGGTCGTCTAGGTTTGCTGAGAACCAATAAATCCGCGGGGTGCTTGGAAGGCCCTTGAGACCATTTGGTGTGTCACAAGGTGTGGCCATGCTTTGCTTCTTGCCGTCCACTTCCAGTTCGAGGCCTGCAATTGCGAGAACTTGAGCTGAGGTACTGTTGTCGTCGGAGAAAATGGGGAAATAGAACGTTCGGTCGTTGCGTGTTAAGTCATGCTCAAAAGCAAAAAGAGCAGTTATGGCCGCGGAGTCTTTACCCATGCGCACATGGACAGTTTCGCCGGATAATCTGGCGTCCGGTATATACACGTTACCGCGTACACAGGGGGCGAGCAGCGTGAGGACGAGGGCAAGTAGCGAAAGTTTCATTTTGAGGTGCGTGGCTCTTTGCCCAAGGCCGGACGTGAGCTTTTCTAAGACGAATCGGCTGTGAGAATCTTAGTCAGCCAGGCGGACATCGTTCAGGTATTTGATAAGCGCTGCGAGTGCCGCTTCGGCGACGCGGTCTTGGACGGCGGGGCGGTCGAGGGTGGGGCAGTCGATTTGGAAGGTTTGGAGGACGATGTCGTCGTTGGCGCGGCGGTGGGCGAGGGCGTACCAGGCGAAGGGGTGGGGGATGTTCCACTCGAGGGAGGGCTCGGCGTAGCCGGTGGTGGCGAGGGCGAGGTCGCTGCCGAAGAGTTCGCAGGCGCCGCGGGCCATTTGGGCGGCGACTTCGGCGGAGACGGAGTTGACGTCTTTCGCGGAGTCGCGGTCCACGCGGAGGTGGCGGACTTTTTGGTCGAGGGTGTAGGCGGTGAGGCCGCCGAGGAAGAAGTGGGAGGCGCCGGAGATGGCGCCGATTTTGGCCTGGAGGCGGCCGCTGGTGAGGCTTTCGGCGACGGCGAGGGTGAGGCGGGGCGGGCGCAGGAGGAGTTCCTTGAGCTGGCTCATCGGTGGGGCGGTGGGCGGGAGGATTTGAGGCGGGCGGGGGTGAGGCGAGCGTGGAGTTAAGAGAGCGACGATCTGGAATTAAGCCGCCCCTTCAGGGCTTTGGTGTGATGGGCTGGTTACCCAGGGCGCTGCCCTGGGCTGTGGGTGGGAGTGCGCCGTTGGCGCGTGACGGAGGGAGCGCTTTCGCGTTTGCGCTGGGAGGGGCGGGCAGGAGCGGGGCGGACCCGGGGAGCATGGTCCCTGCTTGGGCGGGGCATGGGAATTGGCGTGCAATGGGCGGGGATTGGGCGAAGAACTGCGCGGCGTGGTCCCCGCGTTTGTTCGCTCACGGTCATGATCTGTAGTTTTATTCCGGTTACTTGTCGCAGTTATTGCGTGCGTCAGGCGGGAGTCGGCGGGTGTTCGCTTCGCGTGGCGGGCGGGCGGCGTTTTGATTTTTAATCCAATGTTTTCCTCGCCTGCATTCCTTCCGCCTGCGCGTCAAAGTGCCACGGATTTTTCAGGTGTGTTTATCCGCGTGGGAGTAGCAACGGCGGGGTACTATTTGATGGCGCGGCTGGGGCTGGCGTATGGGACGATGGGCGGGGTGATTTCGCCGGTGTGGCCGCCGGCGGGGGTGGCGGTGGCGCTGGTGTGGTGGCTGGGGCCGTGGGTGTTGCCGGGGGTGTTCCTGGGGGCGTGGCTGGCGAATATGCAGGGGGCGCCGGGGCCGGTTTTTTCAATCGGTATTGCTGCGGCGGCTACGGCGGGGGCGTGGGTAGCCGGGCGGCTCACGCGGAAGTGGGCGGGAGGGCTGGATTTGTTGGAGAGCCTGCCGGGGCTGGTGCGGTTTGCGGCGGCGACGGCGCTCGTGGCGACGCTGGTTTCGGCGAGCATGGGGGCGTTGACGATGGGGTTGTCGGGGTTGCTGCCGTGGTCGCGGTTGGGAGCGGGCTGGATGACCTGGTGGCTCGGCGATGCGATGGGCGTGATCGTGATGAGCCCGGCGTTGCTGGCGTGGCGGCTGCCGGTGCACTGGGCGTGGACGCGGGGGAGGGTGATAGAGCTGGGGGCGTTGTTGTGCGGGTTGGTGGCGTCGGGCGCGCTGGTGTTTTTGTGGGGAGCGCCGCAGATGTCGGGCGATGCGCCGCTGGCGTTTGTGGTGTATCCGTTCGCGATCTGGGCGGGGTTGAGGTTCGGGGCGCACGGGGCGGCGGTGGCGACGTTTTTGCTGGTGGCGATTTCGCTCTGGGGGACGACGCAGGGACTGGGGCCGTTTGGGCGGTTCAGTTCTCCGCAGTCGTTTTGGTTGATGCAGATCTACATCACGTGCCTGGCGACGACGGCGCATGTGCTGGCGGCGCTTTCGGCACAGCGGCGGACGGCGGAGGTGAAGTTGCGGGAGCAGGCGATGCTGCTCGACAAGGCGACGGATGCGATCGTGGTGCGCGGGCCGGACGACCGGGTGCGGTACTGGAACAAGAGCGCGGAGAAATTATTTGGGTTTGGCGCGGCGGAGGTGGTGGGGCGTGATGCGACGCCGCTCTTATACCGGGACGCGTCGCAGTATCATGCGGCGAAGGAGGCGGTGTTGCGCGACGGGGAGTGGTCGGGGGAATTGAAGACGCGGACGAAAGCGGGGGATGAGCGGACGGTGTTTTACCGGGCGACGCGGCTGCCGGGAGGGGCGGACGGCCAAGCCTCGGTGCTGGCGATCAGCACGGACATCACGGACCGGAAGCGGCTGGAGGCGCATTTCCTGCGGTCTCAGCGGATGGAGAGCATCGGGACGATGGCGGGTGGGATCGCGCACGATCTGAACAATGTGCTGGCGCCGATTTTCATGGGACTGCCGATCGTGCGGGAGAATGTGACCGATCCGGAGGCGCTGGCCACGCTGAGGGCGATGGAGTTGAGCGCGGGGCGGGGTGCGGAGGTGATCAAGCAGGTGTTGTTGTTTGCGCGCGGGGTGGAGGGGCAGCGGATGCCGCTTCATGCGGGACGGTTGTTGCGGGATGTGGAGCATATGATCCGGGAGACGTTTCCGCGATCGATCCGCATCGAGCGGGCGTGGGCGGCGGATCTCTGGACGGTGACGGGCGATGCGACGCAGCTGCACCAGGTGCTGCTCAATCTGTGCGTGAACGCGCGCGACGCGATGCCGGGGGGCGGGGAGTTGCGGCTGCATGCGGTGAACGTGACGCTGGACACGAACTACTCGTCGCTGAATCCCGAGGCGAAGCCGGGGCCGCATGTGCGGATCGATGTTGTGGATACAGGAGAAGGCATCGCGCCGGACAAGCTGGAGAGAATCTTCGAGCCGTTTTTCACGACGAAGGATGTGGGGCGGGGCACGGGACTGGGGCTGGCGACGAGCCAGGCGATCGTGCGGAATCACGGCGGATTCATCCATGTGTACAGCGAGCCCGGGAAGGGCACGACGTTTCGGATTCATTTGCCGGCGAAGCCGGGGGAGGCGACGGGCGAGGAGGCGGCGCGGGCGGCGTTGCCGCGCGGGAGCGGGGAGTTGTTACTGGTCGTGGATGACGAGGAGGCGATCCGGACGACGCTGGCGCGGACGCTGGAGCGACATGGATACCGCGCGGTTGTGGCGAAGGATGGCGCGGAGGCCGTGGGGATTTATGCGGAGAAGAAGGGCGAGATCGCGGCGGTGATCACGGACATGATGATGCCGGTGATGGACGGGCCGGCGACGATCGTGGCGCTGCAGCGGATGAACCCCCGAGTGAAAATCATCGGGGCGAGCGGGCATGACGCGAACGGCAAGGTGGCGAAGGCGGCGGGGGCGGGCGTGAGGCATTTCATGCCGAAGCCGTACACGGCGGAGACGTTGCTGAAGACGTTGAGCGAGGTGCTGGCGGAAGGGTGAGAGGAAATTTTCGATTTTGGATGCTGAACTGTCCCTTCGCTCGGTATCTCGATTTTCGATTGGGGGCGGTGGGGAGGGGGCCTCTGGAGAAAGAGAAAGAGCGGCGGACGCGCGGAGGCGGCGGAGTTTACTGCTCGAGGACGGTGCGGATGGCGCGGGCGAGGTCGGTGATTTTGTAGGGTTTCGGGACCATGCCGCGGAAGCCGTGTTTGCGGTAGTTGGCCATGACAGGGTCGCTTGAGTAGCCGCTGGAAACGATGGCGGTGACCTCGGGATCGATGGCGAGGAGCTCGTGCATGGCTTCGAGGCCGCCCATGCCGCCGGGGACGGTGAGGTCCATGATCACGAGACGGAAGGGTTCGCCCTTGGCTTTGGCTTCTTTGTAGGCGGCGACGGCGGCGGCACCGTCGGGCGTGGTGGTCACGGAAAAGCCGATACGCGTGAGGAGGGTTTTGGCCATGAGGCAGATGGTGGCCTCGTCGTCCATGAACAGGAGTCGACCGCTCATGGGAACGATTTCGGCGGCGGCCTCGGGTTGTGCCGGTACGGCCTGGGGGGCGGCGGGGAGCCAGATGTGGAAGGTGGTGCCTTTGCCGAGCTCGGACTCGACCTCGATGTGGCCCTGGTGTTTGCGGACGATCGAGTAGACGGTGGCGAGGCCGAGACCGGAGCCGGACTGCTTGGTGGTGAAGTAGGGATCGAAGATGCGCGCGAGGTGGTCGGCGCGGATGCCCATGCCGCTGTCGGAGATGGATAAGTGGAGGTAGCTGCCGTCGGCGAGGAGGCCGGGCGTGCCGCGCTGGCCGGTTTTTTCGTTGGCGATGGCGACGCGGATGACGCCGCCCTCGGGCATGGCCTGGACGGCGTTGATGACGAGGTTTTGGACGACCTGGCCGATCTGGCCCTTGTCGACGTCGGCGGCCCAGACGTCGGATGCGATGGAGAATTCGCAGCGGACCTTCGAACCGTGGAGGGCGAATTCGGCGGCTTCGCGGACGACCTCGGGGAGGCGGACGGTTTTGCGGACGGGATCGCCGCCCTTGGCGAAGGTGAGGAGTTGCTGCGTGAGATCGCGGGCGCGGAGGACGCCGCGTTCGGCCTCCTCGAGCCAGCGGCCGACGG
The DNA here is from genome assembly GCA_966249325.1 of uncultured Nibricoccus sp. Taxonomy (GTDB): domain Bacteria; phylum Verrucomicrobiota; class Verrucomicrobiia; order Opitutales; family Opitutaceae; genus Nibricoccus. Next base: position 171,116 of record CBINDC010000005.1, on the reverse strand, counting down.
CGTCGTTCACCGTGGAATCGAGCATGGCGAGAGTGACGTTGCCCATGACGACGGTGAGGAGGTTGTTGAAATCGTGGGCGATGCCACCGGCGAGGATGCCGACGGATTCGAGCTTGGAGGAGCGGAGCAGCTCGGCTTCGAGGCGGGAACGCTCGGTGACGTCGCGGAAGACGGCGACGGCGCCGATGGCGCGGCCGCTGAGGTCGTGCATGGGGGCGCAGCGACCGTCGACCTGGCAGGTGAGGCCATCGCGGCCGGTGAGTACTGTCTGTAGTGGGAACTCGATGACGCGGTGCTCGGCGATGGCGCGCTGGAGCGGGAGCGGGGAGCGGGTGAGGTTTTTCTCGTGGCGGAGCTGGCTGATCTCGTCGACGTGGCGGCCGATGGCGGAGCCGGAAGCCCAGCCGGTCATGCGCTCGGCGGCCTCGTTCATGAACTGGACGACGCCGGCGGTATCGATGGTGAGAAGTCCCTCGGCCATGGCGCGGAGGGTGACGCGGAGGCGTTCGCGTTCGGCGGCGAGTTCGGCCTCGGCGGTGCGGATGTCGGTGAGGTCGACGAGGACGATCTGCGTGTGCGAAATGGTGCCGCCTTCCTCGAGGGGAGGCATCCACCAGCGATAGAAAACGCGGCGCGGGGAGCCGTCGAGGCGGAGCAGGGTGACTTCGCCTTCGACCTCGGACTTGCCGGACCAGAGGGCGAGGAAGGTTTGTTTGCGGGCGGCGTAGGCGTCGGGAGTGAAGACGCGGTGGATGCTGGCGGCGAGTTCCTCCTTGGAGGAGGCGTGGACCATGCGGAGCGTTTCGCGATTGGTATCCACAATCTTCACCGACGTGAGCATCCGGGCGAGTTCGTCGGGATGGCGGTCGAGGTGGGCGGCGAGATCGGTGACGCCGGAGATGCGGAGATTTTCGAGCCAGACGCCGACTTCGCTGTAGTCCTGCTCGACGATGGCGACGGGGGATTGCTCGAAGAGAACGCGGTAACGGGCTTCGCTGGTGCGGAGCGCGTCCTCGGCGGCTTTGCGATCACTGATGTCGGCGTGCGCGCCGATGAGGCGGAGCGGCTGGCCGTCGGGGCTGAACACGGCGCGGCCACGGGCCTCGATCCATTTGTACGAACCGTCTTTGCAGCGGATGCGGTAATCGACGTGGTAGGAATCTTTCTGGCCGCGGAGATGGGCGTGCATGGCGGCGAGAACGCGTTCGCGGTCCTCGTGATGGACGCGGCCCTGCCAGGCTTCGCGGTGCGAGGGGAATTCGTCGGGGAGGTAGCCGATGATTTCCTTCCAGCGATCGGAGAGGTAGGTTTCGCCGGTGAGGTAGTTTTGCTCGAAGATGCCGGCGTTGAGGCCGCGCACGGCGAGTTCCCAACGGTCTTGGACTTCGCGGAGTCGGGCCTCGGCGGTGCGGAGCGGAGTGAGGTCGGAAACGGCGACGACGACGCGGGAGAGGTCGGGCTGGCCGGCGACGGTTTGCACGCTCCAGTGCATGACGCCGTAGTTGAGGGAGCCGTCGGTGCGGCGGAAGGAGAGTTCGCAGATGACCTCGGTGCGACCGGCCCAGACGGCTTCGAGCTCGAGGCGGAAGGCTTCGAGGACGGAGGGCGTGATGGTGCCGGCGAGGTGGGCGCGGTAGGAATCGAGATCGGGCGTGCCGGCGACGCGGAGGGCGGCGGGGTTGGCGCTGACGATGCGGATGCGGCAGAACTGAGTGGCGAGCTCTTCGGGGTGTTTTTTGAGGTAGTCGGAGAGATCGGGGATGTTTTGAGCGCGGAGGGATTCGAGCCAGCGGGCGGGTTCGGTGAAGTCTTCCTCGATGATGGCGACGGGGGCGCTGGAGAAGAGTTCGCGGAGGCGGGCCTCGGAGTGGCGCAGGGCCTCCTCGGCGCGGAGGCGGGGGCGGAGGTCGCGCAGGATCACCTGCATGTAGCGGCGGGAACCGGCGGCGACGAGGGTGGAGCGGGCGTTGACGGGGATGCGTTCGCCGGAGCGGTGGAGGATTTGTGTATCTTCATCCACGATACCGCCGCGTTTGCCGTGCTCGATGAAGGCGCGGCGGACGAGTTCGCGCTCGCTGTTTTGGTGGACGGTGGTGTGGCGGTGGCCGACGAGCTCGGCGGCGTTCCAGCCGAGGAGATCGCTGGCGCACTGGTTGGCCTCGATGATGACGCCGGTGTCGGCATCGGCGACGAGGATGGCGTCGCTGGCCTGGGCGAGGAGGAGGCGGTGGCGTTCCTCGGAAGTAGCGAGCTCGCGGGCGTGTTTTTCGAGCTGGGTGCGGAGTTTCTTGCTGGAGCGGTGAATGAGAAAGGCGGTGGCGGCGGAAGCGGCGGCGATACCGGCGAAAGCGAGGCTCCATCCTGAAGTTGCGGAGCCAGGCGTGCACCCGCTCGAAAGACCGGCGGCCGATCCCAAGGCGGTGGCCAAGAGAGTCCGCTGCCGATAGATACGGGACAGGTTCATGGAGGGTGTTTGCGCTAAAAAATGTGGCCCGACGGAAAGCGGGGGGGCTGGTTTTGTCGAGGTGCAAACCCTTGGAATCGCCGGAGTTTTACGAGAACTTTAACCGGATGTTGGATACCATCGCGTGCCGGCGATGCGTCCTCATGCGCCGGTCCGGAGAGTTCGCTATGTGCGGATTTTCCGGAGGATGCCCAGCTGTTCACTCCCGCTTCATCACCCCATGCAACTTACTCTTCGTGCCGCCGTGGCGAGCGATTGTCCGCTCGTGTTATCGTTCATCCGCGATCTCGCCAGCTACGAGCAGCTCATGGGGGAGTTTCAGGCAACGGAGGAGAAGCTGAACGCGACTTTGTTTTCGGAGCGGCCGAGTGCGGAGTGCGTGCTGGCGTTTGCGGACGGGGCGGCGGCGGGGTTTGCGGTTTTTTATACGAACTACTCGACGTTTCTCGCGAAGCCGGGGTTGTACGTGGAGGATCTTTTCGTGAAGCCGGCGTTTCGGAAGAAGGGAATCGGGCGGGCGTTGCTGGCGCATGTCGCGGGGCTGGCGAACGAGCGTGGGTGCGGGCGGGTAGAGTGGACGGTGCTGGACTGGAACGAACCGGCGATCGAGTTCTACAAAACGTTTGGCGCGGCGCCGATGGATGACTGGCGGCTGTGCCGGATTTCGGGCGAGGCGCTGAAGAAATTCGCGGGGGCGGGAGCGGCGGCGGACGCTGCGGTGGCGGGTTCGTGACGCGGAGGTGACGGTGGCGTGCCCGGATGATGGGTACGCGGATGTTGTGAGCGAAGAGTGATGAAAATTTCGCGGGAACGTTTGCGGATGTGCGCCGGTCACGCACCGATATGCGCTCCATGCCATCCGCTATCACCACGTTCCGAGTTTGTTTAACTGCCTTGCCGCTGCTGGCGGTTGGGCTCGCGCCGCTCGCAGGGCAACCGGCGTCGGCGACGTTCCGGCCGGCACTGGCGGAGACGTTTGCCTTCAAGTATTCGTGGTCGGGAGAGGCCGAGGTGGCGCGTGGCGGGCAGGCTGGCGATGTGACGGTGAACCACGTCGAGGGCAGTTTCTCCGGGAGGGTGCCGCTGGGTGAGAAGACTGCGCTGGCGTATGGCGCGGGGTTTAGCATCAACGATATCGATGCTCCGTCGGTGCTGCCGCTGCCGGACCGGCTGGGGGAATTGACGCTCAATCTTGGAGTGACGCATCGGTTTTCGCAGCGGTGGAGTGGGTCGGCGTTTGTGCGGCCGGGTTTCTACAGCGACTTGGAGGATTTTTCGTCGGATGCGTTTAACGTGCCGCTGATCGCGATGGCGAACTATGTGCAGAGCCCGGATCTCGTGTGGATTTTCGGCGCGGGCGTGAATGGTTTTTCCGACCGTGTGTTCATGCCGGTCGCGGGTGTGCGGTGGAAGTTCGCGCCGCAGTGGACGTTGAATGTCGGGTTTCCGCGGCTGGGCGTTTCGTGGGACGCGAACAAGCAGCTGTCGGTGTTCGCGGGCGCGAGCGTCCAAGGAGGGAGCTATCGCATCACGGAAAATCTAGGTGTGCCGGCGGCGGGTGTGAACCGGCTGGCGAACACCTATGTGTCGTATCGCGAAATCCGGCTCGGTGCGGGGACGAAGTGGGCAGTGACGGAGAAGGTCTCTGTGTCGGTTGAGGCAGGTGTGATGACGGACCGGCGCTTTGAATTTTTTGACCGCAATTACACGCTGAATGGCGAGGCGGCGCCGTATGTCTCGATCAGTGTGGATGGGCGGTTCTGAGCGTGGGCGAGAGGTTGCCAAGGGCGGCACTGGATAAGTGCCGCTCCGGGTGGGGCGGCCTGTTGGCGGAGGAAATTGTCATGGTCACAGTGGGCGGAGGCGGATAACTGTGCCGGTGGCAATCGTCGCCGGGTGCACCTGCGCACGGCGGGGAGTTGCCGGTATAAGAGCAGCCTGCATTTCCGACGACTCTTCCGCTTATGATCGCGACCTCCGCCAAAACCGACGCTCCGCTTTATGTGACGCTGGCTGATTCGTTGCAGGCGCTGGTCGAGCAGGGGACATTGAGGCCGGGGCATCGCGTGCCGTCGGTGCGGCGGATGGCGTTGCAGCGGGATGTGAGCATCTCGACGGTGTTGCAGGCGTACACGGTTTTGGAGAATCGCGGTTATTTGGAGGCGCGTCCGCAATCTGGATACTACGTGCGGCCGCGGCTGCCGATGGATGCGCCGGAGCCGCGCATGGCGAAGCCGATGGCGAAGGCGAGTTATGTGGGCGTGAACGATCTCACGGCGGAGGTTATCATGCGATCGGCGGAGCCGGGACTGGTGCCGTTTGGCGCGGCGTGTCCGGATGCGTCACTTTTTCCGGTGAAGAAGCTCGCGCGGTTGATCGGCTCGGCGGCGCGCAGCGATGCGGCGGCGCTGGGACGCTATGCGATGAACTGGGCGTACGAACCGCTCACGCGCGAGATCGCGCGGCGTTATCTGCATGCGGGAGCGTCGGTCGCGCATGACGAGCTGGTGATCACGATCGGCTGTGCGGAGGCGCTGAATCTTTCGCTGCGCGCGGTGACGAAGCCGGGCGACACGATCGCGGTGGAGACGCCGGCGTATTTCGGGATTTTGGAAACGATCCAGAGTTTGAACCTGAAGGTTGTGGAGATCCCGACCGATCCGCGCGACGGGTTGAGCCTGGAGGCGTTTCGCGATGCGTTGAAGCAGCACGAAGTGAAGGCGCTGTTTGTGATGCCCGCGTTTCAGAATCCGCTCGGCACGTGCATGCCGGACGAGAAGAAGGCGGCGCTGTACGAGCTGCTCGCGGAGTACGATGTGCCCGCGATCGAGGACGACATTTACGGAGACCTACATTTCAGCGAGCGACGCCCGAAGCCGCTCAAGGCGTGGGATCGTGACGGACGCGTGCTGCTGTGCTCATCGTTCGGGAAGACGCTCGCGCCGAGTTTGCGTGTGGGTTGGGTGGCTCCCGGGCGTTATCTCGAGCGCGTGCGTCGGCTGAAGTTTACGAATACGATGGGGACGCCGGTGGTGTTGCAGAAGACGGTGTCGGATTTTCTGCGCGACGGCGGTTACGATCATCATCTGCGCTCGATCCGGCGCGCGTACCAGAACCAGCTGCATCTGTTTTCACAGGCAATCCTGCGGCATTTTCCGACGGGCACGCGGCTCAGCCGGCCGCAGGGCGGGTTTGTATTGTGGGTGGAACTGCCGACGCGTGTGGACACGCTGCGGCTGCACGGCGATGCGTTGAAGCAGCGCATCAACACGGCGCCGGGTGTGCTGTTTTCGGTGAAGGATCGGTATCGAAACTGCCTGCGCATGAACTGCGGGCTGCCGTGGACGCCTGTGGTGGAGGTTGCGCTGAAGACGCTGGGTGAGCTGGCGAAAGGGCAGCTGTGATCCCGGTGAGAACGACGAAGGTGTTCGACGTTTTGCGGGGTGGGGGCACCCCGCCTACAATTTTTTCATGAAGAGAAACGTGGCTATTTTGATTTTCGATGACGTCGAGGTGCTCGACTTCGCGGGGCCGTTTGAAGTGTTCGCCGTCACGGACGAACTGCGCGGGCATGCGGAGTTTCACACGTACACCGTCTCGGAGTTGAAGGCGACGGTGCGGGCGAAGAACGGGCTCAAGATCGTGCCAGACTTTACGCTCGAGGCGTGTCCGATGGCGCAGATCGTGGTGATTCCTGGCGGCAGCGGATCGCGGGCGTTGTTGAACAAGCCGCTCTTGATTGAGTGGCTGCGCAAGCAAGCGCGCGGGGCGGAAGTCGTGATGAGCGTGTGCACGGGGGCGCGTTTGCTCGCGAAGGCGGGGATGCTCGATGGGCTGCGCGTGACGACGCATCACGAGGCTATTGAGGAGCTGCGCGCATTGGCGCCGGCGGCGATGGTCGAGGGTGGAATTCGTTTCACGGACAACGGGAAGTTTTGCACCTCGGCTGGCATCGCGGCGGGGATTGATTTGTCGCTGCATGTGGTTGAGCGGTTGCTCGGTCGCGAGGTGGCGGATACGACAGCACGTTACATGGACTATGAGCGCGGCACCTGATTCGCAGCCGTCGATGACGGCGATGGTGACGGCGTTTGCCGCGATCTATCTCGTGTGGGGAAGCACGTATCTCGGGATGCATGTCGCGATCGAGACAATGCCGCCGTTTCTGATGGCGGCAGGGCGTTTCGGAATCGCCGGCGCGCTGCTGTTCGTGTTGGTGCGGAGTCGCGGGATGGCGATGCCCACGCGGCGGCAGTGGATCGAGAACGGCGCGGCGGGAGCGATGATGCTCGTGGGCGGCAACGGTCTCGTGGCGTGGTCGCTCCATTATGTGCCGTCGGGGGTGGCGGCGTTGATCATCGCGATCAGCCCGATTTTTTTCGTGCTGATCGAGTGGGCGTGGCCCGGTGGCGTCAGGCCGTCGCCGCTGACGTTTGTGGGGTTGGCGCTTGGGTTTGGGGGCGCGGCCTGGCTGGCCGCGCCGTGGGAAAATGGCGCGGGCGAGCATGCGGTGCATGTGGGCGGATTGCTGGCGTTGGTGGGCGCGTGCGTGCTGTGGCCGCTGGCGTCGATTTACGCGAAGCATCTGAAAAATCCGGTGACGCCGTTCATGGCGTCGGCGGTGCAGATGCTGGGGGGCGGGATCGGGCTCGCGGTTGTTTCGTCCGTGGCTGGAGAGTGGACGAGTTTCGAGGTGACGGCGGTGAGCGCGCGGTCGTGGTGGGCGTTTGTATATCTCGTGTTGATCGGATCGCTCGTGGGGTTTTCGACGTTTGTGTGGTTGATGAAAAACACGACGCCGGCGCGGGTTTCGACCTATGCGTATGTGAATCCGGTGGTGGCGGTTTTTCTCGGCTGGCTGATTCTCGATGAGCATGTGGATGCGCGCACGATCTGGTCGGCGGCGGTGATCATCGCGGGGGTCGTGCTTATCACCTGGCAAAAAGGGCGGGTGAAGGCGGGCTGATAGGCGGAGTGGTGTGGAGGATTGGCGCGGGGTAAGAATCGGATAAGCGTAGTATCGGCTGTCCGAAACAATTCCGCCCATGTCCGCCAAAACCCTCTCCTTGTTTCTCGTCATCGCACTGGCTGGTGCTGCCGCCGGTTATTTCACCGCGGTGAAAACGCGCGGTGGCGGGGAGGCTTCGCACGAGGCGAAGTCAGAGCGGCAGGTCGCGTTTTACCAGAGTCCGATGCATCCGTGGATCAAGTCGGACAAGCCGGGCAAGTGCACGATCTGCGGGATGGATCTGGTGCCGGTGTATGTCGGCGAACAGGGCGCGGACGCGGGTGGAAACCTGGTGACGCTGTCGAGTGCGTCGGCCGCGGTGGTCGGCGTGAAGACGGCGGAGGTGGCGCGCGGGACGTGGGTGAAGACGTTGCGCGTGACGGGTGTGCTCGACGATGACGAGACGAAGCATCGCGTGGTGTCGGCGCACATTCCCGGGCGCATCGAAAAACTTTTCGTGAACCAGATCGGTGCGCATGTGGAGGCGGGGCAGCCGCTGGCGTTGTTGTACAGCCCGGAGGTGCTGACGGCGCAGCGGCAGTATGTGGAACGCGTGAAGGCGGGGACGAACGCGTTCACGGCGTCGGAGCGTGCGGATGCGCGTGAGCGGTTGCTGGCGCTGGGACTTTTGCCGGAGGAGATCGAGGCGCTGGAGACGGGGAAGGCGGAACCGGCGGCGACGGTGAAGGTGCATGCGCACGCGGGCGGGACAATTATCACGCGGGCGGCATACGAAGGGCAGTATGTGGAAACCCACGACACGATTTTCGAGGTCGGGGATTTTTCGACGCTGTGGTTTGTCTTCGACGCGTACGAGGCGGATCTCGCGACGCTGAAGGTCGGGCAGGCGGTGGAGGTTTCGACGGCGCAGAAGCCGGCGGCGGATGGCGCGGGCGTGAAGGCGGCGATTTCGTTTATCGATCCGAACGTGAATGAGACGACGCGGACGGCGCGGGTGCGCGTGGTGGTGGATAATGCGGACGGACGTTTTCTTCATCGGCAGACGGCGATGGGGAAGGTGCGTGTGGAGACGGCGGATGTGTTGTTGGCGCCGCGGTCGGCGGTGTTGCACACGCGGGAGCGGCCGGTGGTCTTCGTCGATAAGACGGGTGGAGGGTACGAGCCGCGCACGGTGACTTTGGGGCGGGCGGGCGATGCGTTTTATGAAGTGCTCGGCGGTGTGAAGACGGGTGAGCGCGTGGTGACTGAGGGCGCGCTGCTGCTCGATGGGCAGGCCCAGCTGTCGCACAGCGTGGCGACGGAGACGAGGACGGAGGAGACGGCGAAAGCGCCTGCGCATGAAGTGAAGAGCGGAGATGTCGCGATGAAGACGGAGGAGTTGGAGCCGCTGGCATTGGCGGCGGCGGATGTGTCGGCCGCGCTGGCGGCGGATGATTTGCCGAAGACGCAAAAGGCGATGGGCGTTTTGCGGGATGCTTTGAACAAGGCGGAGTCGTTGCCGGCGAATGCGAAGGCGCTGGTGGCGAAGCTGGTCGATGGGCCGGATTTGAAGGCGGTGCGGACGGGGTTCGAGCCGTTCAGCACGGCGCTGGCGGATCTGGCGAGGGCGGGGCATCTGCATCACCGCGGCTTGGTGAAGATTTTTCAGTGTCCGATGACGCCGGTGCTCGGGACGGGGCGTTGGGTGCAGCGGGACGATGACTTGAAGAATCCGTTTTTCGGAGCGGCGATGCTGACGTGCGGGGAGGCGGTCGAGTGAGCGCGGCGATGTCGAAGCGGCGCGTTAGGGACAACGCGCCCTACCTCGGAGGATTTTTTGCATGATCGCGCGGATTGTTCATTGGTCGTTGCACAACCGGTTCGTCGTGATCGCGGCGTTCATCGCGCTGTGCGCGTGGGGTGTGGTGGCGTTGAAGAAGGTGCCGGTGGATGCGATCCCGGATTTGTCGGAGAACCAGGTGATCGTTTACGCGGACTGGGCGGGGCGCTCGCCGCAGGAAGTCGAGGATCAGATCACTTATCCGCTGTCGGTGTCGCTGCAGGGACTCGCGGGCGTGAAAGCGGTTCGGGCGAGTTCGATGTTCGGGTTCTCGTTTCTGACGGTGATTTTCGAGGACAAGGTGGACACGTATTTCGCACGAACGCGGGTGCTGGAGCGGTTGAACTCGCTCGGGGATTTGCTGCCGGGCGGAGTGACGGCGCGGCTGGGGCCGGATGCGACGGGGCTTGGGTGGGTTTACCAGTATTATCTGAAGGATGAGTCGGGCGCGCAGGATCTGGGATCGTTGCGGACGTTGCAGGACACGTTTGTGCGCTATCAGCTGGCGTCGGTGCCCGGCGTGGCGGAGGTGGCGAGTATCGGCGGGTTTGTGCGGCAGTGGCAGGTGGAGGTGTCGTCGCTGAAGTTGAAACAGTACGACGTGACGCTCGGCGACGTGATGGATGCGGTGGCGGATGGGAATCTGAATGTGGGCGGGAAAACCATCGAGGAGAACGGCGCGGAGTTTGTGGTGCGTGGCGTGGGGCTCGTGCAGACGGCGGCGGATCTGGAGGCGATTGTCGTGAAGCCGCGCGGAGGGACGCCGCTTTATCTGCGCGATGTGGCTACGGTGCGCGTGGGCGGGGATTTCCGGCGCGGGGTGCTGGATGTGAATGGGCGCGAGGTCGTCGGCGGGATTGTGGTGATGCGCTACGGCGAGAATGCGTATCAGGTGATCAAAGACGTGAAGGCGCGGCTGGAGTCGGTCGCGGCGGGACTGCCGAAAGGCGTGACGGTGGAGCCGTTTTATGACCGCAGCGATTTGATCGGGCGGGCGATCGCGACGCTCAAGGATGCGCTGATCGAGGAAGTGGTGCTGGTGACGCTCATGCACGTGTTCTTCCTGTGGCATTTCCGGAGCATCCTGATCGTGACGCTGCCGCTGCCGGCCTCGATTTTGATTTCGTTCATCCTGATGCAGTACTTCGGGATTCCGTCGCACATCATGTCGCTGACGGGCATCGCGATTGCGATCGGCGTGCTGGTGGACGCGGGAATCGTGATGACGGAAAATGTGATCCGGCATTGCGAGCTGGAGGAAGAGAAGTTGCGACGAAGGCTGAATGGGCGGGAAGTTTTTGGGATCACGCTGAGCGCGTGTCAGCAGATCGGGCGGCCGATGTTTTTCTCGATCCTCGTCGTGGTGCTGGCGTTTGTGCCGGTGTTCATGCTGACGGGGCAGGAAGGGAAATTGTTTCACCCGCTGGCGTGGACGAAGGTTTTTGCGATCACGGGTGCGCTGATGCTGGCGATCACGGCGGTGCCGGTGCTGTGCACGTTTTTCGTGCGCGGGCCGTTCAAGCCGGAGGAAAAGAACTGGCTGATGCGCGGGTTGCTGGCGTGTTACGATCCATTTTTGAATTTCGCGCTGAAGCACCGGCGTTCGGTGATGACGTTGGCGGCGGTGTTGCTGGCGGTATGCGCGGTGATCGCGTGGGGTCTGCCGCGGGCGGTGAATGAACGGCTGCCGGAAGCGGTGGCGAAGCACACGCAGGGATTTGGGAGCGAGTTTATGCCGCCGCTGGAGGAAGGATCTTTATTGTTCATGCCGGTGCTGCTGCCGGCGACGTCGCTGACGGAAGTGAAGCGGATCATGGCGTGGCAGGATCGCGTGATGAGCGAGCATCCGGCGGTGGTGTCGGTCGCGGGAAAACTGGGACGCGCGGAGAGCGCGACGGATCCGGCGCCGGTGGAGATGATCGAGACGACGATCATCCTGAAGCCGGAGCGCGAGTGGCCGGAGGGGATGACGAAGACGCAGATCGTGGCGGAGTTGTCGGCGAAGCTGACGCAGGTGCCGGGTTATGTGCCGGGGTTTTTGCAGCCGATCGAGAACCGTATCCTGATGACGAGCACGGGCATTCGGGCGCAGGTGGGCGTGAAGATTTTTGGCGACGATCTGGAGGCGTTGCAGCGGAAGGCGTTTGAGGTGGAGAAAGTGGTCGCGGGGATTTCCGGGGCGGCGGGCGTGGCGCCGTCGCGGACGCAGGGGAAGCCTTACGTGGAGATCGCGGTGCGGCGCGGCGATCTTGGGCGCTACGGGCTGAGCGTGAAACAAGTTTACGAATACGTGGAGGCCGGGCTTGGCGGATCGACGGTGGGGACGACGATCAAGGGGCGGGAGCGCTGGCCGTTGCAGGTGCGGCTGGAGGAGGCGGATCGCGGGGATATCGAGAAGCTCGGCGAGCTGGCGCTGCCGACGCCGTCGGGCGCGGTGGTGCAGTTGCGTCAAGTGGCGGATGTGCGGCGGACGATCGGGCCGAGCGAGATCGCGTCGGAGAACGGGCGGCTGCGGGTGTTCGTGCAGGCAAATGTGAACGAGCGCGATCTCGGAGGATTTGTGGACGAGATCAAAGAACGGGTGGCGGCGGAGGTGAAACTGGAGCCGGGGATGACGATCGAGTATTCGGGTCAGTATGAGCATCAGCTGCGCGCGCGGCAGACGCTGATGTGGATTTTCCCGGCGGTGTTTGTGATCATTTTCGCGGTGCTGGTGATCACGTTTCGCGATGTGGCGGAGGCGGCGCATGTGATCCTGGCGGTGCCGTTCGCGCTGACGGGAGGCGTGCTGCTTCAGTGGTGGATGGGCTTTAATTTCAGTGTGGCGGTGTGGGTGGGTTACATCGCGCTGTTTGGGACAGCGATTCAGACGGGCGTGGTGATGGTGGTTTATTTGGAAGAGGCGGTGGAGCGGGCGCAGAAGCGGCTCGGGCGCGTGGTGCTGACGCGGGAGGAGTTGCTCGTGGCGGTGAAGGAAGGCGCGCGGCTGCGGTTGCGGCCGAAGGTGATGACGGTGGCAACGACGGTGGCGTCGCTCCTGCCGATCTTGTGGAGCACGCAGACGGGGTCGGAAGTGATGAAACCGCTGGCCGCGCCGGTGGTGGGCGGGAGCGTTTCGAGTTTGCTGCACATCTTGATCGTGACGCCGGTGATTTTTGCGTGGTTGCGTGAGCGGCGGTTTCGGAAAGCGGCGGTTGGGGGCGGCACTTGATAAGTGCCGGTCCGGTAGGGTCCGGTCGGAAGCGTGGCGTTGCGCGGGTGGGGGAAGGCGCTTTCTTGGGGGCAGAATGATCGCGGCGCGCAAACGACTCACGTACGCACTCGGGTATATCGAGCTGGGGCTTTTGCGCGATGCGCGCGGGGAACTGGCGCGGTTGACGAAGGCGGAGCGTGAGACGCCGGAGGCGATTGCGGTGCGCGTGGAACTGGCGATGGCGGAGGATGAGTGGGCGCAGGTGGTGCGGCTGGCGCCGAAAGTCGCGGAGGTGGCTCCGGCGGTGGAACGGCCGTGGATCGCGTGGGCGTATGCGCTGCGCGAACTCGGTGAGATCGAAGAGGCGCGGCTGGTGTTGTTGCGCGGGGCGGAGACGATCGAGAAGCCCACGGTGCTCGTGGACTACAATCTGGCGTGCTACGATTGTCTGCTCGGCGACCGCGAAGGTGCGCGGCGGAGGCTGGCGCGGGTGTTTAAGAAGGAGCCGGGGTGGCGCGCGCAGGCGAAGGAAGACCCGGATTTGAAGGAGATGGATTGGGCGAAGCTGGCGTGAGGGTGGGAGCGCGGGAAGATGAGCGGACTTTTTCGATCCGTTACACAGAGGGCACGGAGGACGGAAGGGAGTTTGAGAGACCTTAAAGACTGCGGGGTTTTTTAGCGTGGAGCGGGGATCGAAACGGGGAGGGGATGTCATCTATTAGATGACAAATTGGGGTGGGGGCGGCACTTGATAAGTGCCGGGCCGTGAGGCGCGGGTCAGGCGAGGCCGGGGCGGTTAGGCTGGCGGGGGCGCTGGCGGTTGAGTTCGGCGAGGACGTCGGGAAAGGCGGCGCGGATGGGGGAATCGGCGAGGTAGGCTTCGGCCTCGGCTAGGCGGCCGCGGGTGCGAAGGCCGGCGTAGACGTGGAGCTCGAACTGGAGCTGGAGGACGTCGTGGGTTTCGCGGAGGCCGAGGGCATGCAGGAGGAAGAGGAGGGCTTCGACGGTGCTGAAGCGGCCGGGGATGTCTTGTTGGGAGCGGAGCCAGTATCGGCTTTTTCCGGACATGGGGAGGCTGACGCGGCGGCCCCAGCCGCTGATGGCGCGGGACATGTCGCCGGCCTGGGCCCAGGAGCCGTCGAGGAGGAGGAGTTGGGTTTTGGCGGGATCGGCGTCGTTGGGCGGCGGGTCGCCGGCGGGGTGGAGAATCCAGAGTTCGCGGCCGGGGAGGCGGATCGTGGCGGGGGCGACGGGGTGTTTGTAGCTCCAGACAAAGCGGCGGGAGGCGGGGATGGTGCGCTGGATGAGGTGGCCGGTGGAGGTGGGTTTTACGACTTCGTCCTCGTGCATGAGGATGTCGATGGCGAGGGGCGTTTCCAGCGTGCGCAGGCCGGTGCAGATGCACCAGCGGGGGGATTGCTGGCAGCGGGGGCAGCGGATGGTGCCTTTGAGAACGACGCTTCGGGCCATGGATTTGGGTGTGTGGGGGATCGGGCGGGAAAGGGTGGGGCGGGCCAAGCTCAAAGACAGACTAGCGGGTCAGGGGGCGTGGTGCTGATTGATGTGATCCTGCTGGGAACCGTTGGGCGGTTTTTGGCGTCCCAGTGCTTTATCATGAAAACTCCCTTTGTCGTTTTGGGCTGTCTCGCGGCGCTGGTCCTGGCTGGTTGCAGTACGGTGCAGAGCCGCATCGAAGAAAAAGCCACTGTCTTTAATGCGCTGCCGCCGGAGCAGCAGGCGAACATCCGTCAGGGGCTGGTCGATGTCGGGTACACGCAGGACATGGTGTACATCGCGATGGGCCGGGCGGATCGGGTGGTGGAGCGTTCGACGGGCGAGGGGAGTCAGACGGTCTGGATCTACAATAGCTATTATCAGGAGTATCAGGGCTCGGCGTTCGCCGGGTACCGGCGGTCGGTTTATTTCGATCCGCGCATCCGGGCGTACCGGGTTTATTACACACCGGTGCATGCGGATGTTTACCGGGACCGGGTGGAAGAAGTTGCCCGGGTGGTGTTTAAGGACGGGAAGGTCGCCTCGATCGAGCAGGTTAAGGAGTAAGTTTTTTGAGGCGTTAAAAATTAGTAACGAGGGCCGCTTGCAAAAGCGGCCCTTCTCTTTGGGCGCTAGCCGAACGTCGAATGGATTTAGCCGGGGCGATCTGAGAAGATGGGCGGATGTCGTCTCAGTTTCTCACGTTCATAAAACCGTTGGTGCTCCCCGGGCTGATAGGCTTGGCGTGGGTCGCTTATGCGCTGTGGGGGCTGAAGTGGCTCCGCGGGGTGCGTCGGGCGAGGTTGTTTTGATGAGTGATCGGCTGAGGGGCGGGCGGATGGGGAAGTTGGACGGACGGGGATTTTAACAGCGCGCTCGCAGTGTTCTCTTCACCTCTCAGCCGGTGCGGTAGTTTTTTGATTTCAGAGTCTCGGCGATAACTTCGAGGATTTCAGCGCGGCCGTCTCCGGTTTTTGAAGACGTGACGATGATGCCGGGGAGTTCGTCGGGCCACCAGGGAGCGATTTCTTTTTTGAAGAGCTCGATGTTGGCCTGAGCGCGGGTGGCGGACTGTTTGTCGGCTTTGGTGAAGACGAGGACGAAGGGCGTCTGCGTGCCGCCGAGCCATTCGAGAAATTCGAGGTCGATGCGCTGAGGCGGGAGGTTGGAGTCGATGAGGACGAAGACGCAGAGGAGGTTTTCGCGGTTTTCGAGGTAGTCGGCGACGGATTCGTTGAAGTCGGCGCGCTGTTCCTTGGTGACTTTGGCGAAGCCGTAGCCGGGGAGATCGACGAGGTGCCAGGCGTTGTTGATGACGAAGAAATTGATGAGCTTCGTTTTGCCGGGGAGGTCGGAGACTTTGGCGAGATCCTTCTTACGCGTGAGGGCGTTGATGAGGGAGGATTTGCCGACGTTGGAGCGGCCGATGAAGGCGAAGTCGGGGCGCAGCGATTGCGGGCAGGATTTGAGGTCGGGCGCGCTGCGGTCGAAGGCGACCGTGGTGATTTTCATGCGGCGTGAATGGGCGCGACGCTGCTATGAGGCAAGGGCGGAGGGCGGACCGCTCGCTGGTGCTCGCGGCTACCTGGACGTGAGGTGCCAGTGGCGG
Source organism: uncultured Nibricoccus sp. (assembly GCA_966249325.1). Taxonomy (GTDB): domain Bacteria; phylum Verrucomicrobiota; class Verrucomicrobiia; order Opitutales; family Opitutaceae; genus Nibricoccus. The sequence goes on along the minus strand of CBINDC010000005.1, from coordinate 155,568 downwards.
CAGAGCGTGCAGAGGTAGGCGGAACGATTGCGTTCGACGCCGGCGCAACGGGCGGCGTCGAGTGCGTCGCCTTGGGTGCGGTAGCGGCGTTTGCGCGTGCACATGCGCTGGGTCTCTTCGCGCGTGGGCTTTTTCATGGTGCACCGGTTTTGAGCGAAAACCGGCGCGGAGGGGAGGCGTTATTTTTTCGCTTCGGACGCTTTCTTCGCGGCGTCGGCGGCCTTCTGGGCTTTGATTTTGTCCGTGTAGGTTTTGTACATGGCTTTCCAGCTGCGGCCGTTGGAGTTCAGGTACTGCTCGGACTTGGTTTTGTAGATTTCGAAGATGGTGGAGATCTGCGTCATGTTTTTGAAGCCGATCGCTTCGATGCGCGCCTGCTTCAGAAACTCGGTGATGACTTTTTCTTCCTCGGCGGTGAGATCGGGGACGATGGCTTTGTAGCCTTTGAGCGTGAAGGCGACTTTGCCGATGGTGTACTCGTCGAGGATGGCTTCGAACTGCGCGGGAGTGAGATCGGCGCGGAGGCCGTTGAGAAGGGTTTCGTTGACTGACTTCGGCATCGCGGAATCGGCGATGATCTCGCGGTCGAGTTTGCTGAGCGGTTTGCCGGTGAGGGGGTTGATGCCTTCGGGAACGGTGGAGGCGGGGTGGTCGTTGTGCCAGTCGCGGACGGCGATGCGGTGGGCGGTGATGAGGGCGGCGACTCGGGCTTCTTTGGCGGCGTCGTTGAGGGAGAGTTTGGCGACCCATTTGACGGAGTCTTCCTGGATTTTGGCGTCGGCGCGGGCTTTGGCTTCGGCAGGGGCGGTGGCCGATGGCGTGACGGTGGGCGTCTGGGAAAAGGCGACGGGAGCTGCGGCGAGGAAGGTGGCGAGAAAAGCGAGAGCGAGGCGCGAGGGTTTCATGGGGAAGGGGAGTGTTGAGTGGGCGGGCGATTAAACACGGGGGCGCATTACTCGATCATTATGCGAAGGCAGGCGGGGCAGGTGGCTCCAAACAAAACCGTGCGCTATAACGGTGGAGGCTGGCTATGCGCTTGCGGGCGGTGGGGTTGTGCGTGTGCTCGTGCGACACACCTATGAATAATTCATCCCTCGCGAAGCTGATCGGCTTTGGCATTATCATCATCGTCCTGGTCGTGGCGGCGGCGCAGAGCACGTACGTCGTCGATCCGGGATTTCGTGGCGTGGAAGTGACGCTCGGCAAGGTGAGCGAGCAGTTCAAGCCGGAGGGCTTTGGCACGAAGACGCCGTTCATGTCGCGGATCGTATCGGTGCCGGTGCGACAGTTGACGCGGGAGCTGCCGGCGGAGTGTTACTCATCGGATTTGCAGCAGGTGAATGTGAATTTGCGCGTGCTTTATCGTATCCCGGAATCGTCGGTGGTGAAGATCTACAAGGAGTTCGCGGGTGATCCCTTCGACAGCCTGATCGCGCCGCGCATTCAGGAGGCGCTCAAGGAAGTAACGGCTCTTCAGAGCGCGGAGCAGATCGTGAAGAAGCGCGAAGACATCAAGGCGAAGGCGGTCGTGGCGTCGCGCGAGAAGATCGGCAGCATCCTCATCGTCGAGGACATCGTGCTTGAGAACATCACGCTTTCGAAGGAGCTCGAGGCGGCGATCGAATCGAAGATGGTGCAGGAGCAGGAGGCGGCGAAGGCGCGCTTCACGCAGCAGAAGACGCAGATCGAGGCGGACACGGCGATCATCAAGGCGAAGGGCGAGGCGGAGGCGATCCGCGTGCGCGCCGAGGCGATTCGCGACAATCCCGGACTCATCCAGCTCCAGATCGTGGAGAAGTGGGATGGGCGCTCGCCGCTGGTGATTGGCGGCGGAGGCGGTGAAGCGGGCGGCAATGGCGCGAATATTTTGCTGCCACTAGGCCTGCCGAATTCGCAGGGGCAGGCGGGCGGATCGGCAACTTCGGGGACGCGTCGATGACAGCGAGTACGAAGAAGCAACTGATCGCGCTGGTCGTGGTGGCGGTGTTTTTCACGGGCGCGTGCCTGTTGTTCCCGCGCGTGCTGGCATTTGCGGAGCTGGCGGCGCGTGAGCTGCGCTATTTCTGGTGGCTGGTGCTGATTCTGGCGCTCGGTGTGTGGCTGGCGTTTTTCGTGGGGAAGAAACGCGAGTGAGCGAGTGCGGCGCTAACATTTAACCACGGATTGCACGGAGGGCACGGATTCGAGCCGGTTTGATCCGTGGTGTCTGTGCAATCCGTGGTGGGGTGCGGGGCTTTGGACGACTAGCTATTAGAGACCGGCGATGATGTTGCGGTCGTGGCCTTGGAGGACGGCGCGGATGACGGCCTGGGTTTTGGGCGTCCAGAAGTAGGCGCTGTGGATGTCGCGTTCTTTCGCTGGGAAGAGCGCGCTGCAGTCGTAGTCCCAGACGTTATCGGGGACGAGAAACGCGGGTGTGCGGTCCAGTCCGGAGCGACCGAGGCGGCGTTTGCCGAAGTGTTTCAGGCCTGCACTGACGCCGAGCACGGAGTCGCGGCCGGAGAAAAGCGCGGTGATGCGATAGCAGAGATTGGCCATGCCCTCGGAGCGGTTGTCGGAGAGGGCTTCGCCGTTGCCGAAGAGGTCGTTGTCCACATCGGCGGCGACCATGACGCACTGGTTGATGAGGCTGACGAGGAGCGGTTTGTTGTTTCGCTCCCAAGTGTAGAAAAGCGCGTTTTGGAAAACCCAATTGCCCATGCTGTGTGCGATGACGCTGACTTTGGCTTTGCAGAGCGCGGTGCCGTCGGCGGCCTTTTGCTGCATGAGCAGCGAGTGCTCGAAGAGGGTGTTGAAGACTTTGGCCAAAGCGGGGCCGGAGGCGCGGGCGTCCTCGCGGTCAGCGAGGTAGTGTGAAGTCATGCCATTGCTCGGCCAGGTGAAGAGGACGCAGATGCCGAGGCTTTTGGGGCCAGTGTAGAGATCGTCGGTGATTTGTTGATACCGGGCGGCGGCGTCGCGCCAGTCGTTATTGTAGCCATGGACGAAGACGGTGACGTGTTTTTGTTTCTCGTGCTCGGTCTCGGGGATGAGCGGGAAGGCGTCGGCGGCGGCGATCAATGCGGCGCGGAAAGCGGCGGCGGTGCAGGGCTGCCAGTTCTTGAAGTCTTTAAGCTGGCCGGAATCGGCGGTGTAGAAGCTGAGGGAGTCGCTGCGGTTTTTACCGAGGTCGCTGGCGGTGGCGTTGCGGTTGGAGATCATCCAGTATTTGGGCATGGCGGCGGCGTTTGATGAGTTGGGGAGGCGTGGTGAAGGGGCGCGGGGGGTAAGGGGTGTCTCTGAAAAAGGTCCGGCCTGTTTCTGGGAATTGGTCTGGCGAGACGTGGAGAAATCGAAAGCTGGATGTGATGAAAAATTTTTCGGCGCATGATTGCGCCGCTCTTAAAAAACGGCCCGGCTGTCGGCTAATTACTCTATGGTCCGCGCTGACATCACCCGGTTGAGGTTGTGTAACGAGAGGCTCATGGGGCCGACGTTTTCCCGGGCGACCGAAGTTGTTTCGTGGTTGGCCGCGGTCCAATCGCAGGACTATGCGGGAGCTAAATGGGGGCTGGCGCAGCGATGCGCGGGCGACGTCACGAGCGCGCAGATCGACGAACTTTTCAACGCCGGGAAAATCCTGCGCACGCACGTGATGCGACCGACGTGGCATTTCGTCGCACCGGAAGATCTGCGGTGGCTGCTGAAGCTGACGGCGCCGCGCGTGCGCCAGGTGAACTCGTCTATGGACCGCCAGCTCGAAATCGACGCGGCGGTTCTCCGAAAGGGCGCGCGGGCGATCGAGAAGGCGCTGCGCGGTGGCGGGATGATGACGCGTGAAGAGTTGGCGGATGTTTTGAAGAAGGCTCGCATCGTCGCGAGCGGACCCCGGCTGGCGTACATCGTCATGAATGCGGAGCTGGACGGACTGATTTGCAGCGGTCCGCTGAAGGGAAAGCAGTTCACCTACGCGTTGCTGGAAGAGCGGGTTCCGAAGGCGAAAACGCTGAGCCGCGAAGAATCGCTGAAGGAGCTGACGCGGCGCTTTTTCACGAGCCACGGTCCGGCGCAGCCGCAGGATTTTGCGTGGTGGTCGGGACTGACGATGGCCGATGTGCGGGCGGGCCTGGAGATGAATGACGGCGTTCTCGCGCAAGAAACTGTGGATGGAGGATCGTTTTGGTTTTCCCCGAGTGCCGACGATGGCGCGAAAGCGGGGCGGGTCGTGGAGCCGTCGGTTCATCTGCTGCCCAATTATGACGAGTTCGTCATCGCCTACCGCGATGGTTACGACGTGCTCGCGCCGGATGTGCAGGAAAATCTGAAAAAGCGCGCGGGTGCGCTCATGGTACACATCATCATCAAGGATGGTCGTGTCGTCGGCGGGTGGCGAAGGACGGTCGGAAAGCGGGAGATCGTCGTGGAGACGGATCTTTTGACGACGTTCTCCAAGAAAGAGCAGGCGGCGTTGAAGCGCGCGGCGGAAAAATACGCGCGGCACATGGAGATGCCGGTGAGGATTGCGGCGGATTGAGGCTACGCCGGAGCGAAAGGTGGGGCGAGCTTCCGCTCGCATCTGCGGGGGAACTCTTTCTTAGTGGCCGGCTGTTTCGAAATAACCCGATGTCCCGTCTCAACTTCACTCTGGAAAAAACCTCACCTGGCTCAAAAGCGCGCGCGGCCCGATTCCGGACATTGCATGGCGAAGTGCAGACGCCGGTGTTCATGCCGGTGGGGACGCAGGCGACGGTGAAGAGCCAGACGGTGGAGACGCTCAAGGCGACGGGATCGAGCGTGTTGCTCGCGAATACTTATCACCTGTTGCTGCGGCCGGGCCCCGAAGTTTTTAAGAAGTTCGGCGGTATCCATAATTTCATGAAGTGGGATGGCCCGGTGCTTACGGACTCGGGCGGGTTTCAGATTTTTTCGCTGCCGGGCGAGCGCGTGATGAATGAAGATGGTGCGCGTTTTAAGAGCTACGTGGATGGCGCGATGTTCATGCTGTCGCCGGAATCGAGCATCGCGATGCAGCGCACGATCGGCAGCGACATCATGATGGTGCTGGATCAGTGCATCCCTTCGACGGCGGGTTATGCGGAGGCGGTGGCGGCGATGGAGCTGACGCATCGCTGGGCGGTGCGGTCGCTGAAAGCGCGCGGGGATTCACCGCAGGCGCTTTTCGGAATCGTGCAGGGCGCGTGTCATCACGATCTGCGCAAAAAGAGCGCGGCGTTTTTGCGCGAGCTGCCATTCGATGGACTCGCGATCGGCGGGCTGGCGGTCGGAGAAACGCACGAGCAGCGCTATGAATTTACCGGAGTTGTTACCGAGCATTTGCCGGAACATCTGCCGCGCTACCTGATGGGCGTGGGCACACCGATCGACATTCTGGAGGCGGTGCATCGCGGCGTGGACATGTTTGATTGCATCATCCCGTCGCAGCTCGCGCAGCGCGGCGTAGCGTTTACTTCACAGGGGAAAATCCAGCTGCGGCGCGCGGCGCATAAGTTTTCGGAGGAGCCGCTGGACAAACGCTGCGAGTGCCACTGTTGCCGGAATTTTTCCCGGGCGTATCTGCATCACCTTGTGAAGGCGGACGAACTGCTCGGCTGGCAGCTGCTGGGGATTCATAATTTTGCGTTTTATCACCGGCTCATGCGCGAGATGCGGCAGGAAATTTTGCGCGGCGATTTTCTGGCTTACTACGAGCGTATGCGGCCTGAGCTGATGAAGTCGGATGAGGATAATCCAGTGACGCATCCGAAGAAGTTGCGGCATGGGAAGCCGAAGCATCTGGGCGACTACGATATCGTCACGAGCGAAAAGGGTTTTTCGAGTATCCGGCAGATCAGTTCGGGCGAGGTCATGCACTCGGTGAGCGCGCCAAGCGACGAGGCGCAGCGGCTGTACATTGAGCAATCGCGGCTGGCGGCGCGTTTGCTGACGAGTGGCGGCAATGCGGAGACGGAAGCCGGTGGCTTCGCACGTGAACTGGTGATTTGGGATGTGGGATTGGGCGCGGCGTCGAACGCGATGGCGGCGATCCAGTGTTTTGAAAAGCTACTCTCGGAAACGAGCATTCAACTGTTGCGACCGTTGAAGATCGTTAGCTTCGAGTGCGACATGGATCCGCTTACACTGGCGGCGAAATTCCCGAGTTATTTCCCGCATCTGCGCCATGGTGCACCACACGCGTTGCTGGCGGACGGACGGTGGCGGCATGCGTCGGGCTTGCTCGAGTGGGAGCTGCTCAAGGGGAATTTCTTGAACTTTATCGAAACGGCACCGCCGCCCGATCTGATTTACTACGATCCGTTTTCGGCGAAGACGGATACAGGTTTATGGACAACGGAGGTTTTTGCGCGGGTGCGTGCGCGTTGCGGCGAAAAATCGGCGGAGCTGTTCACGTATTCGGCGGCGACGTCGGTGCGCGCGGCGCTGCTCGCGGCGGGATTTTTTGTCGGTGAAGGCGTGGGCACGGGGCCGAAGGCGACGACGACGATCGCGTTTTCAGCGGAACCGCGCGCGGTGGATTCGGCGGATTTGCCGGACTCGCGTTTGCTTGGCGCCGAGTGGCTCGCGCGCTGGAGGCGGAGTACGTCGAAGTCGCCTGCCACATTAACGGAGACTGAGCGTGCGGCGTTTGAAAAACGCATCGAGTCGCATCCGCAGTTCGCAGCAGATGCGGGCACAAAATGAAACCCGCGTCGTAACCGACGCGGGTTTGAAAGAAAACGTTTGTCGCGCCGTGAGCGCGGAGGCGAACGCTCGTATTCGGAGACTGGTTATTTGCTGTACTGCGCGAGCAGAGCTTTGGCGTCGGTCAGCGATTTGCTGAGGTCGGTCCATGACGTTTGCAGTTTCGGGTAGAGCACCGCCCACTGGGTGAGGCCGCCGGATTTGATCTGGGCGCTGACTTCGTCGAAGGTTTTTTTCTGCGAAAGGACGGTCTCGTAGAATGATTTGAATTGGGGGGAAGCTTGGCTGCCGAGGTCGGCGGCCTTGGTGGCGAGGCTGGAGATGATGCCGGAGGACTCGGCGCTGGCCTTGTCGTACCACGCGGAGAAATTCGCGGGAGTCAGGTTTTGAGCAAGCGACTGAAGAGACGTGTTTGAGGCTGATGATGGGGTTGCCGATGCGGAGACGCTCGTCGCGGAAGATGCGTTTTGCGTGGCAGTGGTGGCGTCGGACTTGAACGCGTTGGCCTTGGCGATCAGGGCGTTGGAGGCGTCGGCGGTTTGTTGTTTGAGTTTGTCGGCGGCGAGTTTCACCTCGGCGGATTTTTGGTCTGCGAGCGCTTGCAGCTCGGCAGCTTTAGCTTTCGCCTCGGCCTCGGCTTTGGCCTGGATGGCTTCGGCTTCCTTTTTGGCTGCGACGAGCTTGGCCTCGGCGGCGTCAGCGAGCGCTTTGGCGGTGTCGGTCGCAGAGGTCTGCGCTGGAGCGGGAGCCGGGGTGGGCGCGGCTGGAATGGGCTCGGATTTTTTGGAGCAACTGACGAGGGCAAAGCCGATCGCGAAGGTGAGAAGAGCCGAGAAGAACGGGCGGGTTTTCATAGGAGAAACCGGGCACCGTGCGGTCTTGTCGGCGACCTGTCAAAAAAGAGCGCAGGCTTTGTCGAGGTTCGCGGTCGATGGCTTTGCTGAAAGTGGTGGAGCTGTTGGACGGCTAGTTTCGAACGGTTTCGAGCGAGACTTCTGCGATGCGTGCGAGGCGGACGGCGTCGAGCGTTTGAATGGTGGAGAGAAACGGGGCGCGGTCGTCTCCGTTGATAAGCACGCGCGGGCTGGCGACAGAGCGTTTGTAAGTTTCGAGCCGTGGAGCGAGTTCGGCGCGACTAATGTATTCGACGGGGGCGTCGCGTCCGATTTTCCAAGCGATGAGGCCGTGAGCGCTTGTTTGCAGGTAAAGCGTGCTGTCTTCGGGATTGGAAACGAGGATGTCCGGCTTCGGGAGCGGCACGATGATCGACCCGATTTTTTCGAGGGAGAGCGTGAATAGGACGAACGTGGCTAACAGAAAGAAAACGACATCGATTAAGGGGATGATTTCGACGCGGGCTTTTTTTGCGGGAGCGGGGTAGAACGCTTCGTTCATAGTGGGAGGGGTTACCCACTATGACGGCGAAGCTGACTGCTTCTTAGCGTGCGCTGCGTATGCTGGCAGCGCGGTGTAACTCATCACGGACCTTCTCGCTTGGTGGCGGCTTTTGCCTTCGCGTTTTCATTCTGCCGACGGGTAGCAGCCATGTTGTCCACCAAGTTGGGATAGCGGCGTCCGGCTGCTCGGGCCCGCTTTTTTGCCCACGCGATGCTCGCGGGAGTTAACTTGGTGGAGCTGCTCTTAGGTGTGCTTTTTTTTCTCCAGGGAGATGTAGTCATCGGAGGGAAGATGAATGAACGAAAGGGCTCTTCATCGAGCGCTCGTCAAACGACTGCTGCGCTTTGCGGGGAAAGCAGTGACCCCAGCGGGGAGGAATGCTAACATTCTCTAGAAGCTGATGGAGGGCATAAACTACCAGAAAATCCCTGCCGCCTTCCACCCGCCGGGGTAGGACGCCGAGAAAGAGTGATGCTCCATCGGTTGTCAACGTCTATGTTGGGAATTGTTGCGAACGCCGTTTACCAAGCATGTACGGGTGAATGGACTACCGGCAGGGGGCTAAGGGTGCGCCATACCTCTCCCTGCTAGGCAAACTGGCGGAGAGGGAGGGATTCGAACCCTCGGTACCCTTGCGGGCACGCCTGATTTCGAGTCAGGTACAATCGACCACTCTGCCACCTCTCCGGGTGGGAAGGCGGACGGTAGGAGGCGCCCCGCAAAACGGAAGCCGAAAGTTTTTCGGAATCCTCCGCAGGTAATTACAGTCAACGAGCGTCCGCGTTCAGCTGCGATCCGGCCCGCCGCTTATTCGCATTCAAAGCTTTGATACGCACCCCTCGCACTCTTGCGCGCAAAATCGTCCGCTGGATGCCGGTCGGATTTCCGCTCGTGAAACCGGCTTTGCGGCCAGTCGGATCGATGAATTTTGCCGCAAAAATGTGACGCTATTTGGTACTGCAAAAATACACGTGAGGCGCCTTTCCGGTGTTTTTCCCTCGGGGTAACCTTCGCGCCTTTTCGGCAAGCACGAATTCGCGAAAAAGTGCACTTTTCACATTCGAAAACCGATTGACTGCGAAAAAACCTGACCCCATCCGTTGTGGCCTCGCTCGCGTCCGACCACAACAGGTTGTGGTGAATAGTCGGCGAATAAGTTTTAACAACCTAGTCTCGCTCCTCGTTTTTCGGCGGTAAAACAAGCCCCTCTCCCGGCGTTTCCACCCCTCACGCCTCACTCATCTACACAGCGCACCGTCGTCTCCATTTCCGTCCTTTTTAATCCAGCGTCTTCACGTCTCCAACCCTCGGCCATCCGTTCAATGCACAAGTCGTTTCAAGTCGGTTCTAAAACATTCATCCTCGATCAAGCGAAGGCCGAAGCCGCCTTCGACGCCAAGAAGGTCATCAACGGCCGTGAATCCATGGCCTTCAACCTCCTCCCACTGAAATACCAGTGGGCCTATGATCTTTACCGCACGATGAAGGCGAACCACTGGGAGCCCGAGGACATCCCAATGGGCAAGGACATCGAGCAGTGGCGCGACGAGAAGGCCGTCAGCGACATCGAGCGCTGGATCATCCGCATGGGCATCGGTTATTTCTCAGCCGCCGAAGGCATCGTCGGTGACAACATCCAACACGTCGTCCGCGAGCTCGTCACCGCCCCCGAGCTGAAGCTCGTCCTGGGCCGCCATGCCCACGAGGAAAACATCCACGCCGATTCGCTCCTTTATATGATCTCGTCGCTGGGCATCAACCCGCACGAGTGCGAAGCAATGTTCGAGGATATCCCCACGATCGCCCGCAAAAACGAGTTTGTCGTCAAAAACTCCCGCAATCTCCGCCGCGACCTCGATCTCACGCAGACCGAGAACAAAAAACTCCTCGCGAAAAACATCTTCCTTTTCGGCCAGTGCATGGAGGGCACGCAGTTCTACGGCCTGTTCGGTATGATCCTGTCGCTGTATCGGCAGAACAAATTCCCCGGCATCGGCCAGATGTTCCGCTACACCCTCCGCGACGAATCCAACCACATCGAGGTCTTCCGCAATCTCTTCATGGACCTCATCGAGGAGAACCGCGACATTTGGACCGCCGAGTTCAAGGAAGAGCTCCGCCAGACCATGGCCGAGGCCGTCACGCTCGAGAAAGAATTTATCAGGGACTGTCTGCCCGCCGATTCCGTGGGTCTTAGTAAGAACGAGTTCCTGACCTACATAGACTACATCGCGGACCGTCGCCTCGAAGGCTGCGGCCTGGCTCCGCTTAACAGCGGCGTGAAAAACCCGCTCCCCTGGCTCGCCGAGATGATGGACATCAAGAAGGAGCAAAACTTCTTCGAGGGTCGCGTCACGGAGTACCAGAAGGCGTCGTCGATCACTCAGACACACGACGACGATCTCTGAGCACCGTTAGTCCATCCGGGCGCGTCGCTCCCCACTAACACCAACGACGCGTCCGGCTCCTCTTTCTTTCCCTCCAACATCAACTCGCGGCGCGCCCCTTTTTCGGGTCGCGCTTTTTCCGCCTCTTAAAATCTCCGCCGCCCGCCAGCCGCCCGCGTCTCCAGTTTTCCCGTACGTCGCATCACTCTTCCTCCTCAACCTGTCTCACGTCTCACGCTCTCGATGAACCACGCCGTCTCCTCCGATCTCGCTCTCAAACGCACCATCCACACCCCCAAGGACCAGAAACCCCACTTCGCCTGGCGCGACCTCATTGCGGCCGACTTCCCCCTCGTTCCCGAGACCGTCCTCACTGCGCCGACCGGTGACGAACGCTTCGAGCTCGGCAAAGTCGCCGATACCGTCGGCAAGGCCCTCACCAACGTCCTCCTCGCCCGCGGCGAAACCAATATCTTCACCGACGCCAACCGCACCTTCGTCGCCCGCATCGTCCGCGAGGTCGCCGGCAATCTCGCCGATCTCGCCCGCCGCCAGTCGCCCCTCCGCATTTCCCTCAACGATCTCTACGAGCTCCTCGAGAAAACCCTCATCGACAACAACGCCTACGACGTCGCCAAGAGCCTTCTCCTGAATCGCTCGCGCAAACTCGCCACTGGCGGAACCACCACGCCTTTCGCCACCGTCCGCGTCATCCGTCGCAACCACCAGATCGTCCCCTTCAACGAGCAGAAGATCGAGATCGCCATCCGCAAGGCCTTCCTCTCGCTCCAGCGCGATTCGACGCCTTCCGTTGAGATCACCAAGCTCGTCGCCGCCCGCGCCCTCTCCTCGAAACAATCCTTCGTCCACATCGAGGAAATCCAGGACATCGTCCAGGAAGAGCTCATGAAGGCCGGACACTTCAAAGTCGCCGAGCAGTACATCCTCTACCGCGCCGATCGCAACTCCGCCCGTGCCGCCGGTTTGGATACGTCCGCCGCCTCCGAGGCTCCCGTCGCCGCTCCCCAGCAGGGCGCGATGATCATGATCAAGAAAGCCAATGGCGAAGCCGTCCTCTGGGACCGCGCCGACCTCCACAAGCGCATCGAGTTCGCCCGCATCGGCCTCGACCTCAACCTCTCCAACGACGAGATCGAAACCGAGCTCCTCCGCTCCGTCTTCGACCAGATTTCCCAAAAGGACCTCGACGCCACCATCGTCCTCAACTCGAAGACCCTCATCGAAAAGGACGCCGACTTCGCCAAGTTCGCCGGTCGCATCCAGCTCACCTACATCTACGAGGAAGTCCTCGGCTGGGACATCGTGCGCGACGGCATCGGCAAGCTGAAGGACGCCCATCGCAAAGCCTTCAAGGCCTACCTCGAGCACGGCGTCGCCATCAAGCGCCTCAACCCGCGCCTCCTCGAGTTCGACGTCACCAAGCTCGGCGCCGCCCTCGATCCGTCCTCCGACCTCGAGTTCGATTTCCTCGGCATCCAGACCCTCTACGATCGCTACCTCATCATCGACAAAACGAAAAAACCCTCGAAGCGCCTCGAGACGCCCCAGTTCTTCTGGATGCGCGTCGCCATGGGTCTCTTCCTCGATGAAAAAGGCGACCGCGAGTCCAAGATCACCGGCCTCTACGAACTCTACAAGAGCCGCCGCTTCTGCAGCTCCACGCCGACCCTCTTCAACTCCGGCACGCTCCACTCGCAGCTCTCGTCGTGCTATCTGTACTACGTCGACGACTCGCTCGAAGGCATCATGTACCGCGGCATCGCCGAAAACGCCTTCCTCGCCAAGTGGGCGGGCGGCCTCGGCGGTTCCTGGACCGCCGTCCGCGGCACCGGCGCCTACATCGCCGGCACCAACGGCGAATCCCAGGGCGTCATCCCGTTCCTGAAGCTCCACAACGACCAGCTCGTCGCCGTCAACCAGGGCGGCAAGCGCAAGGGCTCCGGCTGCGCCTACCTCGAGTCCTGGCACAACGACATCTTCGAGTTCCTCGAGCTCCGCAAAAACACCGGCGACGACCGCCGCCGCACGCACGACATGAACACGGCGAACTGGATTCCCGACTTGTTCATGAAGCGCATGGAAAACCGCCAGCAGTGGACCCTCTTCCGCTCCAACGAAGTGAAAGACCTCCACGAGCTCTACGGCAAAAAGTTCGAGGAGGCCTACCTCCGCTACGAAAAGCTCGCCGAGGAAGGCAAAATCCAGGGCCAGAAAGTCGAGGCCCTCGAGCTCTGGAAGAAAATGCTCTCGATGCTCTTCGAGACCGGCCACCCGTGGATCACCTTCAAAGACGCCTGCAACCTCCGCTCCCCGCAGGATCACTGCGGCGTCATCCACTCGTCCAACCTCTGCACGGAGATCACCCTCAACACCTCGAACGACGAAACCGCCGTCTGCAACCTCGGCTCCGTCATCCTCGAAAATCATCTCCTCCCCGACGGCTCGCTCGACCACAAGAAGCTCCGCGAGACCATCCAGCTCGCCGTCCGCGCGCTCGATAACGTCATCGACATTAACTTCTACCCGACCGAAGCCGCCAAACGCTCCAACCTCCGCCACCGCCCCATCGGTCTCGGCGTCATGGGCCTCGCCAACGCCTGCTACCTGAAAGGCATCGCCTTCGCCTCCGACGCCGCCGTCGAGTTCAACGACGAGGCCATGGAAGCCATCGCCTTCTACGCCTACGAAGCCAGCTCCGACCTCGCTGCCGAACGCGGCACCTACTCGACCTATAAAGGCTCGAAATGGGATCGCGGCCTCCTCCCGCAAGACACGATCGACCTCCTCGAATCCGAGCGCGGCGTCACCGTCGAAGTCCCTCGCGGCGGCAAACTCGATTGGACGCCCCTCCGCTCCAAGATCGCGAAACAAGGCATGCGCAACAGTAACGTCCTCGCCATCGCCCCCACCGCCACGATCTCGAACATCACCAACACGTCCCCCTGCATCGAGCCCACGTACAAGAACCTGTTCGTGAAATCGAACCTCTCGGGCGAGTTCATCGTCCTCAATCCCTTCCTCGTGAAAGACCTCAAATCACGCGGCCTCTGGGACCAGGAGATGATCGACAACCTGAAGTACTTCGACGGCGAGCTGAAGGACATCGACCGCGTCCCCGCAGACCTCAAAGCCAAGTACCTCACCGCCTTCGACATTGATTATAAGTGGATCATCGACGCCGCCGCGCGCCGCCAGAAGTGGATCGACCAAAGCCAGTCGGTGAACCTCTGGATCAAGACGCCCGACATGAAGACGCTGAGTCACATGTACCGTCACGCCTGGCACGTCGGCCTCAAGACCACGTATTACCTCCGCAGCCTCGGTGCCTCCAACATCGAGAAAGCCACCGTGCAGGTGAAAAAAGAAGTCCGCGGCGCCGCCGCCGAAGGCACGAAGAAGACTTACACCGCCGAAGAGAAAGCGACATGCTCCATCGAAGCCATGAAACGCGGCGAAATCTGCGAAGCGTGTCAGTAACACTTAACTTAAAAAAGGCCCCGGCTTAGATGCCGGGGCCTTTTTTTTAACGATCAGTATCGTGCAAATGCCTAAGCAGAAGATTGGACGCAACGATCCATGCTGGTGCGGCTCCGGAATTAAATACAAGAAATGCCACTTGGGCAGAGCGACAGAAGAGCCAATAAAAACATGGAAAGCAGACGAGGAGCTCCGCTCCAACTTCAGCAGGCGGTGTTGCTCAGCACCGTCCTCTTGGCAAAAAGAGTGTTCGGATAAAATCATCAAAGCGCACACCGTTCCTCGGGCGACCACGCTTAAAGCTATTGCTCGAGATGGTCATGTCTATGCCGTGGTGCCCACTCTAAGTAATATCGCGAAAGCTAATGGTCGGGCGACGCTGTCGTTGCTGGGAATCAATAAGGCTTCTACATTTTCTGGGTTTTGCTCCACACACGATGATCAAATTTTTTCGCCCATTGAAAAAAGCAATTTTTCGCCGACGCCGGAACACTGTTTTCTTTTAGCATATCGGGCGTTCTCTCGTGAGAATTACACGAAGAGTGCGATGCTTCAGACGAATAACCTGTTGAAGCAGCTAGACCGCGGGCGAAATACCGAGAGCCAGATGAAAATTCAGGCGCAGGCCTTTATGAACTGGATCGGGGTTTCAGCTGGGGTGCGCGATAACGAGGTTCAGAAGAACTTAATGGTTCAAATGCTCGAAGCTTCCGATTTCTCAGCGACACGTGCAGTTGTTTTTGAGTTAGACAGAATTCAACCAATCATGGCGGCTGGTGGAATCAATCCGACTCATGATTTTGATGGGAATCGCATTCAGGATTTGAGCCAACTGGAGGTTGTCCCGGAAATGCTCACTGTGACTTCCTTTTGTTCCGATGAGAGAGGGTATATTGCTTTTGTTTGGATTGGTCGAAGCACTGGCATATGCGATCATTTAATTCAAAGCTTCCTAAGAAAACCAAGCGATCAACAGACAGCCTTTGCAATGCAGTTTGTGCTTAAAAGTTTTGAGAATGTTTTTATTAACCCAAGTTGGTGGGAGAGCCTTAATTCTGCGGAGAAAAATTTCGTAACCGACTTAATCAATGACTCGGTGAATCCATTTTCTGATTTTAACGATACTGGGCTGAGGAGCGTGATGCTTCCTCGTAACCTTCCGAGCGCAGTCAAGATTCACACAGTGAATCTTGGCTAACTTGTGACGTTCGCTCGCCGACTGATAGTCTCTATCTCAGCGTATAGAGCGTTTTCGTATGTGGGCCAATCGAAAAGCGCCTGCGCCTGGGATACGCTCTGCCAGCAATTTGAGAGGTACTTTGAAAAAATGATGGCGCGATTAATTCGATCGGTAATTGAGTGAACGTCAGCAATATCTCGTCTAAATTCTCCAGCTAGTATTGGGGTATCTATAACCACCGCATCCATATAATAAAATTTAGATGGGACTCTCTGGTGGTGGTAGGCTCCGCGTGAATTTATGCGAAGAGTTATTGAATTGATGTAACCCCATTCAATCGAATCGGCACCAAGGAATTCGAAGAGCCGGGCTTTGTTTCCCGCGACAGTTGCTTGAAGTACCTGTTCGTCAGTGAAGCCGTACGTCTGCATCGTGCCTATCACCTCGGGTAATGGAACCCACCCCTGGTTGCTACTCGAGTTCTTATAGGTTAATAGTATTCCCAATATGATTGGGATTGAGAAATGGTCTTTTGGATCGGAGAACCGGATGTCGAAAATATTAGAAAATTCCGAGCGTGACGGATCAAAGTGGGAAGAGTGGCCAAAGATAAGCGATCTCATGAATTCATGGGTCGCTACAGTGTACCTGCCTGTTTCCCTGTAGATACTTATGATTTTCTCTGTATTGATATGCCCGCTTCCGAAAAAATCGCGCACTAAATCAAGTGCTCGACGTACATTACCTGAAGATAAATTTTCTAGCGCTTCGATGAGGGCATCATTCACGATGAGCGAGAACTTGAGCACCTTCATCAAGTCGCATAAAGTGTGGAGGTTCACTTTTATGGCGTTGGAGATGCCTTCGATTTTTATGTCACCTGCGGCCAGCTTGATTCCGAAATCGAGCCGTCGCTGAATGACTTTGTCGATCCGCGGTGGCGCGATGCTGAATGCTTTAGGATGATATCCGCTGAGGGCTCCGGCCTTCACGGAGGAGTGGAATGTCGTCGGGCGCAACGCTACAAATACAGTCGCGTGCCAAGATTGACTTAGTTCTTGGGCAACTAAAAAGGCCTTTTGTTGTGTGTTTTCGCTGCGTTGATCTGCGTTATCGATAAAAATAATTACCTGTCTTTTTTGCGACTTGCTTAAAAATTGTAGTACTTTTGCGAGGTGGTCTTCGCGGCGGCTTGCCAGAGATGCGAGATGCTCGGTGAGCTTTTCATTGTATTTATCGGAATCATTTTTGTATAGAGACCCTGTAATGCTGGTGGCGAATCGCTTGGTTTCTGGCCAATAGACGTTTTTAACCAGATCCGCTGATTGCACGTCTATGGAGTAGCTTTCCAGTAACTGTATCTCGATTGAGTCAAGTATGGTCAGGCGTATGTCGGTTGACAGGGTTGCGGAGCTGCCGAGATCGATGTATAAAAATATCGATTTCGTCTTGAGCGACGGAATGTATACGGTTGTCAGGTAGTTTATGAAGCTGGACTTCCCGACGCCTACATCTCCAATTAAAAGTATAGGACGTTTGCTCAGGCTCTCTGCAACTAATTCAGATGAAATTCCTTCGTTGGTTGTTGCTGCGACTAGCGTGGGGTCCGTTGCTTCAGTTTGAAACAATGCATCATATCGAGTCTCAAGAATGGTTTTACTTACGAGTGCATACTGTGAAAGAGCGCCCGATTCACAGTAACATTCTTTGAGGAAAAGCTCGTTAAGATCTTTAGCCTTCGCCAAATCTTCGAATACTATTTCCGAAACAATTTGGAGATCCGTCTGGAGACTGTTTCGTCGCTGTGTGAGTGGGTAACCTGGAATATGCCGAGAAAGCTTGATCGGTAGCGAAGGAGTCGCAGAGCGAAGCAGCTCTGCGCGGAGTAGGCGTTTGGATACACCAACTTTTGAAAAGTAATTCCAAAAACTCAGAAAATCATCCCTGATCTCTTCAAGACTTGAAAAAATAACAGCATCTCCGTCTAGAGGCGCGACGCCATCTTCTCTCGTTGCGATAAATCCGATGTATTGATGCCCATTCGTTGCTATGGCTACTGAGACTCCTCGTTTTTGTGCATAATCGGCAGCCTGCTTGATTGCGTCGTAAACTGCCCTGTGGTGGTCCTTGAAAAAGGAGAGCTTAGCGCGCCGTTTCGAAAAACCTGCAGGCAGACTGAAGCTGATTCCCTCACGTTTCGCTTCTACCACCATCGCACGGACCTCGATTTTCAACACGTAGTCGGCAAACTCCCCCAGTTGATGATCTTCTGGATCGCAGTCCGATTTCATCCAGCCTAAGCACTTAAAGAGGACATCATCAATTATCTGCAGACGCGTAGCAGCCTCATTGCGATCGCGAGCTGCAGCATCGGATGATGCGATCAACAGCTTGAGATTGGTCTCACAGGTATCGAAATCCATCACGCCTTGAAATGGCGATTGAGCCATTGGCACACCAGACAAATTGGGAATAGCAGAAGGGGTCAAACCTTAATGTTTGCGGTTGACGGTGTGGCGGGAGCGAGTTTCAGAGAGCGGGCATGGCAAGAAAACTTCGGATCGAGTTTGCGGGGGCGAAGTATCACGTGATCAACCGCGGGAACTACCGTTCGCACGTGTTCGCGCAGGGGGGGGCGAAGCAGGCGTTTCTGGCGTGTCTGGGCGAGGCGGCGGCGAAGGCGGGCTGGGTGGTGCATGCGTATATTTTGATGAGCAATCACTACCATCTGGTCGTGGAGACTCCTGGCGGGAATCTGGTCGAGGGGATGCGGTGGTTGCAGAGTACGTTTTCGAACCGGTTCAACCGTTTCCGCGGCGAGCACGGGCATGTGTTTCAAGGCAGATACCGGGCGTTGCTGATCGAGCCGGACGGGCTCGGGCCGGTGGCGCACTACATCCATCTCAATCCGGTGCGGGCGCGTTTGCTGCCGGTGGAGCGGCTGGGTGAGTTTGCCGACAGCAGTTATGCGGCGCTGCTCTCGCCGAAGAGTCGCCCGGAGTGGCTGCACGTGGAGGGATTTTTGCAGGCGGCAGGAGATCTGGCGGACACACCGGCGGGACATCGCAAGTACGGCGAATATCTCGCGTGGCTGGCCGAAGACAAACTGGCGCAAAAACAACTGATGTTCGACGAGATGAGCCGCGGTTGGGCGATCGGCGGGGAGAAATTCAAGGCGGACGTCGCGCGCTCCAATTCGAAGCAACTGGAGAAGCGGGGGAGCCGGAAGGACGCCTCAACGCGGGAGGCGCGCCGGATGATCTGGAGCGACCTGTTGAAGACGTTGCTGGAACAGTTCGGGAAAAGCGCCGCAGACGCGGAAAGCGAAATCAAGAGTGCGCCGTGGAAGGTCGCGATCGCCGCGCATATGAAGTCGGCGACGACAGTGACCAATCTGTGGCTGGCGGAGAATCTTCACATGGGCGCGCCGGAAGGTGTGAGCCGGTATGTCGCCGAGCTGCGCAAAGGGCAGCGGGGCGAGGCCGCGAAACTGGCACGGACCGCAAACATTCAGGTTTGACCCCTTTTCAGAAGTTATAGCGTTTTCCGTAGTCGCGGCCGCGGTTGAAAATGCGCTCGTTGAGCTGGCGGCTGTAGCTTCGGTGGTCTCTGACGGACTGGTAGGTCGAAGGCCTGTAGTTGGTGGTGTAGCTGGAGTTGCTGCGGTTGCTGCCTCCGTTGTTCACCCACCAGGGGTTTGAGGGCTTGGCGGGCTGGGTTGCGGCGCGGAGGGCGGCTTGCTGACGTTGGAGGGCGATCCGGGCTTCGTACTCGGCGCGGAGCCGGCGTTGCTTTTCCTCGTCGGCCAGACGGGTGGAGAATTGGTGCAGGGTTTCTCCGCGATTGAAGGCGTCGATGGCGCGAGCGTGCTGGGCGTGGCCGACTGGATACGTCCGCATGAAGGACATCAGCTTGGTGCGCTCGGAGGAGTTGAGTTCGCCTGAGGTGCGCCGGCCCTGGCTACCGACAAGTGCGTTGAAATGGGCTTTGAGCGCTCCTTGGTGCGCGGGGGGAATGAGGCGGAAGTGAGCGGCGAATATTCCGGCGGGAAGGCGAGCGCCGCGGTGATAGAGCGCCTCCATATAGTAAGGAAATTCGTCCGGCCGGCTCGTGAAGATGGAATTGAGACGCAGAGAAATGGCCAGGGCGGCTGCGCCGGGATCTTCCTGCGCGGCGCGGAGGATGGGGGCGAGGCGGCGCGAGGCGTCTTTGAAGAGGTCGATGCGTTCGTCCATGTTCCGGGCGGCGGAGAGGCGTCCGGGGAGGCGTTTTCTCAGGTCGTTCAGCGTATCGTTAAGATTGGTACGGGCGAGCTCCCGCCACGCCAGCGTGCGGGGATCGCCGGCGCCGTCGGTGAAAGTGATTTTCTCGGGGTAGCGTGAGCCGCCGTGAAATGTGAGTGATGAGCCGGACACGACGAGACCTCCGCGGTAGGTGTGGTCGCCGTAGATGCGTCCATTGCCGCCGAGGCGCAGGGTGCGGGAGCCGTATTGGGGCTGGATGAAGTCGATGCGGCCGCGGTTCTCGACGCGGAGGGAGCCGGGAACGTTTCCCGTGAGAGTGACCTGGGCGTTGTCTGCGGTGACGGCCGGGCGATCGGG
Source organism: uncultured Nibricoccus sp. (assembly GCA_966249325.1). Lineage (GTDB taxonomy): Bacteria > Verrucomicrobiota > Verrucomicrobiia > Opitutales > Opitutaceae > Nibricoccus. Next base: position 135,826 of record CBINDC010000005.1, on the reverse strand, counting down.
GTAAGCTTGCTGCCAGGCCGCAAAATCGACGGAGCGGAGAAGCACGCGAGCGTCTGGACCGGCGCGGAGAGCGCGGCGGGTGCCGCGGCTGTCGGCCATCTTGAAGCCGTTCTTGACGGCCGACTCGACACTGACGGTGAGGTTCTCGAGCCAGAGATCTCCGGTGGTCGTGGAGATCACGGGATCGAGTTTGCTCTCGTACGGGACGGTGAGGACGGACGGTTTTTTCGGGTCGTTGGAGCCGCGAAGCAGTATGCCGGCGGGCAGCTTGAGCTCCTTGTCGATCACGAAGGTGCCGGGGGCGAGATCGATTCGTTCGCCGGGCCGCACGCTGGCTACCGCGGCGGCGAGCTCGGCCGAGTTGTTTACGCGATGCTGGGCGGGCTCGTGGAGATTGATGGGGGCGAATTGGAGGCCGGTCTTGATGGTGAGCTGCGGTTGTGCAGCGCCGCTGAGGAAGGAGTTTTTGAATACGATACTGTTGAAGGAGGCATCCAGAGTCTGGGTGGTGTGGATGCGGGTGTTTTCAATCGAGAGAGAAGAATCGGGGAGGAGTTTGAAGAGTCCGGGGCGGTCGCTGACGAAGACCGAGTTGCTCACGCGGCCGCTGGCATTGAAGGAGTTTCCTGCGTGCTGCGAGAAATGGAAATCGCTCGAGCTGGCGACCAACTGGTCCGCTTCGAGACGCCGGTAGATACCGAAGGAGGACTCCTGGCTTTGCACGTCGACGAGGTAGAGTCCCTCGGCGGTGCCGGTCACGCCCTTGAGGTCGGAGGTCTCGATCCAGATCGTGCCTTTGCCGCGGAATAAACGGCCTTCGATGGAGGCGTTGGCGACGGCGACGATGCCGCCGTCTTTGATTTCCCAGATGCTGGTGAGCGGATGGGAGGAAAACGCGCGGACGCCGTCGAGCTCCCAAAGGCGGCTGCGGAAGACCTGAGAGTGAGAGAGGTAGGTGATGCTGCTGCGCGGCGGCTTTGCGATGCGGAGGATCGGGAGCTGTTGCGTGTTTTTCGGAAGCTCGACTGCGCCAAGGGCGATGAGTTGCTGGCCGGGAGCGAGCGCGGACCAGATGGCGTTCCAGTCTGTCGGTTTGGCGGAGACGTAGAAGGGATCGGATAGGCGAAGCGGAATGGGCGGAGGCAGGAGGGCGGCGTGGGTTCCTGCGGCGGTGGCCCGGAAAAACAGAGGCAGGTCGCGGCGGCCGGCGAGTGCAGAGAGTGCGGAGAGGTTTTCCGGAGAGGGTTGTTCGATGGCGGTGAGGAAACTCTTCGTGAAGAGAGCGGTGGCTTCGTCCTCGGTGTTGCGGAACGAGGCGAGGTACGAATTCGCGTCAGTGTTTCCCTCGATGAAGGAAATATGTGCGCGGAGTGCGGGCGAGGCGCCGGTCGCGAGCGAGTCGAAGGAGATCTTTTCGAACCTGAAAACCTTTCCCTTCACTTTGAGTGCCAGCGCCAGCCAGAGCAGCGTGTCGGGGTCGTCGTAGTCGCTGCCGAGTTGTTTGATCGTGGACTGGAGGCCGGTGAGCGGTTCGACGAGGGCCTTGTAGTCGAGGTTGGGCAGCGTGATCGCCATCGAGTGCAGGACGCGGCTCTTATGCGTGTAGAGGGTGCCGTCGAAGGCCGGGGTCGAGTCGAGGGCGAGGCCGTTCAGGCCGAGGGCGATAGCGGCGATCTGGCGGTGGAGCAGCGCCTGGACGTCGGTAGTGGAACGCAAGATACGATGATCGCAGAGGGAGAGCAGGAGCGGCCAGTTTCCCGTACGGGCGGCGAGGGCGAGCGTTTCGTCCTCCACGGCGAAGCGAGGAGGGCTGAGGCGCCAGAGGCGGTCGAGCGTGGCGGCGGCGTAGTCGTCCTCCCTGGATTCGAGGAAGTGGTTGTAGAGGGCTTCGAGGCCGGCGAGGTGGGTCGGGTCGCGTTCGAGTCCGCGTTTGAGGTCCACGAGCGCGGAGGCTCTTTCTTCCTCGGAGTCGCTTTTAAGCCTGTCGAGGGCCGCGGCGATCTGGGCGTCGTTGGCGTCGATCAAGGGTGCAAGCCAGGCGACGAGTTTTTGCGGCTCGTGCGCGTGGGCCTCGAACCCGGACCAGACGATTTCCGGCCAGTCCTGGAGGCGTTCGGCGGCGGCAAGCCGGGCGGCCCAAAGTCCGGGAGTCATGGCCCCACGGACAATCGGGAGATCGAAGTCCTCAAGCGAAGGGGTATCCGTTTGCCGGATCTTCGCGAGAGAGGATTCCCAGGATGCCTGGGCGGTGGCGAAGTAGAGTGTGGCGAGGCGACTCGGGAGGGAGTGTTGAGACGTTTCGCCGAGCGAGGGGGCGAGACGATCCTGGAGGCGGGTGGTGACGGGAGCGCTGGCGAGCGAGTCTGCGAAGGCGACGATTTCGTTGTAGAGCGGATAATCGCCGGGAGTGGCGTCGATGGATTCGAGCCATGCCTGGAGGAGCCGGGAGTAGTGCCGCGCGCGGGCTTCGATCGGGGCGAGTTCGCTGGTGGAGAGCGCGGTGAGTTGTTGGAGCGCCTCGATGATGCCGGTCTCCGAGGTCGCAGTATCCGCCTTTTGGATGGCGATCTCGATTTTGGGCTGAAGGGCTTTCCACTCGGCCGCGGCGTCCTGGAGAAACTTCATGATTTCGGCATCCGGCATGTCACTTGGCGGATCGGGGAGGTGGCTATCGCTGGCGAGACGTTCCAGTTCCTCCTCGTGAGATTCGCGGACGGGCGCCCACTGGATGAGCGAGCCGGCGAGGGCGGCGTACTCGCCGTGGCTGAGATCGTGGAGCGCTTGTTTTGCTTCCGGCAGATCGTAGAGAGGCCTGTGTTGCGTGCCGGGCCGGGCCGGATCGGGCCGGTAGTGCGCGAGCAGCAGGAAATGGAGTAACTGTCCGCCGGTCTGCGAAACGGCGGCAGGGTCGGAGCCCCGCTGGGCGCTTTTGAACTCTTCGAGAAGGTTTGGGAGGAGCTCGCTATATTCGGAGTCGATGCGTGCCGCGGTGAGCGGCGCGGAGGAGGAGGAGGTCTCAAGGCGCCCGGATATTTTTCCCAAAGGAGCGATGGCGGAGACTTCTCCGAAGGCGCTCCAGTGAACCTCGGAAATGATCGGTGCAAGGGTGTCTTCCGGAGCGGCGGTGCGGAGGTAGTCGCGTGCGTTGGCCCAGGCACCTAGGTGGTCGCCGGCTTTTAGTAGCGTCTGAATTTTGATCGCTTGAATGCGACGCGACTCGGCTTCGTCCGGGTCTAGAGCCTGGGCAGACTCTAGGGATTGAAGGGCCGCGGCGGGGGCGTCGAATGCGAGGTACGCGCTCGCCATGGCAGTGAGCGGAGGAATTTCGCCCGGGGCCGAGCGTGTCCAGGCGCGTGCGTTGAGATAGGCTTGGTCGGGGCGGTCGTCGGCTATCGCTTGCTGGACAACGGCCGCGAACTCGGCGGGAGACCGGTTGAGAAGGCGTTCATCGTTGGAAGCGGCCTGTGCGAGAATGCTGTTTGCGGTGATGAGGAAGAGTGAGAGGGCGCGCGGGAAATAATACATGCGACGGGGATCGGTTTGGAGTGCTCGCCGGGCTTGGGGATAGCGTGAGGCGAAGACGCTGTGTGTGCGGTGGAGCTGGAGGAAACTATTGGTTTTTCGATCCGCAATATTTTTGGCCGGAATGAGGTGTTTAGTGGCCGCGGGCTGCTTGTGTACGAAGCGTAAATGTGGATACGCAGGGGCGATCCGGAAGGATCACTGGGGATCGAGCGGAGCGATGGATGGAGATCGATCACAAACATTAAGGTCTGACCCCAAGTCTCGTTCGTGCGGCCGTTTACGTTTCTTAAAGTTGAATCGGCCCTTGTTGATTGCACATCGCCGCACTGGTGCGAATAGGTGCCTGCACATCGCCCCGCAAGCCGGGACTGAGAACGAGATGAGATGGGCAAATCGGCCTCTAGTGAAGGGTGACGGATAAACTTTCACGGTTTGTTTGGCACAGACAGTGCGGCAGCGAAGTGTCCGGCTTCGACGAGTGATCAATCCAAACCCTCAACTCCCTTCGCTCGCCCATGAAAACCCAGAAAACCTCTTATCAACCGGCATCCTACGAACAGATTTCCCGCACAGCATATGAGCTCTGGCAGCAGGCCGGGTACCCACACGGTCGTGACATGGAGTTCTGGCTTGCGGCCGAACAACGACTCCAGCGCGGCCAACGGTCCGATCTCAAAACGGCAGATTTCACGCCAATCAATGAAAGGTCGATTGCCGACGATCTGGACGACACAGTCACGCCAACAGTGGGCAATTCCCGCCGTAGTGCCACCTCCCTTTGATTATCCCGAGAGCCTTTGCTCGTTGGCTGAAGCCCTGGCAGTGACGCCGGGGCTTTTGTTTCACGGGCGGGCAGTTGCGGAAATGAAGCGGCGGGTTTGGGTTTCGGCCTTCACGCATGAACACGCACCAGACTTCTTCGATGAGCCGACGGGAGTCGTTGCGGTTGCTGGGGGTGGGGTCGGTGGCGTTGGCGGCGGGGGCGGTTTCGGATTTGGGAGGCGCGGAGGAGAAGGCGTCGGAAATGATTACCCGGAAGATTCCGTCGTCGGGCGAAGCGGTGCCGGTGATCGGGTTGGGGACGTGGCAGACGTTTGATGTGGGGGCTTCTGACGCGGAGCGCGCGCCGCTCGCGGAGGTACTTGCGGCGTTTGCCGGGTTGGGCGGGCGGGTCGTCGATTCTTCGCCGATGTATGGGCGTTCGGAGGCGGTGCTGGGCGAGCTGGCGGCGCAGTTGGGCGTGCAGGAGAAACTTTTTGTGGCGACGAAGGTGTGGACGTCGGGGCGGCAGGCGGGCGTGGAGCAGATGGAGGAGTCGATGCGGCGGTTGCAGCGGACGCGCGTGGACTTGATGCAGGTGCATAATCTCGTCGATGCGGAGGCGCATCTGGAGACGTTGCGCGCGTGGAAGGCGGCCGGGCGGGTGCGCTATCTGGGGCTCACGCATTACACGACAGGCGGGCAGGCGGACCTCGAGCGGTGGATCGAGAAGGTCCCGGTGGATTTTATCCAGATCAACTACTCGGCCGGCGAACGGGAGGCGGAGCGGCGGTTGCTGCCACTGGCGCGCGAGCGGGGTGTGGCGGTGATCGTGAACCGGCCGTTCGCTCAAGGCGCGTTGCTGGGGCGGTTGCGCGGGCGGGCGTTGCCAGGCTGGGCGGCGGAGATCGGGTGCGAGAGCTGGGCGCAGGTGCTCTTGAAATTCATCGTGGGGCATCCGGCGGTGACGTGCGCGATCCCGGCGACATCGAAGGTGGCGCATCTGCGCGATAACATGAAGGCGGCGTACGGTGCGCTGCCGGATGAGGCGATGCGGGCGCGGATCGTGGCGGAGGTGGCAACCTAAGGTCGGGTAGAATCGGAGGGTTACACAGAGGGCACGGAGGAATACCGGAGGGGTGGAGAGGCGTATATGGTGTGCTGGGTCGTTTCAGCGGAGAGTGGTTCGGGGTATCGGAGGGATTTGAGATTCAGGATAGGGTCTCTCGGACCTCTGTGACTCCCTCGGTGCGCTCTGTGTAACCTAAACTTTGGCTGGGGTGTTTTGGCTGGGGGATCGGGCGGGAATAGCTCCTTTGGCAGACGGAAAATGGGCTAAAATGAATAAATAGAATTATAGCTTAATTGGTTATTTTTCAGATGAATGCGTCATTTACGGACACGAGGCTGTAACTTTATCTCGAAATGGGGGTAATACCGGGTATCACTCTCTCAGTTCTTTCTCACTTCCGCTGTTAAACGACAGCGGTTCTGAACAGCCAAAGTCGGTTCTCGATGGAGGCTCTTAACAATGGAGGCACTTAACATGCTCGCCTTTGTAATCGGTGCGTTTGTGGTGCTCGGCCTCTTCGAGATGGTCCGGGTCGCCTACAAAGCGTAACCACTAAATAAATAAGCAAGTAATACACGCCCCGGCCGGGTTTTCCTGGCCGGGGTTCTACTTTTTGGGGATGCGGGAACGGAGGGTTTTCGACGGTCAGTTTGAACCGCAAAGACGCGAAGACGCAAAGGTCGGAGGGGGAGCGAGCGAAGGGATAGGCGCGCCGGAGCGGTGCGTTTCGGAGGCGTGGACCAGAGGTCCAGCCTTACAAGGGGGCGGGGAGCGTGACGAGGGTGTCGCGCCCCCATCAATCCGGCTACGAGCGGGTTTTGCGGCGGAACTGGTCGAGGGTGACGGCGGCGATGATGATGACGCCGGTGACGATTTCCTGAATCCAGTTGGAGAGGCCGAGTTTGTTACAGCCGTTGTTCACGACGGTCATGATGAGCGCGCCGATGATCGTACCGAGAATCGTGCCGGAGCCGCCGGCGAGGCTGGCGCCGCCGATGACGACGGCGGCGATGATGTTGAGTTCGAGGCCGACGGCGGTGGTGGGGTCGCCGCCGGTGAGGTAGGAAAATTGGAGGAGGCCGGAGAGTCCGGCGAAGGCGGCGCCGAGGGTGTAGATGTAGAGCTTGGTGCGTTCGACGCGGATGCCACAGAGGCGGGCGGTGGCTTCGCTCGAGCCGATGGCGAAGATGTGGCGGCCGAATTTTGTGTAGCGGAGCATCAACGACGCGAGCACGGCGAGGCCGAGCATGAGCCAGACGCCGGAGGGCAGGCCGTTTGGGCGGAGCTGCATGAGGGTGTTGATCCAGGTTTCATCGAGCGGGTAAACCGGCTGTTCGTCGGCGAGGCCTTTGGCGGCGCCGCGGAGGATGAGCATCATGCCGAGCGTTACGATGAAGGGCATGAGCTTGAGGCGCGTGATGAGCGTGCTCGTGACGAGTCCGGCGAGGGCGCCGACGCCGACTCCGGCCGTGGCGGCGGCGAGGGGCGGCCAGCCGGCCTGGAGGAGGAGCGCGATGACGACCGAGGCGAGCGCGATGAGTGAACCGAAGGAGAGATCAACGCCGCCGGAGATGATGATGAGCGTCATGCCGATCGCGCCGACGCCGATGACGGCGGTTTGCTGGAGCATGATCGAGGTGTTGCTCCACGAGACGAAGTGCTCGAAGGCGAGCGAGGCGAAGAGCGTGTAGACCGCGACGAGGCCGAGGAACGGGCCGGCTTTGATGAGCCAGCGGCGCAGGTCGAAGGAGGAAGGGGCTGAAGCGGAGGACTGAGAGTCGGCGGGCATGAAAGGGTGGGAGAATGACCAGTGACCAATGAACAATGACCAGTGGCGGAGGGCGGAAGGAAATCCGAAGGCCGAAGGTCGAATGACGAAGGTGGGCGAAGGCGAGTGGTGGGTGGGCGGGAGTTAAGCGGGATTGAGGTGTACGGCGGTGACGGAGCACCGCCCTCCATTTCGGATTAGCTGCGGCCGGTGGCTTCGAGCATGATTTGGTGGGCGTCGGTTTGGGCGACGGGTTTGGCTTCGCCTAAAACGCCGCGGCACATGACGGCGATGCGGTCACAGATTCCCAGAAGCTCGGGAAGGTAACTGCTCACGACGAGCACGGCTTTGCCGGCGCAGGCGAGTTCGTCGATCTGGCGGTAAATGGTGGCCTTGGCGCCGATGTCGATGCCGCGGGTGGGTTCGTCAAGTAGGAGGACGTCGACGTCGTGGTGGAGGAGGCGGCCGATGGCGATTTTCTGCTGGTTGCCGCCGGAGAGGGCGCCAGCGGGCTGGCCGGGGGAGTGGCATTTGATGCCGAGCTTTTCGATCCAGCGACGGGCGTCTTCGGCGAGGCGGGACGGATTCACGAAGGTGTTGAGGCGCGTGAGTGTCATGTTGTCGGCGATGGAAAGATCGAGGGCGAGGCCTTCGAGTTTCCGGTCTTCGCTGACGAGGCCGATGCTTTGCTTCCAACGCTCGTCTGGGGTGGCGCGGCCGGTGTAGGTGCCGACGCGGATTTCGCCGGAGCGGACTTTATCTAGGCCGAAGAGGAGGCGGAGGAGTTCGGTGCGACCGGCGCCGATGAGACCGGCGATGCCGAGGACTTCGCCGGCGCGGAGTTCGAGCGAGGCACTGGCGGGTTTGGAGGAGCCGGCGACGTTTTGGAGAGAGATGATGACGTCGCCTGTCGTGCGCAGCGTGCGCGGGTAAAGTTCGTGGACGTCGCGGCCGACCATCATGGCGACGATTTCGTTGTCGGTGATTTCGGAGACGCGGGCTTCGCCGACGCTGCGTCCGTCGCGGAGGACGGTGATGCGGTCGCAGACGGCGCGGACTTCTTCGAGGAAGTGGGAAATGTAGATGATCGCGAGGCCCTGGCTCTTCAGCTGACGGATGAGGACGAACAGGCGTTCGATGTCTTTTTGCGTGAGCGAGCTGGTGGGTTCGTCGAGGACGAGTATCCGGGCTCCCACGACAACGGCTCGGCCGATTTCGATGAGCTGGCGTTCGGCGGGCGGGAGTTCGCTGACAGCGGTTTCGGTGGAGAGGTGATCGAGGCCGACGGTGGCGAGGGCTTTGCGGGCGAGGGCGCGCGTTTCGCGCCAGTTCATGAAACCGCCGCGGCCGGGCTCGATGCCGAGGACGATGTTTTCGGCGACGGAGAGATGCGGCGCGAGCGCGAGCTCCTGGTAGATCATCGCGATGCCGGCTTCGCGGGAATCGAGGGGTGTGCGCGGGTGGAACGGTTTTCCGTCTAGTGAGAGTGAGCCGGAGTCGGGCGTGTGGACGCCGGAAAGCACTTTCATGAGCGTGCTTTTTCCGGCGCCGTTTTCGCCGACGAGGGCGAGGACTTCACCGGCGCGGGCGGTGAGGCTGACGCCGGCGAGTGCGCGCGTGGGGCCGAAGTTTTTTTCGACGCCGGCCATGCGGAGGAGGTCGGGGGTCGAACTGACGGCTGCGGCGGACGGCATGGATGGTGGCTGGAAGGCGCGCGCGGAGTTTTTAGGAATAGGTCCTATAGGTCTTATGGGACGGATAGGACTTATATCGGAGAGCGGAGCGGGAGTTTTTATTCGCCGCCGAGGATGGCTTTGACGGCGGGGGACTCGAGGTTGGCCTTGGTGACGAGTTCGCAACCGGTGTCGACGCGACCTTCGAATTTTTCGCCGCGGATGACGGCGACGGCGGTCTTTACGGAGAGGTAGCCCATCTTGAAGGGATTCTGGGCGACGATGGCGTCGATCTGGTCGCGCTTGAGGGCGGCGACGAGTTGGGAGGAGGTGTCGAAGCCGACGAATTTTTTCTTACCGGCGAGGCCGTTCTGGCGGAGGGCGAGGAGCATGCCTTGGGTAGAGGGATCGTTGGGGCAGAAGATGCCGTCGGCTTCGCGGATCTTGTCGATCATGTTCATGGCGGCGTCCTGTGCTGTGGAGATGCTGGGGCCGGCGTAGCGGTTGCTCATGATGACTTCGATGCCGGGGTGTTTCTTCATGACGCTGAGAAATCCTTCTTCGCGCTCGTTCGTGCTGGCGGAGCCTTCGATGTAGCGGAGGAGAACGACCTTGCCCTTGCCGTTGAGGAGACGGGCGAGTTCTTCGCCGCCGATTTCACCGCCGCGGCGGTTGTCGGTCGCGACGAAGGAGGAGAATTCTTTGCCGGCTTCGCCGTTGAGGGCGGAGTCCATGATGACGACGGGGATCTTGGCGTCGGTCGCGCTGCGGACGGGGCCGACGAGGGCGGTGGAGTCGAGCGGGGCGAGGACGATGCCGGAGACTTTGGAGCCGACGAATTGCTGGACGACGGCGATCTGCTGTGCGCGGTCGTTTTCGAGGATGGGGCCGCGCCAGTTGATCTTCACACCGGTTTCCTCGGCGGCTTTGCGCGCGCCGGCTTCGACGGTTTTCCAGAAGGGGTGCGTGGTGCCTTTGGGGATGACGGCGAGGGTGATGTCCTGGGCGAAGGCGGCGGTGGAGAGCGCGAGGGCGAGCAGGGCGGTCAGGGATTTTTTCATGTTGGGGAAATTTGGGCGGAGGGTTTGCGGCGGTGTTTTTTGAAGCGCAAAGACGCTAAGACGCAAAGGTCGGATGCGAAGGGGAAGGGGATTTAATGTGGAACTCAGGAAGGCTGGAACGGAGGAGGAAGGAGAATTTAGTTCCTTTGCTCTGGCTGCGCGGCTTTGCGTCTTCGCGATTCAAAAGGACTTAGACTTCGATCATGGCTTTGAGGACAGCGGGGTTGCCGGAGATGTCTTTTGGGAAAATCGTGGGGACGTCGGCGAGTTTGAGGCGGTGAGTGATCCACGGTTGTGTGTTCACTTTGCCGGCTTCGACGAGGGCGATGATGTCGCGGAAGGTGCCGGGGAGGGCGTTGCGGCTGCCCATGACGGTGAGTTCGCGGCGGTGGAAATTGGGGTCGTTGAAGGTGACGTCGCCTTGGAAGAGTCCGACGAAAACGATGCGGCCGCCGTGCGCGGGGAGATCGAAGGTGCCCATCATCGATTTGGGATTTCCGGTGGCGTCGATGACGCATGTGGGAAGATCGCCGCCACCGATTTTTTTGAGTTCGTCGATTGCGGACGGGCCGGCGATAACGGTGTGTTTCACGCCGAGTTGGTCGCGGCAGAAGGCGAGGCGGGATTCGGCGACGTCCATGACGATGAGCGTGGCACCGGTGACGAGGACGAACTGGATGACGCTGAGGCCGATGGGGCCGGCGCCGATGACGAGGACGACGTCGTCTTTCTTGATGTCGGCGCGCTCCACGGCGTGGGCGCCGATGGCAAGGGTTTCGACGAGGGCGAGCTGGTCGTAGTTAAGCGAGGTGGCCTTGTGGAGTTTGCGCGAGGGGATGGCGACGAGGGGGCGCATGCCGCCGTCGATGTGGACGCCCATGACCTTGAGGTCGGTGCAGCAATTGGGTTTGCCGCGGCGGCAGGCGATGCAGCGGCCGCAGTTGATGTAGGGCTCGACGGAGCAGCGGTCGCCGGCTTTGAGGCCGTGGGGTTCGGAGCCGGGATCGACGATCTCGACGCCGAGTTCGTGGCCGAGGACGCGCGGGTAGTTGAAGAAGGGCTGCTTGCCGGCGAAGGCGTGAAGATCGGTACCGCAAACGCCGATACGGTGGACGCGGACGAGGGCTTCGCCGGGAGCGAGCTTGGGCTCGGGAGCGTCGTTGGTTGAGGTGAACTGGCCGGGGTTTTGGAGGGAAATCTGGAGCATGGGAGGCTGCGGAGAGGGGGAATTCGGAGATCGGAATGGGTCACAGAGGACACGGAGTGCGGACACAGAGGGCACAGAGTGTCGGGGGTGAGCGATGTCTGAAGAGTGGCGGTGTTGGTGGAGAGTTTTCGGAGGAGGATGTTCGGAAGGGAGAAACTCTTAGGCGATGATGGCGTCGCGGTTTTCAGGGCGGCCGCGGGTGAAGTTGTGGTTTTTGATGGGGCGGAGGATTTCGAGGACGCGGGCCATGAGTTCGAAGTCGATGGGCTCTTCGAGGTAAGCGACGTTTTTGCGGATGTTTTCCGGGCTGGCTGTGCCGACGAGGGTGGTGGCGATTTGCGGATGATGGGTGGCGAACTGGATGGCGAGCTTGGCGATGTCGGCACCGACGGCTTTGCAATAGTCGGCAGCGCGGCGGGCGGTTTCGAGCATGAGCTTCGGAGCGGGATGCCACGATGGGACGCCGCGTTCGGAGAGGAGGCCCATGCCGGTGGGGGAGGCGTTGATGATGCCGACGCCTTTGCCGCGGAGATAGGGGATGAGTTGCTCGAGGGCGGTGTCGTTTAGCTCGTAGCGGCAGAAGGAGAGAACGGTATCGACAATGCCGGGACCGACGCGGTCGAGGATGCCGGTGAAGACTTTGAGCGGGAGGCCGGTGATGCCGATGTGGCCGATGCGGCCTTCTTCGCGGAGCTTCACGAGCTCTGGCAGGGTTTCGTTCACGATCTGGTTGAGATCGGCGAACTCGATGTCGTGGCACTGGAGCAGATCGATGTAGTCGACGCCGAGGCGGGCGCAGCTTTCGTCGAGGGAGGAGCGGACGCGGGCGGGGGAGAAATCGAAGACGCCGTGGTCGTACTGGCCGACCTTGGTGGCGAGGTAGTAGCGGTCGCGTTTGATTTCGCGGAGGGCTTTGCCGAGGACGGTCTCGGATTTGGTGGCGCCGTAGTAGGGGGACGTATCGATGAAGTTGATGCCGAGATCGAGGGCGGTGTGGACGGTGCGGACGCCTTCGTTGTCGTCGGTCGCGCGGAAGACGCCGCCGAGGGGGGACGCGCCGTAGCTGAGCACGGAAATTTCGAGGCCGGTCTGACCGAGGGGACGGTATTGCATGGCGTAAAGAGGGAGGAGGATAGGCCGAAAATTGGCGGCTGTGAATGCCTGCTTTTGGGCAAAGCCTGTCAATCATTGACCCGGGTTTGTGGAAAGGGTCCGCGACGTGAGGGAGGGAAGTGGCTTCGTCGGAGCTGCGCGCGATGGCGCGCAGCGGCGCGGACCAGAGGTCCGGCCCTACACGGGCGCAACGATGTGCGCGGCGGAGGAGTTGGTCCGTCAGGAGGAACAAGGGTTGCGTTGGCGGTTTGCCGCTTCGTGATCGGCGAATCTTCAACGACTCCTCCCCGATGACCTTCGTTACTCTGATGACTGGTTCGTTTTTCCATGGTTTGAGGCGCTGCGTTTTTGCGGCGTTTCTTTTTTGCGCGATGGTTGCCGCTGGGAGTTTGAGTGCGGAAGGCGCGCCGAAGACGCCGCGCATCGTGCTGGTGGGCGACTCGACGGTGACGGATCACGCGGGGTGGGGCGGCGGCTTTAAGCTTTATCTCAAGGAGGGTGTGGAGTGTGTGAACACGGCGCAGGGAGGGAGGAGTTCGAAGAGTTTCATCGATGAAGGGCGTCTGGAGAAGGCGATCGAGGCGAAGGGGGATTTTTATCTGATTCAGTTCGGCCATAACGACCAGCCGGGCAAGGGGCCGGCGAGGGAGACCGATCCTGCGACGACTTATCCGCAGTATATGGCGCGCTATATCGATGAGGTGCGGGCGATCGGGGCGCAGCCGATTTTGGTGACGTCGCTCGTGCGGCGGAATTTCGATCCGCTCAACCTGGGGAAAATCGTGACGACACTGACGCCGTACGCGGAAGCGGTGAAGAGACTGGGGGCGGAAAAGGGCGTGCCGGTGATCGATCTGCACGCGCGGAGCCTGGCGCTTTGCGAGCAACTCGGAGTGGAGGAGACGGCGAAGTTCGATCCGGTGAAAGATGGAAAAGCGGATACGACGCATCTGGAGGCGCGGGGATCGGCCGTGTTTGCGGGACTGATCGTGGAGGATTTGCGCAAGGCGGTGCCGGCGCTGGCGGTGGCGTTCAAGGATGGGCCGGTGGAATTGCCGCCGTCGGCGAACGCGAATCCGGGCGCGGTGGTCAAGGCGGCTGGGAGCGCGGTGAAAGCGGATGCGATCGTGTCGGCCGATAATTCGGGGACGCATTTGACGGTCTCGGCAGCGGTGGCGGCGGCTCCGGCCGGCGGGACGAAGCCGTTTGTGATTTTGATCAAGCCGGGCGTGTACAAGGAGCACGTGCACGTGCCGAAGGAGAAGCCGTTCATCCATCTGGTCGGCGAGCCGGGGGAAACGGCGGCGACGGTGATCACGGACGACGTGAATCTGAAGTCAGTGGACGCGAAAGGGCACAAGGTGCAGACGCGCGATAGCGCGACAGTGCTGGTGCAAGGGGCGGATTTCATGGCGGAAGGCGTGACGTTCGAGAACACGACGACGCGCGAAGAGAAGGTGCAGGCGCTGGCGATCTATGTTGAGGCGGACCGCGCGGTGTTTCGCGGGTGTCGTTTCCTGGGCTGGCAGGACACGGTGCGCGTGGAAAAGGGGCGGCAATATTTCCGCGACTGTTTCGTCAGCGGGCATGTGGATTTTATCTATGGAAGCGGCGTGGCGGTGTTCGATCGTTGCGAGATTCACTGCCGCGCGGACGGCTACATTACGGCTGCGTCGACGGATGAGAAGGCTCCGTGGGGCTATGTGTTTTTCGACTGCCGGGTGACGGCGGGATTGGGAGTCGAGAAAGGATTTTATCTGGGGCGTCCGTGGAGGCCGCATGCGGCGACGGCGTTTGTGCGGACGGAGTTTCCGTCGCAGCTGCGTCGCGAAGGGTGGCACAACTGGGGCAAGGTCGAGAACGAGCGCACGGCCCGCTATCGGGAATACAAAAACATCGGTGCGGGAGCGAACGCGGCGGGCCGTGTGTCGTGGGCGCGCGAGCTGACTGAAGCGGAGGCGCGGGAGTGCACGGTGGAAAATGTTCTGCGCGGAAGCGACGGCTGGAACCCAGCGAAGGAGGACCGGAAATGAGGCAGACTATTCGCTGGCTGGTGGCGGGGCTGGGAATTTTTGGAGGCGCGCTGGCCTTCGCCGAAGCGCCGCGGGTGGTGCCGCTTTGGCCGGAAGGCGTGCCGGGATTGCGGAGCGATGCGGCGGAAGAGCGGATCGTGAACAACCGGGTGGTCGGCGTGCATTATCCGTCGCTGACGGTTTATGCGCCGGAGGCGGGGAAGGCGAACGGGGTGGCGGTGATTTTTTGTCCGGGCGGCGGTTATGTGCGGCTGGCAATAGGTGAAGGCGGCGGGTACGAGACGAAGCGGCTGACGGGCGAAGGCGTGACGGTTTTCATGTTAAAGTACCGGATGGTTGAATACGGGCATCCGGCGCCGTTGCGGGATGTGTTGCGGGCGGTGCGGCTGGTGCGATCGCGGGCGGCGGAGTTTGGCGTGAAGCCGGATCGTGTCGGACTGCTCGGGCAGTCGGCGGGCGGTCATTTGGCCGGGTGCGCGGGGTTGTTGTGGGATATGGAGGAAGGGAAGACAGGGGCTGAGCTGGATGCGGTGAGCGCGCGGCCGGACTTCGTGGCGCTGGTTTATCCGGTGGTGACGATGGCGGAGGCGTTCGCGCACAAAGGATCGCGGGAGGCGCTGCTGGGGAAGGCACCGAAGGCGGAGTCGTTGGAGAAGCTGTCGCTGGAGAAGCGGGCGCGGAAGGATGCGCCGCCGTTTTTCATCGCGGCGACGATGGCGGACAAGTCGGTGCCGGTGGAGAACTCGCTGAAGTTATACGAGGCGTTGCTGGCGGAGAAGGTGCCGGCGGAGATGCACGTTTATGCGCAGGGCTCGCACGGGAACAGTCTCGATCCGCAGTACGGGCCGACGGCGTTGTGGCCGGAACGGATGGTGGACTGGATGCGGTTTAACGGATGGATGGAGAAGCAGAAAAGTAGCGAGTAGTGAGTAGCGGGTAGCGAGTAGGCGGAGAGGGAAGACGGGTGCGAGTGATGGGGAAATAGAAAAGCCCGGACGCGAAGTCCGGGCTGAATTGGATTAACGAATACGTTTATCGATTTAGAAAGTGCCTTTGATGCCGGCGGTGAACTGGGCGCCGTAGACGGAGTTTGAGGTGAGGGAAGACCACGAAGGCGCGGCGGGGCCGGAGATTTCCCACTCGTAGGATTCGTTGAGGATGTTTCGACCGCTGGCGAAGAGGGCGAAGTTCTTGTTGAGGCGGAACTCGACGTTGGCGTCGATCGTGGCGTAGGCGCGGATGTATTCGGCGGCGCCGACGAACCAGTCTTCGTCGTTCGTTTCGCGGAATTGTTTGCCGCGGTAGTTCCACTTCACGAAGGCGGAGAAGCGTTTGTAGCTGGCCTGGACGCCGAGGTTGGCGGTTTCGGGGATGAAGTCGCTGAAGTCGGCGGCGTTGTCGCCCTCGAGGTTGAGCTTGGTGTAGTTGGCGAAGACGCTGAACGGCTTGCCCCAGTCGCCGAAGAGGCCGAGGGATTGCTCGTAGCTGAGCTCGACACCGTCGATACGGGCGTCGCCGGCGTTGATCCGGGTGGTGTAGTACCAACCCAAGTACGCGTCAGGAATGTCGTTGGCGGCGGCGAACTCCGGGGTGATGGCGGCGTTGAGGGTGCCGAAGAAGTCCTGGATGTTTTTGCGGAAGATGCCGACGGAGATCATGCCGTTTTGCGGCAGGTAATACTGGAGGGCGACATCGCCGTTGTCGGCCTCCCACGGGACGAGCGTGGTGTTGGAGCTCACGTAGTAGCCCGGGTAGGTGTTGGGGGCGCCGTTATAGTTGGGGTCTTCGCCGATGTAGACGGAGGGGACGATGTCGACGATACGCGGGCGGCCGATGGTCTTCGCGTAGGCGGCGCGGAAGACGAGGTCGTCGGTGAGATTTACGGTGAGGTGGCCGCTGGGGTAGAAGCCGTCGTAGTCGCGGGAGTTATAGTTGCCGCGGCGGACGAAGCCGGTGGGTGTCTGGCGATGGCCGGAGCCCTCGGTTTCGGTGAGTTCGTAGCGGACGCCGCCGACGAGGCGGACGCGGTTTTCGTGGAAACGGGCGTCGGCCATGACGTAGCCGGCGGTGACGGTTTCCGAGACGAGCGGTGAGCGGATGGCGGCGTTGCGCAGTGAGTTGTTTGCCTGCGACGTGGTTTGGGTGAAGTACTGCGGCTGGTTGCGGAAGGCTTCGTAGATCAACCATGGGCTGGCGAACTGAACGGCGGGATAACTGAAGCCCGGGGAGACGGCGCCGAAGGATTCGTCGAGGTAAGGCGTCGCGACGTTGGCGAGGTTGTTGGCGGAGCCGCCGGGACCGATGTAGGTGTATTCGCGGAGCTCGTAGCTGATGTCGCGCGTGAGTTCCTCGCGGGCGGCGCCGGCTTTGAGCGAGAGCGGGAAGGAAAGGCCCTCGATGTGTCGGGTGACGTGGATGCGGGCGTTGGTGTTTTCGTCCTCGGAGTCGGATGGCTGGGTGGTGACGTTCTGAAGAACGTAGTTGTTGATTGATGACACGGCGAGGGGGGTGCCGTTGACGTCGAACAATTCGATGGCCCCGGGCGAGCCATTGCCGTTGTCGATGTCGCGGAAGTTGATCTGACGGACGGCGTAGGCGCGCGCGTTATAGGTGCGGAAGAAGCCCTTGTCGGTGTCGCGGTTGCGGTTCCACGAGACGGAACGGGTGGCGCCGGCGTCGATTTCCCAGAGATCGCCTTTGAAGCGATAAGTCAGGCCGCCGAACTGGGTGAGGCCGTGTTTATCGTCGGCGATGACGCTCTGGTTGGCGTTAGTGCCGGTGCCGGGCGCGCCGGTGGTGAACGACTCGCCCCAGGACGCATAGGTGGAGGGATTGTAGGAGATGCGGTTGGTGCGGCTGAAGCTGGTGTAGGCGTTGGCCTGGAGGGTGAGGGAGAGGACGTGGCGATCCCAGGGCTTCCAATCGAGGCGGATGCCGCCGGAGTTGCGCTCGGTTTCGCTCATGCTGAGGTCGCCGCGGAAGGAGGTTGTAATGGGATTGTCGGGCGTGGCGCCGTTGGAGGTCCAGGCGCGGCCGGGTGTGGTCTGCTCGGTTTGCGAGTAGGTGTTCACGGTGGCCGCAGTGACGACGAAGCCGAACCGGTCGTTGACGGGCTGGGTCCAGGTGAGGTCGGCGGAGGGTTTTATTTTGCGCGAGCCGTCGCGGGTGGGGCCGGCGGTTTTGTCGAATTCGAGGCGGTCGGAATTGAACGAGAGGTAGGTGGAAAAGCGCAGCTCGGGGCGGGCGCGTTCGAAGGCGCTTTTGGAGACCAGATTCACGGCGCCGCCGAGGAGATTGGCGCTCATGTCGGGCGTCGGCAGCTTCACGACCTCGATGCGGGAGAGGTTGTTGATGTTGGCCTGTTCGAGGCCGAACTGGCGCGAGTGGTTTTGGGTGCTTGCCGGGGAGGCGGCGCTGGCGATGGAGCCGCCGTCGAGGGTGACGGCGGTGTAGTTGGAGGTGAAGCCGCGGACCTGGACGCCGGAGGCGTTCTGACCGTTGTACTCGATGGTGACGCCGGGGATGTGTTTCATGAACTCGCCGAGATTACCCTGGCTGACCTCGCCGAACGCGTCGGTGGAGACGACGTTCTTGAGGTTGGCGGCGAAACGCTGCTCGTTGATGGCTATGGAGCGAGCGTCGTATTCGCGGTTAGACGACACGGTGAAGGCGTCGAGCATGACGAGTTCGCCGTCGTCACCGGGGGTGACGCCGGGATCGAAAGCGACATCGCGCCGGACGGAGGCGCCGGACGGTACGTCGATGGAGAGGGACTGAGGAAGCAGGCCGGTGTAGAAAACCTCCAGGGTTTGCTGGCCGGAGGGGACGCTGTTGAGGCGGAACTGGCCGAAGGAGTCGGTGTAGGTCTCCAGCGAGGTGCCCGCGACACGGATACGCGCGTTGTTGAGATAGGCTCCGGTGGATGCGTTGCTGACACGTCCTTCGACAGTTCCAGCAGACGCGGAAGGAGTTTGGGTTGGCGCGGGAGAGGGTTGGGACCGAGCTGTAACGGCGAACGTGCCTGAGCACAGCGTGAGGGCGCAGAGGAGACGGAGGGGGACGGACCGTGTGAGGCGATCTGTCGATGGTTGGTTGGTCATGAGCGGGTTGCTTTCAGGGTTTTAGTACGACCTCCGCCCAATGGACGGTAGGGAACCAATCGAAGTAGATATTTCATATGAAATACCTGCTTGTGTGATTAGTTCATGAATAAACACGGGAAAGCCGTCGCTCGGATGGGTTCCGTCTCCAATGAAAATTGACCGGAAATACTGTTACCCGCCAAGGGCGTGAACGCTTACTATTTCATATGAAATAGTGGCATTTTGCCCGACTGATCTGTGGTGACGCGAAGAGCGTACAGGAATCAGGGGAGGAGCCCTGGCGGATTTTATGCGCGGGCCGTGAGGAAGGCCGAGGGAGAGACGCCGTGGATGCGTTTGAAGGTGCGGGAAAATTGAAACGGGTCGGTGCGGAGGTCGGCGGCGATTTCGCGGACGAGGCGGCCGGAGTCGTGGAGACGTTCGGCGGCCCATTGCATCTGGAGGCGTTGGAGAAAACGGTAGGGCGTCTCGCCCTGGAAACGTTGGAACAGGCGGCAGAGGTAGGCTTCGTCGACGTGGCAGGCGGTGGCGGCGGACTTGAGCGTGGGGAGAGAGAGGAAGTGTTGCTCGATGTGGGCGCGGCAGCGTTCGAAGGTGGCCATGGCGCGGCGGGCTGCGGGGGAACTGGGCTGGTTGGCGCGGGCGGCGGCGAGGAGGAGGAGTTCGAGCTGGAGGGCGCAGGTGCGGGCGGTGTGGCGGTCGTGTTGCGTGCCGAAGCGGACGAGGGTGTCGAACGCGTGGCGGACATCGGCGAGGGAGCCGAGGCGGGCGATGGTGCCGGGTGGGAGAGCGGATTCGCGGAGGAGGGCGGAGGCGCGGGAGCCGGCGAAGTTGACGAAATATTTTTTGAGCGGGGCGGTCGCGTCGGTTCGGATACGGTGGGAAACGCCGGGGCCGTAGCTGAAGAGGGTGCCGGGGGAGAGTTCGTGGCGTTTGCCGGCGAGGAGGAGTTCGCCGCGGCCGGAGGCGACAAATTCAAGCGAGGGGAAGGGGAAGGTTTTGCGGTCGATGGTGTAGTCGGGGGCGCATTCCTCCCAGCCGCCGCAGACGACGGTGAGGGCGGCGGAGGGGCGGGGTTTGAGGTTGAGGTAGAAGCGGCGGGCGTCGGTGACCTGCGCGGAGACGAAGGATGGCGGCTCGGCTGGGGTGGGACGCGGGGCGGGCATTTGGCTGAAGTAGCGACTAGTGAGTAGCGGGTAGCGAGCAGTCGGAGGACGAATGACCAATGTGGCCGGCGTTCTTACTAGGAAAGTGGGAGGAGGCGAAGAGCTCGGACGGCTCGCTGGCGCTCGCCGCTACGCGGAGTTAGAGACGGTACCACTCGACGGCGGTGGCGCCGAGGATGCGGGCGCGGTCGGAGTCGGAGAGGCGGGTGGTGAAGGACTCGACGGTTTGGTGCCAGCGGGCGTATTCAGAATTCACCAGACACGGCGGCCAGTCGGAGCCGAACATGAGGCGTTGCGGGCCGAAGGCTTTGAGGACGATGTCGAAGTACGGGTGAATTTGCTCGGGTGTCCACGGGGCGAAACCGGGGATCTCGGTGACGACGCCGGAGAATTTGCAGGCGACGTTTTCGCGGCGGGCGAGGTCGCGGATTTGTTTCATCCAGATGATGTCGGGCGGGCCTTGGACGACGGGCTTGGCGATGTGGTCGAGCACGAAAACTTGGTTCGGGTGACGATCGACGAAGCGCGTGGCCTCTTCGAGCTGGTTGGCGAAGATGAGGATGTCGTAGACGAGTTTGCGGGCGGTGACTTCGCGGATGCCGTCGTTGAAGGCGGGATCGTCGAGGAAGCCGGCGGGCTGGCCTTGGACGACGTGACGGACGCCTTTGAGTTTTGAGTGAGCGGCGAAGCGGTCGAGTTCGGAGGCGGCGGATTTTTCGGCGAGGGGAACCCAGCCGACGACGCCTTTGATGAAGGTGTTTTTGTCGGCGAGTTCGAGGAGCCAGCGGGTTTCCTCGGTGGTCATGCGAGCCTGAACGGAGACGACGCCGTCGAGGCCGAGGGCTTTGAGTTCGGGGGCGAGATCGGCGGGGAGGTAGTCGCGGCGGATGCGCGCCATGGCGTCGGAGATCCAGCCAAAGTCGTCGGTGTTGTAGCGCCAGAAGTGGTGATGCGAATCGATCTTCATGAAATGGGCGTGAGCGTGCGGTTGATCAGGAGCGGGCCAAGGGAGAAGTGCGCGGCGTGAGCGCTTTGCACATCGCCCTGTTTGTCGTCCGAGGCAGCTGCAAATCGCGTTGGGGTGAGGGAACGCCGAGTGGGCGGCAGAAAAAATTAGCTGCGAAACACGGATGTTTTGCTGCGAAACGGAGGGCTGGCACGTGGGGTGCGTTTGGATGGGAAATTTAACGCCGCCGGTCCCCACCGCTTAGCGGAAACGAAAACCCTCAAACTAAAACAGCCATGTCCAAACTTGAGAATCTCAATGACCTTTTCCTCGAAGAACTGCGCGATCTTTATCACGCCGAACAGCAGCTATTGAAAGCGCTGCCGGAGATGGAAGAGGCGGCGCACAGTGCTGAGCTGAAAATCGCGTTCAACGAACACCGCCTACAGACCGAGACGCACGTGCAGCGGTTGGAAACTATTTTTGAAACGCTGAACGTCCCGGCGAAGGGAAAGACCTGCAAAGCGATGAAGGGTCTGATCGCCGAATCGAAGGAGCACATTAAAGAAAAGGCCGCCTCGGCGGTGAAGGATGCGTCACTCATCGCGGCCGCGCAACGGGTGGAGCACTACGAAATCGCCGGCTACGGAACGGCGCGGACGTTTGCGGCGACGCTGGGCTACACGCAGGCGGAGGATTTGCTTCAGCAAACGCTCAACGAAGAAGGCGCGGCCGATCACCGGCTCACTCATCTCGCTCAAGGGCTCAATCTCGAGGCGATGGTCGCCGCGGATGGATTTCAGGAACGTGGCTGAACGCACCACTGATTATCTGAACGCCGCTGTGAGCCGCACTGGGTTCATTGCCTACCTCATCCATTCTTTTTCCCAACTTACCATGAGTATGACCCAATCCGACAGCCGCCCGATTCAGCATGAAGAAATTGCCGCGCGTTCGCGCGAGCTTTGGCAGAAAGCCGGCTCGCCTGAAGGACGAGATCTTGAGTTCTGGCTCGGTGCTGAGGCTGAGCTGCAGCGTGATCGCGAAGACGTGAAGCAAACGAAAAACGGCCAGATTCATGATCCCGCGCGGTCGACACCAAGCGGAGATGAAAAGACTGGTGAAGCCGTCAAAAAGTCCGGGAAGACCTTTCCAAAGGATCAAAGCGCGGTGAAACCAGCGTCGAGGACCCGGCGCGTTTCGGCGCCGGTAAAGTAACGAACATTTTCTGACTTCCGTCGGGCTTTCGATTGTATCCCGAAAGCTTGGTACGGTGTGTGTGGGCCGTTCCTGCCCTGAAGTGATAATTAGCAGGAACGGCCTTTCGCTTTTTAGAGATCGCTCCCGGCATCGGAGGCGAAAGACAGCGTAGGAACCGCAGTACGAGTTTTCAGATTCGGATCGTCGTTAACTGCGGTGTTTTCGGCTCTGGCTTTTGACCGTTGTTTACTCGCGACATCCATCGAGGTGGATACGCACGGGGTGCGGTCCGTGAGGCAGGCGTGTGCAACAGTCAGTGTCTTGAGCAAGGCGACTAAATCGGCTCGTGACGGGTTTCCGAACAGCGCGATTTGAATCCAGTTTCTCTCGATCAAGTGGCGGCTTCGGAAGTTGAGCAGGTATCCGCGCCGCTCGAGTTCCTCTCCTAAATCTTCACTGGAAACGTCGAGGCCTGACGTGAGAGTCACAAGATCGGGGCTGGCGGAGGCGTTGGAGACGACGGGATAAAAACCGTGCTCACGCAGGTTGTCGCGGAGCCACGAGGTGTTTTCCCGGATACGTTTCATGCGTTCGGGCGTCGCGGCCTGGAGGGCGATGTCGAGGGCGGCGAGGAGGTTGGAGGAGTGCGTGTGCGGTGTACTGGCGTGGGCGGCCCAGTGGCCGAGATCGAGGTAGCCGGGGAGGCGGTTGGGTTGAGGCGTGGCAGCGTCGTGATGAAACACCAACGCGAGGCCCGGGTAGGCGCCGAGGCCTTTGCCGCTCGTGCCGCTCGCGAGGTGGATGCCGCGAAGATCGACCGGCTGAGAACCGATGGAGCTAATGCAATCGAGGCAGAGGTGAAGGCCGTGTCTGGCTGCGAGCTCTTTGAGTTTGGAGAGCGGGTTGATCATGCCGGTCGAGGTTTCGTGATGCACCGCCCACAACCAGCCGCCGCGAGGGAGGCGGGCGGCGCATTTCTCGATGTGTGGCCAGTCGAGCGGAGTTCCCCAGGGGAACGAGACGGTCTCGAAGTGAAGTTGCGCGCGGGAGGCTTCGGCGGCGAGGCGCTCGCCGAATTCGCCGTTGGAGAGCACGAGGCCGGGGTGCGGGCGGAGCGAGAGTTGTGCGGCGATGATCGCGGTTGCTAGGGAGCCGGAGCCGGGAGCGATTTGGACGTGGTTCGTGCCGGTGAGATCGCAGAGGCGGCGACGCACGCGATCCATCTGAGCGAGAAACGCGGGGCTTCGATGAGAACAGGGAGGCGTTGCGAAGGCCGCGTCCACCTCGGGCGTGGTCAGCACGGGGCCAGTAAGGAAATTTCGGGGACGCGGTGATGCCGGGCGGTTTTCGCGGAAACGGCTCAGGGCGGGGCTGCGCGCGGCGACGCGATCGAACGCGTCGAGCGTGAGATACATCGGCTGAAATGACGCGGCGGCCGTGCCGACGAGCGGGCCGAACGCGGTGAAGCCGAGGTGACGGTAGAGCTTGAGCTGGCGGGTTGTCGCGGAGACGACGGCGAGATCGAAGCCGGTCTCGCGGCAGTAGCTGACCACGTAGGAAAAGAGCGCGGCAAACACCGCGGTGCTGCGAAACGCGGGATCGACGGCGAGCAGGCGCGCCTCGATGGGCCGATGGCCGCGAGGAAGGAATGCGTCGAGGCCGGCGATTTTCGCATCGATTGAAAAAGGGCGGCGGGCGCGCAGCGCGATCATGCCCGCGAGCTGCCGGTCGCGAAGGGCGATGAGGTAGGTGTTTTCGGTGTGAAAACTATCCACGAGACGGTTGTCGGGACGGCGCTCGTGCTGGGAGATTTCTTCGACGAAGGTGCGGTGGTTCAGGCGATGAATGGCTTCAAACTCCCAGGGTTCGGTGGCGATTTTCAGTTGGAGACCGTCTGGAGAAGATGGACGGTCCGTGGGCGAAGGCTGGCGGGAAAGGCGAGGCGTGTATCCGAGTTCTTCGTGCAAATCATGCCGGTGAGGGAAAATCAAAACGGCGGCGATGATGCCGAGCAGCGCAACGCAGTTGCCGTCGTAGCCCAAGAGCGCGGCGACGAGCGGCATCGCGGCGTAAGTGGCCATGGCGCTCACGGTGGACAGGCGGGTGATCGCGAGGAGCAGGGCGCATCCGCCGAGAAGAAGTCCCGCGAGAATGGGGTCGAAAAATAGGAGCGCTCCGAATGATGTGGCCACGCCTTTGCCGCCGCGAAAGCCGAGGGTGGCCGGCCAGTTGTGACCGGCGATCACGGCAGCCATTGCGAGGAGTTGAGTGAATGGATCGAGTCCGGCAAAGCGGGCGCCGAGGATGACTAGCGCGCCCTTCGTCATGTCGCCGAGCAAGGTGACGCCGTAGCCGACGGGGCCGAGCAGGCGGCCGACGTTGGTGGCGCCGGCGTTGCCGCTGCCCTGCGTGCGGATGTCGCCACCGGTGCGCCATCGCACGAAGAGGTAACCGGTGTTGATGCAGCCGAGGGCATAGGCCGCGAACAGGCAGAGCACCGGGGAAAGCGAAAGCGTCATGCCTCAGCATATCCCTGGCGCACGGGACGGCGTTAGTCGAAAAACTCAATACGCAGCATCGCTTGAAACGATGCGGCTGAGGGCCGCGCGGCTTGCACCGCTTTGCGTGCGTGTTAAGCCGTACGCAGATGAACATCCATCACCTCGAGCTCTTCTACTTCGTGGCTCGATATGGCGGGATCAGCCGGGCGGTGCGGCATATGCCGTACGGGATTCAGCAGCCGACGGTGAGCGCGCAAGTGAAGCTTCTCGAAGAGGATCTCGGGTTGAAGCTGTTCGAGCGAAAGCCGTTCAAGCTGACGACGGAAGGGCAGGAGTTGCTGGAGTTCGTGAGGCCGTTTTTCGACAATCTGGACGCGGTGGGTGTGCGCCTGCGCAAACTCCAGCACCCGCAGTTGCGCATCGGATCGGCGGAGATTGTGCTGCGCGATCATCTGCCGGCGGTGATCCAGCAATTGAAGCAGACGCATCCGGGGCTGCGTCTCGGGTTGCGGTCGGGATTCCAGCCGGAGCTGGAGGCGTGGTTGCAGGACGGGCAGATCGATCTGGCGATCATTCCGCTGCGCGGGCGGCTGCCGAAGCGGATGCAGCGGACGAAACTGTTGCGACTGCCGCTCGTGCTTTTGGTGCACAAGAAATCGCGCATTCGCAGCGCGGAGGAATTTTTGGCGCGGGGGCGTATCGACGAACCGTTGATCGGGCTGCCGACGAGCGAGAGCGTCAGTTCGCATTTTCAGCGAGGGCTGAAGAAGCGCGGCGTGGAGTGGCCGGTGACGGTGGAGGCGAGCTCGATGGCGTTGATTACTCAATACGTGGCGAATGGCTACGGTGCGGGCGTGAATGTGGCGGTGCCCGATATTGTGCGGCATCCGCTGGTGCGGGTGCTGCCGCTGGCTGGATTCGAGCCGCTGGAGGTGGCCGCGGTCTGGCAGGGGAAGCCGACGCCGCTGATCCGCACGCTGGTGGATGGCGTGAAGAGCTACGTGAAGGCGACGTGGGGCGAGGATGCGGCGCTGGCGGATGGGTAGAGCGGTTCAAATTGAACCGTAGCCGACCGAGCCGTGTCCGGCGGGCCGCCGGATAGCACACGCGGGCGCGTGTGCTCCCCAGAAACCCGGCCCGGCGTGAGAGTAGCTCAAGGATCGGATTCGGAGTGGCTCACAGAGGACACGGAGGTCAGACACAGAGGGCGCGGAGTTCGGAAATCGGAAGAGTTTAGGAGGAGGCGTTCGGAGAGGGTGAGTGGAGGAAGGGGTGAGGCTGTGCGAAGTCTTGTTTCTCTCTGTGAACTCTGTGTCAGAGCTCTGTGTTCTCTGTGGCCGACTCCGGATGAATGGACGTGAAAAAGCGCCGGGCTTTTGAGGCGCCGGCGCTGGAGAGAAGACGGTTGAGAGGCGTTTGAAGTGAGGGACCACTCGCTGGCGCTTGTGGCTACGCGGCGGGGGCTACGGGTCAGTCGAGTTTGCTGAGGTTGACCCAGGCGCGTTTGGCGGAGGATTCGAGGCCGGCTTCGGCGAGTTGAACGCCTTTGGCGCCTTCGAGAAGGCTCCAACGGAAAGGCTCGTTGTTCACGACGTGCTTCAGGAAGAGCTCCCACTGGATTTTGAAGGCGTTGTCGAAATTCTGATACTCGGGGACCTTCTGCCAGCCTTCGAAGAAATTGATCGGCTGGGCGATATCGGGGTTCCAGATCGGGCGCGGGGTGTTTTCGGCGCGCTGGGTGTAGACGTCGCGAAGCGTGGCAACGGCGGAGCCTTTGGTGCCGTCGACCTGGAGCGTGAGGAGGTCGTCGCGGCGGACGCGCACGGTCCACGAGCTGTTGAAGTGGAGGATGATGTTTTGATCCGTCTCAAACGTGGCGTAAGCGGAGTCGTCGGCGGTGCACTTGTAGCGTTTGCCCTGTTCGTCGATGCGTTCCTCGATGTGCGTGGCGGCGAGGCAGGAGACGGCCTTCACGTTGCCGAAGAGGTTGTCGATGACGTAGCGCCAGTGGCAGAGCATGTCGATGATCATGCCGCCGCCGTCTTCCTTGCGGTAGTTCCACGACGGGCGCTGGGCGGGCTGTAGGTCGCCTTCGAATACCCAGTAGCCGAACTCGCCGCGGACGGAGAGGATTTTGCCGAAGAAGCCGGAGTCGATGAGCATCTTGAGCTTCATGAGGCCGGGGAGCCAGAGCTTGTCCTGGACGACGCCGTTCTTGAGGCCGGCAGCTTTGGCTTCGTTGTAGAGGGCGAGCGAAGTCGGGATGTCGAGCGCGGTGGGTTTTTCGCAGTAGATGGCTTTTTTCGCGGCGATGGCTTTGCGGACGCCTTCGGCGCGGCGGTCGGTGGTCTGCGAGTCGAAATAGATCTGGTTGAACGGATCTTTGAGGGCGGCGTCGACGTCGGTTGTGACGCGGGTGACGCCGTTGGCTTTGGCGAGGGCCTGGAGTTTATCTAGATTGCGACCGACGAGGATGGGGTCGGGCATGATGACGTCGCCGTTGGCGAGTTTGACGCCGCCTTGTTTGCGGATGGCGCAGATGGAGCGGATCAGGTGCTGATTGGTGCCCATGCGTCCGGTGACGCCGTTCATGATGATGCCGATTTGATGTTCTTTCATAAGAGTGTGCGGAGAGAGGAACGGAAAATTGAGAGGTGGGATTTGGAGTTGAGAGGCGGAGCGATGCCGGAAGCGGGAGTGGGGTTTGGTGAAGCGCGAAGACGCGACGACGCAAAGAGGGGCTGGTGAGACGTAGGTGGGGGAGTTTGGCGTCGGGTTAAGAGTGGTTGAGGTAGGAGGATTTGATGTTTTCGAGGAATTGGCCTTGGTCTTGGGACCAGAGGCGGTTGGAGAAGATTTCGACTTCGTTGAAGCCGTTGAAGCCGGCTTCTTCGACCCAGCCGCGGATCTGGCGGATGTTGATGCACCCTTCGCCCATGAGGCCGCGGTCGTTGAGGAAATCGATCGTGGGGACGCGCCAGTCGCAGATGTGGAAGGCGAAGAGCGTGCCTTCGCGTCCGCTGGCTTTGATCTCGGCCTCGAGGTTGTCGTCCCACCAAAGATGATACACATCGGCGGCGATGCCGACGAAGGGGGATTTGAGCTGGTTACACATCGCGCGGGCCTGGCCCATCGTGTTCACGGCGGAGCGGTCTCCGGCGTACATCGGGTGGAGCGGCTCAATGGCGAGCTTCACGCCGGCGGCCTGCGCGTGCGGGAGGATGGCGGCGATGCCGTCGGTGATTTGTTTGCGCGACTCGACGAGCGACTGGCCGGGGACGGCGCCGGTGACGAGGACGATCAGGGGCGTGCCGAGGGCGGCGGCTTCGTCGATGCAGCGGCGGTTTTCGTCGATGGCTTTGGCGCGGTCGGCTGGGGCGAGCGCGGGGAAGAAGCCGCCGCGGCAGAGCGAGACGATGCTGAGGCCGTGATCGCGAATCAGTTTGCCCGAGTCGGCGACGTTGCGGCCTTCGAGAGCTTGGCGCCAGACGGTGATGCCTTTGACGCCGGCGGCGGCGTAGTTGCGCACGGCTTCGTCGAGCGCCCACGGTTTGGTGGTGATGGTGTGGACGCAGAGGCGAGAGAGGTCGGTGAGCGGTGAAGGAGGCATTGGAAGCAGTGGCGAGTAGTGAGTAGCAGGTAGCGAGTAGGTCGGAGGTCGGAATGGGGCCTATAGGTCTTATGGGACTTATAGGTCCTATATCAGAGGCCTGGGCGCGTGATTGGTGATGAGTGGCGGGCGGTGTCCAACCGGCGCGTTAGGGATAACGCGCCCTACCTCGGAAGTTAGAATCCGAAGAAGGTGTAGTATTTGCCTTCGGCCATGCGTTGGATGAGGAGGGCGAGTTCGCGGGCGTGGTAGTCGCCCCACATGCAGGCTTCGCCGCAGGGGACTTTCTGGCCTTTCGGGATGTGGTCCCAGCCGTTGGGGCGGTGGTAGACGGAGTGGAGGAGGAGGCCTTGGTGTTTCGTGTCGCCGGAGGTGTAGGTTTCGCTGAAGAGCGTTTTGGCGACGTTGAGGCCGGCGGTGAGGTAGCGGGCGCCGTCTTTGGCCTGCTTGTTGGCCTTCAGATAATTTCCGAGGCGGATGAGGCCTTGGGCGGAGATGGCGGCGGCGGAGCTGTCGACGGGCTCGTGCGGGTTGAAGGGCTCGGCGTCGCGGTCGAGGTATTCGCCCATGAAGGCGAGGCCGGGGGCGCCGGTATCCCAATACGGAATACCGTCGGTCGGGGTGTGCGCGAGGTAGAAGTCGGCGGTGGCGCGGGCGGCTTCGAGGAAGCGGGCGAGGATGGCTTTCTTGCCGCCGAAGGGTTTGAACTCGAACTCGGGAAGGGTGCTGAGGAATTCGAGTTGTTCGGCGTAGCCGCAGAGGATCCAAGCCTGGCCGCGCGTCCAGGTGCTGAAGGGCGAGTAGCCTTGTTGCGAGCTGGGGCAGCGGTAGGAGCCGTCGTTGAGATTGAAGATGGATTCGTGGGCGACGCGTCCGCGGAGGTCGTAGGCGTCGCGGCCTTTGCCGAAGTAGACGTTGTAGCGGGCGGTGGTTTCGGCGTGCTGGAAGATGCGACCGAGCAGGTTGATCTTGCGGTCGCGTTCGCCCATGAGGCTGTGGCCGAGCTGGTGCGAGAGGGCGAGGGCGCGGAGGGAGCGGATGGTGTCGGCGAAGAGCGAGTGCGGGCCGTTGAAGGAGTAGATGTAGCCCTGATTTTCGGGCAGATCGGTCCAGCGCGCGGCTTGGACGGCGCCGGTGATCTTGAGGGCGAGTTCGTAGAAATTGATGTCGCCATCGGAGGCTTTGAGGAGGCCGGCTTTCGCGAGGAAGTAGAGGTTGCCGTAGGTGGAGACGTTGTTGAAGCCGTGGTCGTGGACGCCGATGTGGCTCACGTGGCTGGCCATGTACTTGAGCGTGCCTTCCTGACCGATCGCGAGGGCCTTCTTGTCGCCAGTTGCTGCATACTGGAGGATCGCGGAGCCGAACTGGAAGCCTTGGGTCCACTCGGTCCAGCCGCGGGAGGTGTACTTGCCGGCGATGGTGAAGACGGGTGTGCCTTTGGAGGAGTCCCAGTCTTTCTGGAGATTGAAGATCTTTTTGGCGGAGACGTCCCACAGACGGTTGATGTCGGACGTGAGGGATTTTGGGGTGATGGAGGGATCGAGGCGGATCATGGGCGGAAAATTAAGAATGTAGAATTAGGAATTATGAATGAGGGCCGGAGGGACGAGGGATTCTGAGAATTGAATGTGGAACTCAGGAAGGCGGGAACGGAGTTCGGGGAGGCGGGATTGGGTTTTTATCGTTCTCTTACTCTTAATCTTTCTCCTCTCCGAAATCCGTCTGAGAAAAACGAGAAAGAGTAAGAGAAAGAGAACGAGAAAGATTGGGTGCCGGTTTGCGGAGTCGGTCAGAGGCGGCGGAGGTGGAAGCCGCCGTCGATGGGGATGACGGCGCCGGTCGAGAAGGGGAGATTGCCGGCGATGATGGCGCGGACGGCGCGGCCGACGTCTTCGCCGGTGCCCCAGCGCTTTTGGGGGACGAGGCCGTCTTCGAGGAGTTTGTCGTATTTGCCCTTCACGCCGGCGGTCATATCCGTGGCCATGATACCGGGGCGGAGTTCGACGACTTGAATATTATCGGCGGCGAGGCGGGTGGCCCAGAGCTGGGCGGCCATGGCGAGGCCGGCTTTGGAGATGCAGTAGTCGCCGCGATTCACCGAGGCGGTGTTGGCGGAGATCGAGGTGACGTAGAGGATTTTGAAACCGGTCGGGAGCGCGGGTGTGGGTTTGGCGGAGAGCCAGTGCTGGACGACGGACTGGGTGAGGAAGTACGGGCCTTGGAGATTGGTGCGGATGAGTTCTTCGAAGGACTCTTCGCTGGCTTCGGTGATGTCGGCGCGGACTTTTGGGGCGATGCCGGCGTTGTTCACGAGGGCATCGATGCGGCCGAGGTTGGCGAGGGTTTCGGAGACGAGGCGGGTGCGGTCGGCTTTGGAGCTGATGTCGGCCTGAACGGGGAGAAATTTTTGCGCGGGGGACTTGGCGGCTTGCTGACAGAGCCCGACGGTTTCCTCGGCGGCGGCGCGGTTGCCGGCGTAGTTGATGGCGACGGAGCAGCCTTCGGCGGCGAGTTGGAGGGCGACGCCGCGGCCGAGGCCACGACCGGCACCGGTCACTAGGACGACGGGGATGGGGGATGCGGAAGGCTGCGCGGTGGGCATGGGTTGTTTATAGCGGAAAAGCTGGCGGAGGGGTGAGGATTTTGTCGGGCAGGCTTAGGACAAAATCGACTTGGGAAGCGTGCGGAGGCGGGGCGGAGTTTTGGACAGGATTTACAGGATGGACAGGATTAGGGCGGCGGGCTGAAACCGTGGGCGCGATGCGACGGTTTCGTTCTCTGCTGATCGATAAGGCTGATATCCGGCTGCCGGGGTTGCATGTGCTGACGTTTGCGTTGCACCGGCATTTGCAGGAGCACGCGTCGGTCGAGCCGCACAAGCACGGGTGGGCGCAGGCGATTTTGTATTTGAGCGGAAACGGTCGGCAGACGCTGGTGGGGAGCGAAGCGCGGGTGGAGCCGGGGACGTTGGTGTTGCTGCCGCCGGGGGTGTCGCATGCGTTTTCGCGCGGCGAGGGGCGGGCGCCGTTGTGCGTGATGATCGATTTCCGGCTGAAGGGGGCGCGGCGGCGGGATGCGGTGGTGTGTTCGCTGAATCGATCGGAGCTCGCGCAGGTGAAGCAGCAACTCGGGGAGCTCATGAAGATTCCGGCGGCGTCGAAAGGCGGGGCCGGCGCGGGGGATGCGCTGCATTGGGAAGGAGCGGTGGCGGTGTTGCAGGTGTTGCTGACGGCGTTGCGCGCGGCGGGGTGGCTGGAGCGTGTGCAGGCGGCGGGCGGCGGAAAGAAGTCGAGCGCGCTGCAGGGGATGCTCGCGACGGTGAATCATGAGAGTCCGCTCGGGCATGTGGTGCAGAGGAGCGGGTATCAGCGCGATCATTTGAACCGGCTTGTGAAGAAGGAAACCGGACTGACGCTCGGTCAGTTTCGCGCGCAGCAGCGGCTCGCGAAAGCGAAGGAACTGCTCGGGCAGGGCGTGCAGGTGGCGGCGGTGGCGGCGGCGGTGGGGTTGCCGGATCAGAGTTATTTCGCGCGGTGGTTTCGACGGCAAACGGGGCAGGTGCCGAGTGTGTGGGGGCGGGGAAGAGTAGGGTGAGGGGGGAGGAGGCGGCGGAAAGTAGCGAGTAGTGAGTAGCGGGTAGCGAGTAGGTCGGACCGGCGAATGCTCTGTCGCTGCCGGTCCTTTGTTACCGTTTCGTCTCAGCCGTGCCAGGATGGGTGGGTTCAGTTGCTTTGTCGCTATCGCGCAGAACTGCTGAAAGCTCACTCAGGTCCGCATAGTAAATCCCACGAAGTGGCGTACGAAATCCCAGTAGGACTTCAGAGACCACGCTTGAATCATCGACAAGCCTATCTCCTGAGAAAACGACCATATACCCCAAACCTTTCAGTCGTGGAGTGATGATCTCGAATTCCATGCGGTCCTTTCGCGCTCCCGAGCCGCCGATGGTGCAGCACCACTTAATTTTCGAAGAGCCTCCCAGCTTCGCATTACTTTCGGCGATGGTGAGCGGATATTTTATTGACGCGATGAGTGTTTCAAATTCCCAAAGTTCCTCCCTCGTGTTCGTGCGGGCTTCAAGCGTCGTATCAGTTGGTTTATCTGATTGATCCGATGCCAGTGCGAAACAGCACAGACCGAGGAGGAGTAAGGTGATCTTGGAGAATTTCATTGGGGGTAAGAGGTGAGTTGCCAGTTGCAGGGCATGCCCGGCGGCGACGGAGCGCCGCCCTCCAGGGGTTGGGCTTAGGCGACGGTGCTCGCGGCCTGCTTTGCCGGAGCGGCGACTTTGCGCGGTTGCGTGCGGGCGGCATGCGGCGGGAGTTCGGCGAAGGGGGCGGGGGCGCGGAACCAGGTGCGCCAGCCTTCGCGGAGTTCGAGGAGTAGATAGCTGCCGATGTTTCCGGCGACGCGGAGGGGGAGCCATTTGTCCAAGAAGAAGCTCAGCATCGTGTGGTGATGCGCGTTGGTTTTGCCCCAGACGCCGCGGCGCAAACGGTCGCGCGCCATGGCGGCGAAGCGGCGGTTGTAGAGCATGATGAAACGGCCGGGGAGTTTTGATTCCTTGCTGGCGAACGAGGGGCGCTCCAATGCGGCCGGACCGTGTTTGTAGGGCTGGGTGACGACGCCGAGGTAGTAGAGGTTGAGGTCGAGGCGCATGGCCAGGGTCATCAGCTCCTGGTCGGCCATGTAGAAATATTTGTCCTTGTAGATGCTCTTGAACCAGCGCTCGTAGCTGGTGGTGAAGCGTTCGTTGTGGCGGGCGATGCGCGGGGCGGCGGGTTTGCCGCGGACGCAGTCGTCGATCAGCGCGGCGGTGGCGCTGGTGGTGTAGCTGATCCAGTCCATGCCCGGGGAATAAAACGGGTCCATGAACGCGGCGGCGTCGCCCACGAGGGCGAAGCCTTTGCCGGCAAACGTGGTGGAGCGGTAAGCGAGGTTGCGGCGGAAATGGACGTCGCCCTCGTGCCAGGTGGCGTCCGCCATGATCTCGCGGCCGACGGGATGTGCGACGAGGACGCTGCGGAGACGCTCGGCGAGGGACGGGCCCTCGGGGAGATCGGTGAGGCGTTGATCGAAGACCATGCCGACGCTGACGTCCCCGCCTTTGAGCGGGATCATCCAGGCCCACCAGCCGAGGCCGGTGAGATGGTTGGTCGCGGTGTAGCGGTAAGTTTTTGTGCGGCGCGCCCACGCGGGGAATTTTGCGGCGAGTTCGGGCGAGTCCCAATTTTTAACGCCGCTCCAGCGCGTCCAGCATGAGGCGATGGGGTGCTCGGTGTTGCTCTGGAACCAGCCGTTCTTGCGCGCGAGCAGCGCGGCCACGCCGGAGGCGTCGACGACCCAGCGGGATTGTTCGGTGCCCTCGCGGCCGGATTCGTCGGACCAGGTGACAGTCTGCACGCCGCCGTCGACGAGGGTGACGTCCTTCACGCGGACGGGGCGGAGAAGTTGGACGCCGGCGGCGACGGCGTTGGCGAGGACTTGTTCGTCGAGAACGGCGCGGTCGACTTGGAAGCTGCCGAGGCGAACGCTGAAGGCGGGGCCGGTTTCGGAGCAGTCTTCGAGCGTTTTGGTTTTTTCGTTTTGAAACCAGAAGCGCAGGCCCTGCTTGGGGAGGTGTTTCTCGTGGAGGTGCTCGGTGAGGCCGAGGACGCGGTTGAGGAAGTAGGAGCTGATCTCGACGGTGGCTTCGCCGACGCGGCGTTTGAATTCGGCGCTACGCTCGATGATAAGTATCCGAAGTTTGGGGTTGCGACGTTTGAGGAGCGTGGCGGTGGCTGCACCGGAGAGTGCGCCGCCGATCACGATGACGTCCCACGCCGGTTTCGATGAGTTGGAGGAAGGCTCGGGGGCGGCGGAGGTTTGCATCGGGCGATGAGGTTAGGCGTTAGCCGGGGCAGCTGAGGGGGATTTTTCTTCGACGCCGTAGAGACCGCTGAAATCGATGCGGGGGACGATGGCGAAGCGTTTTTGCACGCGGCAGATTGCGAGGAAAACCTGGAAGCGCCACCAGACGGGCCAGAGCATGCGGGAGTCGCCGGCGACGATGCAGTTGACGCCGCGGTCGATGTCGAACGGGGAGCGCTGGCAGAGGAAGACGGAGAAGGCGTCGTTGTCGTAGAAGGAGGCGATGAGGTCTTTGAAGACCTTGGCGCGTTTCTTGATGCGCTTCGAGTAGGCGGTGCCTTCGGAGGGCGTGAGGGCGCGGTTTTGGCGGTGCGCTTTGGAGATGAGGCGGACGGCGTCGCGCGCGGAGTTCATGCCGACGTAGACGCCGGAGGAGAAGATGGGATCGAAGAAGCCGCCGGCGTCGCCGATCATGATCATGCGGTCGGTGGCGAGATTTTGCCGGAAGTAAGAATAGTCGCTCGTGACGTGAAACTCCATCGTGGCCCGGGCGCCGCGCATGAGCTCGGTGAGTTTGACGGAGGAATCGACGGCGCGCTGGAAGATTTCCTCGGGTTTACCTTTGCCGCGGCGCATCGACTCGACGGTCGTCACGAGACCGACGGAGGTGTGCGCTTCGTCGATCGGGATGATCCAGAACCAGCCGTCGGCGAGGCGGACGATCACGGTGTGGCCGGCGGCGATGCCTTCGGGACGGTAGACGTTTTCGAAGTGGCTGTAGATCGCGACGCGCTTGGGGAACGGGGACGGATCGAGCGGTTTTTTGGCTTCGCAGGGGAAGTGGTTTTCGCGGCCGCCGGCGTCGAGGACCCAGCGGGCGGTGCGTTCCTCGGTGGATTTGTCGGCGTGCTCGATGGTGACGCGGATGCCTCCCTCGATCGGTGAGACGGCGCGGACGGTGGCGGGTTGCTTGATCTCGGTGCCGAGGGAGCGGGCGTGTTCGAGGAGGAGGTGGTCGAATTTGCCGCGGCCGACCTGGAAGGTTTGATCGAGGCCTTTGACGATGCCTTCGGAAAAAATCACTTCTTTCGTTGCCGCTCCATTGGCGAGGTGGAACAGGGCGCCGTACTTCTTGATGAAGCCGGCGGCCTCGATTTTGGGCCAGACACCGGTCTCGCGCATGATCTCGTTGCCGTGAGGGAGAAGCGATTCGCCGATATGGAAGCGGGGAAATTTTTCGCGCTCCACGAGGCAGACGTTGAAGCCCTCCTTGCGCGCGTAAGCGGCGGCGGTGCTGCCGGACGGGCCGCCACCGATGATGAGGACGTCGTGGTCGAACTGGGCGTTTGCCATGGTCGGAGGAAAATCGGAAGCGAACCGGAAACGTTACGAGGAAGCGGCGGGTTTGGTGGCGATGTACTCGCTGAAAAGACCGGCGAGGGCTATGCGCTCTACTTTTTCGAAGCCCACGCGCTTCAGGCTGGCGAGGACCTGTTCGGGCGGGACGAAGGCGTCCATCGTTTCCCAGTAATAGACCATCATCTCCTTCGCGACGGCGCTGCGCGTGAAGAGGCGGGTGAGGCCTGGGTAGATGTTTTTGAAATAGACGCGGAAGAGCCAGGCGCGGAAGCCGCGCTGGGGTTTGGTGACTTCGAGGAGGAGGACTTTGCCGCCGGGTTTGAGGACGCGGAAGTATTCGCCGAAAGCGACGTCGAGATCGCCGACATGGCGGAGCGCGTAGCCCATGGTGAGGAAGTCGAACTGGTTGCTCTCGACGGGCAGCGCATCGGCGCGGCCGATCAAGCGCGTGGCGTCTGGGACTTTGGCGGAGACGTGGGACAGCATGCCGCGGCTGGGGTCGACGCAGGTGATGTCTTTGCTGTTGCCGAGGACGCGCGCGGCGGCTTCGGCGACGAGGCCGGTGCCACTGGCGACGTCGAGGACTTTCATGCCGGGGCGCAGACCGTGTTTTTGCTGGGTCCACTTGCGGTAGAATTTCCCGCTGCCGAAGAAGCCCCAGCCGACGGTGCTGTCGTAGTACTTCGCGCCGGCGTCGAAGAGCTTTTCGACGTACTCGGGTTTATCGGCGTCGGTCTGGTAGCGTTGGGCGATGGGGGCGTGAGGTTGCATGAAAAGAGCGGCTTGTGTGGGCGCGGATGCAAGGAGTGTGGATGCCGCATGGCAACACCGGGTGCGCAGGCGACCGGGCGGCGCGTCCGTCCAGCAGGTGTGTGTATGGAAAATTTTCTGAAACACGGGTGGCGATGTTGAGATAAGCCCGGCGTCGCGCACTCCATGCCCACACATCCTGGGGTTTGCGACGGCCAGCCTTCATACCATGCCGTCTCCCGATCCCAACGGGGCGTCGCCTGCGCGCACGCAGGACCGCCCGCCTTCGCGCCAGTCCCTGCGCATTGTCATCGTCAAATGGGACATGCTTACCGCCGATGTTTTGGGGCGCCTTGCCCGCGATGCTTATCCGGAGGCCGAGGTGACGATCTGCCGGACGGGTGCCGACGCGCTGGATACGTTGCGCAGGCGGCCGGCGGCGCTGGGGCTTTTCGGGCTCACGCTGCCGGACATCGACGGGCTCGATCTGCTGGCGCTGGTGGCGGATGAGCATCTGGTGGGGCGCCGGATGATCGTGACCGGGCGGCGCGACGAGTTTTCCCGGAAAGCGCTGCGCGTCGCGCGGGTGCAGGGAGTGTTCGACACGTCGGTGGAGGATAGCGCCTCCCTGGTGACGGCGATCCGCCGGGTGGGGGAGGGCGGGGAGTATTTCAGCACGGCGAAAAGTGTCGTGGAGCCAGTGCAATCGCAGGTGCCGAAGCCGGACGAGAAAGTGCAGACCCTGACGTTCATCGAGCAGCAGGTGTTTGCGATCATGCTCGAGGGGCTCGACGACGAATCCATCGCGAAACGCCTCGGCATGGCTGCGCAGGCCGTGGGTTCGCACCGGACGAGCATCTTCAAGAAGTTGCACGTGCAGAGCATCGATCAACTGCCGGCGTTTATCCGGCGCTCAAGTAATCCCTGGAAATAGGAGAGTCTCGTCCGCGCGTTTGCCCGCTCCGGGCTTCCCGTACGGGCGATTTGCCGTAGGGTGGCGCGCAGCATGAACCTGACGCCCGAACAATTCGCTGCCACGCTCGACTCGACGAATCTGCGCCTCGACGCCAGCGAGACGGATATAACGGCGCTTTGCCGCGAGGCGCAGACGCACCGTTTCGCCTGTGTGATGATTTATCCGGCGAGCGTGGAACACGCGGCGCAGGTGCTTGCGGGAAGCGGCATTCGCATCGGCACGGTGATCGGTTTTCCGAGCGGGCGATTCACGACGGCGGCCAAGGCAGCGGAGATCGATACGATGGCTGCTGCGGGCGCTCACGAAGTGGATATCGTCATGAACTACGCCGCGCTTCGCGATGGCCGCCAATCCCAGGTGGCTGCCGAGCTTGAAGAGCTGACGCGCCGCGCGCACGGGCACGGTCATCTCGTGAAAGTGATCACGGAAAATTGTTATCTGAACGATGATCAGATCCTCGCTTCGCTTCGAGTATGCGAAGACGCGGGCGTGGATTTTATCAAGACGTCGACGGGGTTCGGCAGTGCGGGCGCTAAACTCGATCACATCAAGCTCTGGGCGGACAATCGGCGCGGCCCGATCAAGATCAAGGCGGCGGGCGGCATCAAAACGCTGCCCGACGCGCTCGCGCTTATCGCGGCGGGCGCGGAGCGGTTGGGGACGTCGAGTGCGAGTGCGTTGCTCGCCGAGTATCGCGGCGAAAAAGCCGCGCCGGGCGCTTCAGGCGCGTATTGATGCGGACTGGACGACGCTTCGCATGAGCCGGTTTGTTGAGGCTTTTTTCTCGGCCCGGTCGCGAGAGAGGATTGGAGTCGCTCGCATGATGACCGTCCGCACATCGAAACGAGCGAAACAATTTCTGCGCATCGCGGGTGCGCTGTCGATCGCGGCGGTTTTCCCGGGTTGCGAAGTCTCACCGCCCGCGACGCTTGAGATCATCGCGACGATCGCCGCCCCGGCGGTTGAGGAATCCAGCGGGC
The DNA here is from genome assembly GCA_966249325.1 of uncultured Nibricoccus sp. GTDB lineage: Bacteria > Verrucomicrobiota > Verrucomicrobiia > Opitutales > Opitutaceae > Nibricoccus. Next base: position 98,174 of record CBINDC010000005.1, on the reverse strand, counting down.
TCGCTTTTTCGCGCCGTACGCCGGGTCTGCTTTGGACGCATAACGACAGCGACGGCGAGCCGGTGCTCTACGCGATCGGATCCGACGGGAGATTGCGCGGCAGCGTGCGGCTGGCCGGGATGAAGAACATCGACTGGGAAGACATGGCGTCTTTCGAACTCGGTGGCCGCGCGTGGCTCGCGGTCGGTGACATCGGCGAGAACATCACGCGCAAAACCGGCGCGGCGGTTTACGTGGTGCCGGAGCCGTCGGCTGCGGAGCTTTCGCCAGATCGCGAAACGGTGGTGCCGGTCGCGTGGTCGGTGCCGGTGCGCTACGCCGACGGTCCGCACGATTGCGAGTCGCTCGCAGTCGATGTGCGCGAGCAGCGCATCTACCTGCTGAGAAAACGCGAGGACCAGAAGCCGCTTTATTCGCTGCCGCTCCGTCCGTTTCCGGCCGGAGTGCCGGCGCCTGAGGCGCAACGTCTCGGCATCGTTCCGCATATCCCGCAACCCAGCTCCGCGCAGCGAGCGGTGCCCATCGCCACCGGTCGCTGGCGCGCGAATACGACGGGGATGGACATCTCTGCCGACGGTCGGCGCGCGGTCGTGCTGACCTACGGCGATGTACTTCTGTTTGCGCGCAAACCTGGTGAAACCTGGGCAACTGCGATGGCGCGAAAACCTGTCATCCTCCCGCCGCATGGGCTCGCGCAGGCCGAGGCGGTTTGCTTTTCGCCAGATGGCCGCTCGATCTTCGTGACCGAAGAAAAACTCCACACGCAGCTGCTGCGCTACGATCTCGCCTCCTCCATCCCATGAACATTTTTCCTTCGTTCGCGTTTTCCCTCCGTCAGACCGTCGCAGCCGCATTGCTCATGGCCGGTCTGGTCGTTGCGCCAGCGGCGGCGATGGCGGGCGACAGGGAGGACGTGCGTGCCGCCGATCTGCGACGCATCAGCGCGTTGATCCACGCCGACCGCGCCGCACTGGAGGCGGTGCTCGCCGACGAGGTGATCTACGGGCACTCCGACGGGCGCTTGCAGACGAAGGCCGAGCTGCTGGCGGCGCTGGCATCCGGCGGCGTCACCTACCAGTCCTACGACGGACCTCCGCCGACCGTGCGTATCCAAGAAACGGTTGCACTGCTTTCGGGAGTCGCCGAGCTGGAGGCGACGGCGCGCGGCACAAAGGTGAAACTCTGGCTGCGCTACCTCGCGGTCTACGAGAAGCGCGATGGCGCTTGGTGGCTGACTGCGTATCAGTCCACGCGGCTCGAACACCCGCCGGCGGGCTTGCGTTGAGTGAGGCGCGTTGTTCGCGCGGCGTGCTGTCCGCGTGCGGACGTCTGCGCGCAGTGATGCCTTCGATGGCGCGATTGAGAGGATTTTAACGCGTTTGGGCCAGAACCGGCCGGAATAGGGAGTGTCAGGCGCGCGCCTGTCGTCTCATCTCGTTATCAAGAACTCCGCGCCGGACCCGATCATGGGCCGGTGTTTTTCCCGATCTTCCGTCCCGTCTGTCATCACCATGTGCCCCGTCATTCCCCGCGCGAAAATTTCCCGCGCCTCTCTGTACGCAGCGCTCGGCGCGCTGCTTTTTCCGGCCACTTCCTCCGCCATCCTTGACCGCGATAACAATCAGCTGAGCGACATCTGGCAGCTTCAATATGGGACGGGAAACGTTTCCGCCGGCGCCGACGCCGACCGCGACGGCTTCACTAATCTGGAGGAGAGCGCGGCGGGCACCAATCCCCTCGACCCCCATTCGCGTCCTGCGACGAACATGCTGTCGGGCGCGGGCCAGGTGCAGATCCGCTGGATCAATCCCGGCGACAAACAGTACACGGTCCTCACCTCGCCGACACTCGGAACCGGCGCGGTCTGGACCAGCGCTGGGGTTTTCACCGGAGGCGCGGGACAGATGACGGCGGCGTTTAGCGCCGGCTCGACCCCGGGCGGATTTTTTCGCGTGCAGATCGACGATCTGGATACCGATGGCGACGGCCTCTTCGACTGGGACGAGCGCCGTCTCGGGCTCGATCCCACCCGCCGCAACACCGACGGCTACGGCAGCGGCACCATCACTGATTTCTACCGCGCCAACCAGGCGCTGCTCCTCGCGACCGATGCGAACGCGGGCAACGACAACTCCGTGACCGTCGCCGCGCTCGATCCGTACATGTCGGAAAACTGGCCCGATCCCGGTGTCGTCGTTTTCCGTCGCAGTGGCGGTGCAAACGCGCTCCCGCTCACCCAGATCACCGTCAACTACACCATCGGCGGCACCGCCACCGCAGGCGTCGATTACCAAGGGCCGGCGAGCGGCACCGTCACCTTCGGCCTCGGTGTTGGCGAAGTGCTCATGAATTTCACGCCGCTCGCCGATGCCACCGTGGAGGGCGCGGAGACGATCGCGGTCACGTTGCAAACCGGCGCCGGCTATATCCTCGGCACCGCGCCAGCCGGCGCTCCCTCGCCAACCGTCGCCACGCTCACGCTTGCCGATGCCGCCACTGGCGAAATTTCTGACGAAGAGGCCGCGCGTTTCCTCGCGCAGGCGACGTTTGGCCCGACCGAGGGCGAAATCGCCCGAGTGAAACAACTCGGTTTCTCCGCCTGGATCGACGACCAGTTCACCCGAGCGGCCAACTATCACCTGCCGCTCGTGATGACATGGCAGAGCGAATACCAGGCGCTCGCCACGCCGGCCAACGCCACCTCCGCCGACCGCACCGAAGTCTGGTGGCGTCGCGCCATGGCGACCGATGGCGCCTCCGATCCGCTCCGTCAGCGCGTGGCCCACGCCATCAGCCAGATCTGCATCATCTCCGACCGCGTCGAAACGCTCGACGGCAACCCGCGCGGCATGGCCGCGTATCACGATCGCCTGCTCGAAAACACCTTCGGCAACTACCGCGATCTGCTCAAAGCCGTCACGCTCCATCCCACGATGGGAATCTACCTCAGCCATCTGCGCAACCAGAAGGCCAACCCCGCGCGCAACATTTATCCCGACGAGAACTATGCGCGCGAAATCATGCAGCTCTTTTCGATCGGCCTTTGGGAACTCAACCCCGACGGCACCCGCAAAGTCGACGGCGACGGCCAGTTCATCCCGACCTACGACAACACCGACATCTCCAACTTCGCCCGTGTCTTCACCGGACTCAGCTACGGCAAAAAATACACGAGCTCCACGAACTTCACGGTGATCGACACCACCGGATTCTTCGACGGCAACGCGCTGATGTGGGAGCCGATGCGCGGTTTCGACGCCTACCACGACCTCGCCACGAAGACCCTGCTCAACGGCGAAGTGCTTCCCGCGCGCACCGCCAGCGCGGGCGGCACCGGCACCGCGACGATGGCCGACATCGACGCGGCGATGGCCAATCTCGCCAACCATAACAACACCGGCCCGTTCATCGCGCGCCTGCTGATCCAGCGCCTCGTCACCTCCAATCCCACTCACGCCTACATCGCCCGAGTCGCCGCCGCCTTCGCCAACAACGGATCGGGCGTGCGTGGCGACATGCGGGCCGTGATCAAGGCGATCCTCCTCGATCCCGAAGCCCGTTCGCTCTCGCTCCTCGGCGAACCCGATCAAGGTCTCCAGCGCGAGCCCTACCTGCGCTACGTCGCGCTCACCCGCGCGCTCGGCACCGTTCCCGCCGACGGCCGTTACCGCGGTTTCCGCAACATCGACGGCGATTTCCTGCAGCGCCCGTACAGCTCGCCCAGTGTATTCAACTTCTACTCACCCGACTACCAGCCGCTCGGCGCCTTGAAAGACGCCGGCCTCGTCGGCCCCGAGTTTCAGATCACCAACGGCGTCACCGGCATCACCTCGCCGAATCGTTTCTATAATTCCATCCACAACACCACGCTGCTGCGCCTGAACGTCTCGTCCGCCGCCGGCATCGACGGCGTCGCAAATGCCGCGCTCGATTGCGTGATCGATACGGCACCGTGGCTCGACGACGCCACCAGCAACCCCGAATCCCTCGTCGCCCGCCTGGACCGCATCCTCGCCGCCGGGCAGCTCTCCACCGACAGCCTCCGCATCATCACCCGCGCCGTCCGCCGCATCGACGATCCGCTCGGCATCACCGATCCCGCCACGCGCACCACCCGTGCCATCAACCGCCTCCGCATGGCCGCCTATCTCGTGGCCATCGCCCCCGAAGCCTGCGTGCTCAAGTAACCACTACGCCACGCCCCCTCTCAATCCGCCCCACTCACCGCCATGAGCCATTCAATCAACCGCCGCCAGTTCATCGGCCAGGCCAGTTGCGCCGCCGTTGGCAGCACCTCGATCCTCTCCACGCTGCTCAATCTCCGCCTCGCGGGCAGCGCCGCCGCCCAGACACTTTCCGCCGCACCCAACACCGACGACTTCCGCGCCCTGGTGTGCCTCTTCTTCGCCGGCGGCCAGGACTCCTACAACATGCTCATGCCATGCGGCACCGAGCACGCCGCCTACGTGACCACGCGCGGCGGCATCCACGACGACGTCGCCAACCCCGGCGGCCTCGCCCTCGCGCAAAGCGACATTCTTTCGCTGGGCAACTCCGGCATGTTGCTCGGCCTGCATCCGAGCATGACCGGCCTCCGCGATCTCTACACGCAGGGCAAACTCGCGATGATCGCCAACGTCGGCACGCTCGCCGAACGCATCACCAAGACGCAGTACGGCGCGAGCGGCACCAAACTCCCGCGCGGACTTTATTCCCACTCCGACCAGCAGCAGCAGTGGCACACCTCGGTGCCGACCGAGAGCCGCGGCATCGGCTGGGCCGGGCTCGCCGCCGACCTGCTCCACTCGACGCGCAACGACAACCGCATCTCGATGAACATGTCGCTCTCGGGAAATAACGTCTGGCAGAGCGGCAACACGCTTTTCCCGTACAGCATCAGCGCCTCGGCCAGTTCCAACTCCGGCGGCGTTTACACGCACACCGGCGGCAGCATCTCGCTCAGCGATTACAACAACACGACGCTCGGCGACACCAGCCGCACCGCCAGCCGCACCGCCGCCGTGAACAGCCTCCTGGGCCTCCAGTATCAAAATCTCCTCGAAAGCACGTTCTCGCAGAACATGCGCTCCTCGATCGACAACAGCGCCTTTTACGGCGCGTCGCTCCCGCCGACGACCGGCACGGGTTCGCTAGTGACGAAGTTTCCCGGCGAGACCGGCTACGTACATCCGACCGACACCGCCTACGTCCCCAACACCGATCCGGCCCGCTCGCTCGCCGCGCAGCTCAAGATGGTCGTCCGCTCCGTCGCGGCGCGCGATCCGCTCGGCCTCCGCCGCCAGACGTTCTTCGTCAACTACGGCGGCTGGGATCATCACGACGAGGTCATCGACACGCAGGCCCGCATGTTGGACATCGTGAGCCGCTGCCTCGTTTCCTTCTACGCCGCGCTCGAAGAAATCGGCGCGCAAAACCAGGTCACGCTCTTCACCTCCTCCGACTTCGGCCGCACGCTCACCTCGAACGGCAACGGCTCCGACCACGCCTGGGGCGGCAACCACTTCGTACTCGGCGGCGCGGTCAACGGCGGCCTCGTTTATGGTGCCTATCCCGATCTCGCGCTCACGGGCAGTTCGATCGTCACGAGCCGCGGCGTGACCATCCCGGCGCTCTCGGTCGATGAGTATTTCGCGGAAATGGCGCTCTGGCTCGGGGTGTCGCCCGGCAATCTCAGCTCCGTTCTCCCGCGTATCGGGAATTTCTACACGCCGGGGATCGCAGCTCCGGTCGGCTTCATGAAAGCGTAAGCGGCTGCGATGTCTCGCAAACTCATCTCCATCGCAATCGTCGGCGCGTTGCTGCTGGCGATCATTTCCCTGCTCGTGCTGCTGCGTCCGCAGCCTGACGTTGTGCGGAAGAGCGGGCCTGTGCCGGTGGTTAATCTCGAAGGTTCGGCCACGCCCGACCTCGGGCCGACGACGCTGCCAGTCGCCGATGCGACGGCGTATGCGGAACTCAACTCCAGCAAGACGACCGCGCTTCAAGACGTCCGCATCGTCGAAGGGCTCGTGCAGAACATGCAGCAATCGCTCAAAACCGCCGCGGTGCCGCCGCTCGGTTTCAACGAAGAGATCACGCGCGCGCTTACCGGACGCAACCCGCTCGAACTCGCATTCATCCCTTCGTCCCATCCGGCGATCAATGCGCGCGGCCTGCTTTGCGACCGCTGGGGCACGCCGTTTCATTTTCATCCGGTGGCGGGCGACCGCATCGATGTGCGCTCGGCCGGGCCGGACAAAAAGCTTTTCACGGCGGACGATGTCTCGACCGCGCCGGTGACGACCACTGTGGAAGCGGTGGCCGATCCGGGCGCGTGAGCGCGCTGTAGTTAGTGCGGATTCAGGTGGGAATCGTGGTGGCGGTTTTCACGGGCCTCCTCCCACGCCGCGGTGTCGATGCGCAGCAACCAGTACGCCGGGCAGAACGCGCAGGCCGCGCTCAGGATAGGGATAAGGCCGAGCAAGCCCCACCAGCCGAGACCGTTTACGCTGAGGAAGAGAACGACGCAGCCGAGGATGAAGCGGACCCCGGCGTCATAGGAACCTACATTGGTTTTCATGGGGTGGATTGGGTTTGTGCACACAGGTTATTCCCAACTGGGCACTCTGGCTGCGCATCTCTTGGCGGTCATCGTGCATATCCAGCCTGTGCTCCACTCTGGGGGGCGTCCGTCTCTCGTGAGGACAGCAGCCACTACCGCACGAATGGGAGATACATGTTGGTGCGGGGGAAGCCTGCCGTCAGATGCAAATTCGTAGGGGAAACCATTCCCGGATTAACGGGAAGTTTGGGGCGGCAAAGGAGTTTTCGATCAGGCACTTTCCGCTCAGGTTGGGGCCTATCGGGCACGCCTGAGTGTCCGTTAAATCCAGCAAGTCAGTTGTCGCATCAGTTCAGGCAGGTTCACGGAAACTCAGTTCAACACGCTTATGAAAAAAACAACTCACTTCACACGCGCGACGGCCGCCATCACCGGTCTGCTCGCTTTTGCAGGACTCACTCAGATCGCGAATGCCCAACTCATCTCGATCGAGAGCGGTAAGTACACCATCAATACCCAAGGCTACTCCTCGTCGGTGCTGACCACCAATCCGGCCGATTCCGCCCCCGGCGGCATGATGTCGTCGGTCGGCGGCATGGAAGACACCTGGGGTATCTTCCAGATCACGAGCGTGCTCGATGGCGATGTCGTCGATTACACCAGCAATTCTTCCTATGAACTGTGGGGCGTCTTCTACAACTCGGTCGACCAAAGCGCCACCCCGGTTGGCAATCAGATCATTTTCAGTGCTGAAGGCCTGAAGCTCGATATCTATCAGGTCAACGTCGTCGATACCGGCGACTCGATCTGGCAGACCGTCTTCAACCAGGGCATCGCCGGTCGCACCACCATCGATTCCTTCACGGGTATCACCGATGTCGGCACCCTTGTGTTCGAGTCGTCGCTCGTCGGCACGATGGATTCCGACTTCAACACGGTGACCTTCAGCACCAACGCCGAAGGCAAACTCGGCATCACCGGCGTGAATACGCTCTTCGGCGGCGAAACCGTCGATCTCACCTTCGCTCTCGCGGGTACGACCACCCAGGTTCCCGCTGGCTGGACGGTGGAATTCGGCGGACCGGTCATCGGCCTCACCGCCGCGGTTCCGGAGCCATCCACCTACGGTTTGATGGCAGCTGGTGCGCTTGTCGGTCTTGTGGTGCTGCGTCGCCGCAAGCAGACGCTCGCCAAGGCTTGAGACTGATCCTCTCTCATGAAAAACGCGGAACCCGTTCTTCGGGTTCCGCGTTTTTGTTTTTAGAAGCGCAGGAGCTGAGGGTCTTTTCTCTGACGGGAGCATGGCTTGGTTCTCGCCTCTGTCCGTTGCCGGCGTTTGGTTGCCAGTCCTATGAGTCAACAGAGTCCGTCCCGCGCTCCCGTCCAATCTGAATCGCCGTGTCCCTGCGGCAGTGGCCAGACCTTCGCCGTCTGCTGCGAGCCAGTCATCAAGCAACAGCGCACCGCAACAACGGCAGAGCAGGTGATGCGTTCGCGTTTCACCGCCCATGTGATCGGCGATGAGCAGCATCTCCACCGCACGTACCTACCCACGGCGAACATTCCCTATGTTGCCGAAGCGCAGGCGGGAGAGCCGATGCAATGGACCCGCCTGGTGATCCACTCGCATGAGCCGGAGGTGAAGCCGGACCTGTCGTATGTCGATTTCACAGCCTACTATCGTGAGGGAAACACGGAGCAGGCGATGCACGAGAAATCCGAATTTCTTCGCGTGAACGGCGCCTGGCTTTTCAACCGACCGATTCGCCAAGGCCCGGCCCCGGTGAGATCGGCGGCAAAGGTCGGAAGGAACGATCCCTGCCCGTGCGGGAGCGGAAAGAAGTATAAACAGTGCTGCCTGGCCAAGGCTTGAGACCGGCCGACTCCGCGGCCGCGATTTATGTATCCTGAATTAAGATACAGTGTCCGGTCGCCGCGGGTGACGGCGCACGCGTACCGGATTGCAAAATGAGCTGTCGGCGCGCCGGGCGTACTTGGATGCGCGATTGTGCCATGCGTTCCGTCCGGGAGAAAAATGCCAGTAATTTTACTGTGGAATGCGGTGCTGCGGAAAAAAGAAAGTTAAAGCGCATTGCTTGCGCAGGCTTTCATTGCGGAGTGCGTCGGAATGCGTCGCAAATGAGGAAGGTCCGGTTGAACACCGAAAAATAGCCACCCTCAAACGCAGCCACAGTGATCGCCTCATTAACACACCCGACCCCGCAGGATACGACCGTTCCCTTCAGCGTTAACAACGATGTCCTCGAAAACTCCTCCGCGGATGCCTGTGGCAGCCGCGAAGGTAAGCCGGGGATGCGCAATCGCAGTGCCAGTTTCGCCGACCGGAAGCTCCAGCTCTTGAAACGTTCAGGACTGTTTGGCGGCGACACTCGGGGTGCCGTGATCGAGCGCGCCTGTTCCGTCGCCGATTTGCGCGCCGCGTACCGGTTGGTGCACGAAGTTTATACGAGCACGGGTTTCATTCTTCCCGAGCCGACGGGAATCCGTCTGCGCGTTTTCGAGACCTCGGCGGAGACGGCTACGTTTGTCGCAAAGGTGGACGGGCGGGTGGTGGGCGTGTTGAGCCTGGTGCCCGATTCTCCCGATCTCGGACTGCCGTGCGATTCGGCGTTCAAGCCGGAGCTGGATGCCTTGCGCAGCGTGGGCCTGCGTTTGTGCGAACTCACCAATCAGGTCGTGGCGGAAGGCTACCGGAAATCCGCTGTCGCCACGGAGCTGATGCGCAGCGCGATGGCGCACGGCATCAATGCCGGCTTCCACCACACGATCGCGGCGGTGAGCCCGAGTCATAATGGATTTTATGAGTTGATGGGATTCCGCCGTTTCGGCACGGAGCGCAGCTACTCGGACAAGGTTTACGATCCGGTCATCGCGATGGCGATGGACCTGACGCGCTATCGGCTCACGCTCTGCGGGCTGTCGCGCACCGAGCAATTCCTGCGCGATTTCGTCGTCGAACAAAATCAGTACCTTGCGAAAATCGGCGAATGGAACCGCCGCGCGCGGGACAGTTTCCTGAATGTCGACAGTCTCATCCAGCTGTTCGTGCTCGAACGGAATTTTCTCGCGGAATGTTCGGAGCAGGAGCTGCGTGCGGTGCAGTTTCGCTGGGGCCGGAAACTGTTTTCGACCGTGCATTCGCATGGCCGCTCCGAAGCTTCGGCGGGTGAACGGTCTGTTGCTCCGGAGACGCTGGTCCTGGCGCCGGAGGCTGGCGGCGACTTCGTCGGCGGGCTCAGCTTTTTAAGTAAGCAAACTTTCGTTCGTAGTCTAACGACATTCCGCTCACGAAGCCTTCATAACGCTCGCACGTGACCGCGATGTGCGGGCCGGTGTAGACGGCGATGGCTTCGGCGAAACGGTGGTCGAGATCGGGCGTCGGATCGACGCCTGGTGACAACTGGATGCGCACACGCGCTTTTTCGGGGCCTGCGACGAGCCGGAAGTTGGCGGTCGTGAGCGCGGCTAGTTCAGGCGCGTGATAGATGCCTTCTTTCACGGCCTCGGGGAAAATGGCGACTGGTCCCGCCAAAGCGTGTTCGCCCCGGCCGTGAATCATCACGATGGGAATTGTCTCGAGCTCCATCCAGGGAAGATGCGCGGCTGCGGACGAGTTTTGCAGCTCGGGTGGGATTTGAAAAAAACTGCCGCGGTCTCCGGTCGCGTAGCGCAGGAGCGGCACGCGTGTGCGCGGATCGAGCGTGGTGAGGAGCAGGCGGCCGGTGGCGTCGAACTCGACGTAAATGCGGCGAGGATCGTAGGTGAAGAAACAGGGCACCCACTCGACGGGACCGAGCGCGCGGTGACGGAGCGCGCTGTTTTCGTGGAGGATCCGGCGCAGCGCGATGAGCGCACCTTTGGGCGGCACTTCGGCGAAGAGATTCAGGCCGACCTCGGCGACGCCCATGGAGGAAACGATGAGACCGCCATTTCCTTCGCGACTGTCGATCCCGAGGATGCCTTCGAGGTATTTGCGCGCGTTTTCCGCGAGCGGCTCTTCACCGACGATGATCTGTACGGAGAGCCGTGGCCACTCGATGCCGGCGCTGCGGCCGAGTTCGAGCACGTGTTTGATGAAGGCGGCTTCGCCGACGAGAATGATCTGCGCGAAGTGATGGGCGAATTCTTCGACGAGCCCGACCGCCATATCCGCGCGGACGCTGGTCTCCGCCAGCGTGCAGGCCTGGGTCGGGACTTTGACGCCCATGGGCAGGCAGTTGATGAGAAGGGTGGGCTTGGAGCGGACGGAGAATAACGCGTCGAGACTGTCGTCGATCCACTCGGCGGCGCGCGGCACGTCTTCCCACGCGGTGAGGCCGAACGCGAAAATGCCGGAGTGGCCGGAGCTGGTGAGAACCGTTCCCAGACGGCCGAGCTGGCCGTCGAGGCAGAGCTGGCTGATGTCGTAACGCTGAAACGTCGACGCCTTGTCGAGGATCGGGAGCCGTTCGAAATCGTGAAGCGTCTGAATTTTCTCAGGGTTAATGCGGTGCTCGGTGAGGAATGTCCGGTATGCGGGAACCCTTGGCGCCACCCGGTGGAAAGTTTCGAGCACCAATTTTTCTAAGTCGAGTTGCATGGGGAACGGGCGCGGAATTCCGGGGAATCCCGCGCCCGCTTTCACCTCAGTCTAAACCTTTGGCAGGCGACTGAAATTGAGCGCGATTGGTAATGAAGAGCGGAGGCGTTTCACCGGATTTAATCCGACAGATCGAAGGTTATTCGATGGCTGGCGAAACGTCAGCCAGAGCACGCTCCGATAAGGTCCTAGTGGATTTACCTAGTGTCTGCACACGGCAGATAGTGAATGGACTTTTGCGGCGTGCATCGCTTCCTCGAGGTCACGAGCGAGAGGGCACTCCTGCTTCCTCCGCCAACCCCGGTTTCCCATGCGTATGCCCCTCGTGTTGTTTGTCTTTGTCGTATTGTGCTGGTCCGCGTCCAGCCACGCGCAAACTTTCGGGCCGGTGCCCGCGCCGGCGCCGAAGACGGCGGAGGAAAAACGCGCCGCGTATGATACGCGGATCGTCGAGGCGAAGCGTCACGCGGCGGAGAAATCCTGGGGGCTCGCGCGCGAAGCTTATGCGGTGGCGCTCATCTTTGCGCCGGATGCGGAGGCGCGGCGTTGGTGCGAGTTGTGGGTGCTGGATGCGACGTGGCGGGGCGGTTTGCCGCAGAGGCATGGCGACCATGCGGAGATCGTGGCGTCGCTTGAGAAATTGAGTGTGACGTATGCGAGCGAGGAGGGGCGAGACGATTTTTGGGTGGCGGTGATGGAGAGCCTGGCGGCGGCGAAGCGGGCGCAGCCGTGGCAGTTTCGAGAGGAGAAGACGCCGTGGGCCGATGAGCTGGCGGTGGCGGATTATCTGGCGAGCCAGCCGGAAACGGCGGAGGCGGCGCGACGTTACGTGGAGTTTTTGAGCCGGTTACTCCCGGTTGATAGTCGGTACTGGAAGCCGACCGCAGATCAGCGGGAGCGGTTGATGCAGCATCTGGTGCAGGCGGCGCGGGTGATTGCCGAGCCGGTTGCACGGGCGCGGTGGATGTTGCGGACGGCGGATTACGCGGCGGGGAACGGGGTGAGTGAGGATCGTTGCGCGCGGCTGTATGCGGAGGCGGTCGCGGCGGCAAAGGGAACGGCAGTGCAACCGCTGGCGGAGGCGCGGGAGTTTTTGTGGAAGACGGATAACGGTCGGTTGATCCCCGATGCGAAGCGGCGGCCGGATTTGCCAGCGTGGCTCATGGAGATCGACCGGCTGACGCTGGCACTTGAGGCGCTGCCCGTGGACGAGCCGTTGCGGCAACCGGCGTTAAAGCAGTTGCGCGATCTCAAGATTACGTGGACCGAGCGGCGTATCGAATTTTCCATCGACGAACTTTTCCGGCCGGACGAGCGGGTGCGTTTCACGGTGGGTGCGGCGTATGTCGGAGAGTTGGGATTCGAGGTGCATCGGATTTCGCCGGTGGAGTGGCCGCGCATTCATCGTGGCGAACACGGCACAGGCATGAGTGAATTGCCGGTGAAGCAGGACAAGGTGCTGGGCTGGTCGGTGAAGCTCACGGCAGAGGTTGCGGGTTATCTGTGGCAGACGCGGGTGATGGAGATTTCGGAGCCGCTGTCGCCGGGGTTGTATGTACTGGCGGTGCGTGACGATCTGGGACGCTACCGGGTGCGGCGTTTTGCGGTGAGTGCGGTGGCGGGGACGATGGCGAGCCTTTCGGAAGATCGGCGGGAATTTTTTTGCTACGATAACAAGACGTTCGCTCCACTGGCGCCGGGGACGCGGGCGATGGCGTGGCTGAGAGGCGATAAAGATGATCGGCCGGTTGATCCGGTCGGGCTTACTTCAGATGCGAGCGGGCGCTTCGTGCTCGGGGAGACGGGGCTTAAACATTTTCTCGAGGCGACACTGGTGATCGACGGGATGGGGCCGGTGATGTTTGGAGACTCACACAGCCGTTGGTACGCGAGTGGTAACGACGAGAAGCTGCATGTGGATCTGTTTCTGCCGCGTGAACTCTACCGGCCGGGTGAGACAGTGCCGTTCAAGCTGATCGGGCGTCATCGTCGCGATCATCGTTTCGTGAAGCCGGAGGGGAAACTCACGTTGAAGGCGTTGCTGAATGAAGTGCCGGTCGGGGCGCCGCTTGAGTTGGTCTGGGATGACGATGGCTCATTTTCCGGTGAGATCGTGATCCCGCCCGGGACGCGGCCAGGGCAGGTGGAGTTGTCGCTTTTCAAGGGCGAAGACGAGGTGACGTCCGCAGACTTTTTCAGGATCGATACTTTTCTGCCGCCTCCGGCATTTGCCTCGCTGGATCTGACGGGCGATGCGGCGGCGGTGCGGCGTGGGAGCACGGTGACGTTCCGCGTGAGCGCGAAATACTTTTCTGGCGGACCGATGGTCGGGGCGCCGGTGGAATTTCGTGTGGCGGCGTATGCGCTTGAGTTCTTTGAGGAGGGTAGGGGCGAGCACGCGGAGCGCGACGCGTGGGTGGCTGAGCTGAAGAAGAAGGTATTTAGCGGCGTCACCGATGCCGGAGGTGGGGCGACATTTTCACTGGAGCTTCCGGAGTTTTTGCCATCGGTGTTCTGGCTGATCCCAAGCTATGTGGTGAAGCCGGCGGGATTGCCGGAGATGCGCGGGCATGAGCCGCTGATCGGGACGGAATCGGGGCTGCGCCGGGAGGTGGCGGGCGCGGGCGATTCGCGCATCGTCGCGCCTGGAGAGAAGATGACGCTGCGTTTCCGGTATCTCGATCCGCGCGGGAAATCCGCGCCGGTTTCCGGTGAGGTGAGTTTGATCGAGGACCGTTGGCGGGAAGTGTGGCTCGATCCGGACGGACGGGCGGTCACGGGGGATGCGTTGATCGAAGCGCGGAAGAAATTGGAATTGTCGGCGGGAGCGGAGTTGCCCGGTGGCTGGAAAAAAATTCACGCGGAGATCGAGACAGTCGTGGTGGCGACAGAAGAGCCGGTGGCGGGCGCTGACGGCTGGGCGAGCGTGACGTTCACGGTGCCGCGGGCAGGCGTTTATCATTTCGATTTCAATGCGGAGACCGGCCGGGTGGTGACGGTGGACGAGATGCTGTTTCGAGAGAAGGTCATGAGATCGGTGACTGTTTATGCCGTGGATAAAACGACGCGGACGCTGGCAATCGCGCCCGCGCGAGAGTTGCTGGTGGCTCCGGGCGAAATCGCAGCGGGAGAGAAGCCGCGGTTCCTGGTGATTTTGCCGGAAGGCATCCGGCATGGGTGGATCGCGTTGAGCGGCGAAACGGAGACGCGCACGCAGCGTTTCACGAGCGAAGGGCGTGTGGCGTTGGTCACGTTTGACGATCCGCCGCGTTTCAGTGCGCGGGGCGGCGTACGGCTGATCACGCCGCAATCCACATCTTCCTTTGGGTACGAGAGCGTGGAATTTGTGGTGAATCATCCGGCGGAGAAAATCGGCACGGAGATCGTCGGTATAGCAGGAGAATCGCGGCCGGGCGCGCGCGGAGAAGTGACGCTGCGCACGCGGGATCACGAGCGGCGGCCGGTGAGCGCGACGGTGGCGCTGGGCGTTTCGGATCAGGCGGTGAACGAGTTGATCGAGAAGGAGCGCGAAACGGTTTCGACGTTTGCGGGGTTCGACGGACGCGTGAGACTTAGCACGGACAAGAGCCGCCGGTGGGAGAAGAAATCATGGGTGGTGCGTCTGGCCGATCCGCGGCGCGGGCTGGAATTTTATGAGGCCGTGACGAGCGGGGAGGATGATGTGGTTTTGAACCCGTTCAGCATTCCAGCCGGGAGGCCGGGTGGATCTTATGGCGTGGCGTCGAACACGGTGGGTGCCGGCGGTGGTGGGCACCATTCGCGGTCGGTGGTGAGCGTGGAGTCTGCGGACATGGCTGCGAGGTCGGATGGGTTGGTCGAGAAGCCGGTGAGGCCTGAGCCGTCTTCGACGGTGTTGGGACAGGGAGCAGAGGCCGAGCCGGTGATCACGGTGCGGAGGCATTTTGTTTCGACGGCGTTTTGGGCGCCGACGGTGAAGACGGATGCGAAGGGGGAGGCGCGGGTGGCGTTTACGTTTCCCGATAATCTCACGGAGTGGCGGGTGGCGGCGTATGCGATCGGCAAGGACGGGAACTCGTTCGGGACGGCGACGGCGTTTGCGAAGACGACGCTGCCGTTTCAGGCGCGGCTGAGCGCGCCAAGGTTTCTTGTGGCGGGTGACACGGGCACGGTGACGGGGACGTTGGTGAATCGCACGACGGGCGAAGCGAAGGCGGCGGCTGCGCTCGTTGTCGAGGGTGACGCGGTGCGATTGACGGACAATGATGGCGCGGAACGGGCGGGGCTGGCGGTGGCGGGGAATGGGGAGACGCGGACGGCGTGGACCTTGCGGGCGAAGCAGCTTGGGGCGGCGGGGTTGACGTTGAGTGCGCGGACGGAGGCGGAGGGCGATGCGATGGAGGTGTCGTTGCCGGTGATCGAGGACGGCATCCAGCAGAAGACGGCGGCGAGTGTGCGGCTCGGCGCGGGAGAGAAGACCGCGCGGCTGGCGTTGGAGTTGCCTGCGCCGCTCGATGTGACGCGCACGGAGGTGCGACTGACGCTTTCGCCGAGCCGGGCGGCGGCGGTGCTCGATGCGCTGCCTTATCTGATCGATTATCCGTATGGCTGCGTGGAGCAGACGATGAGCCGGTTTTTGCCGGCGGTCGTCGTGAAGAAGACGCTGGACGATCTCGGCTTCGATGCGGCGGTAGTTGAAAGGCGGATGCTGGCGCGCGAAACGGCGAAGCAGGCGGCGCGGCGCGAGAAGACGGCGGGGTTTGCGAAGCTCGACGATGTGGTGGCGCAGAGTCTGGCGCGGTTGGTGGCGGCGCAGCGGGGAGACGGATCGTTTGGCTGGTGGCCGGGACAGCGGGAGGCGGATCTTTGGATGACGGCGTATGTCGTGTGGGGACTCGCGCTGGCGGATGAGGCGGGGATCGATGTGCCGGAGAAACTCGCAGAGGAAACCCGCGACGCGCTCGGCGAACTTTTGATGGAGGAGAAGCGGATCGACGACACGACGGCGTGGGCGCTGGCGGCGGCGATGCGGGCGGCGGACGAGACGGTGGATGCGAAGGCGATGGAAGAGGTGAAGGCGGTGTTTGAGCGGCTCTACGACGGACGCGAGAAACTGTCGGCCTCCGGGCGGGCGTGTCTGTTGCTTGCGGCGGAGCGATCGGCGACGGAGGAGCAGCGGGCGGTGTTGTTGCGGAATCTGGAGAATGGAGCGGTGCGGTTGCGCTCGGAGGGATTTGGCGACGCGGTGCATTGGGGAAGCGCGCGCGGGTACTGGCGGGCGTCGGAGGGATCGGTGGAGGCAACGGCGCTGACGTTGCTGGCGTTGCTGGAGAACGAGCCGGCGCACGCGTTGATCGAACCGGCGGTGAACTGGCTGGTGCTCAATCGCGGGAGCGGCGGCTGGAGCAACACGCGCGACACGGCGCTGGCGGTGCTGGCGCTGTCGCGTTTCCTGAGTGTGAGCCGCGAGGCGGAGCCGGATGCGGCGGTGGATATTGTTGTGAATGGAAAGACGGTGCGGCGGGTGACGCTGGAGCGCGCGGCGTTGCTGGAAGGGCCGGTGGTTTCGCTGGAGACGGCGATGTTGAAGGCGGGGAAGAACGCGGTGGAGCTGAAGCGCGTGAGTGGGAAATCGCCGGTGTATGGGCTGGCGTTGGTGTCAGCTTGGGCGACGGGTGAGGCGGTGAAGCCGGCGGGGCATTTGCTGGAGGCGGGGCGGACGTTTGACCGGCAGAAGGCGCGGGCGACGCTTGCGGGGACGTTGCAGTTCACGTCGGAGGAGCAACTGGCGAATGGAAGCGTGGCGGCGGGTGAGCAGGTGGTGGCGCGGGTGTCGCTCAACGTGCCGCATGATCTGGAGTATGTGATGGTGGAGGTGCCGAAGCCGGCGGGTTGCGAGCCGCTCAATCCGCTGAGCGGCTGGGATGCGCGATTGGTGCGTATCGGGAATGCGGGCACGGCGCGGGCGGTGGGCGGTGTGATTGCGCGCGATGAGATGAATGCGGATGGGGGAGAGGCGATTTATCGCGAGGAGCACGATGATCGGAGCGTGTTCTTCATCGACCGGATCGACGCGGGGAATTGGGAGATTCGTTTCGCGCTGCGGGCGGTGCATCCGGGGGATTATCGAGCGTTGCCGGTGCACGCGGAGGCGATGTATGTGCCGGAGGTGCGGGCGAACAGCGATGCGCGGCGGTTGCGGATCGAGTCGGGCGGGGGGCGGTGAGGGAAGTTCACCGCGGAGGCGCGGAGGGCGCGGAGATGAGGCGGGGCGGTTGGGGAGATTGTCATCTAATGGATGACAATCTCGGGGGCGGAGAAGCGTTGGACGAGGACGATGGGGTTGGGGCGGGAGCGGATCGCGGCGTGAAGTTGCTGCAGCGGGAGCGGCGAGCCGAGGCACCGCAGTCCCAAAAGGGAGGGGCGCGTGCGAGCACGCTGGCCTACGGGGAACGTGGTGTCGTGGTACCGCCGACGGAATGGACGACACGGAGGTCGTCCCTCCAATGGTCGATCCGGCGATCAGGGGCAGGAACTCAGCGGCCGTATTTGCGCTGGGTGTGGGTTTTGGCGGCGGCGTCGAGGCGGGCGCGTTCGGCGGGGGTGAGGCTGGCCATGCCGGAGCGGGCGATTTTGTCGAGGAGGGCATCCATCTCGGCGGTGGTGGTGTCGCGCGCGGGGCGCGGGGAGGACGGGGGCGTTTTTCCCGAGGAAGAGGTGGAGCGGGTGGGAGCGGTTTCGCGGCCGCCGGGGAGGACGGTGAGCTTGGGCTGGCGCTGTGGAAGGCGGAAGGAGGGGAGCGTGAAACGGCCTTGCTGGTAGCGGACGAAGGCGAAGGCGAAACCGGTGGTGGCGAGGAGCGAGATGAGGCCGGTGGTGTCGTGGTTACTGAGGTGGATGAGTGTGTAGAGGGCGACGAGGATGGTGGCGACCCACTTGGCGAGCAGGTTGAACATCAGGGAGACGTTCGGGTAGAGGGTGGCGAAGGCGATGAAGAGGGCGAAGCCGCCGGACTGGCCGGCGAAGCGTTCGGGCGACCAGAGGCCGATGACGGTGAAGAGGACGGGCTTGAGGAGGTAGAGGGCGCCGTAGAACCAGAGGAATTTTTTGCGGCCGAAGATTTTTTCGAGCTCACGTCCGAACCAGACGATCATGAGCATATCGATCGCGAACCAGATGCTGGGCCGGTTGACGAGGCCGCTGGTGAGGATGCGCCAGACTTCGCCTCGGAGGACGGCGGTGCTGTCGAACGAGAGGAGGTCGAGGAAGAGATAGGCTTTGGCGAAGAGGAAGCCCGTGGTGACGAGCATCGACGCGATGAAGACGAGCACGACGAGGTGGGCGGCATAGACGGCGTGGCCGCGAATCCAGGTGACTGGCTGTTGTTCGTCGTGGGTGTCGTATCCGTTCATGGCGTGGGCTGAGGGGAAACTGTGTAGGGAGGGAGCGTGCGCAAGCGGACAGAGGAGGATTTGTGCCAGTCTGGCCGGGAGGCGGAGCGGGGGAGGATTTGTCCGGAGGAATGGAGCGCAATCTTCGTCCGTGACGTTAGCGGAATTCCTGCTCACGTTAACGGCATGGACTACGCGAAATTAAAAGGAATGGACTCGGCGAGCGATCTGGCGCGGAGCGGGAAGTTTATTTTCGCGATCAAACTCATCGAGCGGATGAATCCGGAGCTGACGCGCGAGCAGGCGAAGGCGGCGGTGGATTCGCTGGGGTACGGGAAGGCGAAGCCGGCGCGGCCGCCGCGTTGAGCGGGCGCGGGGGGAAGGAATTCACCGCGGAGACGCGGAGGGCGCGGAGGAGGGGAAGGGATTTTCGCGAGCACGCGGCGGTGGAGCGGCGTGGTATTACGTTAGCGTCAAGCGAGGGGAGCGGACGCAGGGGCTTCGGTTGCTTGACTGGGGTTTATCCCGGAGCAGGCTCGGGCCGTCGCTGATTGCCCCGCGACTGGTTCCAGTAGAGACACCCCGCCCCGCGTCGTCACCCCCACGCCCCCGCTATGAACCCTGTTTCCGCCGCCTCATTTTCCGAAATCACCCAGATTCTTCATGCGGTGGGCCGCGGGGAGCGCGCGTCGGAGGAGTTGCTGCCGCTGGTGTATAACGAGCTGAGGCGTCATGCGAGTGCACGGATGGCGCATGAGCAGGCGGGGCAGACGCTCCAGCCGACGGCGCTGGTGCATGAGGCGTGGCTGCGGATTTTTGACGGCGGGGAGAGTCGGTGGGAGAACCGGGCGCACTTTTTCGGGGCGGCGGCGGAGGCGATGCGGCGTATCCTGATCGAGAATGCGCGGAAGAAGTCGCGGTTGAAGCGCGGGGGAAATCAGCGGTTGCTGGATGTGGATGAGATGGAGATCGCCGAGACGACGCCGGAGGAGAAGGTGTTGCTCATCGACGACGCGGTGCAGCAGCTGCAGGCGCAGGACCCGGAGAAGGCGCGGGTGGTGGTGTTGAAATTTTTCGGCGGGCTGACGAACCAGGAAGTGGCGGAGACGCTGGGCGTGACGGAGCGCACGGTGGAGCGGCACTGGGCGTACGCGAAGGCGTGGCTTTTCCAGACGATCCGCGCGCAGGCGTGATGCGGGCGAGAGACGCAGAAACGTTCGCATGAAGAGTGCCGCCGCTCAACGCGAGGAAGACCTGTTCGAGGCGGCGCGCGAGCGGAAGACGGCGGTGGAGCGGAAGGCGTTTCTGGATCGCGCGTGCGTGAATGAGCCGGAGTTGCGGGCGCGGATCGAGGCGTTGCTGGCGGCGGGGGAGGAGGCGGAGCCGTTTTTCGAAGAAGGCGGGGCGCTCATCCGGTCGAAGCTGCCTGGGGAGGAGGCGATCGGGGCGAAGATCGGGCGCTACAAGCTGGCGCAGAAAATCGGCGAGGGCGGGTGCGGGGTGGTTTATCTCGCGGAGCAGGAGGAGCCGGTGCGGCGGAGTGTGGCGCTGAAAATTATCAAGCTGGGGATGGAGACGAAGAGCGTGATCGCGCGGTTCGAGGCGGAGCGGCAGGCGCTGGCGATGATGGATCATCCGAATATCGCGCGGGTGTTCGATGCGGGCGCGACGGATCGGGGGCCGCCGTATTTCGTGATGGAGCTGGTGCGGGGGGTGAAGATCACGGAGTACTGCGATCGGAACCGGCTGGGGGTGAGCGAGCGGTTGGATTTGTTCATCCAGATCTGTCACGCGATCCAGCACGCGCATCAGAAGGGAATCATCCACGGGGACATCAAGCCGTCGAACGTGCTGGTGGAGGAGCACGACGGGCATGCGGTACCGAAGGTGATCGATTTCGGAATCTCGAAGGCGACGGAGGCGCGGCTGACGGACAAACTTTTCACCACGTATGCGCAGCTGATCGGGACGCCGGCTTACATGAGTCCTGAGCAGGCGCAGATGGGCGGGGTGGATATCGATACGCGGACGGATATTTATAGCTTGGGCGTGTTGTTGTACGAATTGCTGACGGGGAGGACGCCGTTTGATCCGCAGGAGCTGGCGGCATCGGGGCTCGACGAGATGCGGAAGACGTTGCGCGAGCGGGAACCGGCGCGGCCGTCGGCGCGGTTGAACGCGCTGGCGCTGCCGGAGCTTATCAAGGTGGCGAATACGCGTCTGACGGATCCGGCGCGGCTGGTGTCGTCGGTGCGCGGCGATCTCGACTGGATCTCGATGCGGGCGCTGGAGAAAGACCGGGCACGGCGGTACGAGACGGCGAACGGGCTGGCGCTGGATGTGCAGCGGCATCTGCACAACGAACCGGTGGTGGCGTCGCCACCGAGCTGGGCGTATCGGTTGCAAAAACTGGTGCGGCGGAATCGCGTGGTGTTCATCGCGGGCGGGGCGGTGGCGCTGGCGCTGGTGTTTGGGATGAGCGCTTCGACGTGGTTGTTTTTGAAGGAGCGCGCGGCGCATCAACGCGCGCTCGCGGCGGAGCAGCAGCAGGCGCGGCTGAGGCTGGAGGCGGAGACGCGCGAGAAGATCACGCAGGCGGCGCTTCTGGTGAGCCAGGAGCGCTTTGCCGAGGCGGATGCGTTGTTGAAAGAAATTTCATTGGAGCAGCCTTCGCTGGAAGGAGCGGCGGTGATTCGTGCCGTGGGCGAGTGGCATGCGCTGGAGAATCGTTGGAGCGAGGCGGCGGCGCGGTTTTCACAGCTGCTCAGCGTCGATGCCTTGGAGGGGGTGGATGTGATCACGCTCGACTATCTACGGTGCGGGCCGGCGTTGCTGGAGGCGGGAGATACGGACGGGTATCGGCGCTTCCGTGACGAAGCGGTGGCGCGATTTGCGCGGGTGGCTTCACCGTTCTCAGACCGGATCGTGAAGATCAGTTTGCTGGGTCCGACGGATGCGCTGGCGCTGGCAGCGCTGGCGCCGATAGCGGCCGACAATGCGCGAGCTCACGAAGAAGCGGAGAAGGCGGGGGATGTTTTTCAGGCTGCGTGGCGAGCGATGGCGCAGGCGCTTCTTGAGTATCGGAGGGGTAATGACGCGGAGGCGGCACACTGGGCGCAGCGGAGTATGGCGGCGTCGGATCAAAATGCGTCGCGGGCTCTGGCGGCAGGAGCGATCCTGGCGATGGCCCGCGAGCGGCTCGGACAGCCTGAGCAAGCCCGGGCGGATTTGCTGGCGGCGCGGGAGTTGTTGGAGAACCGGCTGCGAAGCGGGATGGATCGCGGGCGGGGGACGCCGGTGCAGGGATTCTGGTTCGATTATGCGTTTGCGCGGATTCTGTTGAAGGAGGCGGAGGCGGTGGTGGGGGAGCGTGTGACGGACCGGTGACGGGTGCGTTGAGGGAGCCGGGCAAAACGCCCGTGCGCGATTTTTCTCCGCGTTGCGTGCCACTTTCGGGACGCGGCTGCGTCGTGCTGGGCGTGTTTATGCGAATCGCTCTGACCTCCCTGATCACTCTCCTCGCCGCTTTTTGTGGGCTGCGACTCGAAGCGCAAACGGCCGCCGATGCAGGGCGGATCGGCGGGCGGATCGTCAACGCGGCGGGCGCGCCGGTGGCGGGTACGGTCGTGACCGTGCAAAACCGGGCAACGGGCGCGCTGGTGACGACGGTGTCGACGAATGAGCGCGGTGAATTCGAAGCGCGCGATCTGCCTGCGGGCGCTTATTTGCTGGAGTACGGTTATGCGGGCGATGCGGCCTCGGCGGAAATCACGGCCGGTAAGACGCAGGCCGATCTAGGCACACTGGCGCTCTCCGAAGGGCAGACGGTCATGTTGCAGAAGCTGCAGGTCTCGGCAGAGCGGGAGGCGTTTTATAATTCGATCGACCGGAAGACGTACGAAGTAGGCAGAGACATCGCCAGCACGACGGGGACGGCGAGCGATCTGTTGCAGAATATCCCGTCGATCCAGGTGGATGTCGAAGGGGAGGTCAGCCTGCGGGGTGACCAGAATGTGACGATTTTGATCAACGGGCGGAGTTCGGCGCAGATGAACAGCAACCAGGCGGAGACGCTGGAGCAGTTGTCATCAGACCGGATTGAGCGGGTGGAGGTGATCACGAATCCATCGTCCAAATACCGCCCGGACGGGACGGGCGGGATCATCAACATCATCTTGAAGGATGGCGGGAAGCCGGGCTGGTCGGCGACGGCGCGTGCGAATGTGGGCAACGAAGGGCGGTACAACGGGAGTTTGTACGCGACGTACAATCCGGGGGCGTTCGACGTGTTTGCATCGGTTTCGCAGCGGCATGAAGAGAGGCCGTTCGAGGTCGAGCGTTCGCGGGTGCAGCGCGATGCGGGCGGGCAGACGACGGGGCGTTCGTTGTCGCGGACGGACGAGGAGCGGAGTTTCGATTCGACGACGTTAGAGACGGGCGGGACTTATCGGTTTGGCGCAGAGACGGAGCTGACGGCGGCGGTGAGTTACGGGACGCGGGATCGTGCGTGGGCTTCGACGCAGACGACGGTGAATCGCGATGGCGCGGGTACGGTGACGGAGGATTACGACCGGCTGCGCACGGGCGACGAGGAGGAGACGGAGTATGAGGCGGAGCTGGCGTTCAGTCACGGATTCGACGGCGGCGGGCGGAAGCTGGCGGTGGAGCTGGGGCATGAAAGCGAGACGGAGGAAGGCGGGGATTTTTATGCGAACCGGTTCCGGTTGCCGGGCGGGCTGGAGGAGCACGAGCGGACGGCAGTGAAGGAAACGAGCCGCGAGACGGAGTTGAAGGCGGACTATGTGCATCCGTTCGCGAACGGGACGAAGTTGGAAACCGGGTACGCGTTGCTGGCGGAGACGAGCGATGTGGATTTTCGCGGGAGTTTTTTGGACAACGCGACGCAGCAGTGGGTGGCGGACGCGCAGACGACGAACCGGTTCGTTTACGAGTCGCAGGTGCATGCGGCGTACGCGACTTACGCGGCGGCGGTGGGCGCGGTGGGTTTGCAGGGCGGGGTGCGATTCGAGCAAGCGCTGACGGAGGCGGACCAGAGGACGGCGGGGATCGTGCGGGAGAAGGATTATGCGCGGGTTTATCCGAGCGTGCATGCGAGCTACGATCTGACGGCGACGCAGCAGTTGAAGCTGAGCTACAGTCATCGCGTGCGGCGGCCGGATCAGCGGGATTTGAATCCGTATCCACAGTATAGCGACCCGCAGAATCTGCGCGCGGGAAATCCGGATCTGGAGCCGGAGGATATTCACTCGATCGAGGCGGGATGGCAGTACCAAGGGGATGGGGTGACGTATCTGGCGTCAGTTTATCAGCGTTATCGTTATGACGGGATCACGGAGGTGACGCGCGATCTGGGGAATGGAGTGCTGCTGACTTCGAACGATAACCTGGCGACGAGCCGGTTCACGGGCGTGGAGCTGGGGGCGACGGCGAAGCCGTGGGCGGGGCTGTCGCTGAATTTTGGCGGGAATATTTATCGCGAGGAGATCGACGCAGAGAATCTGGGATTTGCCGGGACGCGGGCGGAGATCGCGTGGGATGCGAAGTTGAACACGGCGTGGGAGGTGAACCGGAAGCTGTCGTTGCAGCTGACGTCGGGCTATCGGGCGGCGCGGTTGACGCCGCAGGGCGAGAGGCGGCCGATGGCGATTTCGAATCTGGGGGCGCGGTATGCGATGACGAACCGGACGGCGTTTGTGCTGACGGTGTCGGACGTGTTCGGGACGTTCAAGGGGCGCACGGTGCTGGACACGGCGTCGCTCTCAAGCGACACGACGATGCGGCGCGGTTCGAGCGTGGTGTATTTTGGCGTGGTGCATCAGTTCGGCGGAGACGCGAAGCGGCGCGGGGAGGAGATGCAGTTCGACGAGGGGATGGGTGGGGAGTAGCCAGCGGTCGCGGGGCGACCGCTGGAATGGCCAGTGGCCAGTGACCAGTGGCCAATGACCAATGACCCAGAGGTAGTTGGTAGTTTGTAATTGGTAGTTGGGCGGACAACGGCGTGAGGGCGGCACTTGATAAGTGCCGGTCCGGGGCGGAGGGCGGATATTGTGAGTGCTCGGGGGGACGGCGTCGCGCGAGCGCGAGCCCTACTTGCGGAGCTTGAGGAGTTTTTCGCCGGCGGCGTGGAGGGTGGCGGGCTTTTTGGCGAAGTTGAGGCGGACGTATCGATTTTCCGGAGTCGGGAAGAAGCTGGAGCCGGGGACGGGAGCGACGCCGATGTCCTTGGTCATCCAGTGGGCGCATTCGATGTCGCTGGCGAAACCGAGCGGGGAGATGTCGAGCATGACGAAGTAGGCGCCTTCGGGGCGGGTGTAGCTGAGGCCGGTTTTGTCGAGGTAGCCGCAGAGGATGTCGCGTTGGGCGGCGTATTCGGCGGAGAGGGCGTCATAGTAGCTCGCGGGGAAATTCAGCGCGGTGACGACGGCGTGTTGGAGCGGGGCGGCGGCGCCGACGGTGAGGAAGTCGTGGACCTTGCGCGCCTGGGCGATGATGGCGGCGGGGGCGTGGACGTAGCCGAGGCGCCAGCCGGTGATTGAAAAGGTTTTCGAGAGCGAGGAGCACGAGAGGGTGCGGGTGGCCATGCCGGGGAGCGTGGCGAAGTGGATGTGTTTTCGTCCGTCGAAGACGATGTGTTCGTAGACTTCGTCGGTGATGACGAAGGTGTCGAATTCCTCGGCGAGCGCGGCGATCTGGAGGAGTTCTTCGCGGGTGAAGACGCGGCCGCAGGGGTTGGAGGGGTTGCAGAGAATGAAGGCTTTGAGGCCTCGCTCGAAGGCGGCGCGGAGTTCGGCGGGATCGAAGCGGTAGTGGGGCGGATGGAGCGGGACGTGGATGGGTGTCGCGCCGGTGAGGATGGCGTCGGCGTTGTAGTTTTCGTAGAACGGCGAGAAGAGGCCGACGCGGTCGCCGGGATCGCAGACGGTCATCATGGCGACCATCATCGCTTCGGTGGCGCCGCAGGTGACGACGAGTTCGCGGAGCGGATCGACGGCGAGGCCGGTGAAGCGGGTGAGCTTGGCGGCGAGGGCGTCGCGAAGTTCAGGGGAGCCCCACGTAATGGCGTATTGGTGACGGTGGGCGTCCATCGCGTCTTTCGCGGCCTGGACGAGGGCGGGCGGCGGATCGCAGTCGGGGAAACCTTGGGAGAGATTGATGGCGCCGTGTTGCTGGGCGACGCGCGTCATCTCGCGGATGAGCGATTCGGTGAAGACGGATGTGCGGCGGGAGGTGGACGGCATGCGGAGAAGAGTGAAGAGGGAATGGTGAAGAGTGAAAACGGAGAGCAGAGTGCGACGAGTATCGTTCAGGTGCGGGACTCGGGTACGGCTGAATATAGCCTGAACTGCTGGGTGAAAACGGTGGCGAAGGAAAAGCCAGCGACCTGCCAGAACCAAACGCTCGTGATCAGGAATCCCACGCCGAAGGCCAGTAACCCAGTGAACGACATCAGCAGCGCGGCGAACGCGATGGACCAGGCGTGCCAATAAGACCGACCTCCTTGGAGGACGCGTCGCAACGCTCGCAAGGGATCGAATACTTCTCGCGGATCGAGTGTGTAGCAGTAGTGCGACATGAATCCAGGCACGGCTATGGTCGCTAGAAGCCATAGCACTGCCGCGGCGACGTGCCATGCGGTCGAGTGGTTCTGGCGCGCGAGAATCTCACAAATCACAGCGGGCGCGTGATACTCGACCATGCCGAGAAATGTGATGAGGCCGTGTTTGAAGAGGGCCGGGTAGTTGGTCCACGCGGGCCATGCGGACTGGCCGTGCTGCATGCGATGGGTCATGGCGATGCGATGGCCCATGTTGAGAATCCATCCGACGATGGGGATGAGCAGCAGGAGTCCGCCGTGCAGGACCTCTCTGCGTGCGAGTGTTGACTGAAGTGGAAAGAGAAACGCTGCGCGCAGGCTGAGCGGGGTGGTGAGGTCGATTTTTTTGTCGGCGAGCATTGCGCAGATTTGCGTGTAGCGTGTGCGGAATCGCTCCGGCGCGTTAGGGACAACGCGCCCTACCTTCGGAGGTTTTGAGGCGGGCGAGTTCTACTTCGCCGAGGGGGGCGGTGCGTTTGATGCGGAGGCTTTCGGCGAAATCGCGGGCGAAGTCGCGGTTTTTGGATTTGTTGATGTAGGCGACTATGAGCATCGCGATCAACGCGCCGAGGGAGGCGAGGGCCATGTCGGCGTGGGCGTCCCAGATGTCGCCTTGGGTGCCGAGGTAGGCCTGGCCGAGTTCTCCGCCGAAGAGGACGGCGGCGGCCCATTCGAAGAGTTCGAAGAGCATCGAGGTGCTCATCGTGAGATCGAGCGGGAGGAAGTATCCCCAGAAGCCGCGGACGTCGGCGATGCGGACGAAGAGTTCGCGGATCGGGTAGGCGAGGAGGAAGCCGTAGAGGAAGTGGACGGCGCGGTCGAAGTGGTTGCGCTCAAGGCCGAGGAGTTCGTTGAGCGAGGTGCCGAAGAGGGCGCGGGTCCAGTCGTTGTAGGGGACTTCCGCGTACGTCCAGTGGGCGCCGAGTTCGTGGAGGCAGAGGAAGAGAAAGATGAGCGTGTAGCTGATGAGCGAGAGCGGGAAGCGGCGGTAGGTGAAGATGAGGAGCGGGACGGCGAAGCCGAGGACGAGGGCGTTTTCGAGGAGCCAGTCGTGCGGGTAGTGGGCGCCGATGCCGGAGCGCACGATCACGGCGATGAGGAGGACGGCGAGGGTGGCGAGGTAGCGGGTGCGAAAGCGGGAAGAGGCGAGAGACGGAGGCGGGGTGGATAAAGCGGGAGCGGGGGCTGGGGGTTGCACGCGGGGAGCGGAGCGGAGGGGGCGGGCGGTGTCGAGACGCGGGGATGTTTCGTAAACTCGGAGTTGGTCACAGAGGGCACGGAGCGCGGACACGGAGGGCACTGGAGAGGTGCGGGTGTGCGGTGGTGTTGGGGAAATTGAGGCGGAGTTTTTGGACAGGATTAAGAGGATGAACAGGATTGGGGAAGCCGGGAGCGGAGGTAGAGGGCGACGAGGTGGAATCGGGGAGGCGGAGGAGAACGAGTAAGAGTAAGAGAACGAGAACGATGACGGAGGCGCGCCTAGCAGCGTTGGCGAAGCGGTGCCGCTCAGCGCGTTCGGAGTGCGCGCTCCACTCCGGAGTTTTGGAGGCGGCGAGCGAGCTCGCGCCCTACAGGCGGAGGCGGACGGACAAGGCGGAGCCCCGGGGGATCAGCGTTTGCCGCGACCGATGAGGCCGACGAGGACGCCCTGGCTTTCGAGGCGGTCGGGCTTGATGTCGGCGTAACGCGGGTTGGCGGCGCGGAGGATGGCGCGGCCTTTTTCCATGACGTAGCGTTTGAGGGTCGTGCTGGTGCCGTCCACGAGCGCGGCGATGATGTCGCCCGGCTGGGGTTCGCGGTTTTCGAAGAGGGCAAGGTCGCCGGCGACGATGTGGGCATCGATCATGGAGTCGCCGGTGACGACGAGGGCCCAGTATTTTTTTCGTGGAGACAGGCCGAAGAGGGCGGGGTCGATGGAGACGGTTTCGAGGGTTTCCTGTTCGCGGGCATCGGCGTAACCGGCGGGGATGGAGCCGTAGACGTGGACTTCGGCGAAGTGGGTCTGGATCTCGCGGCTTTTCACGCCCCAGGAGCCGTGGACGAGTTGTTCGACGAGGCCGCGTTTGGCGAGGGCGCGGAGGTGCTGGACGGCGGAGGTCTGGCTGGTGAAGCCGAAGTGTTTGGATATCTGGCGGGTGGAGGGCGGGACGCCTTCGCGTTGCTGATAGTCGCGGAGGTAGTCGAGGACGGCTTCTTGTTTTTCGGTGAGCATGGGAGGCGGCGCGTTCGCGTTGCGTGTTCGGGTGAACACACGTTCGGGCGAACGGCGCGGAAATCAAGGCTGGGGGCGGGGAAATTTTTGAATGTGGAAATCAGGAAGAGCTGGAAGCGGAGGACGGAGTTTTTGGACAGGATTAAGAGGATTAACAGGATTGGGGGCGGAGAGGCGCGGCGGTAGAAGGCGGAAGGGCCGGAATCGGAGGAGAAAGAGAACGAGTAAGAGAAAGAGAACGGCGGCGGGAGGTCGGGCATTGCATCGGGCGGAGGGGTGGCCAACTTTTCGGGCGCTCATGGCTCTTGTTAATCTTCTCGATGTGAATCTCAGCTTCGGTGGCCCGCATGTCCTCAAGGACGTGAATTTCCAGGTCGATCCGGGCGAACGTGTGTGTCTGCTCGGTCGTAACGGCGCGGGGAAATCCACGCTGATGAAGGTGATCACGGGCGCGATGAAGCCGGATACGGGCGTGATTTCGCGTCAGCCGGGGGCGGTGTTCACGCAGCTTACGCAGGAAGTGCCGACGGATATGTCGGGCGCGGTGATCGATATCGTGGCGTCGGGGCTGCGGCCGCTGGGCGATCATGAGGAGGAATGGGAGCGCGATGTGCGCGTGGATAATTTGATCGACCGGTTGCAGTTGAAGGCGGACATGGAGTTTTCGGAGCTGTCAGGCGGATTGAAGCGCCGGGTGCTGCTGGCGCGGGCGCTGGCGGGGCAGCCGGATTTTTTGCTGCTGGATGAGCCGACGAACCATTTGGATTTGGAGTCTATTTTGTGGCTGGAGGAGTTTTTGCTCTCGCAGAAGCTCGGGCTGTTTTTCGTGACGCACGACCGTACGTTTTTGCGGAAGCTGGCGACGCGCATCGTGGAGCTGGATCGCGGACGGCTGGCGAGCTGGGCGTGCGATTACGACACGTACCTGACGCGCAAAGAGGAAGTGCTGGCGGCGGAGGAGAAGCAGAATGCGGCGTTCGACAAGAAGCTGGCGCAGGAGGAAGTGTGGATTCGCAAAGGCGTGAAGGCGCAGCGCGGGCGGGCGCAGGGGCGCGTGCATGCGCTGATGCAGATGCGGGCGGAACGGGCGGCGCGGCGCGATCGCGTGGGCAATGTGACGATGAAGATCACGGAGTCGGAGAAATCCGGCGTAAAGGTGATCGATGCGGAGAACGTTTCGTTCTCGTGGCCGGACGGTCGCGTGATGGTGAAGGATTTCACGACGAGCATCACGCGCGGCGACAAGATCGGGCTCATCGGGCCGAACGGCGCGGGGAAGACGACGCTCATTAAACTACTGCTCGGCCAGCTCACGCCGACGAGCGGGACGCTTAAACTCGGGACGCAGCTCGACGTGGTTTACTACGATCAGCTGCGCGCGCAGATCGACGACAACAAGACGGTGGCGGACAATATCGCGAACGGGAACGCGACCGTGACGATCGACGGCAACACGCGGAACGTGATCAGTTATCTGCAGGAGTTTTTGTTTTCGCCGGAGCGCGCGCGCACACCGGCGCG
This sequence comes from uncultured Nibricoccus sp., assembly GCA_966249325.1. GTDB lineage: Bacteria > Verrucomicrobiota > Verrucomicrobiia > Opitutales > Opitutaceae > Nibricoccus. Next base: position 68,294 of record CBINDC010000005.1, on the reverse strand, counting down.
GGTGTTGTCGGGCGGAGAGCGGAATCGGTTGTTGCTGGCGCGGCTGTTCACGAAGCCGGCGAACGTGCTCGTGATGGACGAACCGACGAACGATCTGGATATCGAGACGCTGGATCTGCTCGAGGATTTGCTTGTGCAGTATCAAGGCACGCTGCTGCTGGTGAGCCATGACCGCGACTTTTTGGATAACGTGGTGACAAGCTCGATGGTGTTCGAGGGAGACGGAAAGATCCAAGAGTACGTCGGCGGTTATTCGGACTGGGTGAAGGAAAAGGAGAAGCAGGCGAAGGCGGCTGACTTGAAGGCGTCGATTGCCGCGGCGAAAGCACCGGCGGCGAAGGGTGCGGCGCAGACGACTGCGGCGGCTCCGGCTTCGGCGTCGAAGACGCGGAAGTTGACGAACAAGGAATTGAAGGAGCTGGAAGGTTTGCCCGCGCAGATCGAGCGGCTGGAGCGCGAGCAGGCGGAGCTTGCGGGGAAGTTATCGGACGCGAGTTTCTATCACAAAGATCGCCATGCGGTGGGTGTGGCGGAGGCGCGGCTGGCGGAGATCGAGCGGGAGCATGCGACGGCGTTTGCGCGGTGGGAGGAGCTGGAGGCGGCGAAGAATGGGTGAGCCGCGTAGAGGCTTCGCCCACGCGGTGGGGACGTGGCGCGAGGCCGATTTTATCCCCAGATGACACGGAAAGGTGGCGGGTTTCCGCTTTCCTCGCGACTCGGAGCGGGCATGCTCCGGCGCGTGATGCGATGTCTGACCTGTGAGCGTCGCGCCGGGCTTCATTTCCTGCTTTGAGCTCATCCAATTCCAATCCGTTCGAGAACGGTGCGCTGGCATCGTCTGCGGTTCTGCAGATGATTTTGAATGCGTCGCCCGCCGTGCTGGTGGTGGTGAATCCGGAAGGACGGTTGCTCTTCGCGAGCGGGGAGGCGTCGCGAATGTCTGGTTACACGCTGGAGGAATTGCTGACGCTGCCGATCACGGCGTTACTGCCGGAAAGTTCGCATGAGCGGGCGGGAAATGTGGTGCGGGATTTTTATGCGGAGCCGCGGGCGCTGGTGATCGGTCATGCGACGGACATCCGGGTGAGACGGAAGGATGGAGGGGAAATCCCGGTGGAGTTGTCGCTCAGGCCGCTGACGCTGGCGGGGCGGGTGTATTTGCTGGCGGCGATCACGGACATCCGCGCGCGGCGGGAGACGGAGCAGGCGTTGAGAATTTCGGAGGAGAAATATCACCGCGCGTTCAGGACGAGTCCGCACGCGATCACGCTGTCGGATCTGGAGACGGGGATGTACATCGAGGTGAACGATGGGTTCGAGCGGATCACGGGGTTCAGCCGGGAGGAGACGGTGGGGCGGACGTCGATCGAGTTGAACATGTGGCGGCATCTGGAGCAGCGGGAAGAATTGGTGAAGCGTCTGCGGGAGCATGGGCGGGTGCGGGACATGGAGATCAATTTCATCGACCGTGCGGGGCGGGATCTGATCGTGCGGCACAATTCGGAGATCACGCATCTGCAAGGGCGGGCGTGTCTGGTGTCGATCAACGAGGACATCACGGCGAGGCGCGCGGCGGAAGCGGCGAAGGCGGAGATCGAGATTCAACTCAGGCAGGCGCAGAAGCTGGAGGCGCTGGGGCAGCTGGCGGGCGGGATCGCGCACGATTTCAACAATATCCTGACGGCTATCCTGGCGTACGCGGAATTGACGTTGATGGATGTGGAGAAGCCGGGGGAGGTGAGGAAGCATATCGAGCAGGTGCGCGCGGCGGGAGGGCGGGCAAAGGAATTGGTGAAACGGATACTGGCGTTCAGCCGTCAGCAGCAGCATGAGCGCAAGCCGGTGAGGTTGCAGCCGGTGGTGGTCGAGGCGTTGAAGTTGCTGCGCTCGACTCTTCCCTCGACGATCACGATCGAGACGCAGATCGACGACGAGGCGCCGGTGACGCTTTCGGACACGGCGCAAATCCACCAGGTGATGATGAATTTGTGCACGAACGCGGCGCATGCGATGGGCGAGCAGCCGGGAAGGCTGACGGTGGCGCTGGAGCGGGTGGAGATCGCCGCGGGGGCGCATGCGGAGTTGAGGCCGGGGCGTCATGCGCGGCTGACCGTGAGCGACACGGGGTGCGGGATGACGCCGGAGGTGCTCAAGCGTATCTTCGAGCCGTTTTTCACGACGAAGGGTCCGACGGAAGGCACTGGGCTGGGGCTGTCGGTGGTGCATGGGATCGTGAAGGACCATGATGGAGCGATCACGGTGGAGAGCCGTGCGAACGAAGGCTGCACCTTCCGGTTGTTTTTTCCCGAACATGCGGACGGTGCCTGCGCGCGTCCGGAGGAAGGGGAGCGGAAGCTGCCGCGCGGGCGGGGCGAGCGTATCCTGTTTGTGGATGACGAGCGGGTGCTGTGCGACGCGGGCACGCGGTTGCTGGAATATCTCGGATATGCGCCGGTGGCGTTTGCCGACGCGGAGGAGGCGTTGCGGCGTTTCAGGGAAGATCCGGCGGGATTCGATCTGGTCGTCACCGATCTGACGATGCCGCCGATGACCGGGCTGGATCTGGCGATGGAGATATCGGCGTTGCGGCCGGAGCTGCCGGTGCTGCTGGCGAGTGGATTCAGCGGGACGTGGACGCAGGAGCGGGTGAAGGCGCTGGGGTTGCGCGATCTGATCGCGAAGCCGGTTTCCATCGAGGTGCTGGCGGCGGCGGTGCGGCGCGCTCTGGATGAGTGATGCGCGGCGAGGCATGAACGACGAACGAGTTTCTCACATGACGACCATTGACGAAAAAGGGGTTGAGCCGGATGCGGCGGGTGCCGCCGGGAGGATTTTATTTGCCGATGACGATGTCTCGGTGCGCGACGGGCTGGCGGAGGTGATCCGCCGGCATGGGTTTGAGTGCGTGTGCGTGGCGTCGGGCGCGGAGGCGGTCACGGCGCTGGGTGCGGGCGATTACGATGTGTTGCTTTCGGATATCAACATGCCGGGCAACGCGGGGCTGGAGTTGATCGAAAGTGTGCCGGCACTGGCGGCGGGGCTGCCGGTGGTGTTGCTGACGGGGAAGCCGACGGTGGAGACGGCGGCGCGGTCGGTGCGGCTGGCGGTGGCGGCTTATTTGACGAAGCCGCCGGAGATGGAGGAGTTGCTCGGTGTGCTGACGCAGGCGATCGGGGAGTACCGGGGGTTGAAGATTTTGCGGTCGGGGCGGGCGCGACTGGAGAACTGGAGCGCGGAGCTGGAGGAATTGGAGCGGGCGGCGCGGCGGGCTCCGCGCGGGCAGGGCGGGCGGATGGAGAGTTATCTGCGGGTGATGTTGAGGCAGACGATTTTGGTGCTGTCGGATGTGGAGCGGGCGACGGCGGTGAGCGAGCGTGGTGGGCAGGGAGGGCTGGCGCAGGCCGAGCATGTGGCGGCGATCCGGCGGACGGTGGATGTGCTGGAGCGGACGAAGCAGAATTTTAAGAGCAAGGAGCTCGCGGATCTGCGGTATCAGTTGGAGAAGTTGCTGGAGCGGACGCCGGTGGGGGAGGGGAAGAAGACGGTGCAGTGAGGGGAAGATTTTTGACCACGGATTGCGCGGATGGGCACGGATGGGGTTTGTCATCTAATAGATGACAAACTGCGGGCAGCGGGGCGGAGTTTTGGACAGGATTAAGAGGATTAACAGGATTGGGGAGGGGGAGCGGAATGCGGGGTGGAATGCCTCGATCTACATGGGCGAGGAAGTGGCGCTGCAAAATGAGCGGAAAAGTTCTCAAGTACCCGTGAAGGCGGTCCGATAAAAGCGGCGTCAGGTCTACAAACCGAGTTGTAGACGGCTTTCTCCGACAGGACGTATGGGCCTGTAAGTCGAAGGCACAGCCAGACCAATTTCTCTCCAGGAGAGCGTGGTCAGGCTGTGCCTTTTTCGCGTTCACACGCGGCGGAGCGGGCCGTTCGCGACTCGGGAAATTTCTCTCCTTTCAGCTCACATCCCTATGAAAAACTGGACCATCGCACGCCGGATCATCTTCGGCTTCTTGACGTTGCTCATCATCGCTGCGGCTTTTGGGCTGTATGCGTTTTCGCGTCTGCTGGAGATCGGCAAGGACGCGAAGCGGATCGCGACGGAGAATCTGCCGGGGCTTTATGCGACTGGGCAGCTGGAGACGATCAATCTGACGAATTTCATGCTGGTCCAGCGGTTGTTGCTGGTGGCAACTCCGGAAGAGCGACCGGCGATCGATGCGCGGATGAAGGCAAACACGGCGCGGATGGATGAGATGTTCCAATACTACGAGACGAGCATCAGTGGCGACCATGAGCGCGGGGTTTATGAAGCGGTGCAGTCGGTGCGCGCGAGTTATTCCAAGTTGCGGCGGGAGTTGATCGCTTCCGCGGAGACGGCGACGCGGGAGCAGCTGGAGGTGCGGGTGGAGAAGGAGCTGCAGCCTGCTTACGACCTTTATTACCAGGCGCTGCGTGCGCTGGTGGACTTTAACAAGACGGATGGCGATGAGGCTGGCGTGGAAATCACGGAAGGTGTGGAAGAGGCCAAGCGTGGCATCTTGATCGGGCTGGGTGGTGCGCTCGTGGCGGGCGTGGTTATCGCGATCACGAGCATCGCGGTGATCAATGGGCGTTTGAAGAAAGTGGCGGCGACGCTTTCGACGGGGGCGGCTGAAGTGGCGGCGGCGTCTTCGCAGATCGCGGGGACGAGCCAGCAACTCGCGGAAGGGGCGACGGAGCAGGCGGCGTCGCTTGAAGAGACGAGCGCATCGCTCGAGGAGATGGCCGGGATGACGCGTCGCAATGCCGATGACGCCAACTCGGCGAAGTCGCTCGCCGCGCAGACGCGCCAGGCGGCGGAGACGGGGGCGAGCGACATGGACGAGATGACGCGTTCGATGGACGCGATCAAGGCGTCGAGCGACAACATCGCGAAGATCATCAAGACGATCGACGAGATCGCGTTTCAGACGAACCTGCTGGCGCTGAACGCGGCGGTGGAAGCGGCGCGCGCGGGTGAAGCCGGTGCGGGTTTCGCAGTCGTGGCCGATGAAGTGCGTTCGCTGGCGCAGCGTTCGGCAACGGCGGCGAAGGAGACCGAGGAGAAAATCCAGGACGCGATTTCGAAGAGCGTGCACGGTGTGGAGATCAGCGCGAAAGTTTCCAGCGGTCTGCGCGAGATCGTGGAGAAGGCGCGTCAGGTAGACGATCTGGTCGGCCAGATTGCGACGGCTTCGAGCGAGCAGAGCACGGGTATCAGCCAGATCAACACGGCGGTGACGCAGATGGACACGGTTACGCAGCAGACGGCGGCCGGGGCGGAGGAGAGTGCGAGCGCGTCGGAGGAGTTGAACGCACAAGCTTCGTCGCTCGAGGAAGCGGTTGGCGAGTTGCGCGCGTTGGTGGAAGGTGCGCGGGTGCGTGGCAATCGCTTGCAGCAGACGAAGGAGACCGTTGAGGGGCGTGCGCGCCAGGTGGGGCAGGTTCAGGAGCGGGGGCGTGGGATTGTGAAATCCTTTGGGCGGCGTCCGTCGGTTTCGTCTGCGAAGACGGTTGCTGCGAAGGGTGGCGAGTTTTTCGCGGACATGCCGAAGGAGGAGGCGGGCGTATGAGCGGGGAGGAGCCGATGAATGCGTGCGATCCGGTGCAGGACGAAGCGATGGATGCCGGGTTGCAGGGGCCGCGAATCCTCCTGGTCGATGACGACGAAGTGTTGCGCATGGTGCAGGCGCATTTTCTGCGGCGTTTCGGTTATCGTGTGGACGCGGCGGCAGACGGCGCGGGGGCGATCCAGTCTTTGAACGCGCAGGCGGCCGGCCTGGTGATCACGGACATGGTGATGCCGGGGACGGATGGCGTGCAGCTGATCCAGCATCTGAAGAAGAACCACCCGGCGGTGAAGATACTGGCGATTTCCGGCGGAGGGCCGATGACGCCGGATTTGATGACGGATATCGCGCGGGCGCTCGGGGCGGATGTGACGCTGATGAAGCCGTTCACGTTGATCGCGCTGTTGAGGGCGGTGCGGTCGCTGTTGCCGGCGGCGGAGAAGCACTGAGCTAAAAAGAATCTGCCCGGCGGGGAACGCATGGGGAAGAGAGTCGATCCGGGTCATGGGGATGTTCCGGACGGCCCGCCTCGTGCCTTCCCCGCCGGGCGGGCGCTTTTGGATCGGAGACGGGCGGCTGGGAAAGCGCGATTGTTGAAAATCGGCTTTCCTAGAAGCGGTTACGCGCCATGTTACCGGCGCATCAGGGACAGGAGCCGAAAGCGCATACGCGCCACACACCGCTTTGACTTCATTCACACCGAATCCGTTTTCGCCTGAGTTGTTGCAACCGCTTGGGCCGCTGCATGCGGTGCTGGAGGCATCGCCGGTGGCGCTGGTCGCGGTGGACCGCCGGGCGCGTATCCGGCTGGCGAATGCGGAAGCGGAGCGGCTGTCGGGATGGCCGCGCGAAGAGTTGATGACGCTCCCGCTGGGGACGCTGCTGCCGGGGCGGTTGCACGAACGGCTGGCGGTTTTTCTCGAGGAATTTTTCGCGGAGCCGAAGGCGAGGCCGTTTGGGAGCGCGCCGGATTTGTGTCTGGTGAGGCGTGGCGGGGCGGAGGTGCCGGTGGAGATGGGATTGAGTCCGCTGGCGCTGGGGGACCAGGTGTTTGTGCTCGTGGCGATCACCGATCTCGGGTCGCGCAGGAAGCAGGAGGAGGAGGCGCGGGCGAAGGAGCGGCGGACGAAGGCGCAGGCGGCGGCGTTGATGGATCTGGTGGGCGATCCGGCGACGGCGGCGGGCGATTTCGACGCGGGGGTGCGGCGGCTGACGGAGCTGGCGGTGTCGGCGGTGGATGTGGACGGGGCGGGCGTGTGGCTGCTGGACGATTTTGGGCGGACGCTGGTCTGCGCGGATTTTTATTCGCGCGCGGGGCGGTCGCATAGCGAGGGTGAGTCGTTGAGCCGGGATTTTCTACCGGCGTATTTTTCGGCGTTGCAGACCGAGAAAGCCGTGGCGGTGGGGGATGCGCGGACGGATGCGCGGGTTTCCGAGATGCTGGGATCGTATCTTCTTCCGCGAGGAGTGGGGGCGACGCTGGATGCGCCGATCCGGATACGCGGTTATGTGGTGGGGGTGTTGTGTCTGGAGCACAAGGGCGGGCCGCGGGTGTGGACGGATGACGAGCGGGTGTTTGCGGGGAGTCTGGCGGACCAGGCGACGCAGTTGCTGCTGCATGTGGAGCACGTGAAAGCGGATCGTTCGGCGCGGGAGGCGACGGAGCGGCTGCAGGAGATTTTTTCGCACACGACGGAGGCGATTTTTTCGCTGCGGGTGACGCCGGCTAAGGAGTTTATCTACGAGGAATTCAATCCGGCGGCGGCGGAGATGAGCGGGGTGCAATCGATCAAGGCATGCGGGCGGCGGCCGCAGGATGTGATGCCGGTGGAGACGGCGGCGCAGTTGAACGCCAACTACAGGAGGTGCCTGGAGGAGGGCAGGCCGATCGAGTATATCCAGACGCTGGGGTTTGGACCGGGGCGCAGAGGGACCTACAGCACGTTTTTGATTCCGATCAGGGACGCGAGCGGACGGATACACCGGATCGCGGGATTCGCGCGCGATGTGACGGAGCAGCAGGAGGCGGAGCGCGCGCTGCTGGTGTCGGAGGAGAAATTTTCGAAGGCGTTCCGGTCGAGTCCGGATGCGATCTCGGTGTCGGACGCGGCGAACGGGGTGTTCATGGACATCAACGAAGGGTTCGAGCGGCTGTTCGCGTGCAAGGCGGCGGACGTGATCGGGAAGTCGTCGCGGGAGCTGGATCTGTGGGCGGTGCCGGAGGACCGGGACCGGTTGCTGGGGGCGTTGAAGGCGGGGGGATCGGTGAAGAATTTCGAGACGACGGCGCGGCCGAGGTCGGGGCCGACGAAACCGTGCGTGCTGGCGGCGGAGACGGTGGAGATCGGCGGGCGGACGTGCCTGGTGCTGGTGATCCGCGACGTGACGGAGCAGCGGGCGGCGGAGCGGGCGCTGCGGGAGAGCGAGGCGAAGTTCCGGAGTTATTTCGAGTCGCCGCTGATCGGGATGGCGATCACGTCGCCGGACCGGCGCTGGCTGGAGGTGAACGACCAGTTGTGCCGGATGCTTGGATACACGCAGGAGGAGCTGCGCGGCATGACGTGGGCCGATCTGACGGTGGATGGCGATCTGCAGGACAACGAAACGTACCTGAGGCGCGCGCTGGCGGGGGAGCTGGAGACGTACGCGATGGACAAGCGGTACCGGCGGAAGGACGGGGAGATCATCCACACGAGCATCGCGGTGCGGTGCATCCGCAAGGCGGACGGGGCGGCGGATTATTTTCTCACGGTGGTGCAGGACCAGACGGCGCGGATCGAGGCGGAGCGGGCGCAGGGCGAGCTGGAGTCGCAGTTGCGGCAGGCGCAGAAGCTGGAGGCGCTGGGGCAGCTGGCGGGCGGGATCGCGCACGATTTCAACAATATCCTGACGGCGATCATGGCGTACGCGGAGCTGGCGGCGATGGATCTGGAGAATCCGGACGAGGTGAGGCAGCACCTGGACCAGGTGCAGAAGGCAAGCAACCGGGCGCGCGATCTGGTGCGGCGGATACTGACGTTCAGCCGGCAGCGGAAGCAGGAGCGCAAGGCGGTGCCGTTGAAGCCGGTGATCGAAGAAGCGTTGAGCTTGGTGCGGTCGACGCTGCCGGCATCGATCGAGATTTCGGTGCGGGTCGCGCCGGACGCACCGGTGGTGCTGGCGGATCTTTCGCAGGTACACCAGGTGCTGATGAATCTGTGCACGAACTCGGCGCACGCGATGAAGGACCGGCCGGGGCGGCTGGATGTCGCGCTGGAGCGGGTGAGCGTGGACGCGGCGCTGGTGCGCGCGCAGCCGGATCTGCGGGAAGGCGTCTATGCGCGGCTGACGGTGAGCGATACGGGGAGCGGGATGGCGCCGGAAATCGTGAAGCGGATTTTCGAGCCGTTTTTCACGACGAAGGCGCCAGGCGAAGGCACGGGGCTGGGGCTGTCGGTCGTGCATGGGATCATGCAGGATCACGAAGGCGCGGTGACGGTGGAGAGCGGGCTGGGGCTGGGCACGATCTTCCGGTTGTATTTTCCGGAGAAGATCGGAGTGGAGGACGAGACGCAGACGGGCGCGCAGCCGCTGGCGCGAGGCCGCGGTGAGCGGGTGATGTTCATCGATGACGAACTGGCGCTTTGCGATTCGACGCGGCAGCTGCTGGACAGGCTCGGGTACCAGACGACGGCGTTCAGCTCGCCGGTGGCGGCGCTGGAGCGTTTCCGGCAGGAGCCGGACGATTTCGACATCGTGATCACGGATCTTTCGATGCCGTTCATGACGGGTGTGGATGTGGGGCGCGAAATGCTGGCGTTGAGGCCGGAGCTGCCGGTGATGCTGGCGAGTGGGTTCAGCGGGACGTGGACGCGCGAGAAGGTGAGGACGCAGGGGCTGCGGGATCTGCTGGTGAAGCCTTTGACGGCGGCGGCGATCAGCGCGGCGATCCGACGCGTGCTCGATGGGCAGGATGGAGCGGGCGGGCCGCGATAACCGGGGCGCGGGCTTGCGGAGAGCATGGTGGCGGTACACAAATCCGGGCCATGACACCGCACTCAGACGCATTGGGAGGAAAATCGCCGGCTGGGGGCACGCGATCGCCGCTGACGATGGACGCAGAGGCGCCGTCGCAGACGGGGGCGGGCATCCGGCTGCTGCTGGTGGACGACGACGAGGTGCTGCGGGTGGTGCAGTCGGATTTTTTGCGTCGTTTCGGTTATGACGTACACGCGGCGGAAGACGGCCGGGCGGCGATGAAACATCTGGCGGCGCAGCCGGTGGATCTGGTGATCACGGACATGGTGATGCCGGGATCGGACGGGGTGGAGGTGATCAGGCACATCCGGAAGATGTATCCACAACTCAACATCATCGCGATTTCGGGAGGCGGCGGTTCGACGAAGCGGGAGCTGCTGCTGGATATCGCGCGGGTGCTGGGGGTGGCGAAGACGCTGGAGAAGCCGTTTACGATGACGGCGCTTTTGAAAGCGGTGCGCGAAGTGACGGGGACTTGAAGGGCGATTTAGGGCGGGCGCTTGCCACGGGAGGGAAGGCGCATGAAGTGGTCGGCGCATGAAAATTCTCACGAAGGTTCTTCAGCTCCGTTTTATCCCGATGAGCGCAGACCTGGGTCTGCTGTTGTTACGCCTGTGGGTGGGTGTCGCGATGCTGGCGCTGCATGGGTGGCCGAAGCTGGCCGCGTTTGGCGAGAAGGCGGGCGGGTTCATGGATCCGTTCGGACTGGGGCCGCAGCTGACTTATACGCTGGCGGTGATCGGCGAGGTGGGCGGCTCGGTGTTGTTGATCCTGGGACTTTTCACGCGGCTGGGCGCGGTTCTTGGGATGGCGACGATGGCGGTGGCGTTTTTCATCGCGCATGAGGGCAAGTTGACGGGTGCAGGGAGCGGAGAGCTGGCGTTCGTTTATCTGGGGGCGTACGCGGCGCTGTTCCTGCTAGGCGGCGGGCGCTATGCGGTGGATATGAAGCTGCCGACCGAGCCGGTGAAGGCATCGCGCTGAGACGAGCAGGTTGTCCGGGAAACGAAAAAGCCCGGGTCGATGGACCCGGGCCGTGGGAGAGAATCCGCCGCGGTGACGGCGGGGTTGAAGCGGGGAGCGGTTACTTCGCGGTCGCAAGCTTGGTCTCCTCGGAGGCGGGAGCGGGTTTCGCGCCGTCGTCCGGAGGAGGTGTATCGGAGATTTCGTGACGTTTGCGGCCTTTGACGAGGGCTTCGAGTTGATCGACGACGTGGTCGAGGGAAACGGCCTGGGCGTTGAGTTCCTGGGCGGCGGCGGCGGATTCCTCGGCGGTGGCGGCGGTGGTCTGCGTGGCGCTGTCCATGTGAGTGATCGCGGTGAGGACCTGGGTGATGCCTTGGGATTGTTCGTTGGAGGCGGTGGCGATTTCGCCGATGAGGTCGTCGACGCGACGGGCGCTGGTGGCGATCTGGCGGAGGTTTTCGTCGACCTCGCGGGAGATGGAGACGCCGTGTTCGCTCTTGGAAATGGAGTCCTGGATTTTTTCGGCGGTCTCTTTGGCGGCGGTGGCGGAGCGTTGGGCGAGGGCGCGGACTTCGTCGGCGACGACGGCGAAACCGGCACCGGCTTCGCCGGCTCGGGCGGCTTCGACGGCGGCGTTGAGGGCGAGGAGGTTGGTTTGGAAGGCGATCTCGTCGATGGTCTTGATGATTTTGGCGATGTTGTCGGAGGAGACTTTGATGGCGTCCATCGCGGCGGTCATGGCCTGCATCTTGGCGGTGCCGGTGTCGGCGGCGGTGCGGGTTTGGTTGGCGGAGGTTTTCGCGGAGGAGGCGGACTCGGCGTTGCGCTTGGTCATGCTCGAAATCTCTTCGAGGGAGGCGCTGGTTTCCTCGAGGGAGGCGGCGAGTTCGGAGGCGTTTTGGGCGAGGGTCTGGCTGGCGGAGGAGATCTCGGTGGCGGCGGCGGAGACTTGCTGGGAGCCCATGGAGAGTTCGGAGGTGACGCCGTTAAGGACTTTATTGGTGGTTCGGGTGATGAGCCAGGCGATGAGAAGGCCGGCGATCAGCGCGCTGGATACGCCGACGATGATGACGAGGCGGGTCTGGGCGACGGAGGTATCGGAGTGTTCGGAGGAGACGCGGCCGAGTTCGCGGCTTTCGTCGACGGCGGCGCGGAGGGCGGTGATGTAGTTTTGGTAGACGGGGTAGAGCTCGTTTTCGAGGGCGGCCTTGGCGGCGGGGAGGTTGCCTTCGCGGCTGAAGGCGAGGATGGAGACGCGTTTGTCGCGGTAGGGCGGGCGGGTTTTTTTGATGCGCTCGTAGGAGGCTTTCTCGGCGTCGGTGACGAGGAGGGCTTCGTAGTGTTTGTAGAGTTCGGTGAGGGTGGCGCTTTTGGCGTCCATTTCCTTTTCGATGGCGAGTTTCCGCTCGGTGCTGTCGGCGAGGTAGTGCTGGGTGGTGTTGATGAAGTTTTCCTTCACGAGGGACTCGACCTGGCTGAGGAGGACGATGCCGGGGATGGCGCGGTCGGAGACGGTGCCGGTGGCATCGTCGATGGTCTGGATGCGTTGGTAGGCGAGGCCGCCGAGGGTGGCGGTGATGAGGATGACGATGCAGAAACCGGCCACGAGACGGCGGCCGATGGTCCATTGGATTTTCATAGCGAGAGCGGGTGCGGGAACGATGGCAGGAAGTTATCTTGTGTTGTTAACAACGACGCGACCGGGGCGGGACTTGAGGGCGGAGAGTGCAAATTGAAGGCGGAAGGGGGATTCGTGACAGAATTGTGACGCCGGGCTTTCGGGGAGATGCGGAGTGGGTGTGGAAAGTGACTTGGCGCGGGGGCGCGAGGAGGCTGGAGTCGCCGCATGAATCGCACGGACAGGCTGGTGGCCATGGTGATGTACTTGCAGGGGCGGCGGGTGGTGCGCGCGGAGGAGCTGGCGCGGCATTTCGAGGTGACGGTGCGGACGATCTACCGGGATATATCGGCGTTGGGGGAGGCGGGCGTGCCGGTGACGGGCGAGGCGGGCGTGGGGTATACGTTGGTGAAGAGTTATCATCTGCCGCCGGTGATGCTGACGACGGAGGAAGCGGCGGCGCTTTTTGTGGGCGGGGAGATCGTGAAGCGGTTTACGGATGCGTCGCTGCATCAGCCGATGGGGACGGCGTTGGACAAGTTGAGGGCGGTGCTGCCGCGGGAGCGCCAGGATCTGGTGGAGCGGTTGTCGCGGCACACGATCGTGATGGAGCGGAGTTGCGGAGGGGAAGCGGAGCAGGGGGAGCAGCCGTGGCTGATGCCGTTGCAACGGGCGGTGATGCAGCGGCGGGTGGTGAGGCTCGGCTACAAAGGGAAGGCGAGGGCGGAGGAGACGGCGCGCGTGGTGGAGCCGCTGGGCGTGGTTTTCTACGGGGGCGGCTGGTATCTGGTGGGGTGGTGCCGGTTGCGGAGCGATTACCGGCATTTCCGGCTGGATCGTATCCGGACGATGGAGGCGGGGGAGGAAACGTTTCCGGTGCGGGAGGATTTTTCGCTGACGAAGCACCTGGAGGAAGGGATGAAGAAGATGGATACGATCGCGGCGCGGATCTGGTTCGCGAAGGGGGCGCAGGAGCGGGCGCGGCGGGAGTGTTATGGGACGCTGGTGGACGAGGGCGCGAGGGACGGAGGCGCGGAGTTTTCGTTATTCACGTACTCGCTGGACTGGCTGGCGGGATGGATTTTGTCGTTTGGCGGCGAGGCGGAGGCGCTGGAGCCGGCGGAGCTGCGGGGGAAGGTGACGGCCCGCATCGAGGCGCTGGTGGAGCGGCACCGGATGGAAGCGGTGGGGGTGTAGAATTTTCGATTTTCGATTTTGGATCGGGAGGAGGGAGTCAGGCGGTGCGGTGGGGGAATTTTTGAGATTGGGCGGGGCTGCTGACACGGCGTTGTCAGGATGGGGTGAGAGAATGCGGGCATGAACCACGACACTTACCTCCTGCCTCCGCTGGCGCCGTTTTTCACCGGGATCGTGACGGCGCGTTTCTTCGAGACCTGGGATTTTTATACGACGCACCTGGCGTTTGGGACGGTGCACGAGAGCAATCGCGAGCTGAGGCTCGTGCATATCTCGGGGGTGCAGCTGGCGGTGCTTCGCGAGGAGACGGATGGGCAGCCGGAGGAACTGGTGTCGGCGACACGGGGGCGCGGGCTGTGGCTGGCGCTCGATGTGAGCGATGCGGTGGCGGAGTATGCGCGGTTGTCGGCGGCGGGCGTGAAGGCGGCGTGGCCGTTGGAGGTGACGGCGGAGGGCGCGCGGCGTTTCGCGGTGCGCGATCCGAACGGGATTTTGGTGATTATCTCGCAGCGGGCTCGGGCGCGGGTGCGCGGCGCGGAGGAAAGCGGTGCGCGGGTGGGAGAAGAGGTGCCGCTGGCGAGTTAGAGCCCGAGCCGCTCTGGGAGCGGCTCGGGAAATCCCAAACGCCAAAAGGGCAAACGCCAAAGAAGGCGGAGGACGGAGAGCCGCAGAGGGGAGAGAGGAAGAGCCGGGAGGTGGGAGGGGCCCGGAGAAAGAGTAAGAGAAAGAGGAAAGAGAAAGATCGGGGACGGAGGAGTGGCGCGGGAGGCGGTGTTGGGTATGGTGGCGGGAAATTTTTCTAATGATGTCCGAACAGGCGGCGTTTTTCCGGTCGGTGGAGTTGAGCGAAGTGACGTTGCGCGTGCGCGATCTGGGGCGCTTGTCGGCGTTTTATCGGGACACGATCGGGCTGAGTATCGTGAGTGCGGATGCAGAGCGGGTGGTGCTGGCGGCGACGGGAGTGACGGGGAAGGCGGCGTTGATCGTGCTGGAGCGGGCGGTGGAGGCGAAGGAGAGGCCGCCGGGGACGGCGGGGCTTTTTCACACGGCGATTTTATTTCCGAGCCGGGCGGCGCTGGGGCGGGCGACGCGGAGGTTGATCGAGCGGGATGTCGCGTTTGCAACGGGGGATCATGGGGTGAGTGAGGCGTTATATTTGGACGATCCGGAGGGGAATGGCGTGGAGTTATACGCGGATCGCGCGGTAGCGGACTGGCCGCCGGCGGGTCCTGGTGGAGAAGTGACGATGTACACGGAGGCGGTGGATGTGCAGTCGCTACTCGCGGCGGACGGGATGGAGACGGGGCTGCCGATGCCGGTGGAGACGCGGATCGGGCATGTGCATCTGTGCGTGGCGACTCTGGCGGGGGCGGAGGCGTTTTTTGCGGGTGTACTGAATTTCCCGGTACGGCAGCGGAGTTATCCGGGGGCGCTGTTTATGGGGCGCGACGGGTATCATCATCACTTCGGCGCGAATGTGTGGCGGAGTCGTTTGCCGGCGGTGGAGGGCGCGTTGGGACTGGCGAGGTTTACGGTGAGTTTTGCGGAGACGGAAGAACTGGCGCGCGTGATTGTGAGGGCGGAGGCGGCGGGGCGGGTGATCGGGCGGGAGGAGAGTGGCGGAGTGAGGCTGAGGTCGGCGGATGGGATCGAGGTGGTGGTGCGGCGGATGGAGGCGGAAATTTGGACAGGATGAACAGGATTTACAGGATGGGATCGCGAAAGCGCGGAGGCGCGGAGGCGCGGAACGAGGCGTGGAAGACATGGGGCTAATAGGTCTTATAGGACTCATGGGACCAATGGGCTGAGCAGGGAGACGCCGGGGCAGTTTCTTATCGAGGCGCGCTTCCGATGATGAGGTTCCGTTCCTGGATGTTTTCGGCGTGTTCGTAGCGGCTGGGGTGGCCGGTGATTTTAGTGATGGTGATGTTTTCGAGGGTGATGTCCCTCACCGGGAGGCGGGCGTCGCCGAGGATGCGGAAGGGGGTGTCGGTTTCGTCGACGGTGACGTTGCGGAAGTGGATGCCGCGGATCGGAGTGAGGCGTTCTTCGTAGGTGGGGACGAGGTTGCGCCATTGGTAGAGGACGTCGGTCTCGATGCCGAAGACGCCGATGCGGGTGCTGCGGGCGGCGATGTTTTCGACGTGGATGTTTTCCACGAAGCCGCCGCGGCGTCGGTTGGTTTTGATGAAGAGGATGTGCTGGGGTTTGTCGTCGGGCGGGTTTTCGAAGCGGCAGTCGTGGACGTAGACGTTGCGGATGCCGCCGGAGAGTTCGCTGCCGATCGCGACGAGTTGGTGGCCGCGTTTCATGACGCAGCGGCGCATAACGATGTTTTCGGTGGGGGTGGCGAGGCGCCAGCCGTCGCGGTTGCGGCCGGACTTGATGGCGATGGCGTCGTCGCCCTGGTCGAACACGCAGTCCTCGACGAGGAGGTTTCGTGTCATTTCGGGATCGATACCGTCGTTGTTGTGGCCGTGGGCGGAGACGTCGATGCGGCGGACGATGACGCCGTCGCAGAGGTAGAGGTGGACGGTCCAGAACGGGCTGTTGCGGATTTTGATGTCTTCGATGAGGACGCGGCGGCAGCGGTTGAACTGGATGAACTGGGGGCGGAGATTGTTTTCGCCGGTGGCCATCTGGCGTTCGGCGACGGGGGCGTCTTTGGACATCATTTCGTAGAGTTGCTTGAGCGCGGCCATGTGCGCGGGCGGGCGTTTGTACCACTCGCGCCAGACATCGAGGCGGGCGAGGAGTGTGCCGGTGCCGGTGAGGGCGACGTTGTCGCAGTCGAAGGCGTAGATGAGCGGGGAGTAGTTGAAACACTCCATGCCTTCCCAGGTGGAGTGGACGGCGGGGAGGTAGTCGCGTGGGTCGGCGGAGAATTCGAGGACGGCGCCGTCGGCGAGGTGGAGGTTGACGTTGGAGCGGAGGTGGATGGCGCCGGTGAGCCAGCGTCCTGGGGGAACGACTACGCGGCCGCCGCCGGCGTCGTGGCAGGCTTGGATGGCGCGGCGGAAGGCGGTGGTCGTGGCGGCGAGGGCGGAGCGCTCGGGTGAGGAGTTTTCGGGTGAGGAGACGGAGGCGGAAGTGTTGGAGAGAGTGGAGGAGTTAGACGAGGAGGAGTCGGTGGGGATTGGTTTTGCGCCGTAGTCGGTGATGGGGAAATCGCGGTCGGGGAAGGCGGCCACGGGGATGGGTGGCATGGGGAAGGGGGCCTGAACGTGGATGACGTTCTCCTGCGCGGCGTGGGTGGAGAAGAGAAGGACGGGGGAAATGAGCGAAGCGGCGAGGAAAAGGCGGGCCGGGAAAGCGAGGGCGTGGGGGCGTGAGCGCATGGAGGACGTGGTGCGGGCTTTTAGGCGGCTGGGCGAGGCGGGGGTTGCGCGATGTGGGTTGACGGTTTGAAGGGGCGGTCGGAGTGGGACACAGAGAACATGGAGCTCGGACACGGAGGGCACGGAGCTCGGAGGTCGGAGGGCGGAATTTTTGGACAGGATGACGAGATTAACAGGATGAGAGCGCGGAAGCGCGGAGGAGCGGAAACGCGGAAGTTGAAGGTGGCGTGAGAAGTGAACGCCTGCATGGGAGTTTTCTTTGTTCGGTTTTGGGCGGCGGCGGTGCTTTATGGGAAAGCGAATGATGGACGATGATGCTCAGTTGTTGCGGCGTTATGCGCGGGAGGGCGCGGAGGAGGCGTTTGCGGAGTTGGTGCGGCGGCATCTGGGGCTGGTGTATGGCTCGGCGGTGCTGCGGGTGAATGGGAATGTGGCGCTGGCCGAGGAGGTGGCGCAGGGAGTTTTTGTGGAAGTTGCGCGCGAGGCGGAGCGGCTGGCAGAGAAGGTAGGGGGAGGAGTGGCGCTGGCGGGCTGGCTTTATGTGGCGACGCGGAATGCGGCGGCGAATGTGGTGCGGGCGGAGGGGCGGCGTGTGCGGCGGGAACAGGAGGCTTTTGTTATGAGTGAACGCGGAATGGACGGTGGTGCGGATGGGCTGGGCGTGGGAGGACGAGGACGTGGTGGTGAAAGCGATGAGGCAGTGTGGGCTGAGGTGCGGCCGGAGTTGGAGGCGGTGATGGATGAACTGGCTGAGAAAGATCGTGAGGCGGTGTTGATGAGGTTTTTCGAGGGGCGGGCGTTTGGCGAGATCGGGGCGGCGTTGCGTGTATCCGAAGATGCGGCACGCGTACGGGTGAACCGGGCCCTCGAGAAGATGCGGGGGTTACTGATGAAGCGCGGCGTGACGAGCACGGCGGCGGCGCTGGGTGGGTTGCTCGCGGGGAATGCGGCGGTCGCGGCGCCGGTGGGGTTGGCGGCGAGTGTGACGGCGGGCGCGGTGGCTGCGGTTGGTGCTGCGTTGAGCGTGGGTGCTGCGAGCGCAGGTGTGGCGGGGGCGGGAATTTTATCTTTTATGACGACGACTAAATTGGTGACCGGTGTGGCTTGTGTAGTGGCGGCGGTGGCGGTGGGGACGGCAGTTTATGAAAGGAATGAGCGGCGGGCGGCGCAGGAGGAGAGTGCGCGGCTCGCGAGTGATGCTCGGCGTCTGAACCGGGATTTGGATGAAATGAGACGGCTGCAGCGCGAGGCGGATGCCAGGTCCAAAGAAGAGTCTGAGGCGAAAGCAGCGGCGCAGAAGAGGGCGGCCGACGAGAGAGTAGAGCAAACGTTGAAGAATGCCGCTACTCAGTGGGACACTCTTTATTCGGATTCGCGGTATGTTGAGGCGATGAACCGCTGGGCGCAGACGAGCATTCCTTTCATATACGGGCCTCTCTATCGGAGGTTGGGCTATTCCAAGGACCAGATCGCTCAATTCGAGAAGGCGATGATGGAAATCGCAGAATCGAGCACCGATTTCAGGGCGGCTGGGCGGGCACAGGGAATGTCGCTAGATGACAAATCGCTATTGAGGCTGGAAGCGGACGCTAAGAGGCGTGGCGAAGAAAGCCTCAGAGCTGTGATGGGCGAAGAGGGTTACTCAGCGTACAAAAGTTTCAGAAAGGAAGGAGTGGTGCGGGAGCCATTGGACGCATTTTTCGTGGAAGCGCTGTATCAAAGAGCACCTTTCACTGCTGAGCAGGCCGAGCGAATCGTTCAGGCGAGCATGAAAAACAAGAGCGAGACCAAGACGCGTACGGCACGCGGATCGTTGACGACGATCACGTACGACTGGGACGCGATTCAGGCGGAGATGGGTGATCTCACGCCGGAGCAGCGATCACTGCTCAAGGCCTACGCGGAAATGCGCAGGTCTAACGCCGAGAAAACGATCCTGTTTAATGAGCTGACGAATAAAGGGAATGCGCCGTGATGGGAGTTGAGTGAGATGAGAGGGCGAGAGGATGCGGTGGTTGCGGCACTTGCTAAGTGCCGGTCCGGGGCGGGCCGTCGAGACGGCCCGGCGAAAGCGGTGCCGAGGCACCTCACTCCATAGCGCACGCGTGAGCTGGCGCTATGGAGTGCGAGATTTTATCCGGGGTATGCGAATACAAAAAACGCGCACGGAGTGCGCGTTCCACCTCGGATCGCTGAGTGAGGTCGCGATCAGAGTTTGAGCATCTTGCGGCGGTAGTGTTCGTCGGGGCGGCCGGCGATGCGGGCGACTTGGGCGGGGGTCAGGAATTGCGGGGATTTGCCGCCGCTGGCGGCTGTAGCGCCTAAGAAGATACGGGCGGCTTTGTCGGCCATGAGGGTGGCGGCGAGGACTCCGTTGGGGCTGGCGCCGAGGGCGATGAGGCCGTGGTTTTCGAGGAGGATGATGCGCGGGGGCTGGCCGGTGCGTTTGATGAAGGCGAGAGTTTCGCGGCGGATGGTTTGCGCGAGTTTCAGGCCGGGGTCGGTGTAAGGGACGAAGACGGAGGACTCGCCGCAGCAGACGATTTCGTCGGGGAAGAGGCGGCGGGCGGCGAAGGTTTTTCCCCATTTCGAGCAGAGGAGGCTGTTGACGGAATTGGGGTGGGTGTGGCCGACGAAGTTCACGCCGGGAAGTGTGAGCAGGAAGGCGTGGAAGATGGCTTCGACGGAGGGCTTTTTGGCGGAGGCGTCTTCGCGGGAGGCGAGGAGGGCTTCGTCGATCGCGGCGTCGGGCAGGGATTTTTTGTCGAGGAGCGGGAGGAGTTTGTCGAAGCGGCAGGCGGTGACGTTTTCGGGGGCGAGGGTCGCGAGGTTGGAGCCGCTGGCTTTGACGAGGAAGGTGGCGTCGCTGACGCGCGTGGAGGTGTTTCCTTCGCCGAGAATGGCGAGCGCGCGTTCTTCGCGGCCGAGGTCGTGGGAGAGGGAAAGCAGAGACGGGAGCGGGGAGAACGGAGCGGGCGACGCGGAAGTGGGTTTGGTGAGCGAGGGCATGGTTGGCGGCGTGACGGCGAGTGACGGTTAGGTTAAGCGCGAAGACGCAAAGACGCTAAGTTTTCGGAAAGGAATTTTAACCACGGAGGCACAGAGGGCACGGAGATCGGAGAGGCGGAGAGTTTTGTTTTGAACCGCAGAGTTGAGGGAGGGCGCAGAGGACGGAGAGTTGTGATCGGAAGGCGGATTTTTTTACCGCTAATGGACACTAATGGACGCTGATTTTTTCTGGAGAAGGTGTGAGGATTTTTAACCACGGATTTCTCGGATGGGCACGGATGTGGAGGAGGGAGTGCGTAGAAGCGTTTAGGGGAAAATGAAACACCGCAGGCGCCTGGGACGTTGAGTCGGCCGCCGGGATTCGGAAAGCGCTAACAAACCGAATGGCCGGCCCGTACTCGTCTCGTCTTCGACGGCTGCGGTGAAAGTGTGGGTCGCTGGTGTGCGGTCGGTTTGGTGAAGCGCGAAGACGCAAAGACGCGAAGATCGGTCGCAAAGTTATGAGACGAGAACCTAGTTGGTTCTTTGCTCTGAACTTTGTTTCTTCGCGTCTTAGCGCTCCGGGTTTTAGAAGGCGCTGCCGTTGGCCTTGGTGCCGCAGAGGGAGACTTCGAGGCCGAGTTCGGCGGCGAGGGCGGCTTTGGCGTAGAGGGCGAGGTCGGCTTCCTTGGCGCTGTTGGCGTAAGCAACCTGGATGTGGTTGGCCTGGTGACGGGCCATCATCTGGTCGCGGCTCACGCCGTACGTGACGGCGTGCATGATCGGCCATTGAACTGTAGTTTCTTTCCAACGACGCTCGGTTTCTTCTTTGGGGAGCTCGATGACTTTGGCGCGGCCGAGGTCCATCTTGAGTTTGCCGTCGGCAAGGAAGACGCGGCTCCAGACGATTTCGCCGGGTTTGGCGACGCCGCGGAGCGTGCCGCCGCCGAGGCGGAAGTACATGCCGGGCTGGCGCAGCGAGTCGGAGCCGGCCCAGCCGCCGATGTGATGGGCGGCGGGGGCGGAGCCGGAGATGAGGAAGACCCAGACGTACTCATCGGTCGTGCCGCTGGCGTCGTACGCGCCCCAACGCAGATCGTGGAGGGTGTTTTCGACGGGCTGGCCGAGGGCGGTGTGAACCCGGTTCGTGAATACGCCGTCGAGGCCGGCGCATTCGTCGACTTCGTTGAAGTGGGTGATGGCCTGGCCGGGGCGGATGACTTTTCCGGCGGCGTTTTTGACTGGAGGGCGGTCGCTGTTGTTGAGCGTGCCTTCAACGAGGTCGGAGGCGGGAAGGAGATCCTTCAGGCCCTGCTGGTACTGGATGCCGATGGACTCGCAGCCGAATTCGTCGGCGATGCGGACGGCGGCGATGTAGGTTTTGCACTGGAGGAGGACCTGGCGCTCGGTGAGCTCGGTTTCTTCGTTGGAGCCGAAGTGGAAGGTGAAGCCCTTCTTTTTATACCAGTTGAAAACCTCTTGGGCCTCGGCGTCCGTGACCTGGGTGGCGGCGTAGTAGAGGGCGGATTGGGAGAGGCGCTCTTTGTAGACGCCGGTCTGGAAGAGGAGTTCGTCGGGGATGATGGCGTTGTACATGCCCATGCAGCCCTCGTCGAAGACGCCCATGATGGATTTGTTTTTGCGGAGGTCGGCGGCGATTTTTTTCGCGACGGCTTTGGCCTTGGGCGGAACGGTGGTTTTCGCGAGCGGGCGGACGTGGGCGGTCTTGTGTTTGACGACGCCGGTTTTCAGCCAGGCGGCGAGACCGTCGAGGAAGAAGGCGTCGCCGAAGTTTTCGCTCCAGAGGGTGGAGTATTTCACGCCGGCTTTGGTGAGGCCGCCGTTGAGGTTGAGCATGCCGACGAGGCCGGGCCAGGTGCCGGACCAGTTGGCGACGGTGAGGATCGGTCCGCGGTGCGAGATGAGGCCGGCGAGGACGTGGTGGGAATATTGCCAGACGGACTCGGCGACGATGAGCGGAGTCTCGGGATCGATGCCGGCGAAGACCTCCATGCCCTCTTTTTGCGAGGAGATGAAACCGTGTTTGACGGCGGGTTTGTACGGATGCGCGCGGACGAGTTTGTAGCCGAAGGAGGCGATGACTTTGGTCAGCGTTTTTTCCATCGCGGCTTGGGCGGGCCAGCAGGTTTCGTTGGCGGACTGGCGGAGGTCGCCGCTGGCGACGAGGAGGATGGTTTTGGAGCGCGAGGATTTTTTCATGGGAGATTTTTTTAAGGCCGAAATCCGAAGGTGGAAGCCGGCGGCGGAGGCGGAATTTGGGACAGGATTAAGAGGGATTAACAGGATTGAGGAGTGGGGGCTGGAAATTCTTGGTGGGTGGTTGGGAATGAAGAAGGGCGAATTTAGCAGGAGCGGAGGTGGGTGAGAATGGAGAATAACGGCAGCGGGATGGATATTATTGGCCGGATAGGGCTTGGCGGATGGAAGGAGGTGAGATGAGGTAGGCGGATGAAAAAGGTGAAGCGCAGTGCGGTTGTCTCAGGCGGGAAGAAGGCGACGCGTGGCGGGGTCGTGGGGCCGGGGTTGTTGTCGGGGCAGGTGTCGGGGTCGCGGTATTTTTTCCTGAATTTATCGGGAGGCAAACGGGGGGGCGGGCTGGCGTTTGGAGGGCGGGAGCATTGCAACCCGGATTACCGGATCGATCGGGCGTCGTTTGGGTATGCGTTGGTGGAGTTTGTCGCGGAGGGGGCGGGGTGGGTGCGGATCGGTGGAGGAAAGCGGACGGAGATCGGGCCGGGGAGTGTGGTGGTGTGCCGGGCGACGACGTCGCTGGAGATGGCGACGGAAGCGGAGCGGCCGATGGTGAAGTATTTTTTGTGTCTGGCGGGGGAGGGTGGCGTGAAGCGGCTGGCGGGCGCGGGGCTGGCGGCGGACCGGGTGACGGTGCTGGGCGCGCATGGCGAGGTGCGGAGTGTGCTGGACGATTTGGTGCGTGAGGGACAGCGGCCAGGGGCGCGGGTGGGGGAGATTTGCGGGGTGTTGTTTGAGTTGCTGCTGCTGAAGCTGGCGGAGGTGGCGCCCGGGGCGGGGGATGCGGCGGAGGGGGAGGCGGCGCGGGAGAATTTTTTGCGGTGCAAGGCGCTGTTCGACGAGCAGGCGGAGCGGCTCATGACGCTGGAGCAGGCAGCGGCGGAGGCGCAGCTGGATGTGTCGAGTGTGTGCCGGTTGTTCCGGCGGTTTCAGGGGATCAGTCCTTATCAGTATCTGTTGAGGCGGAAGATGAACCTGGCGGCGGAGTTTTTGGTGGATGGTCGGGGGCTGGTGAAGGAGGCGGCGCAGTGGGTGGGGTTTGCGGACCCGTATCATTTTTCCCGATGCTTCAAGGCGGTGCATGGGGTGGCGCCGAGCGGGCTGCAGCGACGGGGGTAATGGAACGAGTCATGGGTCACAGAGGGCACGGAGCGCGGACAGAGAGGCGGCGTGAGGTCGAGGGAGGAAGCGTGGCGGAAAATGGCGGGACTTTTGGGCGGGGCTGTGGTCTGAGAGGGCGCTTTATTCCCCTTATGAAAAACAAACTATTGGTGGGTACGTTGGTATTCGTCGCCGCGGTGGGCGGTGTTTTTGCGCAGAATCGGAATGCGTCGGTCCCAGAGGACAGGACGGTGATGATCGAATCGGAGAACCGGTTGCTGGCGCGGT
Organism: uncultured Nibricoccus sp.; assembly: GCA_966249325.1. Taxonomy (GTDB): domain Bacteria; phylum Verrucomicrobiota; class Verrucomicrobiia; order Opitutales; family Opitutaceae; genus Nibricoccus. The sequence goes on along the minus strand of CBINDC010000005.1, from coordinate 44,910 downwards.
CGTATGTGCAGGCGTTTGGGGCGTTGGTCCGGCCGCCGTACACGCTGACGATGCAAAAGGAGAATATCGGTTATGTGCTGGAGGATGTGCGCGCGGTGAAGGAAGTGGGCGGGTTGCTGATCGTGGAGGTGGGGCGTGGATTTAATTACGTGGTGAATCCGAAGGATATCGTGGCGATCTCGGATGGGCCGGCGATCAAGGCGGATCGGTGAAACCGCGCCGGGAGGCGCGGAAATCGCAAAGGCCAACGGGGCAAAGGCCAAAGAGGCGGAGTGAGCCGGAAGTTTGATGAAACTTCAGGCGGGAGGGGGCGTCACTCGATTGTGCTGTCGGCGCACTCGACAAGGGGTGCGGCGGGGCGTTTATCTTTTTCCCTACCATGACCCCTTCTCTTAGCGCTTCTTTCCGTCGCGGTGTGCGTTCGTCGCGTGCCGCGTTTACCCTCCTCGAAATTCTTGTCGTGCTGGCGATCCTCGGGCTGCTGGCGACGCTGGCGATCACGAGCGTCGATAGCGTGATGGGAGACGCCAACGAGAAGACGGCGACGCACTTCGTGAAAAATACGATGAAGATGCCGCTGAGGCAGTACCAGATCACGATGGGGTCGTACCCCTCCACGCAGGAAGGTTTGCAGGCGTTGTTCACGGCGCCGGCAGGCAAGTCGAGTATCTGGAAGGGACCTTATATCGACGAGCTCGACACGCTTCCGCTCGATCCGTGGAAGGAGCCTTACCAGTACCGCTTCCCGGGCGTGAAAAATAAGAACAGTTACGATCTTTGGTCGAAGGGGCCGGACAAGCAGGACGGCACGGCGGACGATATCGGCAACTGGAACACCGCGCCCGCGGCGGACAAGTAAGCCGGACCTCCCGGGGAAGCCGCCCCGTCGCGTGAACGCATCGTCCATATTTTTTTCCCGGAAGCGGGCGGGCTTCACGCTGCTGGAAGTCCTCGTCGTGCTCGCGATGCTGGCGTTGTTCACGGGCTTGTTCATCACGACCTCGACGGGTCTGGCCAGCGGGCGGCGGACGGCGGAGGATGTTTTTTGGGAGGCGGTGACGGAGGCGCGGAAGCAGGCGTTGATGGCGGGGCGCGAGTCGCGGATGCTGTACGCGGCGGGTTCGCGCGATGAGCCGGCGGCGGTGTCGATCGTGATGGACGGGAAGGAGACGCGGATGCCCTTCGACGCGCAGGACGATGTGAAGCTGGAGTTTCTATCCGCGCAGAAGGCGCGCTCGACGATTCTGGTGGGCGGGCAGCTGGTGGAGACGCAGACGCTGCCGTATGTGACGTTTTATGGAGACGGGACGTGTTCGCCGTTTCGCGCGCAGCTGCGCAACAAAGGCGTCGATCCGCGCGTGCTGGCGATCGATCCGTGGACGTGCGCGCAGGTGCTGCCTTCGTCGGAGGATAAACGATGATGACGGTGCGTGTATGCGGATTCCGGGCGGGGACCGGTGGCTGTTTTCGCGGGGAGGAAGGACGGCGGGCTGCGCGCCCGCCGCTACGGCGCGGTTTCACGTTGATCGAGGTGCTGGTGGCGCTGGCGATTTTCGCGCTGATGGCGGTGGTGCTGGGTTCGACGTATTTGAATATCCTGACGGCGTACGAAGTGGCGGGCCGGGCGGTGAATCGCGACGAAGACGTGCGGTTTGCGCGTGCGGCGATGCTGGCAGAGGCGGATCTGGCGGTGGTGGAGCGGGGCGCGGAGTTTGCGGGAGCGAACGGGCGGCGCGTGAGCTGGAAGGCGTTCGTGGAGCCGACGAGCACGGCGGATTTGTTTTTGGTGACGTTTCAGTGCGAGATCAGCGGACCGGATCTGCCGAAACCGGAGACGCATGAAGAACGGTTCCGGGTGTTGCGGCCGACGTGGTCGCAGCCGGCCGATCGCGACAAGCTGCGCGCGGATGCGAAAATGCGGATCGATCAAATCCAGCAAGGACTGGCGAATAACCGGCGATGAAGACGGGTGATTCCAGATTTCAGGGGCGGGCTGTATTCAAGAGAAAGGAACGGCTCGCTGCGCGCTCGCCGCTACGGCGCGGGGTTTTGCGGCGCGGGTTTACGATGCTCGAGGTGCTGGTGGCGGTGACGATCGTGGCGCTGGTGCTGGTGTCGATGAACACGTTTGTGTTTTCGATGGGGGAGCTTTGGGGGAAGAACACGGACTTGAGGCTGTTTCAGCTCCACGTGCGGAATGTGACGCGTTTCCTGGAGCGGGAGTTGAGCGCGGCGGCGATGCCGCCGTTCGCGAGCGCGACGGAGCAGGGGATCGCGGTGTCGGAGATCCGCGCGCAGACGGGGATGACGGATAATTATCTCACGTTCGAACTGCCGGAGGGCAGCCGGATACTCAGCTGGCCGGAGCGGGAGCTGCCGGACGTGGTGTGCGCGCTGACGGTGCGGGAACGCGAAGGGCTGTTGCTGCTCTGGCATTCGCGGCTGGAAAAAAAGTTCAAAGAGGATGCGCCGCGCGAGACGGTGATCACGCCGCTGGTGACGGAGATGAGTTTCGATTACTACGATACGGATTTCAAAAACTGGAAGAACGAGCGCGCGCTGCGCAAAAACGCGGCGGGCGCAGTCGAGGTGCCGCAACGGATACGGCTGAAGTTCGTTTATAGCGGGCGGACGATCGAATCGATGATCGGGCTGCCGACGATCGCGCAGGGGATGCCGATGTTGTGATGAAGGACGTGAACGACATTTTCATCGTAAGACGTGAGGAGACGTCGCACCGGCGCGTTAGGGACAACGCGCCCTACCTCGGACAGCGGAAGTTTGCGGAGTTGTGCGGGGACCGCTCGCTGCGCGCTCGCGGCTACGGGGGGGCTCTAGCGACGGCGCGCGGGTCGGTGATCATCATCGTGCTGGTGACGATGATGTTCGCGACGGCGGCGCTGACGTTGTTTTTGGAGAAGGCGAGCACGGACCTGATCGCGGAGGCGCGGGTGATCACGGACAACCGGTTGCGGACGGAGGCGTACTCGGCGCTCGAGACGACGGTGGGCGTGCTGGAGGATTTCCGGTCGGTGCTGGGCAATCTGCGGAGTCCGGGCGAGGGCTGGAACGACCCGCTGGCGTTTGCCGGATACGAGCCGGGCGAGGGCCGCGAGGTGGAGGTGAGTTTCGAGGACGAGACGGGGAAACTTTCGCTGCCGAGGACGGACGCGCAGACGTTGATCATGATTTTCAAGACGTGGGACATGTCCGCTCCGGACGCGGAGAAGCTGGCGGACGCACTGCTGGGGTGGATGAAGAAGGAGCACACGCCCTCGTCGATCGCGGCGCCGCGGCCTGAGGATTACGATAAAGGCGACCTTCCGTTTCAGCCACCGGGGCGGTCGTTGCGGTCGTTCTCGGAGCTGGCGGCGATCGAGTACGCGCGGGAGGTTTTTTATGACGAGAACGGGCTGCCGAACGATTTGTGGCGGCGGTTCAAGGCGACGTTTTCGCTCTATAATTTTGCGCGGCCGAACATCAACTCGGTGTCGCCGGAGCTGATCGCTTCGCTGGGCGGCGAGAATAACAGCGATCCGCAGCAGCTGCGCCGGCTGGACGAGTACCGGACGGGGACGGGCATGTATCAGGCGAATGGATCGGGGGTGTTCAAGTCATCGAACGATATCGCGACGGTGTTGGGAGCGAAGTCGCAGGCGGCCGGGATGGTGGGGACGGAGATCGCGGCGTTGCGGGTGATCGTGACGGTGCGCGAGGGGCTCAACACGTACCGGCTGGCGGCGTTGCTGGCGCCATCGGGCGGGGCGAGGGCGCCGGAGGCGGGCGATCTGAACAAAGCGAACGCGGAAAATAATAATGCGCAGGGCGGTAACTCGGGGGCGGCGGGGGCGTCTGGCCGTAGCACCAGCGCGTCGTCCGGAAATACGGCGCAGGTGAAAAGCCTGAACTATCCATTTACACTCTTGGAAATCCGTGAAAACGGTGCGATTCCCAACGCCGACGTTTCGACCCAATCCCCCTTGTGAGCACGATCACGACCGAACCCGCCAAGCCTCGTTTTTCCCTGACCGCGCCGCCGCCGAAGATCGTGCTGCTGCCGGATGCGCAATTTTTCACGCGGGTGGTGCCGGTCGAAGGTGCGACGACGGCGGCCGATGTGGCGATGCAGGTGGAGCTGGCGTTGGAGGCGCTCGCGCCGTTTCCGCTGGCGCAGATGTATCACGGGCATTTTTGGAAGCCGGGAGCGAAGCACGCGCTGGTGTTCGCGGCGTACCGGAAGCGTTTCACTGGCGAGCAAACGGAAGACTGGGCGGATGCGGAAGTCGTGATGCCCGTGTTTGCGGCGGTGCTGCCTGCGGCGGTCGGGCGGGCGACGACGGTCTTGCTGAATTCGGAGAATGCGCTGACGGCGGTGCATTGGGGCGACGCTTCCGACGTGCCGTCGGCGGTGATGAGCCGGCCGCTCGATCCTGATGCGGGCGACGCGGAACGTGCAGCGGTGCGCGACGAATTGCTGCGCGCTGTCGGCGAGAGTGTGACGGTGAAAGAGATCGAGGCGGCGCCGGGGCTCGATCTGGAGTCCGACGAAGGCGCGCTGGCGTTTCGTAGCGGGGAGCTGGAGACGGCGTTTACCCGCGAAGAGTTGGATGCGCTGGATGTGCGCGACAAGGACGACCTGACGGCGCGGCGACGGGCGAGGTCGCGGGATTTGTTGTTATGGCGGATTTTCCTCGGGAGCGCGGCGGCGATCGTGTTCGCGCTGCTCCTGGAAGTCGGCGTGGTGGGCGGGAAATTCTGGCAGAAGGGGCGCACGGCGATCGTGGATGCGCGGGCGCCGGAAGTCGCGAGGATCGAAAAGCAGAATGCACTGGCATCGAGTGTTGAAGAGCTTTCGACGAAGCGGTTGCTGCCGTTCGAGATGATTGACCTGGTGAAGTCGCAGCGGCCGGACTCGGTGGTGTTCACCGGCATCCGGGCGTCGACCGAATCGATCTACACGCTGGATATCCGCGGGCAGGCGAGCATGCCGAACGATGTGGTGACGTTTCAGACGATGCTGCGGGGGCTCGAGCAGTGCGAGAATGTGATTGTGGAGGACAACGACACCCGCAGCGGTGTATCGACCTTCCGAATCATTGTGAGGTTCAAACCGGATTCGGTGAAAGCGGAGGCACAATCATGAAGGCGTTTTTCCTGAGCCGCGCGCTGCGCGAGAAAGTGTTGTTGGTGGCGTTGATCGTGGGCGGGGCGGCGATGTTGCTGTCGGCCACGGGCAAGCGTGCGGGGGTTTTCTGGCGCGAGGCGAAGGCGACCTCGGCGGAGTTGGAAGACCAGGAGATGGTGCTCGGGCAGAAGGATGCGATCGAACAGCGTTCGCAGGCGGCGATCGAGCAGCTCGATCCGTCAAAGACGTTCGACCAGGTGCGGCTGCAGTCGGAGATCAACACGATCACCAACATCGCCGGACTCGCGAGCAAGACGGGCATTCGTAGTGTGCCGAGCGAGAAGGCCGGGCAGTTTTCGGTTCACACGGTGCAGGTGGTGATCCGCAATGCGGACTACGAGTCGCTGACGAAGTTTTACACCGAGCTGCAGAAGCGGTCGCCGTACATCGGGATCGTGTCGTTTGACCTGAGCTCGGCGTCGGCGGCGAACGGGCAGGCGCTGACGCAGACGATGAGTATTTCGTCGATGCAGTTTTGAGACCAGGGCTGGCGGGAGGGACGCGCGATGGCAGTGACGCGTGGGGCAGGGGACGGCGGGTGTCTCGCGAAGGGAGCGAAGGTTTTTAACCACGGATGGCGCGGATGGGCACGGATGGGGCGGGAGGGCGCGTGGATGCTCGCGGGAAAAGCGGAGCGGACGGACCGCAGCTCGCGCGGAGGATGCGCTGGGATGGGGCGAAGTGGGTAACGTCGAACTCGCGGGTTGATAACCCGCGCTCGGTGGAGGCGGCGAGCAAGCTCGCGGCTTCCAAGGAGCGGGTTAGAACGAGGCGCTGAGTTGGAAGATCGCGCTGACGATCGAGAAGGCGAGGAAACCGACGAAGATGAAGACGCCCATGAGGACGCCGCTCGCGAGAACCTTGGTGAACAAGGAGAGCTGGCCGGAGACGATCTTCTGATAGTTGACGGAGATTTTTTTGAGGCTCGGCACGATGTTGCCGGTGTTTTCGCCGATCGCGAGCTGGTCGAGGACGAGCGGAGGGAAGCACTGGGTGCGTTCGAGGGCGCGCGAAAGATTTTCGCCTTCGATGACGCGGTCGATGGCCTCGTTGAACGACTGGCGGTGGACGACGTTGCCGATCTGGCGGGCGGTCATCTTGAGGGCTTCGACCGTGGTGATGCCGTTTTCGAGCAGGACAGAGAGCGTCTGGCTGATGGAGAGGACGGTCTGGCTGACGGAGAACGGCCCGAGGAGCGGGATTTTGAGGGCCCAGGCGTCGGACGTTTCGCGGCCGGCGGCGGTCGCGCGCCAGCGCCAGAAGGCGACTGCGCCGAAGATGGCGGCGCCGGCGACGAAGATGCCGTATTTGAGGGCGAAGTCGGCGAGGCCGATGAGGAGCTGGGTGGAGAAAGGCAGTTTGCCGCCGAGGGAGGTGAAGAGGCCCTGAAGTTTCGGGAGGAGAAAAAAGAGGAAGAAGAGGACGACGCCGAAGGCGACCACGAGGAGGGTGACCGGGTAGAGCATCGCCGCGATGAGCTGGCGGCGGAGTTCCTGTTGCTCGGTGAGATGTTTGATGAGGCGCGAGAGAACGTCGTGGAGGCTGCCGGTGGCTTCGCCGGCCTGGATAAGGTTGATGGTGGCGGAATCGAAGACCTCGGGGAAATCGGCGAGAGCGCGTGAGAGCGTGGCGCCTTCGCCGAGGCGTTCCCAGAGGCCGGCGCAGAGGGATTTGAGTTTGGGCTCCTGGAGGCGCTGGGAGAGGAGGCGGAGTGCTTCGCCGGCGGAGAGGCCGCTGGAGATGAGGTCTTCGAGGGCGGTGAGGAAGGGGAGGCGCTCGGCGCGGGTGAGTTTTTTGGCGGCGCCGGTGCGGGAGATTTTGGATACGGCGGGCGCGGCGGGGTCGTTCTTGCGCGAACCGGAGGATTTTTTCGCGGCGGGGCGGCTGGTGGAGGATTCGTCGACGCGGATGGGCTGGAGGCCGCGGGCGGAGAGGAGGCGGAGGGCGTCCTTGCGGCTGGAGGCTTCGAGCGTGTCGGCGACGGACTGGCCGGAGCGGTTGCGGGCGGTGTAGGCGAAGCGGGGCATCGTTAGGAAGTCCGAAGGCCGAAGGGCGAAGGCCGAAGGGATGGGAGAATGACCAGTGACCAATGACCAGTGACCAGTGTGGGAAGGCCGAAATCCGAATGCCGAAGGCCGAAAAGGGCGGAGTGGCGGGTTGACGGGGGCGTGGCTCGAACAACGCGCTCGGAGTGCGCGTTCCACCCTCGGGATTTGGGTTTTTGGATCATCGGAGGGGTTAGAGAAAATCCGGGTGGCCGCGGGCGGCGTGCCAGATAGTGAGGATTTCGATTTCCCGGGCGGCTGGTTTGCAGCGGTAAACGATCAGATATTCGCCGCAGACGATGCGGCGGATTTGGGGAAGGGCGGTGTTTCGGAAGAGAGGGCCGATCAGCGGAAACGATTCGAGGACTTTGGCGTGGCGGAGGATGTTTTCGCCGACATCGAACGCGGCGCGGGAGTTGTCGCGAGCGATGTGGCGAACGATCGCCGCCAGGTCCGCGCGGGCGCGCAAGGTCCAGATCAATTTGTGGTCCACGTGCGGAGTTCGCGCTCGATTTGTTCGTGAGGAACAACCCGGCCGGCTTCCGCATCGGCGATGCCCTCGCGAATTTTGGCGAGGAGGGCGACTTCGGCGCGGATGTCGTCGAGGCTGACGTCATCGGGGAGATGACGGATGGCCTGGAGAACTGCTTCCTTGTCGCTCATGCGGGCAGGTTATTCCGGGGTGAGGGTCGGGCAAATTTTATTTCTCGGTCACGGTGATGACGCGGAGGACTTCGTCGAGGGTGGTGTGGCCGGCCTGGACTTTTTGCCAGCCGGAGTCTTGCAGCGGGCGCATGCCGTGTTTGCGGGCGCAGAGGGTGAGGGCGCGGCCGCTTTCGCGTTTGATGACGAGGTCGTGCAGTTCGTCGTTGGGCTTAAGGATTTCGAAGATGCCGATGCGGCCGCGGTATCCGGTGCCGCGGCACCGGTCGCAGCCGACGGGTTGTTTGAGCGCTTCGATGAGGTCGGCCTCGGCGGGGTCGATGCCGAGGATCTCGAGCGTGTCGCGGAGTTTGACCTTGTTGACTGGTTGAGGAGCGGCGCAGTCGGGGCAGAGGCGGCGGACGAGGCGCTGGGCGATGACGAGCTCGATGGCGGAGGTGACGAGGAAGGGCTCGATGCCCATGTCGATGAGACGCGTGAGGGCGCCGGGGGCGTCGTTGGTATGGAGCGTGGAGAACACCAAGTGGCCGGTGAGCGAGGCGCGGATGGCGATCTCGGCGGTGTCCTTGTCGCGGATTTCTCCGACCATGATGACGTCGGGATCCTGGCGAAGAACGTGTCGGAGGGCGCTGGCGAAGGTGAGGCCGATTTCGGAGCGGACCTGCATCTGGTTTACGCCGGGGACTTCGTACTCGATGGGATCTTCGATCGTGATGATGCGGAGATCGGGGGAGTTGATTTTGCGGAGGAAGGCGTTGAGCGAGGTCGATTTGCCGGAGCCGGTGGGGCCGGTGACGAGGATGATGCCGTGTGGGTAATCGAGGATGTGATTGATCTGGTCCTGCTCGCCTTTGCTCATGCCGAGGCGGTCCATCGTGTAGGCTTCTTTCTTCTGGTTGAGGAGGCGGAGCGAGATGGATTCGGCGTAGATGGTGGGAACGGTGGAAACGCGGATGTCGAGGACGGTGGCGCCGGCGCGGAAGTTGATGCGGCCGTCCTGCGGGAGACGTTTTTCGGAGATGTTCATCTTCGCCATGATTTTGAGGCGGGAGATGATGGCGTCCTGGAAGCGTAACAGGTTATCGGGTACGGGGACGGGGACGAGGAGGCCGTCGACGCGGTAGCGGATCTGGAGGCGGCCTTCTTGCGGCTCGAAATGGATGTCGGTGGCTTCGTCGGAGACGGCCTGGCTGATGACGTCGGTGACGAAGCGGACGACGGCGGCTTCTTCGTCGACGTCGTCGGCCTGCTGGGCGGCTTCGGGGGCGATGTAGCCGTCGTCGGAATCTTCGAGGGAGCCGGAGCCGACGCCGAAGTGCTGGAGGATGAGCTGGTGGATTTTCTCGGCGACGCCGAGGTGCCAGACGAGGGGGCGCGGGGTGAAGGTGCGAATCCAATCCACCATGATGGCGTCGGGCGGCCAGGCGGTGGCGAGGTGGAGGGGCGTGCTGGCGGTGGGGGACGACTCGCTGGCGCTCGTCGCTACGGGAGCGGGGGCGGCGGGGGCTTTGAAGACGATGGGGACGAGCTGGTAGTCGTGGACGAGGCGGGCGGGGAGGAGGCTGAGGGAGGTGCCGTCGGCTTCCAGATTATGCGCGGTGTCGAGGCCGGCGGCGGAGGCGAGGGCGTTGAGTGTATCCGGTTCGGAAAGACTGAGGGCGGCGGCGAGGAGTTTGACGCGCTGGCCGCGGGCGGCTTCGAGGATGGGCTGGCGCTGCTCGTCAGAGAGGCGGGCGGCGAGGGAGGCCGGGAGGGTGGAATCGGGCGAGGTGCCGAGCATGGCGAAGGGGGGCGCGGGCGCGGCGGTTACTTTTTGTAGTTTTTAACCGGAGCGTCGGACTTGAGATCCTCATTCAACGTGCCGGCGGGACGGAGGACCTGTTTAATGGCCTCCTTGTTGGGCATCTGCTCGATCTGCTGCATGGCCTGAACGTTATCGGCGTCGGTGTTGGTGAGAACCGTGGGGCGGATAAAGAAAACGAGCTCAATGCGATCCTCGCGCCGGGACCGGGCGCCAAACAGATCGCCGATGAAGGGGATGGGACCGAGGCGGCTGGTAGAGCGGAGGTTGGTGCGTTTCTGAATGCCACCCATCACGAGAACCTCGCCACTTTTGGCGGTGAAAAAGGATGAGGTGTTGCGCTTGTTGATGATGTATTGGGTGTCTTCGCCGACAGTGACTTCACCGGCGACTTCGCTGATTTCCTGGGTGATCTCCATCTGGACGGAACCGTCGTATCCAATGAGCGGCTTCACGGTGACGGTAGTGCCGATGTCGGTCTGGGTGATGCTGGAAGAGCGTCCAAGGCCTCCCGTGGAACCGGCCGGAGCCTCGGTGGTGCCGCTGATGATTGGTCGGGTTTCGCCGAAGAAGATTTTACCTTCTTTGTTGTGCATCGTGGTGATGCTGGGGACGGAGAAGATAGTGCTGTTGTTTTTGCGCGGTGTGGCGGTGAGCGAGATGACCGCCGAGAGATCGAATTTACCGGTGGCGGTGGCAAAGCCTGTGGGAGTGGTGGTATCTAGCGTGGAAGGAAGGCCGCCGATAGTGGCCGCTGTGCTTCCATTCGGTCCAGGCAGTGTGGCGACGCCGCCGACGAGCTTGCCGTTGCGCATCGCGAGTCCGAGTGCGCTGATGCCGGAGGTGGCGGCATCGCTGAGGGTCACTTCAGCGATGACGACTTCGATGCGGACTTGTGGGAGGACGACGTCGATCTTTTCGACGAGATCTTTGATGAGGCGCATGTCATCGACGGTGCCGGAGGCGACGATGGCGTTGGAGCGGACATCGGGCTGGACGTTGACGAGAGAACTAAACTCGTTGCTGGCACCGCCGACGTCGACGAGCGGGCCGGCAGGAGCGGTGGGTGCGGGGGCGGGCGCGCCCTCGGGGGCGGCAGGCGAGGCGGGGTTTCGGCCTTGGTTGCCTCGGTTGTTGTTCTGGGCGTTGCCACTCGCTTGGGCGGCGCGGGACTGGCCGGTGATCAGTGTGGTTAAGAGCGTACTGACTTCGGTGGCGTCGGCGTGCTTGAGGGGGATGACCTCGTTGCGGGTGTTGGGGTCAGATTTGACGTCGAGTTTGGCGATCAGTTCGTCGAAGAGCGGGAACTGGCGCGGGTCGCTGAAGAGGATGATCTGGTTGGTGCGGTCGTCGGCGTTGTAAGAGGTGGCGGCGCCGATCTGGGCCTGGAGGGGCTGGAGGAAGGTGCGGAGCTTGTTGACGATGTCGGAGGCCTTGGCGCCGTTGGTGAGCGTGTAGAATTTGGCCTGGGTGCCGGAGGCGGTGGGGCCGTCGGTCTTGGCGATGATCTGCTCGATGCGCTGGAGGGTGGAGATCGAGTCGGTGATCAGGAGAGAGTTGGATTTCTCGAAGATGACGGGCGGGGTCTGGCTTCCCGGGTTGAGCAGGCTGCTGATCTGCGGGACGAATTCGCTGGCGCGGAGGAACTGGAGTGAGAAGAGCTTCGCGGCGATCTGGCCGCTGGGGGGGAGTGTGAGGGTGGACTCTTCGAGAAGGGCGGGGGCCTCGATGCGGGCGTTGCCGAGGGGGACGATCTTGAGGAATTTCGAGCCGAGGGGAACCAGGGCGAGCTGGTTCATGGTGAGGACGGTCTCGATGGCCTGCAGGAATTCGCCGCGGGTGGGGGCGGATTTGAAGACGATGGGGAGGTCGGGGTTGGGGAGGCCTTGGGCGAGGAGGATGGTGCGGCCGGTGAGTTGCTCGAGGATGTCGGGCAGGAGTTTCAGCGGGAGCTGGGGGGCGTTGACGGGGCCGTCCCAGAGGTCGTTGGGATTTCCGAGGACGGTGAGCCGGGGCGTGGTGGCCGTGGCGGCGGGGGGCGTCGGAGCCGCGGATGCGGGGGCTTGGCTGGGCTGGGCGTTCAGGGTGAGGGCGGCGCCGGCGAGGCCGGAGAGCAACCACAGGCGGGTAGGACGCGGGGTCATGCGGATGATTAGAGAGTGATCGTGGCGGATCGGGGTATTGTTCCGCCGGGGTGGGAATGAGAGGTGAGGAAAAGGGTGTTGTAAACGGCGATGTGCGCGACGTTCGCGTGAACTGGACGGGACTATGACGGCGCGGGGCGGCGCAGGTTGCCGTGGATTTGTCGCTTGCCGAAATTTTTTCGCGTTCAAATCTCGGCTTTCACGATGCCGAACAGCTTTGGAAAAAATTTCACGATCAGCACTTGGGGCGAGAGCCATGGCGCCGGAGTGGGTGTGGTCATCGATGGCTGTCCGCCGAATCTGCCGATCACGGCGGAGGAAATCCAGGTGGAGCTGGACCGGAGGCGTCCGGGGCAGAGCGATATCGTGACGCCGCGCAAGGAGGAGGATCGCGTGGAGATTATTTCGGGGATCTTCGAGGGGAAAACCACGGGGACGCCGATCGCGATGCTGGTGCGCAACGCGGATCACCGGTCGAGCGCGTACTCGGAGATGAAGGACAAGTTCCGGCCGTCGCACGCGGATTTCACGTATCAGTCGAAGTTCGGCATCCGCGATCATGCGGGCGGTGGGCGGAGCTCGGCGCGCGAGACGATCGGGCGCGTGGCGGCGGGGGCGATCGCGAAGAAGATTCTGGCGTCGGCGGCGGGCGTGGAGATCCGGGCATTTGTCACGCGAATACAGGACATCGCGGCGCCGGAGAGCGCGTTGGTGGATTTTCCGTCGGAGGCGGAGGTGGAGGCGAACGCGATCCGTTGTCCGCATGGAGAGACGGCGGCGAAGATGATCGAGCGGATCAAGGCGGTGCGCTCGGAGGGCGATTCGGTGGGTGGCGTGATCCGGTGTCGGGTGCGGGGAATTCCGGCGGGGCTGGGCGAGCCGGTGTTTGACCGGCTGGAGGCGGATCTCGCGAAGGCGATGCTGTCGCTGCCGGCGACGAAAGGATTCGAGGTCGGTAGTGGTTTTGGCGGGACGCTCTTAAAAGGATCGGAGCACAACGATCTGTTTGAGGTGCGGGATGGAAAAACGCGCACGGTGACGAATCGCTCGGGGGGGATTCAGGGCGGGATCAGCAACGGGGAGGAGATTTTCTTCAACGTGGCGTTCAAGCCGACGGCGACGATTTTGCAGCTGCAGAAGACGGTGGATGTGCAGGGGAACGCGACGGAACTGATGGGCAAGGGGCGTCACGATCCGTGCGTGGTGCCGCGGGCGGTGCCGATCGTGGAGGCGATGGCGGCGCTGGTGCTGGTCGATCACTGGATGCGGCAGCAGGCGCAGAACGGGACGTTTCGGTTTTGAAGGACGAACGCGGGCGGCGGTGAAGTTGAAGCGCGAAGACGCAAAGACGCTAAGAGCGGACGCGAAGAGTCGATGGGGGCGGCGGGTGCTGGTGGGGAAGAGTTTTTTGTTTTGAACCGCAGAGATGGGGGAGGGCGCGGAGGATCGGAGGAGTGGTTGGGATTATGGGGATGGCCACAGAAGGCACAGAAGACGCAAAGGGGGCGGGCGGTGGACGGGGGGCGATAGTTGGCTGTCGTTTGATTTTTTGGGGATAAATTTTTTTAGGGGATTTTTCTTTGTTCGGTTTAGAGGGCGGCGGCCAATAGTCAGGGAAAGTATGGATGATGATGCGCAGTTGATCCGACGGTTTGTGGGGGCGGAGGACGCCGATGCGTTTGCTGTGCTCGTGGAGCGGCATGTGGGGTTGGTTTATCGGACGGCGCTGCGGCTGGTGGGCGGGGATGCGCATGGGGCGGAGGATGTGGCGCAGGGCGTATTCGTTTTGTTGGCACGGAAGGCGGTGGAGCTGCGCGGGCGGGGGAGCGTGGCGGGGTGGCTTTATGAGGCGACGCGGCGGGTGGCGCGCGATGTGAGAAGGACCGAAGAGCGGAGGAGGCGTCGGGAGGAAGAGACTTTTGTTATGAGCGAACTTTTGGACGAGGGGATGGGCGTGGGTGTGAATGAGGCTGATGCGCTGGTGAATTGGGAGACGGTGCGGCCGGTGCTGGATGAGGCGCTGGGGGAATTGAGCGCGGCGGAGAGGGAGGCGGTGTTGCTGCGGTTTTTTGGCGGGAAGGCGTTTGGGGAGATCGGGGCGGCGTTGAGATTAAGTGAAGACGCGGCGCGGATGCGGACGGGGCGGGCGTTGGAGAAGTTGCGCGGGTTGCTGGAGCGGCGCGGGGTGAAATCGACGTCGGCGGCGCTGGGGATGGCGCTGGCGAGTGATGCGGCGCTCGGGGCTCCGGTGGGGCTGGCGACGACGGTGTCGAACGGGGCGCTGGCGGCGGGCGGGGTGGGTGTGGCGCTCGGAGCGGGGGCGGGGTTTGGAGCGATTGGATTTATGGGTGTGATGAAAATGGTCGGGGTTGTGGCGGTGGTGGGGGTGGTGCTCGTGGGCACGGCGTTTGTGGCGGTGCGGGAGTTGCGGGCGAAGCGGGAGGCGGAGCGTGGGTTGGTGACGGTGAGGAGTGAATACGCGGCGACTGTTGCGAGCGCGGAAGCGGCGGAGCGACGTGCGCGGGAGGCGGAGGATTTTTTGGCGAAGACACGGGCTGAGGCTGTGGCGGCGAGGGAAAAGGCGGAGGCGCGGGCACGTGAGGAAGGAGATGTGTTGATGGCGACGCATCCGCCGTTGAGGGCGGCGTTGCTGGCATCACACCGGGCGCTGATTGCGACGAACGCTTATTTGAGCTGCGCGCGGTTGCAGCTGAGCGAGGAGCGGAGGCGGGATGTCGTGGAGATTTTGCAGAAGGGAGCGCCGGTTCAGCACAGATGGGGCGATCAATACGGGGGAACGGAGGTTTTGTTTTTTATTCCGGCGGAGATGTCGGCCGGTGAGATGGAAACGCGGCTGCGCGGGTTAGTGGGAGATGCGGGCTATGAGGTTTTGGTGAGGTCTGAGATGAAGGCGCGTTGGCCGCATATGGTAGGTGAAGCGGCGAAGGAGCTTTTTGAGAACGAGGTGCCGCTCGGGCCAGAGCAGCGGCTGGCGTTTATCGAGGTGTTCACGCAGGCGGTGGATGCGACGGGCAAGCCGGCGGGGTGGGTGGAGACGGAGAAGATCGAACGGGCGGCGGCGTTTTTGAGTGAGCGGCAGGTGCAGGTGTTGAAGGCGATGGAAGCGCGGAAGGCGCTGCGGCGTGGGGAACTCCCAAAATCATAAAGTCATGCGCGCGAAATTTTATGTCATGGGTGTGAGCGTCGCTGTGTTGGTGGTGGCGATGGGCGTCTTTTTTTGGGCGAAGCAGCAGACGGCTTTGCGGGTGGCGGAGGTGGAGGCGTTGCGTGGGAGCGAGGCGGATTTGCGCGCGCGGGTGGTGAGGGCGGAGGCGCGCGTTGCGGCGGCGGAGAAAGCGGCGAGTGAGCTGAAGACGATTGGTGTCGAGGGTGCGTTGCGTACGCTGGCCGAGGACGATGCGTTGTTTGAAGAAGTCCGGGCGCGGGTGCGGGAGCGGCAGGATAACGATCCGCAGTTTCAGGCGCTGTGGGCGGCGGCGGAGGCGGATGAGTATGTGCGTTTGTATCGGCCGTTTTTCAGGCGGAGCGGCTTATCGGCGGAGCAGATCGAGCGGCTTAAGGCGGAGTATTTGCGCGGGCGTTTGCTGCGGCTGGATCTGGCGGCGATCCGGCGGGCGGGCGGGTTGTCGGTGAGGGATTCGGCGATTGGCGCGCAGGAAAAGGAGGCGGCTGCGGCGAAGCGAGCGGTGGAGCTGGCGGTGTTGGGCGAGGCGGGTGTGGAGAGAATGCGCGAGTGGGAGCGGACGTTTCCTGTGCGCAGTGTGGTTATGAGTTTCGCGGGAAAAGCGATGCTGGCGGGCGTGCCGGTCAGCTCCGATCAGGTGGAGCGGTTGGTGGAGGTTTTGGCGAAGTCGGGACCGAAGGCGCAGACGGGGAGATATTCGTTCTCGCTCGTGAATTGGCAGGCGTCGAGCGAGGCGGCGCGGGACGTGTTATCGGCTGAGCAGCACGCGTTTTTCGCGATGCAGGCTTCAAAGTTTAGCACGATGGATGAATCGAATCGTGAGATGGATCGAGCGAAGAAAATGCGGGCGACCGGGAAAGGCGGATTGGAATGATGGGAGGGAGCGGGGTGGGGGCCCCCCGCCTACACCAGAAGGAAGAAGAAGCCGCTGGCGATTTTGTGGGGGTTGGTTTTTGTGCGCGGCATGAATGAAGTTTCGAAGCCTCTGGTTTATGTGATCCTCGGTGCGTCCGGTTCGGGGCGGCGCGAGGTGCTGGCGGATTTGATCGAGGGCGGGCTCGATACGGATGAGCAGGCGGTGGTGTTACTCGCGGATTCGGAGGCGGCGGATGAGCGCGATGCGAAGCTCGGGAAGGTCGTGCGTTGGCGCTGGCTCGGGGAAGGCGGGATCGAGGTGCCGGAGGGGGCGATCGAGGGGGCGACGCATGTTTTCTTCGTGACGGATGGGCGGGGGAATCCGGTGGATCAGCTCGAGGCGTTCAAGCCGTGGATGGATCAGAGCGGGGCGGAAGTGGCGCGAGTTTTCACCGTGGTGGATTGTCAGCTGGCGGAGAAGCACAAGGGGCTGCTTCCGTGGTATGAGGCGTGCATCCATTTTTCGGATGTGGTGCTGCTGACGAAGCGCGAGGGCGTGGCGAACAAGTGGATGTCGGACTTCCAGGCGATTTTTAAGGACAAGTTTTATCCGGCGCTTTTCGAGTTGGTGAAGGCGGGGAAGGTGAAGAATCCGCCGATGTTGCTGGAGCCGGAGGCGCGGCGGATGTCGCATTTATTCGATGAGCCGGAGTGGCTCGTGGATGGCGAGGATGCCGAGGAGATGATCGAGACGGGCGAGGGCGATGAGGAGGAAGGCACGACGCTGGAGGAAGAGGTCGAGGTGACGCAGGCGGTCGATCCTTACATGGAGCGGCGGCTGGGCGGGCGGCGCGTGATCGAGATCCCGGATGTGGCGAAGTTTCTGGGGTGAGCGCGAAGTCGTGAATGTGTGAATGCGGGCTGACGGTGGTGGGCGGCGCTGGTGAGCGGGCGGCGGTTTGGTTAAGCGCGAAGACGCGACGACGCTAAGGTCCGAGCGAAGAGCTGGGAGGATTTTAATCTGGAACTCAGGAACTCTGGAACGGAGAGAGGGTTTGGAGCAGGATTTGGCGGACGCGATGGCACGACATGGGTGTCGGACATCGTGAATGATGCGGCTGTGCGGAGGTTGAAAATGAAAAGTCCGCCGAGGTTTTCCTGGGCGGACTTGCGGTGGACGATGTTTGTCGCGGCGTGAAGCCGCTCCTGCCGGGCGATCACTTCGCGGCGGCGACGGCGGCGGCGAAGGCTTTGGCTTTGGCGGTGATGGCGGCCCAGTTTTTTTCCTTGAGGGCCTTCGCATCGACGAGAGAGCTGCCGGCGGCGGTGGCAGTGGCGCCGGCTTTGAGGAAGTCGCCGACGTTGTTTTCGTTCACGCCGCCGGTGGGGACGAAGTCGATCTGGGGGAAGGGAGCTTTGACGGATTTGATGTAGTTGGGGCCGAAGAATTCGGCGGGGAAGATTTTGATGGCGTCGGAGCCGGCTTCCCAGGCGGCGATGATTTCGGTGGGGGTGAAGGCGCCGGAGAAGATCGGAATGCTGTAGCGTTTGCAGACCTGGATGACGTCGGGGCGGGTGGCGGGGGTGACGATGAATTTGGCTCCGGCGAGAATGCCGGCGCGGGCGGTTTCGGCGTCGAGGACGGTGCCGAGGCCGAAGATGAAGTCGGGGAGTTCGGCGGTGGCTTTTTCGAGGACGCGGATGGCGCCCGGAGTGGTCATGGTGAGCTCGATGCTGGTGAGGCCGCCTTCGGCGAGGGCCTTGGCGCAATCGAGGAGACCATCGGGACCGTCGGCGCGGATGAGCGCGACGACCTTCTCGGACTTAATTTTTGTGAGAACGGCGTCTTTTTTCATGGGGAAGGGGGTTGTAAGCGCGCGTGCGGTGGCGGGGAAACTTTTTTTGCGAAGCAGAAGCGGGCGGTGTGCGGAGGGTTAGCCGGGCTTTTTAACCACGGATTGCACGGAGGACTCGGATGGGGACGAGGGCGGGGAGTTTGTCATCTATTGGATGACAAACTTGGGTTGGGCCGAGACACGCAGACGATTAGGGCGCGGGACGGAGGGCGAGCCGGCGTCAAACTTCGAAAGGGTCCGGGGTTTGCTGGTGGAGGGAGCAACGGAGGAGGGCGGCCTGGAGGTCTTCGGGGCGGGTGGGTTTGCTGATATAGTCGTCCATGCCGGCTTCGAGGCAGCGTTCGCGGTCGCCCTGCATGGCGTTGGCGGTCATGGCGATGATGCGGATGCCGGCGATGGCGGGGTTCTGGCGGATGCGGCGGGTGGTCTGGTAGCCGTCGAGCTCGGGCATCTGGCCGTCCATGAAGATGACGTCGTAGGTGGTGGTTTCGAGGGCTTTGAGGACTTCGAGGCCGTTGGCGGCGATTTCGACGGTGTGGCCGAGGTTGCGTAGTTGGAGCGAGGCTACGCGCTGGTTGACGATGTTATCCTCGGCCACGAGGACGCGGAGGCTGCGGCCGGCGGGAGCGACGCGCGGGGCCGGGTCTTCGGCCGGAGGCGTGGAGCGTGACGGGAGGTTGCTGCCGCCGGAGTTGGTGCCGAAGCCGATGCGGACGCAGCGGAGCAGTGCGCCCAGGAGATCCTGCTGGCGGATGGGTTTCACGAGCATGCGAATGACGCCGGACTCGGTGAGTTCGTCTCGGGTGAAGCGCCGGTCCCAAGAGGTGAGGAGGATGACGCGGGCGCCGGAAATCCTGGAGTCGTTTTGGATTTCGCGGGCGAGCATGAGGCCGTCCATCTCGGGCATCTGGTAGTCGGTGAGGACGAGTTGGAAGGGATCGCCGGAGGCGGCGGCTTCGCGGAGGGAGGTGAGCGCGGCGGCGCCGCTGATCACGGGTTCGCCGCGAACGCCCCAGGCGACGCAGTAGTGCTGGAGGATTTTGCGGTTGGTGGCGTTGTCGTCGACGATGAGCGCGCGGAGGCCGCTGAGGGCGGTGACGCGGGGCGGCTGCTCGCGGGGGGCACCGTACGGTTGTTTGTCGAGGCGGACGTTGAACCAGAAAGTCGCGCCGTGGCCGGGCGTGCTGCGGACGCCGATGTGGCCTTCCATGAGGTGGACGATCTGTTTGGAGATCGCGAGGCCGAGGCCGGTGCCGCCGAATTTGCGCGTGGTGGAGCCGTCGGCCTGGGAGAAGGGCTGGAAGAGGCGGGCCTGGGTTTCGGCGTCGAGGCCGGGGCCGGTGTCGGTGACTTCGAAGTGGAGGCGGACGTCGTCGTCGGTCTCGCGTTCGAGGGCGACGGCGATGACGACTTCGCCCTTTTCGGTGAACTTGATGGCGTTGCCGATGAGATTGATGAGGACCTGGCGCAGGCGGCCGGGGTCGCCGCGTATCCAGCGGGGCAATTCGGCGGGGAGGTAGGAGGCGAGTTCGATGCCTTTGTCGGAAGCGCGGGAGGCGAGGAGTTCGAGGGTGGACTCGACGGTTTCGTTGAGGTCGAAGTCGATGGTTTCGAACTGGAGTTTGCCGGCCTCGATCTTGGAGAAGTCGAGGATGTCGTTGAGGACGGTGAGGAGGGACTCGGCGGAGTTGCGGATGGTTTCGGCGAAGTCGCGCTGTTCGTCGGAGAGGCGGGTGTCGAGGAGGAGGTTGCTCATGCCGATGACGCCGTTCATCGGGGTGCGGATCTCGTGCGACATGTTGGCGAGGAAGGCGGATTTGGCGCGGGTGTTGGCCTCGGCGGCGTCGCGGGCGCGGAGGAGTTCTTCCTCGATTTGCTTTCGCTCGGAGATGTCGCGGGCGACGCCGAGCAGGCCGTTGGGGCGGCCGGGTTGACGAAGGGCACGGGCGCAGATTTCCACCCAGATGACGCGGCCGCCGGCGGTTTTGAAACGGGTCTGGCAGGTGATGGCGGGATCGTTTTCCGAGCGAAGGGAGAAGATCGGGAGGGGGGAGCCGGATTCTTCGGCCGCGAGCAAATCGTGAAAGGGGCGTCCGAGGGCGTCTGCGCGAGCGAGGCCGGTCATGCGTTCGCCGGCGGGATTGAAGGAGGTGAGGCGGCCGTCGTTATCGAGGGTGAAGATGAAGTCGGAGGCGTTGTCGATGATGTCGCGGTGGCGGGCTTCGAGGAGTGCTTCTTTTTCTAGCTGATCGCGCAGCTGGGCGGTTTGTTGTTTGACGCGGCGGCGGAGGATGGTGACCCAGCCGATGATGCCGAGGACGCAGGCGAAGAGGATGCTGGCGGCGTAGAGGGCGCGGCGGGCGGTCCACCATGACGGGCTCTTGAGAACCTCCAGGTCGTTTTCGGAGCGGAGAAGGATGTGGAAGCCGCGAGGCTGGCGGTATTCGTCGAGCTCCACTTGATAGACGCCGGTGAGGCGGAGTTCAGCGCCGTCCTGGGGGACGTCGATCAGGACATTGTCGAGCCTGGCTTCGAAAACGCCTTGGTCGGCCTGCATGAGAATGTGGAGGTCCGGGCCGCGGCGGCTGGATTCCAGGAGGCGGCCGGCGATGCGGACGAGGCGGCCGTCGAGGGTTTCGTCGGCGTTGCGGCTGGCGGCGATTTCGAGCGGGGTCAGTTTTGTGCCGTCGCCGATCCGTCGATACATGGCTTCGCGGAGAACCAGGCGGTTGCCCTCGCGGCCGGAGAGACCGGTGAGCTCGACGCGGTCGCCGAGGGCGAGCGGGGCCTTGCCGCGGCTGAGGGCGAGGAGGCCGGAGGCGCCATCCTGGATATAGACGTAGCGGCCGGGGACGTGATGGACGACCTCGCCGCGGATGCGGATGCGGCGGTTGAAAGATTGGAGAGGGCTGTACTGCCGGAGGCTGGCGATGGTGCGAAGGGGAACGGCGAAAGGATCGGCGGCGGCGGGTTCCTCGATCTGGACGGACTCGTTGCCGGGGGAGAGGAGATAGACGCCGGTGAGTTCGCGGCGGTCGTTGGCGTCCACGACGCAGACGCCGGTGACGCGGACGTTGCTGCCGGCGAGGGTTTCGAGTTCGGAGCTGCGTGGAAGCTGGACGGTGAATTCGCCGGCGGCGCCGATGAGGGTGAGGCGGGTCCAGCCGGCGTCGTGGACGACGTCGCGGAGGTAGCCGCGCATTTCGACCCACTGGCCGGCTTCGGAGCCGGCCATGGCCTGTTCCAGCGAGATCGATCGGGCGACGGGGACGGCGGTCTGGCCGAGCCGCTGGATTTTATCGGCGCGGATTTCGGGTGCGAAACTGCCGGCGTGGGTGACGCCGTACACCTCGACGAGATTGAAAAGGATATCGCGGGTGGCGGGTTCGCCGGGGGGGAGTTCGATGCGGATGCCGCCGCTGGTATCCTGAAGATAGATATAGCGGGAGGTGCTGTGGGCCCACGTGACGACGCCGGTGAGTTTGGCGGGACTGGAGCGGGCGGCGTCCTCGGGACGGAGGTCGAGGATTTGTTCGCTGAGCCGGAGGAGGAAACGGTCGTTGGAATCGGCGAGGACGATGCTGGAGGCGCGGGGGCGGAAGAGGCCGTCGCGGAGGGTCCATTCGTTACCGCGGACGGAAGGGAAGCCGACAGCCTCGACGGCTTCGCCGATGCGGACGGGGCGGGTCTGGGTGGTGAGGACTTTGACCTGGCCGGTGCTGTCGCGCAGGGAGATGGATTGACCGAGTTCGTTGGAGTGAACGGTGCCGGCTATTTTGACGGGGGTCTCGGTCGAGAGGAACGGGAGGCGCTCGATCTCGGTGGTGGCGAGTGCGAAGCGGGGATCGTCGGCGTTGCGGGAAAGGATTTTAACGTTCGAGGCGCCGGTGACCCAGAGTTCGATCTGGATGAGTTCGCCCAAAGCGCTGGTGCGACCGACGTAGATGCCTGTGGCGCGGACGCGGGTATCGAGGAAGGAGGGGACGGTGCCGCCGCCAGGCGAGTAGATGCGTACGCTGACGAGAATGCCTTCGGAGATGAGCTCGAGTGTGTGATGGGTGGCGTCGTTGCCCGTCTGGCGCTGGACGTAACCCTCGATGTTGACGATCTGGTTTTGGAGGAAACCGGCGTTGGATACCTGGCCAGCGGTTTCCAGCGGGGTGGGGGACGCGTTCTGTCCGACGACAGTGATGGCGCAATTGGCGAGGGAAAGACCCTCGGACGGGGTCATCAGGCCGTCGGCGAGAATGCGGTCTCCGGCTCGGATGGGCCAGGGTTTGTCTCCGGTCGCGACGTAGTAGCTTTTTCCGCCAGCCCGCGCCCAGGCGATTTTCCATTCGGGGTCGTAGTGATCGATGTCGAGGGTGAGCTGGACGCGTTGCGGAGTCGTATGGGCGAGACCCGTGTGGCCCCAGAAGTCGAGGATGTCGGTTATAATCTGCTCAGGGGGCGCAGGGGTGGGAGCAGTTGTCTGGGCGGAGGCGAACGGGGTGGACGCAACCATGCACGAGACAACGAGTGCGAAGACGCGACAGCGGTGTCTCCGGAAGAATTCCGAGACCGAAAACGACGAAAAAGGCATGGCAACGAGAGGGCGCGGCGCGAGCGGCCGGGACCAGGCACGTACATCGGCTCAAACGAGGCCGGCTTGAGGGTGGAAACGGGCGCGTGCCCGCGGCCTGCGACCGGGCATTTTACGGTGCGGCCGGAGGGTTTGGGAGCGGGTGGCAGTGCGTTCTGGCGCGACAGAACGGGGCGTGGGTTGCGAAGCGCGTGCGAGCCGCTGGTCTACGGGGCCTGAAGGGTGCCTATTTTTTCGCGGAGGTGGGTGGAGCGGAGTTTGGACTCGGCATTACGCACGGCCATGGCGTAGGCGGCGGGTTCGCCGACGAGGAAGACCTTCTTTTTGCCGCGGGTGATGGCGGTGTAGAGGAGGTTGCGCTGGAGCATCATGAAGTGGGCTTTCAGCAGGGGGACGATGACGACGGGGTATTCGGAGCCCTGGGATTTGTGGATGCTGATGGCGTAGGCGAGAGCGAGGCTGCCCATCTCGCCGCGGTCGAAGGGGTGGACTTCGCCGTCGAAGTCGGCGGTGACGGTGGCGGCTTCGGGGTCGATTTCGGTGATGGAGCCGATGTCGCCGTTGAAGAGGTTTTTGTCGTAGTTGTTGCGGAGTTGGATGACCTTGTCGCGGGGGCGGAATTCGCCGGAGGGGCCGCGGAGGCCTTTGCCGCGAGGGTTGAGGGCGGCCTGGAGCTGGACGTTGAAGTTGCCGACGCCGGCGGTGCCCTTGTGCATCGGCGCGAGAACCTGGACGTCGCGGATGGGATCGAACCAGTCGTAGTGACGGGGGATGAACTCGGTGCAGAGGGCGATGGTTTTGGCGAGGCAGTCGTCGGCGGAGTCGGCGATGACGAAGGTGAGATCGCTCCACGCCTGGATCGAAGTGATGTCGGGCGTGCTTGGAGGAAGCGTGGGGTCGCCGTCGTTGATGGCGTGGGCGGTGGTGACGATCTGGCTCTGGCCTTTCTGGCGGTAGATGACGTTTAACCGCGTCACTGGGAGTGCGGAAGGTGGGGCGGAGGTAGTGGGTAGTTGGTCGTTGGTCGTTGGTGACGGAAAGAGCGCGGCGGAGGCGATGAGGTCTTTGAGGATGTTGCCGGCGCCGACGGAGGGGAGTTGATCGGTGTCGCCGACGAGGAGGAGATGCGCGCGCGAGGGGACGGCCTGGAAGAGGGCGGCGGCGAGGCGGGTGTCGAGCATCGAGGCTTCGTCGACGACGAGGAAGTCGGTGGCGAGCGGGGTGGAGTCGTTGGCGCTGAAGCCGCCTTTGGCGGGATCGTATTTCAGCAGGCGGTGAATGGTGGAGGCGAAGCCGCCGGTGGTTTCGGCGAGGCGCTGGGCGGCGCGGCCGGTGGGAGCGGCGAGGTGGATGCGGACTTTTTTGGCGCGGAGGATGTCGACGAGCGCGCGGAGTATCGTGGTGTTGTGAGTGACGATGTAGTCGTCGGTGACGTAGAGGCCGTCGGGCGCGGCGAGGGAGATGCAGACGCACTCTTCGACGCCGGCTGGCTGGATGTTTTGGATACGGAGGCGCAGGCCGAGGCGTTTGCGCGGGCGCGGGGTCTTGAGGCGGGCCAGTTTGCGGGGGAGGGTGAGGAGCTGCGCGGGTTCGGGGTGTTGCAGGAAGAGGGTGAAGGCGGGAAGGCCGGGGCGTTTCACGCTTTTATAGGTGTAGGTGGGTTTCTTGATGGCGCCGAACGTGGCGATGCAGCCGAGGGACCAGGCGAGGCGCTGAAAGTCGCGGGCGAGGGTGGGGCTTGAGGTGGTGAAGGACGCGACGCCGAGACGGTCCACGGTGCCGTCGGTATCCATGAGCCCACGCATGAGTTGGAGTCGTTGGGCGTGGGATGCGTTGAAGAAGATTTCGGGGATGAACTTTTTCTCGGAGTTAACGGCGAGGCCGAGTTTGCGGGTGAAGCGGGTAAGCGGATTGTCGTGACCGCGGCGACCGGTGGTGATGCGGTAGGAAATGGTTTTTGAGCCGTGGAGTGTGACGGGTTTCAGGTGCAGGCCGAGGGGGGCGATGTGGGTGGCGACGGAGTCGACGATCTCGTGGTCGGTGCTGGTGAGGACGAGGGAGTTGCTGATGCAGCCGTCGCCTATGAGCGCGCCGATGACATAGGGATCGCAGGGAAGTGGAGTAGAGGGGGCGGCGGTCCAGGGTTGCGCGAGGGGGATGGCGATGCGGCCAGATTCGACACGGTCGTCGGCGATGCGGCGGCGGATTTTGCCCAAGGGGAGAACGCGCCAGCCGCGGGAGCGGACTTTCTTTTTTTTGCGCGGGCTCCAAACCGATGTGCGGGTCCAGACCTGCCAGAGGTGATCGTCGCAGCAGCGGGTGCTGCGGCCGTCGACGAAGGAGACTTCGAAAATTTCTTTGGGACCTTGCGGGTGGATGCTGGTGACGAGCGTGGGCTGGCCGTCGGCACCAATGACGGTGTCGCCGGGCTTGAGCGTGCCGATGGGTTTGAAGCCGGCGGGGGTGAGGACGAGGGAGCTGAGGGGCTGGGCTTTGCCCGTGCCGGGGCCGCCGGTGAGTATTGAAACTTTGGATGTGAGGGCGTGGCGGAGGGCGGCGCGTTGCTGGTCGGCGAATTCGAAGCCGGCTTTTTGCTCGGCCCAGACGACGGCGGCGTCGGTTTTTATCGGAGGCAGGCCGCTGATGACTTTGGTGAGGCGGACGATGGACGACGCGATTTTCTGTTCGGCGCGGTCGTTGTGGGGGAGCTGGAGGAGGGCGGAGCCGGGGAGGGGGGTGGCGACGCCGGCGGGGGCGTGGGAGACGAGGTGTTTTTGTTCAACGAGGGCGG
Source organism: uncultured Nibricoccus sp. (assembly GCA_966249325.1). Taxonomy (GTDB): domain Bacteria; phylum Verrucomicrobiota; class Verrucomicrobiia; order Opitutales; family Opitutaceae; genus Nibricoccus. The sequence continues at coordinate 19,783 of CBINDC010000005.1, read as the reverse complement.
CGATGCGGGCGGTGATGCGGTCGGCGGAGGTTTCGAGGAGTTGCGCGGCGTGGGCGGTGAGGTCGGCTTCGCGGAGGGCGGTGTGGCCTTCCTCCTGGAGCGTTTCCATCGAGAAGAGGAGGCCGGCGTCGAGGCGCGGGGCGGCGTCGTTGGCGTAGCCGAGGTTGATGGCGATCTTGTCGGCGGTCTTGAAACCGATGCCATCGATCTCGCGGGCGACGCGGTACGGTTCTTCGAGGAGAATTCTTTTCGCTTCGTGCCCGTAGCGCTGGACGAGCTTCACGCACTGCGAGGTCGTGACGCCGTAAGTCTGGAGGAAGATGTGGATCTCGCGGAGGGCGCGCTGGTCGTCCCAGGCTTTCTTAATGGCGGAGGCGCGGACTTTGCCGATGCCGGGGACGCCGCGGAGCCTGGCGGATTCTTCGCTGAGGACGCGGAAGGTGTCGGTGCCGAAGGCGTCGACGATTTTGTTGGCATAGACTTTGCCGATGCCGGGGACGAGGCCGGAGCCGAGATATTTGCGAATCCCGTACACGCTGGACGGGAGCTCGGCTTTGAAGGAATCGACTTTGAACTGGTCGCCGTGCTGCGCGTGTTTGGTCCAGGTGCCGCGGAGGTGGAGGGTTTCGCCGCATTGGGCGCCGGGGAGCGGACCGGTGATGGTGATTTTGTCGTCGGAGGTGTCGGCGCGGAACTCGGCGATGGTGAAGTGGGTTTCCTCGTTCAGAAAGATGATGCGCTCAAGGACGCCGGTGAGGGTGTCGGTTGATGGAGGAGGAAGGGCCACGCGGGAGTAAGAGTGAAGGGTGAAGGGTGAAGAGGGAAAGGGGACGTGGGAAGGGAGAAGAAGGCGGAGTGGGGACGGAGGGGGCGCGGAGACGGAGAAATCGCGGAAGCGCGGAAGGGCGGAGACGCGGAGTGATGGAGTGAGGGATGAAAAAAATCCGGCCGCGGGGCGGCGGCCGGATTGGGTGGGGGTGATATTTGCTCGAGGGGCGGCACTTGCTAAGTGCCGGTCCGACGGAGCCGTGCGCGATGGCGCACGGCGGCGCTGCGCGAGCGCAGGCCCTACATTAGTAGCTTTCGATGGCGCCGATGTCGGTGCCGCTGGGGGTGCCGCCGTTCACGAGGTCGGAGCCGGAGACGAGTTTCGCGAAGTTGCCGAGGTTGATGCTGCCGTCGGCGTTGCGGGTGAAGCCGCCGGAGGGAATCGTGAGCGTCTGGAAGTCGGCGGCGGAGATAACCTTGGTGCCGCCGTCGTTGCTGCTGGCATTGTTTCGCCAGAATAAGTTCGTGGTGCCGGTGAGCGTGCCGATGGTTTTGTCGGAGCTGCCGGCGTTGTAGGAGGCGTTGTTGGTGAACACGTGGGTGCCGCCTTCGCGGAACTGGAAGTTGGAGCCGGTGTTGTTGAAGGCGGTGTTGTTGAGCACGGTGATGGGGCCCTGGTTGTTGTTGTCGGTGAAGCCGTGCTTGCCGTTGTTGAAGGCGAGGCTGCGGCGGATGGTGTGGGGGACGTCGACGCCGGAGCCGCCGAGCTTGAAGCCGTTTTTGTCTCCGTTGCCGGAGGTGGAGCCGTTGGTGAGGACGCCGTTGCGGTAGGCGATGCAGTTCTCGATGAGGACGGCGCCGATGGGGCCGGTGTCGGTGTTGGCGTAGAGATCCCAGCCGTCGTCGATGTTGTTGTACGAAATGCAGCCGCGGAAAACGTTGCCGGGGCCGGAGGTGAGTTTGCAGGCGAAGCCGTCGGCATCCTCGGCGTCGGGGTCGGCGTTGTCGTAGGCGGTGCTGTTGAGGATGAGGTTGTTCGAGGGCCAGTCGGCGATGTTGGCGAGGCTGCTGGCGCGGCGGGAGAGCTGCAGGCCGGAGTCGCGGTTGGCTCGGAAGGTACAGAGTTCGATGGTGTTGTTGTTGCCGCCGATGAGCATGCCGTTGTCGCCGGCGCCCTGGATGGTGACGCCGCGGAAATGCCAGTAGTTGCCGAAGAGGTGGATGCCGCGGTTGGCGTCGCCGAGGGCTTGTGTCGAGAAGTTCAATACAGGAACCTCGGACTGGTAGGCGAAGATGCGCTTGGGGTTGGCGGAGGTGCCGTTGTTGCCGAAGGCAATATTGACGGTGGCGGAGTAGTTGTAGGTGCCGCCGCGCAGGTAGATCGTGTCGCCCGGCTGCGCTTCGAGGATGGCGGCGGTGAGCGTGGTCGGGGCGGCGAGCGTGCCGGGGTTGGCGTCGGTGCCGGTGGGAGAAACGTAGATGACGCCGGCGGTGGAGCCGGTGTTGACGGTGAGCGTGGCGTTGTTGCTGGTGGCGGTGCCGACGGCGTTGGTGACGACGACGGAGTAGTTACCGGCGGCGGAGGTCTGGGCGTTGCTCAGGCTGTAGGAGGAGCTGGTGGCGCCGGAGATGTTGGCGCCGTTGAAGCGCCATTGGTAAGAGAGTGGAGCGGTGCCGGAGGCGGTGACGGAGAACGTGGCGGAGCCGCCGGCGTTGATGGTCTGGCTCGCGGGTTGCGTCGTGATTGCCGGCGCGGTGGCGGTCGAGCTGATGGTGAGCGTGGCGTTGTTGCTGGTGGCGGAGCCGGCGGAGTTGGAAACGACGACGGAGTAGCTGCCGGCGTTGGCGGACTGGGCGTTGGAGAGCGTGTAGGAAGCGTTTGTCGCGCCGGATATGTTGGAGCCGTTGAAACGCCATTGGTAGGAGAGCGGAGCGGTGCCGCTGGCGGCGACGGTGAAGGTCGCGCTGCTGCCGGCGGTGACGGTCTGGCTGGCGGGCTGGGTCGTGATCGACGGAGCGGTCACGGTGGTGCCGCCGGAAGGCGCGATGGCGACGACGGAGAGGGCGAGCTGGCTGGAGCTGGAGGCGGTCCAGAATGTGGATACGGCGCCGGTGGCGGAGGGCGCGGCGGTGGAGCCGGCGCCGCCGGAGGAGGACTGGCCGAGGCCCCAGCGTTTGGTCTGGGAGGAGCCGGGGGTGAGAGTGGCGTTGCTTGCGCCGGAGTTGGCGACGGAGACGAGCCAGGAGCCGGCGGTGTTTACGTTGAGGCTGGCGGAGATCGTGTTGCCGGAGGTGGCGGAGTTGATCGCGGTGAGGGTGGGTGCGGATTGGGCGGCGCCGGCGAGGGAGATGGAGCCGGCGCTGATGCCGTTAACCGCGCCTCCCCAGGTGACGGCGATGGTGTTGGTGCCGGAGGCGGGGTTGAGGAGGTAGAAGAGCTGCGTGCGATCGTAGGTGCTGGAGCCGGCGGTGGCGGTGGAGTTGGGCACGGCGGTCAGGGCGACGCCGCCGTAGGTGATGGCGGAGACGTTGAGGACGGAGGTGGAGGTGTCCTCGGTGGCGAGGCCGACGATGAGGATGCGGTCGGTGCCGGAGCCGGTGGTGTGTGTCCAGGTCGTGGATGCGCCGTTGGTGGCGGCTTTGCTGGCGACGGCATCGAAGGTGATGGCGGCGGAGGCGGAAACGGCGGCGAGGGCCGTGCAGACGAACGAGGCGAGAAGCGCGCGAACGCTCTTCGCCATGAAACGGGTGAGTTTCAGGGTGTTCATATTGGGGTATTGTTTTGGGTTTATTCAGTCCGGAGATGATTGGGGTATCCGGACGGAAAGCGTGCAGGCGCGCCGTGGGTGACGGTGCGCGGTGAGAAAGGGGTATCAGGTGAGAGCGAGCCGTCGTCGTGAAACGAGGAGGGGGGCCGCCGTGGGGTGGGAGAGAGAGGGCGAAAAAATGGGCGGAAGGCAAAGTCGCTGTTTGGAATGAGGGGCGACGCGCGCTCCAGCCGGGGCTTGGTACGCGATGGCGGGAGTTGGTGCCGTGGCGGGCGCGCAGTTTTTTGTGGAGAGCAACGGGATTGCTCCGCGGCGGCGGGCTGGTTTTGTCGGCGGGATGTTCGCCATCCCCGCCGACCTGAACGATATTCTGCCGCTGATTCAGCTTTCGATTTCGCCGGTGATTTTGATTTCAGGCCTGGGGGCGCTGGTGATTTCGATGACGACGCGGATGGGGCGGATTGTGGACCGGTCGAGAAGCCTGGCGGGATTGGTGAGGCAGGCGAAGGGAGGGGAGCGGGCGCATATCGAGCATCAGCTGGAGATCATGTTTCGGCGGGCGCGGCTGATGCGGCTGGCGATGACGCTGGTGATCTCGAGCATCTTCACATCGGGATCGCTGATCATGCTGCTGTTTGTCGGGCAGGTGCTGGCGGTGAAGGTGGCGAGCGCGGTGCTGGGCGTATTTATCGTGAGCGTGGTGCTGATGCTGGGGGGGATGGCGGCGTTTATCCGGGATGTGTATTTGTCGCTGAACGCGCTGAACATCGAGGTGACGCATGCGCTGGGGCACGAGGTGGAGTGATTTTTTCGACCACGGATTGCGCGGATGGCGGAGGGGGAGAGACGGAAACTTTTTTAGACAGGATTAAGAGGATGAACAGGATTGCGAAGCGGCGGAGTTTTTAATCACGGATTGAGCGGATGGGCACGGATGGGGAGGGGGACGGAGGAGGACTCGGAGGAGAACGAGTACGAGTAAGAGAACGAGAACGATGGCGGAGGGGTTAGATGCGGGCGGTGATTTTTAGGGCGAAGATGGCGTGGGCGAGCGTGGTCATGTCGGGGTGGACGGAGTCGGCGCGGGCTTCGGTGAGTTGCGCGGCGGTGTGGGTGCCGGTCGTCACGCAGTGGCAGGGGAAACCGCCGTTGTGCGCGGCCTGGATGTCGTAGGGGGAGTCGCCGATCATGCAGGTGGTGGCGGGGTCGGCGCCGAGGGTTTTCAAGGCGTGGGTGGAGAACTCGGGGTCGGGCTTGAACCAGGGCGTATCCATCGCTCCGAATACGGCGTCGAGGAGGTGGGTGACGCCGAGGTGATCCATGAGGGTGCGGGCGGAGGGGCCGTGTTTGTTGGTGAAGACGGCGCAGCGGACGCCGCGGGTTTTGAGGGCTTCGAGGAGTTCGCGGGAGCCGGGGAGGAGGGCGACGCCGTGGAGCATGTTTGCGTCCCAGTAGGCGCGGTAGATGGGGAGGGCTTTTTCGAGGAGGGCGGCGTTTTTTTCGCCGAGGAGGCGCTGGATGGCGACTTCGAGGCCGCCGCCGACGGCGCGGTGAACCTGTTCCATGGTGGGCTCGGGGAGGCCGAGGGTGCGCATGGTGTGGACGTGGGATTTGTGGATGGCGGCGAAGTGATCGAGGAGGGTGCCATCGAGGTCGAAGAGGACGGTGCGGAAGCGGTTCACGGGGCGGAACAATGGGCGGCGGCGGGCGACTGAAAATGGCAAATTTAGAGGTTTTGCTTTCAGTGTCCGCCACTACAACCGACCCGATGCCGACCGCACCTGATGTCATTCCCGCCCACGCGCATGTGCGCGAGGAGGGGAATGCTTTGGTGGTGGAGTTGAGCGGGAACTGGCGGATCACGGGGACGCGGCCGGAGTGGCGCGAGATTGTGGGCAAGCGCGCGCCCACGGTGGTGCGTCTGGAGACGGGCGGGCTGGAGAGCTGGGACAGTTCGCTGTTGTTGTTTTGGGGAAGTGTGCGGCGCTGGTGCGATGGGAAGAGTGTGCGTCTCGAGGATGCGGCGATGCCGGAGCAGGCGCGGCGGTTGCTGGATCAACTCGCGGTGACGAGTGTGACGGAGCCGGCGGTGGACCGGGCGCCGGGGTTGCTCACGGCGGTGGGATTGTGCACGGAGGAGTTGAAGCAGAAGACGAAGGACATCGCGCATTTTGTGGGTGAGTGCACGCTGAGCGCGGTGGCGGTGGCGAAGCGGCCGCACCGGTTTCGTTGGAAGGATACTCTGGCGGAGATGCAGCAGTGCGGGGCGATGGCGCTGCCGATCGTGGGGCTGATCAATTTTCTGGTGGGCGTGACGCTGGCGTTCATCGGTGCGATCGTGCTGAGGCAGTATGGCGGCGATATTTACGTGGCGGATTTTGTGGGGCTCTCGATGGTGCGCGAGATGGGCGCGATGATGACGGGGATCGTGATGGCGGGGCGGACGGGCGCGGCGTTTGCGGCGGAGCTGGGCAACATGAAGGCGAATGAGGAGATCGACGCGATCGAGACGCTGGGGTTGAGGCCGATCGAGTTTCTGGTGCTGCCGAGGCTGCTGGCGCTGGCGATCATGATGCCGCTGCTGACGCTGTATGCGAATGCGCTGGGCATCCTGGGCGGCGTGGTGATCGCGTTTTCGATTCTGTCGATTTCGCCCGCGGCTTACTGGGTGGAGACGCTGACGATCGTGGACATGTCGGACGTGATGACGGGGATCATCAAGGCGGGGACGTTCGGGTTGATCGTGGGGCTGGCGGGATGTTTGCGCGGGTTGCAGGCGGACCGGAACGCGGCGGGCGTGGGGCGGGCGGCGACGTCGGCGGTGGTGACCTCGATCCTGCTGATCATCGTGGCGGACGCGGTGTACGCGGCGGTATTCAATATTTTGGGATGGTGAGCGCGATGACGACGAACGGAAAAACACAGAAAGCGGACGCGCCGGCGATCGAGGTGGAGGGGCTGTCGGTCGGCTATGACGGCAAGGCGGTGTTGCAGGACGTGAGTTTCTCGGTGAATCGCGGGGAAGTGTTTTTCGTGATTGGTGGGAGCGGTTGCGGGAAGAGCACGCTGCTGCGGCATATGGTGGGGCTGCGCGCGCCGACGGCGGGGCGCGTGAAGTACTTTGGCGAGGATTTCAGCGCGGCGGACGCGGCGCGGCGGCGGGAGTTATTGAAGGGATTCGGTGTGCTGTATCAGAGCGGGGCGTTGTGGAGCTCGCTGACGGTGCGCGAAAATGTGGCGCTGCCGCTGGAGGAGCACACGGATCTGAGCCGGAGCGAGCGCGAGGAGATCGTGGCGCTGAAGCTGGCGCAGGTGGGGCTGACGGGATACGAGAATCATTTTCCATCGGAGATCAGCGGCGGCATGAAGAAACGGGCGGGGCTGGCGCGGGCGCTGGCGCTGGATCCGGCGATCGTGTTTTTCGACGAGCCGTCGGCGGGGCTCGATCCGGTGACGTCGCGGAAGCTGGACGAATTGGTTTTGCAGATACGCGAGATGCTCGGGACGACGCTGGTGATCGTGTCGCACGAGCTGGACAGTATCTTCAACATCGCGGACCGGGTGATCATGCTCTCGCGCGAAGCGAAGGGAATCATCGCGGAAGGGGCGCCGAAGGAGCTGGCGCGGACGAGCGACGATCCGCGGGTGCAGGAGTTTTTGCGCCGGACGGCGCGAGTGGAGGCGAAGCTGTGAGCGGGATTTATGGCGCCATGCGTTGCGAAGTTTTTAATCCGGCAATTTCATCAACCTCGCGCGGGCATCGCGCGGACCGATCGCTGACATGAAGACGAAAATCAATCCGGCCCTTGTGGGTGTGTTTGTGCTGGGCGCGCTGGCGCTGGGCGTGGCGGCGCTGCTGACGTTTGGAGGCGTGAACTTTTTTTCGAAGCCGCAGCGTTTCGTGGTGTCGTTCGACGAGACGATCCACGGCCTGGATCTGGGCTCGGTCGTAAAAGTGCGGGGTGTGCGGGTGGGGCGCGTGGTGGATCTGAACGTACACTTCGACACGAAGAAGAAGAGTTCGCGGGTGGTGGTTATCTGCGAGCTGACGAGGAACGTGGTGGTGAACGAGGACGGGGCGGAGATCGATCTTTCGAACCGGGCGCAGCTGGAGGACATGGTGAAACGCGGACTGCGGGCGCAGCTGGGCGTGCAAGGGCTGGCGACGGGGCTGTTGTATGTGGAGCTGACGTTTGAAGATCCGGAGATTTATCCGCTCGGGGAGCTGGTGGCGGGCGGGAAGCATCTGGAGGTGCCGAGCATCCCGTCGTCGATGGCGGAGGCTTACGCGAGCGCGATGCAGATCCTTTCGAATTTGAAGAAGATCGATTTTCCCGGGCTGGAGAAGGACGTGCGTGCCCTGCTGGTGGATACACGCAAGCAGATCAACGCGGTCGATCTGACGGCGGTGACGGCGGAATGGGCGAAGGCGGGGAAGTCGGTGACGGCGCTGACGGAATCGCCGGAGATCAAGCAGACGCTGGTCAATTTGAACACGGCGATCGACGCGTTGAAGGCGACGATGGCAGGAGTCGACAAGCAGGTGGGGCCGGCGGGCGAGCAGCTGGCGGCGGTGCTGGAGCAGGCGAAGGGGACGTTGAAGACGTTCGAGCAGGCGGCGGCGAACGCGCGGAGCTTTATCTCGGCGCAGGGCGGGCTGGGCGAGGAGGCGACGCGGACGCTTATGCAGCTGTCGGAGGCGGCGGGGGCGTTGCAGCGGCTGGCGGAATTTTTGGAGCGCAACCCGAGTTCGCTGATCACGGGAAAGAAGGGGCCGGAGTAGATGCCGCCGGGTTGGCGCAAATTTCAAACGCCAGAATAACTAACGCCAAAGAAAGAAGAGTGAGATGTGTGCCTGGTTAAAATTTTATCCGATGAACTCGAAGAATTCGTGTGAGGTTTCCGATGGTGCCGGTGCGACGCGGTTGCGGCGGCGGCTTTTGCCGGCGTGGGCATTGATGGCGGTGGCGGCGACGGTGCTGGGCGGATGCCAGCTGCTGCCGGTGGCGACGGCGGATGCGACGCGGTTTTTTGTCCTGACCGGGACGGCACCGGCGGCGGATGCGGCGGTGGCAAAAACGGGCGGGCGGTTGCAGGTCGGGTTAAAGCCGGTGGAGATGCCGGGGTACCTGCGGGCGACGAAGAGCATGGTGGTGCGAGACGGGACGAACGAGATCCGTTACCAGGATTATTCGCGGTGGGCGGAGCCGCTGGAGGCGGGGGTGCTGCGGATTTTGAAGGAGCGGTTGCTGGCATCGCCCGAGGTGCGCGGTGTGGACGCGCATCCAATGCGTGGAGACGTGGCGCGGGATTGCGACGTGACGGTGAGAATCATTCGTTGCGAGGGATCGGCGGACGGAGCGGTGCGGTTTGCCGCGGCGTACGAGATCGTGGCGGCCGATGGGAGCGGGAAGGTCGTGGCGGGGGGGGCGTTCACCGCGCCGGACGCGGCGTGGGATGGGAAGGATTTTGGCGCGCTGGCCGTGGCGCTGAGCGAAGGCGTGGGCGGACTGGCGGAGCGTATCGCGGGGGAGCTGCCGAGGTGAGGGGTGGCCGGCGGGCCAGGGCCCGCCGGGATCAGGGCAGAATGGATGGGCGTGGGATGACGCGGACGCGGAAGAGGAGGCGGGGTGTGGTTTCGGCACCGCTCATGTAGCTGTAAGTATTGTATCCGCCCGAGCCTGGCTGAGATCCGACAGGTGTCCATGTGCGGAGGTCGGTGGATGTCTCGATGACGTAATAGCGGTCGGCTTTGCCGGACCAGGTGACGGTGAACCATATCTGGCCGCCGTTACGGCCAAAGCTGGTGGTGGGCACGAAATAGTCGCCGGCGGAGCGGGGATCTGTGCCGGCGCCGATTTCCTGGGCATCGCTAATCCCATCGAAGTCCGAGTCGGTGATGTCTGAGGCGGAGGCGAGGTTGCCGAAGTGGGTGTTTTCCCACCAGTCGGGGAGGTTGTCGGCATCGGTATCGGCCATGGTGAACCGGGCGGAGTGAACCGCGCTCCATACGCCCAGGTAGTAGGTCGCCGCGGTGAGGCGGCCTGTCCAGGAAACGCGGATACGGCGGCCGGAGGCGATGCCGATGGCGGAGCTGGCGGAGGGGTGGGCGCCGTCGGTGGTGAAGGTGGTGGATCCGGTGGGCTGGGTGCTGGTGATGGTGACGTCGACGGGCTGGCTGAAGGTGCCGCCGTTGGGGCTGAAGGAGACGACGGGGGTCTGATCGAATGCGTAGAGCCAGGAGTCCCGGGTGATGTAGAGGTTTTTCCCGGCCAGGCTGAGGGGGCCGAAGAGGCTGATGGTCTGGCGAGGCTGACGGGTGCGCAGGTCGTAGAGGGTGGTGGCATCCGAGGCACTAGTGGCGATGAGGACATCGTTGGTGACGATGAGGTGTCCGTTTGCGAGTTGGTAGGAAAGGGCGGTTCCGTAAGTGGCAACAAGACGACCGCTCGTCTGATCGTAGACGCGGACAATGCCGTCGGCGCAGAGGGCGTAAACGGCTTCGTGCGCCAGTGCTGGAGAGCCGATGAATTTACCGCGGAGGCGCCAGGCGATGGAATGGCCGTTGAGATCGATCGCGGTGAGTTCATTATCGTAGGACGGGTCGCCGTGAGTTTCCGTGATGATGAAGGCGCGATCCGATGTGCCGGCTATCGCGTGATGTTCCATGGGGGAGGTGTTGGTGATGGCGAGGTCGATGCTCCAGGCGACTGCGCCCGTGGTGGGGGAGTGTTGTCTGAACAGACCGCGCGTGAGGCTGTAGGGGAGGCCGCCGATAATCGTGGTGCTGCCGCCGTTTCCGGTTGAGGAGAGGCTTTGATTAAAGCGGAGATCGCCTGTGGAGCGATCGATGCCGGAGAGTTGAGCGCCGCCTCCGTTCATTCCGGCGATCAGATCTGCGGACACTGCCGGGGGAATATCGGTGTACAGGCTGTTGGCGGTCTGGCGCGTCCAGCGGATGTTGCCGTTGGAGGGATCGAGCGACCTGACGATGCTGCCGTTATTGTAGCCACCGAAGGTGGCGATGAGATCGGCGCCGTGAAGGGTATGTTGAAGTGGTATGGGGTAGTCGGTGGGAACGGATGTGTTCCAGCGGGCGCTGCCGTCGGATGCGTTCAGGGCGGACAAGCCTGAGCCGCTGAAGTTAGCGGTGGTGTACACGGTGTCTTGCGTGGCGGTGGCTTGTCGCTTGTAGGTCGAATTGACTGTGGCGCGCCATCGAATGGACAGGGCCTGGGCCCCGAATTGGACGGGTTGATAGAAGGTGCGCTGCGGGTTGCCGCCGAAGGTGAGCCAGTGCTGGCCTGCGTTGGCGTCGACAAGAAGCGCGACACTTGCGCTGGAGGTCAGGCCGGTGGTGTCGCGGACGGTGTAGTCGAATGTCGCGGTGCCGGTGAAGCCGGTGGGCGGCGTATAGGTGAACGATCCGTCGGCTGCTTGAACGAGCGTGCCTGAGCTGGGTGCGGTGTGAGAAATGACGGTGAGTTCATCGCCGTCACCATCGCGGTCGTTGGCTTGCAGGAAAATGCCCGAGAGCGGCTGGCCTGGAGTGATCGCGATCGTGTCGTCGATGGCGCGGGGCGCATCGGTTTGCGAGGAGACGGAGAGGATGACCGACGCATCATTCGAACGAACTTCGCCATCGTGTGAGAAGTAGCCGAACTCGGTTAGCGCGAGGCCGTGGACGTCAGGCGGAGGCGTATAGATAACGCGTGGGTTGGGGCCTGCGACTGCAGTGGGGACGGAGCGAATGATTTCTCCCGGGGTTATGCCATCGGCGGTGAGGTGGAGCGTGCCGAGGACGGGCAGTCGTGAAAGCGTGAAGGAAAGGGGACGGTTTTCCGGATCGGAGCCGGAGAGCGATATGGTGACAGGGATGTCCTCGGGTGTGCTGATATTGAGGTCGGTGGCGGTGGGTTTTTGGTTGAACAGGTCGACCGCGGAGTAGGTGCGAATCCAGTTGTCTTGATTGACCAGATACAAGGTGTGGCCTGCGAGGGCGATGTGGCCGCCGAATGGAATGCTCTGGCGGAGCTGGCGGGATTTGAGGTCGAAGAGATAGGTTTTGGTATTGGAGGCGACGATGAGGGTGTCGTGGGTGACGATGGGCTGGCCCCGGAGATTGCTCTCAGTGCCGGGGAGGGAGTAGGTGCCGAGGAGGCGACCGGAGGCCTGATCGTAGGCTTTGACGGAATTGCCTGTGTACATGAGGTCCCCGCCGGCGATGGCAAAGACGGTCTGATGGGCGACGGCTGGAGTGCCTGTGTAGAGGTCGCGGACGCGCCAGGCGATTTGACGGGTCGTGAGGTCGAGGGCGATGAGTTCGTAGCGGCTGGCACCGAGGCCTGAGGGGAAGGTGTTGTTGATTAAGAAAGCCTGATTGTCCGAGCAGGCGACGGTGCGATCGGACATGTTGTTGCCGCCGAAATCCAGCGACCAGAGGATCGCGCCGGTGGCGGGCGAATGCTCACGGAAGATGGATTTGACGAAGGTGAATACGCGGCCGTCGTAAAGGGCGGGAGTCCACCGGTCGTGTTGATCGAGTGGAGTGAAGAATCGTTCGCTGCCGGTGGCCGGTTCGAATGCGTAGATGCCGCTTCCGTAACCGCCGCTCATGAAGACGCCGAGATCGGAGACTGCGGGGTTAAGGTAGCGATAATTTTGGGAGGAGAAGGGGGCTGCCCAGCGGGAGGACCCATCGGTGACGGACAGGGCGTGGAGGCGGCTGTTGTTGGAGCCGTTGTATTGGGTGTAGACGGTGCCGGCGTATGTGGCGGGGGAGTTTGTGGTGCCGTAGCCGCCGGAGAAGGGGATGCGCCAGTTTTCGTCGCCGGAGACTCGATCCAACGCGAGGAGTTCTGAAACGCCGCCGCTGTTGGGTAGAGAGATAAAAACGCGGCCGTCGGAGATGGCGACGGGGTCAGGCGATTTGAAGAGGTTGCGGGACCAGCCGATGGACAGGGGCGCATCTCCGAGGCGAATGGGTTGAAAGCCGGTGCGGTCAGGGCCGGCTCCGTAGGTGGGCCAGTCGCGACCGATGGTGGAACTGACTGAAAGGGTGACGGTGCTCGAGGCCGAGGCGCCGGATGAATCCTGGATGGTGTAGTTGAAGGTGACGCTGCCGTTTGTGAGGCCGTTTGGTGGTGTCCATACGAGCCCTCCGTTGGAGGAGGCGGTGACGCTGCCCTGGGTGGGCTGGGTAAATGATATCAGCGTGAGGGTGTCGCCGTCGGCGTCGCGGTCATTGTCCTGAGGACGGAAGGCGACGAGGGGTTCGCCGGGGCGGAGGGCGAGGGTGTCCGGGATGGCGACGGGAGGGTCGTTGACATTGACGAGGTCGATTTGGGCAGTGGCGGGGGCGGAGGTGGAGTAGGGATCGTGGGCGGTGAAGGTGAAGGAGCCGAGGCCGGCACCGACGGCATCGAGGGGGGCCTGATAGATGACGAGGCCGGAGGTGTTTTCGACGAGGGTGGGGGCGCGGGTGATGGCGGCGGCTTTAGTGGTGCCGTCGAGGGTCTGATAGAGAGTGCCTTGGGCGGGGAGAGAGCGGATGGCGAATTTGAGCGGGTCTCCGTCGAGGTCGCTGCCTTCGAGCTGGAGGGTGAGGGTGGCTTCTTCGAGGAGGCTGGCGCTGACGGGGGTGGCGGTGGGGGTACGGTTGCCGGCGGGGACGCGGGTGTAGGCGCGGATTTTTTTATCGGTGCAGGTGAGGTAGAGGTTGCCGTCGACGAGGGCGGGGGTGGAGCCGAAGGAGAAGGTCTGGGCGAGGGCGCGAGTGGCGCGGTCGAAGAGATAGGTTTTGATGCCGTTGGAGGCGATGACGAGGTCGCCGGTGATGGTGGGCGAGCCGGTGAGCGGAGAGGCATCGGGGGCGTCGGTGACGTATTCGGCGAGGGGGACGCCGGAGGTGGCGGCGTAGGTTTTGACGGATTTTCCGCTGAGCACGTAGACGACGCCGGACATGACGGCGGGAGTGCCGGTGAAGGTGCCGCGGGTGCGCCAGGCGACACGGCGGGTGTTGAGGTTGATGGCAATGAGTTCCTGGCCGAGGGTGGAGGCGAAGACGTCCTGGACGCTGGTGAGGAAGGCGAAGCCATTATCGCAGGCGACGGTGCGGTACATGGAGTAGCCGTGCCAGGCCCAGCCGAGGTTGAGGGACCAGAGGGTGGCGCCGGTTTCGGGGTCGTGGCAGGTGAACGCACCGGCGACCCAGGAGTAGACTTTGTTTTCGTGAAGGGAGGGGGTCCAGTCGTCGTATTGGGCGAGGGTGCGGAAGAATTTTTGCGCGCCAGTGCCGGGGTTGAAGCCGTAGATGCCGCCGTAGGCGCCGCCGTTGATGTAGACGCCGAGATCGGAGGCGGCGGGGGCCATGTAGGATTCCCATTGGGCGGTGAAGGGAGCGGACCAGCGGGTGGCGCCCGTGCTTTCGTCGAAGGCGAGGAGCTCGGAATTGCCGGTGTTGCCGCGCTGGATGTAGACGGAGCCGGCGTGAACGGAGGGAGGATTCAGAGTGTAGGTGGTGAAACTGCGTTCCCAGATTTGGGAGCCGGTGATGGCGTCGAGGGCGCGAGCGTAGATGAACTCTGCATTAAACTGGGGAGTCGCATCCGTGATGAAGATACGGCCGCCGGAGACGGCGGCGGGGTGGATGGGTTGTTCGGAGGTGTATTCCCAGCGCAGGGAGAAGGCGGCGGTGCCGAGGGAGAGGGGGAAGCGGCCGGCGTGATCGGGCGCGCCGGCGAAGGTGGGCCAGTCGAGGCCGGAGACGGCGCTGATGTTAATGGTGACTCGAGCGGTGGCGGTGAGGCTGCCGTTGTCAGTGATGGTGTAGTCGAAGGAGTCGGTGCCGGAGATGAAGCCTGGTTCGGGGCGGTAGGATAGAGAGCCGTCGGTTTCCTGGCTGACGGTGCCGCGCGAGGGTTGGGTGAAGGCGGTGAGGGCGAAGGGGTCGCCGTCGGCATCGGTATCGTTGGCGGTGGGCCAGTAGTTGAGGAGGGGGCGGCCGGGGAGTAGGGGGACGGTGTCGTCGACGGCGGTGGGGGCGTCGTTGAGGTTGGTGATGTTGACGGTGACGGTGGCGGCGGGAGAGGTGAAGATGCCGTCGTTTACTTTGAAAGAGAAGGTGGTGTAAGGAGTGCCGTAGCCGTCGGGGAAGGGGCGGAAGATGACTTTGCCCTGGGGGTGGGTGACGAGGGTGGGAACTTGGGCGATCGGGTCGCCTGGGGTGAGGCCATCCGTTGTTTGGTAGAGGGTGCCGTAGGCAGGAAGGGAGGTGACGAGGGTGAGGAGGGAGTCGTTATCGGCGTCGGTGCCGGTGAGGGTGAGGGAGAGGGTGGCGTCTTCGGCGCCGGTGACTGTCTGAGGCGTGGCGAGGGGGGCGGTGTTGACGCCGGAGTCGACGCGGAAGCAGGCGACGGCGTAGTTGGAGCTGGTGGAGTCGGAGGCGATGATAAGGGCGCCGTTGCTGAGGCTGATTTTGCCGCCGAGGGGGATGGTCTGGAGGGTGGAGCGGGTGGCGCGGTCGATGACGAGGGTCTGGGTGTTGCTGGTGGCGATGAGGGTGTCGTTGGTGACGATGAGGGGCGGGCGAATGTAGGATGTGGATACGGGGATGGTGCCGGCGATGGCGCCGGTGGCGGGGTTGAGTTGCTGGATGGCGTAGGGGTGGTTGCTGGTGGCGACGTAAACGGCGTTGTCGGTGACGGCGGGCGGGCCGTAGAAGTCGCCGGTGATGGACCAGGCGTTGGTGGCGCCGGTGGGGGAGACATCGACGGCGTAGAGTTTTTGGGAGGCGACGAAGTAGACGCGGCCGGCGTGGAAGGCGACGGTGGTTTCGCCGTAGCTGGAGGGGGCGAAGGTGTGGGTCCATTCGGTGGCGCCGGTGGCGAGGTTGCGGCGGACGAGGGTGTTATTGGCGATGGTGTAGATGGCACCGTCGCCGATGGTGGCGGCGCGGAGGATGGAGGAGCTGCCGGCAGTGACTTGGTAGCGGCGGGTGCCGGTGGCGCGGTCGAGGCCGTCGAGGAAGCCGTAGTAGGTGGAGGCGAGGACGGTGGTATCGGTTACGGCGGGGGTGAGGGAGCCGCTGTAGTTGTAATTGATGGGCTGGCTGGTCCAGAGGGTGGCGCCGTCATCGGCGGAGAGGGCGGCGATTTTGTGGGCGTTGTTTTCGATGAAGGAGGGGTAGAGGCTGCCTTGGTGGTAGGCTGGGCCGGAGTAGCCGCCGGTGGCGGTGCCGAGATTTTTTTTCCAGGAGACGAGGCCGGTGGCGAGGTCGATGGCGGTGACGGTGGATGGGGTGCCGGAGTAGCTGACTTCGCTAAGGAAGACGCGGCCAGCGGAGATGGTGGTATCGGTGGGTTGAAGGGTGAAGGTGTTGCGCCAGGTTTCGACGAAGGGTTTGGCGTTGAGGGAGGCGGGGTACTGGCCGTTGCGGGCGTTGTTGGCGGCGTAGGTGGGCCAGTCGCCGGCGGCGAGGTATCCAAGATAAATGGACACGCGGGCGGTGGCGGCAGGGCTGTGGCCGTCGGTGATGGTGTAGGTGAAGGAGTCCATGCCTTCGTTGAAGCCGGCGGCGGGGGTGTAGATGAGGGAGTTGGCGCCGGCGGTGACGGTGCCGCGCGCGCCTTGGGTGAAGGCGGTGATGGCGAGGGGGTCGTTGTCGGCGTCGGTGTCGTTGGCGAGGACGTTGACGGTGATAGGGCCTTGGGCGGGGAGGGCGCTGACGGTGTCGTTGCGGGCGAGGGGTGCGTCGTTGATGGGGGCGACGGCGAGGGCGATGGTGGCGGGGGTGGAGGCAGAGCGTTTGTCTTTCATGACAAACTGGAAGGAGTCGGGGCCGCTGGTGTCGGGGTTGGGGACGTAGATAAGTTTGCGCTGGGGGTGCGTGATCAAACCGGGATCGGTGGTGACGGGAGCGCCGAGGGTGATGCCGTCGGTGGTTTGGTAGAGGGTGCCGCGGGTTGAGAGGGTGGTGACGTAGGGAGTGATGTTGTGGTTTTCCGCGTCCGAGCCGGTGAGGGTGATGGCGATGGAGGTGTCTTCGTCGAGGGTGAGGGATTGGGGGGTGGCGACGGGCGGGGTGTTGGGGGAGAGGGTGACGGTGAGGGCGACGGGGACGGTGGTGACGGGGTTGGCGGGGTCGTTGGAGGAGAGTTCGAGGCTGGCCTGGTAGGTGGCGGGGGTGAGGTCGGCGGAGTTGAGGGAGACGTTGACGGTGGTGCTCTGGCCGGGGGCGAGGGCGAGCTGGGCGGGGGTGTAGCTGAGCCAGCTGGCGGAGTTGTCGAGGATGCGGATGTCGTCGAACCAGGATTCGGACTGGGCGCTGTAGTTGTAGAGGTAGAGGGAGTCGATTTGGGCGCGGTAGTAGGAGCGGAAGGGGACGGAGGATTTCACGAGGGCGCCGTTGACGTGGTAGTCGAAGCGGCCGGTGGTCCAATCGAGGTTGCGGAACTCGACGCGGTACCAGGTGTGGGCCTGGTAGGCGTAGGAGCCGTCGCCACCGGTGAGGTTGTTATTCACGTAGAAGCGTCCGTTGCCCTCGGCGAGGAACCAGATGACGTCTT
This sequence comes from uncultured Nibricoccus sp., assembly GCA_966249325.1. GTDB lineage: Bacteria > Verrucomicrobiota > Verrucomicrobiia > Opitutales > Opitutaceae > Nibricoccus. Next base: position 2,682 of record CBINDC010000005.1, on the reverse strand, counting down.
CGCCGTAGAAGGAGTCGCGAAGGACGAAGTAGCCGCTGTGGGTGGTGGTGGCACCGGTGCGGACCCAGAAGGATATATGGCGGGGTTTGGAGCCGGAGGGGAAGGTGCGGAAGAGGCCGTTGTTGTGGCTGTCGGCACCGGTGTTTTTGAGGTGGAGGCTGGCGGTGCCGACGCCGGGGTTGCTTGTATCGGTTTCTCGGAGACCTGGGTAGTAGCCGGGATCCCATTGGGAGAGGGAGCCGGTTTCAAAGCCGTCGGAGAACGGAAGCGGTGCGGGTGGGAGGAGGCTGGGGGAGACGGGGCCTGTGGCGGTGGGCGAGAGTTCGTGGTGGAATGTGTGAGCGGAGAAGGTGGAGTCGGGGCGCGGGGGCGGGGTGAGGAATCTGGCGGAAGTGGAGGCGGTGGTGGAGGAGCCGTGGGAGAAATGGCCGAGGGAGACGGAGAGGGGGTGGTCGCCGGCGTTGGTGACGGTGAGGGAGTGCTGGGTGGTGGTGTCTTCGTACTGCGTGGAGGAGAGGGTATGGGGGGTGACCTGGAGTTGGGAGCGGCCGAGGGTGAAGTTTTGTCCGGCGTGATCGCCCGGGGTGGTGAGGGTGAGGGTGGAGGAGGCGTTGTAGCCGGGGGCGGTGGCGCGGAGGGTGTGGGTGCCGTCGAGGACGGTGAGGGTGTAGTCGCCGCTGGCGTTGGCGGTGGCGGTCTGCAGCGGGGAGGTGTTGGCGATGGAGACGGTGGCGCCGGCGATGGGCGCGCCTCCGGTCAGGGCGGTGACGCGGCCGCTAAGGGTGGAGCGGGTGAAGACCGTGAGCTCGGTGTCGGTGCTCCAGGTGTGGTTTTGGTTATCGGTGGTGGTGAAGCGGACGACGAGGCGGAGGGGTGTGGCGGTGCCGGCGGGGATGTGGAGGGTCAAGTTGCCCGGGGTGCTTTGGGCGGAGGCGCCGGGGGCGAGATTGGGCCAGCTTTGAGTGGAGTTGATCACCTGGACCTGGTCGCCGCCGTGGGTGACGGTGAGCTGGGTGGCGAGGCCGGTGGCGGCTTCGGAGCCGAGGTTTTTGACGCCAATGGGGAGGGCGATGGTTTCGCCGGGGCTGGCGATGCCGTCGGCGTTGCCGGAGGCGCCGCCGGTGGTGCCATCGAGCGTCTGGATGGACGTGACGCTGACGTAGGGGCCGGAGCTGACGATGAGGGTGCGGGCGATGTTGAGGCGGCCGCCGGTGAGGACTTTGCCCGAGAGGGCGGGGAGCTGGTCGACGTTCGCGAGGAGATTGTTTTTGAGGGTGGCCCAGTCGAGGGTGGGGCTGGCGGATTTGAGGAGGGCGGCGGCGCCGGCGACGTGCGGGCAGGCCATGGAGGTGCCGCTGAGGGAGCTGTAACTGGAACCTAGATACGTGGAGTAAATGGAGACGCCGGGGGCGGCGAGGTCGACGGTAACGGGGCCGTAGTTGGAGAAGTAGGCGAGCTGGTCGCGGGAGTCGGAGGCGGCGACGGAGAGGATGTTGGGGGAGTTATAGGCGGCGGGGTAGGAGGGGCGGAGGTCGTTGTTGGCGGAGTCGTTGCCGGCGGCGGCGACGAAGAGGATGCCGGCGGTCTGGGCGGCATCGATGGCGTCTTTGAGGGCCTGGGAGTAACCGCCGCCGCCCCAGCTGTTGGAGGTGAGGTCGACTCCGAGGCCGGTGGTGTAGAGGATGGATTCGATGGCGTCGGAGGTGGTGCCGGAGCCGGAGGCGGAGAGGAATTTGGCGGCGACGAGGCGGACGGTGTGGGCGACGCCGGCGACGCCGATGCCGTTGTTGCCGACGGCGCCGATGGTGCCGGCGCAGTGGGTGCCGTGGCCCTGGTCGTCGGCGGGGTTGTTGTCGTTGTTCACGAAGTCCCAGCCGCGGGTGTCGTCGATGTAGCCGTTGCCGTCGTCGTCGATGTTGTTGCCGGCGATTTCGCCGGGGTTGGTCCACATGTTGGCGGCGAGGTCGGGGTGGGTGTGTTCGATGCCGGTGTCGATGACGGCGACGAGGACGGTATTGCTGCCGCGGGAGATGTCCCAGGCTTCGGTGGCGTCGATGTCGGCGTCGCCGGTGCCGCCGGTCTGGCCGGTGTTGTGGAGGCCCCAGAGCTGGCCGAAGGCGGGGTCGTCGGGCGTGTAGGTGGCGTAGACGACGTAGTCGGGTTCAGAATACGCGAGGGGGAGTCCGCCGTGGCGGAGGGTGGCGAGGAGGACGTCGTAGGCTTCGAGAGAGAGGGAAGGGGTCTGGATGAGATAGAGGCTGGAGCCAGGGATGGCGCGGCGGATGCGGCCGCCGGTGGGGGCGAGGGCGGATTGGAGGGCGTCGTGGGTGATGCCGTCGATGGCGCGGACGATGAGGTGGTCGCCGACCATGGCGGTGCGTTCGAGGAGGGTGTCCTGGCCGGTGGCGGGATCGCGCTGCCACTGTTCCTCGATGCGGATGTGTGGGTATTTTTCGTTGGTGCGAACGAGGCGGTTTTTAGTGAAGCGGCCGGTGGAGTCGGGCGCGGTGGCGCGTTCGTCGAGCGTGGGGGCGTGGGCGTAACGGTCTTCGGTGGAGCGGGCGGTGCCGGCGGGGGGCTGACTGGCGGGGGCGGGCGTTTCGACGCGGGTGGCGGGGGCGGGTGCTTGGGATGGGGGCGGATTAGCGGCGGGAGAGGGTTGATTGGCGGCGGGGTTGGAGG
>CBINDC010000004.1:0-311701 GCA_966249325.1 uncultured Nibricoccus sp. | reverse complement strand
TGACCAGTGACCAGTGACCAGTGACCAGTGACCAGTGACCAGTGACCAGTGCGCTTCGCGGCTGGCAGGAAAGCGGGATTGGGGCGAGCGGCACTTGATAAGTGCCGGTCCGGCTGGGAAGGCACGAGCGAGCTCGCGGCCTACAAAAAGGCCGGGCGTTTTAGGCCCGGCCGTAAACCAAGTGGTTGATGGATGCGTGGGAGAGACGCGTCGCGGAGACGCCGGATCAACGGCGGTAGTTACGCTCGTTGCGGTCGCTGCCAGCGAAGCCGCGGCGTTCGCCACCGGCGGGGGCGAATTCGCGGGCGGGGCGTTCTTCGCGGGGGCGGGCTTCGTTTACGGTGAGGGCGCGGCCGCCCATGTCGAAGCCGTGGAATTTTTCGATGACGCGTTGAGCGTCTTCGGGCGAGGCCATGTTGACGAAGGCGAAGCCGCGGGAGCGGCCGGTGAATTTGTCGAAGATGAGATCGACGGCGGAGACGGCGCCGGCTGGTGAGAAGAGGTCCTGGAGTTCTTGGGCGGTGGTGGCGAAGGGTAGATTCCCGACGTAGAGCTTGCTTGTCATATACGTTTTTTCCCGCCGCAGATTTTTTCCGCCGTTCCCGTGTATCGAGTTTCAAATCGCCACTGAACTTTCCCGCTCATCGACAATTTTCCGTGCTGAGAATCAAACTGCGACGGGGCGAACGTGGGAGCGCCGCAGGTGCTGCGCAAGAGCGGAGAATGCCGGTTTTTGGCATCTCCGGGGCGCGGTGGTTATCCACGCGAATTGGGCGTGGGAGCGACGTCGGGTTTTCCGTAAGTGAGGTTGAAGAGCGGGGTACACATCAAGGTGGTGACGATGGCCATGACGACCATGATGGAGAAGAGGGCGGGGGTGATGAGGCCGCGTTCGAGGCCGATGTTGAGGATGATGAGTTCCATGAGGCCGCGGGCGTTCATGAGCATGCCGATGCCCATGGATTCGCGGTGAGTTTCGCCGCGGAGACGGGCGGCGGCGTAGCAGGCGCCCCATTTGCCGAGGACGGCGGCGGCGAGGACGGCGAGGGTGACGAGCCAGAGGGTGCCGCTGCCGAGGACGATGTCCATGCGGGTGTTGAGGCCGGAGTAGATGAAGAAGAGCGGGAGGAAGAGGAGGGTGGTGAGGGGCTCGATGGTCTCGATGAGTTTGTCGCAGAATTTGCCGCGAGGGACGGAGGCGCCGAGGAAGAAGGCGCCGAAGACGGCGTAGAGGCCGATCTTGTCGGTGAACCAGGCGGCGAGCATGAGCAGGACGAGGATGACGCCAAACATGGTGCGGAAGTCCTCGGTGGATTTTTCGGCGCGGGAGGCGATGGCGCGGAGGAGCGGGCGGCCGACGGTGAGGAGCGAGCCGACGAAGAGTGCGCCGCCGCCGACGGCGTAGAGGGCGAGTTTCAGGTCGCCGGAGAGGCTGGCGAGGACGAGGGCGAGGACGCACCAGGCGGCGGCGTCGTCGATCGCGCCGGCGGCGAGGGCGAGGGCGCCTGCGGTGGTGTGGGTGAGTTTTCGTTCGAAGATGATGCGGGCGAGCATCGGGAAGGCGGTGATGGCCATGGCGGCGCCGAGGTAGGGGGCGGCGGCGGCGAGAGTGATGCCTTCGTTGAAGAAGCGGCCGTCGCGCCAGAGCCAGACGGCAAGGCCGCAGCCGAGGGCGAAGGGAACGAGGATGCCCGAGGCGGAAATGGTAAGGGCGGTGGCGAGGCGCGTGCGGACGAGGTCGACGCGGAATTCGAGGCCGACGACGAACATGTAGAGCGCGAGGCCGACCTGGGCACCGGAGAAGATAATGGCTTTAGAAGCGGGCGGAAAAAGGGCGGCCTGCCATTCGGGGAAGAAGAGTCCGAAGAGGGAGGGACCGAGAAGAACGCCGGCGATCATTTCGCCGACGACAGGGGGCTGGCCGATGCGTTTGGCGAGCGCGCTGACGAAGCGGCAGACGGCGAGGATGATGACGAGTTGGAGGAAGAATTGAACGGAAAGCTCGAAGGGGGTCATGGGTGGTTCGGGGGAGCGGGCGCGGAGTGGAGCGGTGCGGTGGGCGGGCGGCAATGATTCAATCTGTGGAGCGAAGAAGAGGCGGTCGTTTGTAGTTGGTATTTGGTAGTTGGGAGCGGGCGTGGGGCGATGGTGTGTGGGAGGTCGGAGAAGGAATCGGGCGGACGTGAACAGCGCGCACGGAGTGCGCGCTCCACCTCAGTTATCACTTGAGGCGGGGCGGGGGTGGTTGTTGGCTGCGGGGAAAATGATGCGAGTCCATGCGTGTTTCGTTGGTCGAGTGACAGCCGGATGTTTCGAGATCCCGGGCGGAAGGGGCGCGGTTTGAGCATGGGCGCGGCGATGACGAAGGACGTGGCATTGCGGGTAGAGTTCACGACCGCGCCGCTGGCGGAGATCGCGGGGGCGGAGCCGCATGTCGTGAAGGTGGCGCTGCCGCCGCTGGGCGGAGTGGCGGTGGAGGAACTTTTCGACGGGCTGGAGCTCGTGGGCGTGAGTGACGGTGTGGCTTTGTTCCGGCGCGGCGGGCTGCTCGTGGGGCACGCGCGCGCGGTTTTCGCGGAGGCGTCGGTCGAGGCGGACACGCGGGTTTTGTATGGACGCGTGCTGGCGGCGTGTGGTGGGAAGAAGCTGTACCGGGTTTGGAACTACGTGCCTCGGATCAACGAGCACACGGGAGGACTGGAACACTATCGCGCGTTTTGCAAAGGGCGGTCGCTGGCGTTCGAGGCGGCGTTTGGGGCGAAGTTCGAGCGGCAGTTATCGGCGGCTTCGGCGGTGGGGAGCGACGGGCGGACGATCGAGGTGATTTTCGCGGCGGGCGGGGCGGAGCCGCAGCATGTGGAGAATCCGGAGCAGGTGCCGGCGTATCGTTATCCGGCGGAGTATGGGCCGAGGTCGCCGAGTTTTTCGCGGGCGACGGTGGTGGAGGAAGGCGGACAGAAATGGGTTTTCGTTTCGGGAACGGCGTCGATCAAAGGGCATGCGACGGTGGGCGTGGGCTCATTGCGCGAGCAGATTACGGCGACGGTGGATAATCTGCGGCTGGTGTCGCGGGCGAGCGGGCTGGGGGGGAATCTTGGAGCGAGCGTTGGCGCTAGTCAGGAGACGGGGAATGGCGGAACGGGCTGGGCGCGGTCTTTTAAGGTTTATCTGCGGCGGGCGGAGGATTTCGCAGAAGCGCGGCGGGCGCTGGAGGGCGTGCTGGTTTTCCCGGAGCGGGGAGATCGGGTGAGCTGGTTGCGGAGCGATATCTGCCGGGCGGAGCTGGATATTGAGATCGAGGCCACTCTCCGCGCGTAGCGCGGAGAAATCACAAAGGCCAAAGGGCCAAACGCCAAAGAAGGCGTGAGCGCGGGCGAGCGTTAGTTGAAGCGCAAAGACGCGAAGACGCTAAGGTCGGAGCGAAGAGCGGTGGGTGGATTTTGAACCGCAGAGGCTGGGGAGAACGCAGAGAGTGGAGGAGTTGGGAGGTGTTTTATGAACGGAGGGCGGCGCGGAGGGATTTGGTGTCGGGTTTGCCGCGGGGGGTGAGGGGGAAATCTTTGAGGAGTATCAGGCGTTTGGGTACTTTCCACGGGGCGAGGGCGCGGTGGAGGAGGGCGCGGACTTCCGGGGGCGAGAGATCTGTGGCGAGTACGGCGGCGAGTTCGTCGGGGCGGTCGGGATGCGGGGCGGCGTAGGCGTCGCGGAGGCCGGGGAGTTTTTTGAGCTCGTGCTCGAGGGCGGTGAGATCGAGGCGGCGGGAGGCGATTTTGATCATGCGGCCGGTGCGGCCGAGGAGGACGAGTTCGCCGTGGGTGTTGAGCTCGGCGAGGTCGGCGGGCATGTGGGCGCCGTGATCGTTGGGGGAGCGGCGGCGGTTGTTTTTGGTGAAGACGGCGGCGCTGGAGATGAGGACGCGTTTGCGGGCGGTGAAGGAGAGGGTGACGCCTTCGAGCGGGGTGCCGACGGAGCGGCCTTCGAGGGTGGCGTCGCCGGTGCGGTCGTAGGCGATGCCTCCGGTTTCCGAGGAGCCGTAGAAGTTGTGGATGCGTTTGCCGAATTTTTCGAGGAAGGCGCGGGCGGTTTCGGGCGGGAGGGCGGAGCCGGCGGAGACGATGACGCGGAGGCTGTGTAGTGCTTCGGCGGGCACGTCGGTCAGTGCGAGGATGCGGAGGATGGCGGGGACGGCGGGGAAAACGGTGGGCTGCCAGCGCAGGCAATCAGCGGCGAGGGCGTGGTGGAGCGGGGCGGAGGGCGTGAGGATGGCGGTGCCTTGGGCGAGGAGCGGGACGACGAGGTTGCCGAGGCCGTAGGAGTGGCCGAAGGGGATGAGGCCGAGGTTGAGGTCGTCGGGGCGGATGTCCATCGAGGCGCAGACGTTGCGGCCGTCGGCGAGCATCTGGGCGTGGGCGAAGGCGAGGGCGCGGGGCGTGCCGGTGGAGCCGGAGGTGAGTTTGATCAGCGCCGCGACCTCCGGGCGCGGCGCAGGAGTGAAGGGTGAAGGGTGAAGGGTGAAAGGCGGAGGAACGGACGAGGCGGCGGAGGGCGTGGGGCTGGCGGGGCCGGGGGCGGCGACGGGGCGGAGCTGGTTGTCGGGGGTGAGGAGGAAGGTGGCGCGGGCGGCTTGGGCGAGGGTGTATTGAGATTCTGGAGATTCGGCGGGGTCGAGGGGGACGGGCGTGAGGTCGAGTTGGAGGAGGGCGAGGAAGGCGGCTAGCCAGTCGGGGCCGTTGGGGCGGGAGAAGGCCACGCCGCGCGAGCGCGGCGAAGAGTGAAGGGGGAAGAGTGAAGGGTGAAGGGCGGAGGCGAGGGCGGTGGCGCGGGACTGGAGGTCAGCGCGGGTGTGGGTTTCGCCCGTGGCGGCTTCGATGAGCGCGCGGGCGTGGGGCGCGGCGGTGACGAGGGACTGCCAGGCGGTGAGGAGAGTGGCGGGAGTTGGCGGCTCAGAGGGCAAAGCGGATGAAGGTGAGGGCAACGGAATAGGACCTATGGGACTGATAGGACGCATGGGACCTATATCGGGGGATGCGATTGTGCGCGTGTTGAGCGGTCGTGGCCGAGGGGTTCGAGTTCGACCATGAGGAGGGCGGCGAGGACGATGAGGGCGGTTGTGGCGCCGAGAGCGGAGACGACGGGGATTTTGCTGAGTGCGAGGACGCCGAAGGAGACAGCGGTCGTGAGGGCGGAGAGGCGGATGGAGGGAGGCGGGGGCTCGCGGCGGTTGGCGTTTTCGGCGGAGAAAATGGCGTAGTTGTGGCTCAAGCACACGCCGAGGAAGGCGGCGAGGAGGTGGAAGATGTTGAGGGTTTCGCCGAGAAGGCCGAGGAGGCCGAGGGCGAAGAAGCAGGAGCCGGCGGGGATGGCGAAGATGCGGATGCCGCGACGGAAACCGTAGAGGACGAAGACGCTGGCGCCGATGAGGGCGAGGCCGATGCCGCTGAGTTTCGCGGTGTCGGCGCGGTAGCGGGCGAAGAGGGTGTTGAGGGATTCGAGCTGGGAGACGCTGAAGGTGTTGAGCTCGGTGGGCGGCGAAGCGCCGGGCGGGTGGTCGGCGAGGGTGAGGAACCAGCTGGGGCCGCCGGCGGGGTCGAGGTGGAAGAGGAGGCTGAGTGGGCCGGTGAGTTCGTGGCGGAGGGCGGAGGAGAGAAGGGAGTAGGAAGAGGGTAGAGGATGGAGGGTAGAAGGTAGCGTAGTAAGAGCAGACCAAGAGTCGAAGAAGGGGGTGAAGGCGTCGGGGGTGTAGCCGTGTTTTTCGAGGGCGGTGCGGAGGTCGGTAGGAAACGTTGCGAGCGCTGAGAGATGAGTGGGGCGGGCGAGCCAGTCGGATTCGGTGGGGAGGAGGAAGCCGGCGGATGCGGCGGGGGTGTCGGGGAATTGGGTGTCGTGCCAGGTGGTGAAGCGGGCGAGGTTGGCGCGGGCGGCGGCGGGGGTGTCGCCACGGGTCAGATACGCGGTGCGTTCGGCGGCGTCGCCGAAGAGGGCGCGGACCTCGAGGTCGTTGGCGCGGATTTCAGGGGCGGGGATTTCGAGCTGGCGGATGTCGTCGCGCCAGTGGAGGCGCCAGGGACCGATGAGGGCGACGAGGGCGGCGAGTGCGAAGAGGGGCAGGATGATGCGGCGGGAGCGGGCGGAGGACGGCAGGGGAATATTGCGGGTTTCGAGGAAGGCGCGGTCCAGCTGGGCGAAGTAGAGGATGGCGACGATGACGGCGGCGATCAGGCCGGCGCTGACGAAGACGCCGAGTTGCTGGACGAGGGGGAGGTCGGAGAAGAAGAGGAGGGAGAATCCGATGACGGTGGTGAGGCAGGAGGTGAGGAGGGGCTTGAGGAGGCGGCGGAGTTTTTCGCGGTAAGGTTCGTCGGGGCGCAGGGCGGGCTGCATGTAGAGGTAGAAGCCGTAGTCGATGGCGACGCCGGCGAGGAGGGAGCCGATGACGAAGACGAGGATGTGGACGCGGTCGAAGGCCATCGTGGTGACGACCCAGGCGCCGAGGGTGGAGAGGGCGACGACGGGGATGAGGTGGAGGACTTTCCAGAGGCGGCGGACGAAGATGCAGGCGATGCCGATGACGCCGACGAGCGAGGCGGTGTTGAGCCAGGAGATTTCGGTTTGTATCCGTTTTTTACTTTCGGCGGCGAAGCGGTTGACGCCGGTCCAGCGGAGCTCGGCGCCGGGGGCGAGTTTGCGGGCTTCGGCGAGGGCGTTGTCGATGGCGGCGAAGACGGGGTCCTGGCCGGCTTCGGAGAAGGGGGAGTCTTTGACGACGGCCCAGATGAGGGCGGGGCCGGTGGGGCTGGCGTTGGTGGCGGAGGAGGCGGCGAGGGATTCGACTTTGCCGACGAGGGAGGGGACGAGGAGAAGGGGGTCGCGGGGGATGAGTTCCTGGAAGGCGATGCTTTCGGGGCGGGCGAGGAAGGTGTCGAGGGCGGTCGCGGTTTGTTCGGCGAGCCAGGGGCTGAAGGGGGCGGAGGCGGAGTCGGAAGAGGGTAGAGGGTGGAGGGTAGAGGGTAGAGAGGAGGGCGGAAGCGGAGAAGCCGTGGTGGCGAGGAAGGCGCGGTGTTGGTCGGCGAGCCAGGTGGGGAGGAGGAAGTCGAAGCGGCGTTCGAAGATGAAGCGGCCGAGGGCGTCGCGGGCGGCGGTGTCGCCGAGGACGACGACGTCGGCGAGGGCCGGAGATTTTTTTAACGCGTTGGCGAAGGCAGCGGTGGCGGCGGGCGATGGAGCGGGGTAGGACGAAAAGGGGAAGGGGGCGGAGGAGGAGGAAGAGTGAGGGGTGAAGGGTGAAGAGGGAAAGACGGAGGAAGACGTGGGGATGGCGGCGGGGTCGGTCGCGGTGTTGGGGCCGGCGAGGGCGAGGAGGAGGACGCGGGCTTGTTGCTGGTCGGTGAGGTCACGGACGAGGGCGAGCTCAGGGGCGCGTTCGTCGGCGGGGATCAGGTCGATGACGTTGGTCGAGATCTTCGCGGAGTAGTCAAGGCGGAGGAGCCAGAGGGCGCTGAGGGCGGCGAAGGCAATCAGCGCGAGGCGGGCGAAGAGTTTCTGGCGGAGCGGTTCCATGCGATGAGATGCGGTGGAGAGTGGAACCGCTAATGGACGCTAATGGGGGCGAATGATGAAGGAGATTTTTTCGGCGTGGGACGGCGGATGATTTGACCACGGATGGCGCGGATGGGCACGGATGCCGGAGGATTTACAGAAGAGCGCAAAGATCGCGGAGGTGGGCGATGGTTTGCGGAGGTTGTCGGCGATCGATGAACGGGCGCGGGCAGTGGCGAACCGGCGGGGTTAAGGCTAACCCGCCCTACCTTAGCGGAAGGATTTTTTGAGTTCTTCGGGGGTGAACTCGACGTGGGTGCGGACGTCGCCGATGAGGATTTCGATCCCTTGGAGGGCGGATTTGCGCATCTCGATTTTTTTGACGGCGGCTCCCTGGCCCGTGACGACGAGGCGGGTGAGGACGGAGGCGAGTTCGCCGGGAAGCGGGTCGAAGACGAGCTGCCAGGTGTCGGCTTCGCGGCGGCCGTAGATGGCGAAATTTTTGGAAAGCTCGGTGAGGTCGAAGCGCATGACGTGGAGCATGGCCGTAGTGGCGGCCTGGGCACGGGCGTCGTTGGGAAGTTCGCGATGGCGGCCGCGGGCGTCGCGGAGGACGACGCCTTGGGAATCCACGATCATGAGCTGGTTCTCGGGTTTGGTGTAGGCGAGGGAGAGGCCGCGTTCGGAGGAGAGGCGCATGTCGCCGGTGAAGACGACGGGGATTTTTTTGAAGGGGAGGTAGCGGTTTTCGGTGAAGGGAGCGGCGACGTTGCCGTTGGCGGCGAGGGCGGTGGCTAGTTCTCGCCAGGAGGCGTCGTTTTCGCCGACGGTGATTTTGTTGGCGGGGGTGATGAGGTCGGCGATGTCGGCGGCGGCGCTGGCAGAGATCGGAAGGAGGAAGAGGGTGGAGGATAGAAGGTAGAGGGCGGAGAGGCGGAAGTGGCGGAAGTGGCGGAAGAGCATGGGAGAATGGGAAGAGGATTTCGGAATGGGTCTTATAGGACGGATGGGACTGATAGGACCTATGGGAGGAGAGTGGGTGGCGGGATTTTTTTGAGGCGCTGGGTGGAGGAACGCGGGCGGGCGCTGGGTGGGGAAATGGAGCCGGAAGCGGATATGAGATGAACGGCCTGAGGCGAGCTCAGGCCCTACGAAGACGAAGAGAATGGCGGCGGCGTTTTTGGTGGCGGAGGGCGGAGGGCCAGCGCCAGAGGAGGAGTTGCGCGATGAGGCGGGTGTGGAGCCAGATCATGCGGAGGTTGTCGCGGAGGTAGTGGAAGTGGGAGATGCCGCCGTCGGTTTTGGCGATGTAGCGGCAGGTGGCGGGGATGTTGAGCGTAGGCGTGCCGTTCCAAACCATGCGGACGGCGACTTCGGGGTCGAAATCGTAGCGGCGGGCGAAGCGGGTGGCGCGGAGGGCGGCGACAAGGGGAGAAAGTGGATACACGCGGAAGCCGAAGAGCGGGTCGTCGATGCCGGAGCCGAAGAGTTCGAAGTGGACGAGGCCGATGGAGAGTTTGCGGCCCTGGAGGCGGAGTTGCGGGGCTTCGGGGCCGAAGACGGGTTTGCCGAGGACGAGGGCGGCGGGCGATGCGGCGGAGGCGGCCATGAAATCGGCGATGCGGTCGGCGGGGTGCTGGCCGTCGGCGTCCATCACGAGGGCGTGGGTGAAGCCGGCGTCGAGCGCGGCCTGAGCGCCGGTGAGGACGGCGGCGCCTTTGCCGCCATTGGCGGGGCGGAGGAGGACGCGGAGGTGCGGGTGATATTTCGCGAGTTCGAGGACGGGCTCGTGGCTGCGGTCGGTGGAGGCGTCGATCACGACCCAGACGGGCGACCAGTGCGTGAGGGCTTCCTGTACGGTCGCGAGGAGGCGCGGGCCGGTGTTGTAGCTCGGGATGAGCAGGAGGTGGGTTGTTGACGGTGAAGGCGGCACTGGGCGAAACGCGGACGGAGGTGTGGTTGAAGCGCGAAGACGCTAAGACGCAAAGGTCGGACACGAAGAGTTTTTGGGGGATCGCCGGGGTGGGTTGTTTTGCGTGGGGCGAAGGCGGAAGAAATTTTTAGGAGAGTGAAGGGACGGATGGCTGGGGTCTTTCTCTTTCTTCTTACTCTTAATCTTTCGTCAGCGGCCCGAACCTTCGATCAAGAGAAAGAGTAAGAGAAAGATGCGGAGTCAGGAGAGCGGGGCGACGGGCTTGGCGGAGGCGGTGAGTTTTTCGGCGACCAAGGCGGTGATCTCAGCGGGGGAGAGGGCGGTGTCGGCGGGGATTTCTTCTCCGAGGGTGACGATCATCCAGGTGGGGAGCTCGGGGAGATGCCACCAGGGGCGGCCTTTGGTGGTGAGGTTGCGGCTGACCTCGATGGTGAGGAGGCGGATGGGGGCGCGGGCGCGGCGGGCGATGAGGGCGAAGCCGGGTTTGAGGGGGCCGAGGCGTTCGCCCGGGGAAGTGCGGGTGCCTTCGGGGAAGATGACGAGGGAGCGGCCTTCGGCGACTTTGTCGGAGGCGTCGCGGATGGCGTCGAGGCCGTCGCCGCCGGAGGCGTATCCGGCGATCAATGCCGCGGGGCCGATGGCGGGGTTGCGGAGGAGGGCGGGTTTGAAGATGCAGATGGCGTCGGGAAGGACGGAGATGAGGACCTGGGCGTCGACGAGGGACGGGTGGTTGGCGACGTAGACGGTGCCGGGGGAGAGTTTTTGGTTTTCGAAGCCGCGCCAGGTGACGCGGAAGATGCGGGTGGCGTGGCACCATTGGCGCCAGAAGATGAACATGCGCTTGATGGCGAGGCGGGCGGCGGGGCCGAGGCGGCGGCGGTTGGGGACGAGCAGGAGGAAGGCGCAGACGATGTTGAGGAGGATGCCGCCGAGGCCGAACCAGAGCCAGGGAAGGTAGTAGGCGACGGCCAGGAGGCAGTAGCGGAGGCGGCCCATGATCAGCGGGCGGGGTGGAGGCGACGCGGCGGGAGCGTGTTTGCGGATGGCGGAGCGGCGGGCGGTGCCGGGGGATTAAGCTCGAGGAAGTTGAACCACAAATACGGGTTGAGGCGGAGCTGGGCTTCGAGCTGATGCAGGAAAGCCTGGAAGTGGGCGTGGGCGCGCTGGAGGTTGAGGGCGCGGGAGAGGGACTTGTCGGGTTCCCAGCGCGGTGAGCTGTGGATGACGGTTTCGCCGGGGCCGTTGGGGAGGCCGAAGGAGAGGAGGACGGGGAGATCGAAGATCAGGGCGAGGTGGTAGATGGTGAACGGGAAGACGCGGCGGGCGCCGAGGAAGTCGAAGGCGTCGGTCTTGGCGCTGAATTCGAGGCGGTCGCATTTGAGGGCGATGGAGCCTTGGGAGGCGACGGCGTCTTTGAGGGCGAAGAGGAGGTTTTCGGGGTCGTTGACCCAGATGAAGTTGATCCACTTGCCGTAGAGGGCGCCGAGGCGGTCGGTGTCGTGGGAGTTGCCGACGCGCTGGCGGACCATGAAGACGCGGTGGTTTTCCACGGGGCCGAGCATGAAGCCGAGGAGGTCGGAGTGGCCGACGTGGAAGGTGCCGAGGAAGGCGTAGCGGCCGGAGTTGATGTAGGTCTTGAAGTGTTCGGAGCCGGGGGCGAGGACGACGCGGGGGAGGCGGCCGGAGGCGGCGCGGAGTTTGACGACGAGGGATTCCTCGAAGGCGAAGAAGTGGCGGAAGACCTCGATGAGACGGGGTTCGCGGCCGAGGATGGCGCGGAGATACGCGCGGGAGTGGCGGCGCTGTATTGGCATTCCGGCGACGGCGAACCAGGTGCCGGCGGCGCGGAGGGGGCGGTAGAGAAATTCGGGGAGGACGCGGTCGAGGAAGCGGATGAGACGGTAGCCCCAGCCGGGGCCGGGGTTGCGGGGCGCGCCGGGAGGAGGAGCGCCGGGTGCGGATGAGCGCGGGGAGTTTTGCCCGGGGGAAGTCATGCGAACCAGGCGAGGACGAGGCGCGTGCCGGGGGCGGCGATGAGGTCGAGCGGCTGGCGCTTGTTCAGGGCGTCGAAGAAGTCGGGGAGGGCGAGGGCGGCGGTGGAGCCGGCGCTGGCGGCGGAGTTCGTATCCGTGAGCGTGATGCGGCCGAGGGCACCGGTGGTGTTTTCGCGGGAGAGTGCGAGGGTGAAGGCGAAGGTGCGGGGGCTGGCGGTGCCGCGTTCGAGGAGCCAGGTACCGCGCTCTTCGCCGCCGCAGAGGAGGGTGCGCGGGGAGGCGGCGAGGGAGGCGGTCTGGAGGGCGCGGACGACGAGGTGGGCGTGGCCGGTGACGGGGAAGAATTCGCGGATGGGTTGCTGGCGTCCGATGAGGGCCTGCTGGACCGCGCTGGGGTGGATGGAGGTTTGAAAGAGCGTGGGGCTGGCGGAGGGGAAGCTGTCGAGGTAGGCCTCAAGGGCGCGGGTTTCGGCGTATTCGGAGGCGTAGACGACGGTGTCGGTTTCGGCGGGAGCGAGCGGGAGAAGGGTCGAGCCGAGCGAGAGGCCGAGCTGGGTCATGCGGCGGCTGGCGAGTTTCGGGAAAACGTCCTTCAGGCGTTCGCGAGTGACGGCGGGCTCTTCGGTGCCGGCGTCGTCGGCGCGCAGGGCGGTGAGGAAGAGGTCAGGCATGGGAGGGGCGCGCGATCGCGCGCGAATGACCAGTGACCAATGACCAGTGACCAGTGGTTTGAGTGTTGAGCAGTAGTTGGTAGTTTGTAGTTGGTAGTTGGGCGCAGGCGGGGGGCGGCGAGGGATGGGGTGGGCACTGGAAAGCGGGCGAGGCGAGGCGGCACTTGATAAGTGCCGGTCCGGCGCAGGCGTGGCCTGGCGCGTTAGGGATGACGCGCGCTACCTCGGAATCCTGTGAGGTATTACGCATGGGCGAGGAGGAGGGCGGCGTGGGCGCCGCCGAAGGCGTTGCTGGCGCAGAGGACGGTGTCGAAGGACGTGTTGTCGAAGGAATCGAAGGCGACCGCGCCGGCGAATCCCGGGGCGGAGGAACCTATGGTGCCGGGAGTGCGGCCGTGGCGGAGGGATTCGGCAACGAGGGCGAGTTCGACGACGCCGCAGCTGCCGAGGGTGTGGCCGAGGGAGCCTTTCCAGGAGACGAGGGGGGCGTCGGGGAATTGTTTCGCGAAGGCGGTGGCTTCGAGGCGGCCGGCTTCGAGGGTGCCGGTGCCGTGGCCTTTGAGCCAGGGGCGTCGGCCGGCGGTGAGCGGGGCGAGGGCGGCGAGGCAGGTGGCGAAGCCGGAGCCATCGGCTTGGTTGGCGGTGAAGTGGTGCATCTCGTTATGGATGCTCTGGCCGAGGATGGCGAAGTCGCCGCGGTCGCGGGTGAGGACGGCGAAGCCGGCGCCGTCGCCGAGGCCGATGGAGCCGGTGGGGCGATCCTGGTAGGGGGCGGGGAAGCCGGCGTTGAGGATTTTTAGAGAATGGAAGCCGCCGGCGACGAAGGGGCTGAGGAAATCGAAGGTGAAGACGAGTGCTTCATCGGCGAGGCCGGCGTGGAGGGCGCGGGCGGCCTGGAGGAGTCCCAAGTGGGCGGATACGCAGGCGTGGGAGAAGGTGGCGATGTTGGGGCCCCAGCCGAGTTCGCGGCCGAGCCAGTCGACGCAGGTGCTGGGAGTGCCGTAGCGGAGGTGTTGCGGATCGCCGGTGCGGCGGAAGGCGTAGAGGCTGCCGACGCCGAAGTTGCTGCTCGTGACGAAAACGGGGTGGCGCGGGCCGCCCCAAGGGGCATCGGGGATGGTGGCGGCGAGGGGACGAAGATGGGCGAGCCAGTTGGGCGGGGCGGATTCGTCGAGGGAGCGGCCGGGGCAGAGGGCGAGGGGTACGAGGTCGCCGCCGTCGGAGCCGAGGACAGGGTGTGGTTGCAGCGCGATGCGGCCGGCGAGGAGGGCGGCGTGCGTGGCGGCGGTGTCACCGAGGGCGGTGATGCAGCCGGAGGCGGCGATGCGGGCGGAAGTGCTGGCGAGCGAAGCGGCCACGGCGGAGAGGGCGGACGAGTTTCCCGCGCGAAGGGGCGACCGGTCAGGACGGGAGGCGGGCCGGGTCGGCGCGTTCGCGGACGAAGGCGGCGAGGGAGGCGATGCTGGCGAGGGCGGTGCGGGATTCCTCGCTGTTGCTGATCTTGATGCCGAATTCTTTTTCGAGGCGGACGACGAGTTCGAGGGCGTCGATGGAGTCGAGGTTGAGGCCGGCGCCGATCAGGGGTTCGTCATCGGCGATTTCTGCGGGCGTCACGCCTTCGAGTTTCAAGGCTTCGACGATGAGATGTTTGAGGCGGTCAACGAGCGGGTCGGTCATGCGAGGTGAATGGGGTAGGAGATGATGGTCGGGGGAGGAAAGTGACAAGGGCCAAGTGTGAAGTGACAAGAGGAAGGCACGGAACAGAAGGGAGTGGGGCAGGAGCAAGACGGGTATTGTGCAGGGGTTGGGGGTGTGGAATCGCGGGTTGACAGAGGTGGGGGCGATGCTTTGTTCTGCTCCCCTTTTTCAAATGAGCACGACCGAAACCACCACCCAACGCAGCCTCACTCCCGAGGAGTTTCCTTTCACCCAGCCGGAGCTGATGAACCGCTACGTGACCGATACCGGCAAGATTCTGCCGCGCAAGTACACCGGCCTCTCGGCCAAGCAGCAGCGCCGCGTTACGAAGACGATCAAGCAGTCGCGTAACATGCTCCTCGCTCAGTAAGCGAAGCACCGAGTCCACTTTTCAGGCCGGAGTTTTTCTCCGGCCTTTTTTATGTCCATGAACAGGGCAACGAAAACGACGAAGACCGTGAAGGGGCGGGCGCGGGTTTATCGCGGAACTGCGCGCAATGTGGCGCGGCTGGCGCGGGTGTTGCGTGAAGGCGGGATCGTGGCGGTGCCGACCGAGACGGTTTACGGGCTGGCGGGCGATGCGCTGAACGCGGCGGCGTGCCGGAAGATTTTCAAGGCGAAGGGGCGGCCGGCGAACGATCCGTTGATCGTGCATATCCACGCGCTGGCGCAGCTCGATGAACTGGCGGAGCGGAATGAGGCGGTGGAGAAAGTGGCGGCGGCGTTCTGGCCGGGACCGTTGACGGTGGTGTTGCCGAAGAAGGCGGCGGTGCCGGATTTGGTGACGTCGGGGCGGCCGAGCGTGGCGGTGCGGATGCCGAGGCACCGATTGTTTTTGGAGCTGTTGAAGAAATGCGGGCGTCCGCTCGCGGCGCCGAGTGCGAATCCGTTCGGATATATCAGCCCGACCACGGCGCGGCATGTGAGCGACAGTTTGGGAGAAAAGATCGGATATATTCTGGACGGCGGGGATGCGGAGATCGGGCTGGAGTCGACGATCCTGGATTTGCGCGATGCGAAGCGGCCAGTGGTGCTGCGGCCGGGGGCGATTTCGGCGGCGGAGATTGCGAAAGTTCTCGGGCGGCGGGTGGGCTCGAAGACGAAGGCGAAAGCGGGCGGCTACTCGCTGGCGCTCGTAGCTACGGGAGTGGGCGAAGTTGCGCCTGGGATGTTGTCGAAGCACTACAGTCCGCGGACGCCGATTGCGCTGCATCGGAAGTTGAGCGCGGCGGTGGTGAAGGCGTTGCCGGCGGACGAAGCGGCGGTGTTTTTGTTCAAGCCGGTGGGCGCGGATGCGCGTGAGACTGTGAAGGCGAAGAATGTTTTCTGGCTGTCGGAGCGTGGAGATTTGAAGAAGGCGGCGCGGGGACTTTTCGGGATGTTGCGCGCGCTCGATGATGGGCGCTGGAAAAGGATTCACGCGGAGCTGGCTCCGGGGGCCGATGGGTTTGCGGCGGCGATCAATGACCGGTTGACGCGAGCGGCGGCGAAGCGGTGAGGGCGCGGGCGGAATTTTCGATTTTTGAATTTCGATTTTCGATTGGGAGGGGTGAGCGCGTCGGGAAGTAGCGACGTCGAACAGCGCGCTCGGAGTGCGCGCTCCACCTATTTGGCGGCGGCGAGTTCGGCGAGGAGGCGGGTGTTTTGTTCGTGCGAGCCGACGGTGAGGCGGAGCCATTCGGGCATGCCGTAGGGTTTCATGGGGCGGACGATCACGCCGCGGCGTTGAAGGGCGTCGAAGACGCGGGCGCCGTCGCCGACTTTGACGAGGATGAAGTTGGCGACGCTGGGGACGTATTCGAGTTTCAGCGACTTGAAGCCGGCTTCGAGCTGGGCGAGTCCGTCGCGGTTTTTGCGGGCGACATCGGTGGCGAAGGTTTTGTCGTCGAGCGCGGCGATGGCGGCGGCCTGGCCGATGGCGTTGACGTTAAAGGGCTGGCGGACGCGGTTGAGGAGCGCGGCGAATTCGGCGCTGGTGTATGCGTAGCCGACACGGAGGGAGGCGAGGCCGTAGATTTTTGAGAAGGTGCGCAGGCAGATGACCTTGCGGCCCTCGGCGATGAGGGGGCGGAGGTCTGGCGGGTTTTCCAGGAATTCGGCGTAGGCTTCGTCGTAGGCGAAGACGACGTGGGGCGGGAGGGTGCGGACGAAGGCGAAGATTTCGTCCTGGGTGTTGGCCGTGCCGGTGGGATTGTTGGGGCTGGGGAGGAAGACGAGTTTCGTCGCGGGCGTGATGGCCCGGAGGAGGGCGTCGAGGTCGTGGCGGTGGTTGACGAGCGGGACTTCGATGGGGCGGGCGCCGAAGAGGAGGGTGACGAGTTTATAGACGACGAAGGCGGGCGTGCCCATGACGACGTCGTCGCCGGGGCCGAGGAGGGTGTGGCCGAGGAGTTCGAGGAGTTCGTTGGAGCCGTTGCCGATGACGAGCTGGTCGGGGGCGACGGTGTAGGTGGCGGCGAGTTTGGCGCGCAGGGCGAAGCATCCGCCGTCAGGATACAGTTCGGCCTGGGCGAGGGCTTTGGTGGCGGCGGCGAGGGCTTTGGGGGAGGGGCCGAAGGGGTTTTCGTTGGAGGCGAGTTTGATGATGCTCGCGGGATCGAGGCCGAGTTCGCGGGCGACGTCTTCGATGGGTTTGCCGGGCTCGTAAACGGGCTGCTTGAGGACGGATGGTTTGACGAGTTGCTGGAGAGTCATGGCGGCGGAGATTAAAGCGGGCGGCGGTTAGGTTAAGCGCGAAGACGCGAAGACGCTAAGGTCGGAGCGGAGGGACGAGGAGAAGGGGGAACGCTGGGAGTGGAGAACGAGAACGAGTACGAGTAAGAGAACGATGGACGGAGGGAGAAAGAGTAAGAGAACGAGAAAGATGGGGGGGCGGGTTATTCGGGGGTTTTTAGGACGAGGCAGACGTTGCTGCCGCCGAAGCCGCTGGAGTTTTTTAAGATCGTGCGCGGGGGGCGGGCGAGGGTTTCGCTTGGAAGGTCGAGGCCGGCGCAGGCGGGGTCGAGGTCGGCGAGGTGGGCGTTGCCGGGGATGAAACCTTCTTTCATGGCGAGAGCGCAGAAGGCGGTTTCCATCGCGCCGGCCATGGAGAGGCCGTGGCCGGTGAGACCTTTGGTGCTGCTCACAATGGGGCGGTGGCCGGCGGTGGTGAAGAGCTCGCGGAGGGCCTGGGCTTCGGCGGCGTCGCCGACGGGGGTGGAGGTGGCGTGGGCGTTGACGTAGTCGATTTCTGATGACGCGACTTGGGCGTCGGCGAGGGCGCGTTGAATCGCGGAGCGGAGGCCGGCGCCGTCGGGGCGTGGGGCGGCGACGTTGTAGCCGTCGGAGGCCTGGCCCCAGCCGGCGAGCGTGGCGTAGATCGTGGCGCCGCGGCGGAGGGCGAGTTCGCGTTCTTCGACGATGAGGACGACGGCGCCGCCGGTGCCGACGAAGCCGTCGCGCGCTTTGTCGAAGGGGCGCGAGGCGGTGGCGGGGTCGGGGTTGGTCGAGAGCGCGCGCATGGCGGCGAAGGGGAGAACGGTCTCGGCGTTGAGCTCTTCGGCGCCGACGACGATCATGCGTTGCTGGCGGCCGAGGCGGATTTCATCGGCGGCGTAGCCGAGGGCGTGAGTGGAGGAGGCGCAGGCGGAGACGAAGCCGGTGACGGGGCCGGCGATGCGGTAGTGGGCGGCGAGGTTGAAGTTGAGCGTGCCGGCGATGGAGGATACGACGCCCATGGGGTGGCCGCGGTCGAAGTTAACGGCGGTGGATTGGGCGAGGTGGTGGTGGAGGAGGAAGGCGGAGCCTGCGGAGGCGCAGAAGAGGCCGGTCTGGCCATCGGTGAGATCGGCGGGCGCGAGACCTGCGTCGGCGAGGGCCTGTTCGAGGGCGCAGAAGGCGTAGACGCCGTGGGGGGCGAGGCCGCGGAGGGTTTCGCGGGGGATGTCGTATCGAGAAGGCCACGACCAGTCGCGGGAGCTGGTTGAGGCGACGTCGAAGTCGCGGACGGGGGCGGCGACTTTGACCGAGAGGTTGGGGTTTCCGCAGAAGTCGTAGGCGGTCATCCCGTGGAGACCTTCGCGGAGGCTGCGGGAGACGGCGGAGGCGTCGTTGCCGATGCTGGTGATGAAGCCGAGGCCCGTGATGACGGCGGTGCGGGACATGCGCGCGGGTGGGCGTGGCTTATTGCGCGGGGCGGTCGGCGAGTTTGGCGCGGACGAAGGCGCGGAGCTCGGCGACGGTGGAGACTTTCATGATTTCCTCGTTGGAGATTTTCACGTTGAAGAGGTCTTCGAGGAAAAAAACGGTTTCGGCGATGGCGAGGGAGTCGTAGCCGAGGTCGGCCATGAGTTTCGCGTGGTCGGCGAGGGGCTGGTCGGCGGGCGGGGCGACGTGCTTGGGAATGAAGTCGCGGACGACGGCGAGGACGACGGTGTCGACGGCATCGGGATCGCCGGAGGTTTTGCAGCGGCTGTAGGCGTCGCGCACTTCCTGGGGGAATTTGGCCAGCGGATCGTGGGGGCGGCGTGGAGAGGAGGAAGGGTCGGTCGGCGCGGACATGGCGAAAGGGCGGTGAGTGTGGCAGGGGGGGAATCTGCGGGACAAGCTTTGGGTTAGGGGTGCCGAAGAAAGGGACTCAGGGGGCGGGCGACCGCGGGAAGAGGAGGCGGTTGTGCGCGAAGCGGGGCAGGAGCCAGTGGCGGCGGGAGAAGCGGGCGAGGTCGTCGCGCTGTGCGGGTGTCAGCGATGGGGCCCAGTGTTTGAGGGTGGCGTGGAACCAGCGGAGGGTCCAGTAGCGGAAGACCAGTAGAGGCGCGACGCGGGTCTGGCGGTTCCAGGTGTCGAGCCATTGGCAGCAGTCGGCGATGCCCTGCACGGCGAGTGCCTGGTAGGCGGTGGCGCCGGAAGAGATGGCGCCGCCGTGGTGGCGGAAACGGAAGCGTGGACCGGCGATGTTTTGCACGGTGCCGTGGCGCGCGAGTTTCACGAGGAGAGTGAGGTCGGAGCCGATGGCGGCGGGGAAGGAGGCGTAGCCGCCGACGGCTTCGAAGGCGCTTCGGCGGAAGATGTTTTCACCGAGGGAAAAGTGGCGGCGGCCGAGGAGGCAGTCGCGGGAGAGTGTCCGGACGGTTTCGCGGGCGGGACCGTCGACGCGGTGTTGAATGGTTTCTCCGGATACGCCGATGGTGCTGACGTTCAGGCGGAGCAGCGCGAGGTCTGTCGGGGCGCTGGCGATGGCGTCGAGGACAGACTGGATGGCGCCGGGTTCGAGGATGTCGTCGTCGGGAACGAGCCAGGCCCAGGGTTCGGAAGTGAGCGCCAGGCAGCGGTGCCATTGCGCGGCGAGGTCGCGGCCGCCGATGTTTGTGTCGAAACGGTGGTAGGTCAGCGGCAGGCGGCCGGAAAATTTTTCGACGATGGTGGAGAGCGGCTCAGGGCTGGCGTCGTCGAAAACGTAGCAGTGAAAATCGAGGGACGGCTGGGCGGCGATCGAGGCGAGAGTGTCGGCCAGGAAGCGCGATTTGTACGCAGGTACGATGAGGGCGAGCGGGGGCATGGACGTCAGCGCGCTCGCGTGGCGGCTGCGGACGGTGGGCGGGGCATGGGGAAGACGAGGCGGACGATCAGGTGTCGAGGCTGCGGATGGCGTCGAGGAAACGGGCGATGCCGGCGTTTTCGGAGTATTGGGCGGGCATGGGGAAGCGGAAGCGTCCGGGGTGCTGGCAGGCCTCGATCAGGCGGGTGACGAATTGTTCCGGGGAGTCGGGATCGAAGCGGGCTTCGGGGTGCGGGACGACTTCGCGGTAGGAGGTGCGGTCGGCGACGAGAACGGGGCAGCCGACGGCCATGGCCTCGACGGGCGGGTATCCAAAACCCTCATGCAGCGACGGCGAGACGAAGAGGGAGGCGGCGGCGTAGAGGGCGGGCATGTCGTCCTCGGGGACGAAGCCGGGCATGAGGATGGAGCCCTCGGCGCATTGGGAGCGCTGGATTTCGCCGCGGACGTCGCAAAGAAAAGTTGTTCCAGGGCCGGGGACATTGCCGGCGAGGGCGAGCGGCGGGAGCGGTGTGCGGCGGCTGGCCTCGGCGTGAGCGCGGACGAGTTGACCGACGTTTTTATAGTGAGCGTAGCCGCCGACGTAGAGGATGAAGCGGTCGGGGAGTTTGAATTTCTCGCGGACGGCGACGATTTGCGCGGGCGTGACGGGTTGGCTGTATTTGGCGTCGAGCCAGTTGGCTACGGGGCGGGGGCGTTTGCCGCGGGCGCCGAGGGCGAGTTCGTCGGCGGCGAATTCGGAAATGGTGATCCAGAGGCGGGCGTTGCGGGCGTAGCGGAGGCAGAGGCGACGGTAGAAACGGCGGAGGCTGCTGCCGGCGCTGACGGGATCGACCTCGGAGAGGGCGTCGTGGGTGACGGCGAGCGTGCGCTTCGGGTGGCGAAGGGCCCAGAAATCGGCAGGGGTGATGAACGTGGCGTCGGGGTGGTGACGCGCGGCGTAGTTACCGATGCGTAGGTTGTCGGCGATTTCGGAGATGAGGGGTCGCTGGCGGGGGAGCGGACGCGGGAGTGCTTTGACGGCGATCTGCGGAGGGAGTGGATCGAGCCGGGTGTTCTCGGTGAGGAGAAGCTGGAGCGGGCGGTTGAGGTCGCTCGCGGCGAGAGCGTGGAGGAGGCGGTAGATGTAAGCGGGTTTACCGCCTCCGCTGTAAGCGAGGTTAGAACCGACGACGATGACGGGCGCGGCGGAGCGGGAAGGCGCGGGCGTGGTCATCGGTGCGCCGTTTACTTGAGCGCGGCGGCGATGCGGTCGAGGGCTTTTTCGACGTTTTCGCGGCTGTTGAAGGCACTGATGCGGATGTGGCCTTCGCCGCATTTGCCGAAGCCGGCGCCGGGGGTGCAGACGACCTGGGCTTTGTTGAGGAGGAGGTCGAAAAATTCCCACGAATCGCGACCGGCGTTGACCCAGATGTACGGGGCGTTGTCGCCACCGATGCAGCTGAAGCCGAGCTTTTGGACGGCGGTGCGGATGAGGGCGGCGTTGGCGAGGTAGAAGTCGGTCATAGCGCGGACCTGTTTCTTGCCTTCGTCGGTATAGATCGCGGCGGCGGCTTTTTGGACGGGATAGGAGACGCCGTTGAACTTGGTCGTGTGGCGGCGGTTCCAGAGCGCGTGAACGGCGTGGGCGTTGCCGGCGGCGTCGTAGGCCATGAGGGACTTCGGGACGACGGTGTAGGCGCAGCGGGTGCCGGTGAAGCCGGCGGTTTTGGAGAAGCTGCGGAACTCGATGGCGACGTCGCGGGCACCTTCGATTTCGTAGATGGAGTGCGGGATCTCAGGGTTGCGGATGTAGGCTTCGTACGCGGAGTCGAAGAGGATGATGGCTTTGTTTTGCTTCGCGTAGGCAACCCAGGCGGCGAGCTGGGCCTTGGTGGCGACCGCGCCGGTGGGATTGTTGGGGAAGCAGAGGTAGATCAGGTCGGTGGCGACGCCGGGGATGGCGGGGACGTAGCCGTTGGCGGGGGTGCTATCGAGGTAGGTGATGCCTTGGTAGCGGCCGTCGACGTTGGCGCCGGTGCGGCCGGCCATGACGTTGGTGTCCACGTAAACCGGATACACGGGATCGGGGATGGCGAGGCGGACGTCGGTGGAGAAAATTTCCTGGATGTTGCCGCAGTCGCACTTGGAGCCGTCGGAGACGAAGATTTCGTCGGCGTCGATCTTCGCGCCGCGGGCGGCGTAGTCGTGCTGGGCGATGGCTTCGCGGAGGAAGGCGTAGCCTTGCTCGGGGCCGTAGCCTTTGAAGGTGGCGCGTTTGCTGAGCTCGTCGGTGCCGGCGTGGAGGGCGTCGAGGCAGACTTGGGGGAGGGGCTCGGTGACGTCGCCGATGCCGAGGCGGATGACGGGTTTATCGGGGTTGGCCTGGGTGAAAGCCGTCACGCGTTTGGCGATGTCGGAGAAGAGGTAGGAGGCCTTGAGCTTGGTGTAGTTTTCGTTGATGCGGATCATGGCGACGTAGAGGGCTTGAATAAGCGCACGGGGTTTCCTTAGTTCAAGCCCGGCGTTTCATCGCCGCGTTTGCCAGCACCCTTCACGAGAAATTCCCCATGCAAAAAGTGACGTCTGTTTCCGAGATGCAACGAGTGGCCGAAGAGATCCGGTCCAAGGGACAGAGTATCGGGCTGGTGCCGACGATGGGGGCGTTGCACGAAGGGCATCTGAGTCTGATCCGGCAGATGGCGGAGACGGTGGATGTGGTGGTGGTGTCGATTTTCGTGAATCCGACGCAGTTCGGGCCGAGCGAGGATTTTGCGAAGTACCCGCGGGAGTTGGAGAACGACCAGCGGCTTTGCGAAGAGGCGGGGGCGGATGTGGTTTTTGCGCCGCCGGTGGAGGAGATGTATCCCAAGGGTTACTCGACCTACGTGACGGAGGAATTTGTGGCGAAACCGCTCGAAGGGGCGACGCGGCCGACGCATTTTCGCGGGGTGACGACGGTGGTGGCGAAGTTGTTTAACATCGTGCGTCCGCATCAGGCGATTTTCGGGCAGAAGGATGCGCAGCAAGTCGCGGTGCTCATGAAGATGGTCGATGACCTGCACCTCGGTGTGCAGATCGTGGTGGCGCCGACGTTGCGCGAGCCGGAGGGGCTGGCGATGAGTTCGCGGAACCGGTACCTCGGGAACAACCAGCGGCTGGAGGCGCTGGCGATTTATCAGGCGCTGAAGTACGCGATGGACATGGTGGCGAAAGGCGAGCGGAGGCCGGACCGGTTGATCGCGGAGGCGACGCATATTTTGTCCCAGAAGCGTCGTGTGCGGGTGATCTATATCGCGGTGGTGGATCGGAAGACGATGGAGCCGATGCGCGAAGTGGAGCCGGGGCGTTCGCTGATGTGCATCGCGGCGTGGGTGGATGAGACGCGATTGATCGACAATGTGGTGTTGTGAGGGGAGGGGCCAGAGGGAGGAAACGAGAGGATAGAGGGTAGAGAATAGAGGATAGCGGGTTGTGAGCAGGTCGGAGGGCGACTATGCAGACATGAGCGGGTTTCTACTCGCTAGGCGTGAGTGGCTTCGCACTACTTCGGTTTCTCATGACTCGGAATTTCGACGTGCTTGTGATTGGCAGCGGCATCGCGGGGCTGAGCTTTGCGCTCAAGGTGGCGCGGGCGGGGCACTCGGTGGCGATTCTGACGAAGAAGACGAAGGCGGAGTCGAATACGAATTGGGCGCAGGGTGGCATCGCGGTCGTCACGTCGCAGGAAGACGGCGTGGAGTCGCACGTGCGCGACACGTTGGTGGCGGGCGATGGGCTTTGCGATGAGAAGGTGGTGCGCGAGATCGTGCGGGATGGTCCGGCGCGCGTGCAGGAGTTGGTGGATCTCGGGCTGAAATTTTCGCGGGACGAGGCGGGAAATTACGATCTCGGGCGCGAAGGCGGGCACAGCGAGCGGCGCATCCTGCATGTGAAGGACATGACGGGGAAGGCGATCGAGGCGGCGTTGTTGAAGGCGATCGGGGGCGAGGCGCGGGTGGCGTTATTCGAGCATTTGTTCGCGGTGGATATTGTGACGACCGACAAGGTGGCGGCGGAGCGTCGGGGCGCGAAGAGGGCGAAGAAGACGGTTGCGAAAGAAACGGGGCGTGCGGCGACGAAAGCGGGGAGCGGCGGTAATCGCGTGGCGGGGTTGTACGCGCTGGATGTGCGGGATGGGCGGGTGGTGACGTTTCATGCGCCGGTGGTGATTTTATCCACGGGCGGCGCGGGACAGGTTTATTCGTACACGACGAATCCGGACATCGCGACGGGCGATGGGATCGCGATGGCTTATCGGGCGGGCGTGGAGGTGCGGAACATGGAGTTCATCCAGTTTCACCCGACGGCGTTGTATTCAGCGACTGGGGCCAGATTTTTGATCAGCGAAGCGGTGCGCGGGGAGGGCGCGATTTTGCGGAATGCGGCGGGGGAGGCGTTCATGCGCGGGTATCACGACATGGCGGATCTGGCGCCGCGCGATATCGTGGCGCGGGCGATCGACGCAGAGATGAAGAAGTCTGGGGCGGCGCATGTGTGGCTGGATATCACGCACCGGAACGAGGCGTTTTTGCGGGAGCGTTTTCCGCAGATTTATCAGACGTGCAAGAAGCTCGGGATAAACATCAGCAAGGATATGATCCCGGTGGTGCCGGCGGCGCATTATACGTGCGGCGGTGTGGCGACGAATCTGTCGGCGGAGACGGAGCTGGCGGGGCTTTATGCGTGCGGCGAGGTGGCATGCACGGGGTTGCACGGAGCGAACCGGCTGGCGAGCAATTCGCTGCTGGAGGCGGTCGTGATGGCGCATCGCGGCGCGGAGTCGGTGGTGACGTATTTGAAGCGAGCTGGCGTGGCGAAAGGCGCGGGAAATTATGCGAGTGTGACGGTGAAAATTCCCGACTGGCGCGATCTGCATGGCGGCGACGAGGACGAGCGCGTGGTGCTGACGCACAATTGGGAGGAGTTGCGGCGGACGATGTGGGACTATGTGAGCATCATGCGCACGACGAAGCGGCTGGAGCGGGCGCGGACGCGGATCGCGACGCTGGCGCGGGAGATTCATGACTACTATTGGAATTTTTCGGTCGATCCGCGGCTGCTGGAGTTGCGCAATTTGATCGAAGTGGCGGGGCTGATTGTGAGCTGCGCCTCGCAGCGCAAGGAGAGCCGGGGGCTGCACGCGATAGCGGATTATCCGAAGAAGTTGAAGGTGGCGCGGGATTCGCGGGTGCGACGGGCGGCGGGGTAGGCGGTGCGGACGGTGTTGAGCGCGATGGAGCGCGAGGCTTGTCAGCGGGGAGGAAGCGGGCTTCGTCGGACGGCGTGGAAACTGTTTTTAAGAAGATCGCGATCGTCGGGGCGGGGGCGTTGGGGTGCTATTACGGGGCGCGGTTGGCGCGGGCGGGCGCGAACGTGGCGTTTTTGATGCGCAGCGATCTGGCGACGGTGCGGGAACGCGGGCTGCGCGTGCGGATGCCTGACGGGGAATTTGCGCTGGAGCGGGTGCGGGCCGAGGGGACGCCGGAGGCGATCGGACCGTGTGATCTGGTGGTCGTGGCGCTGAAGACGACGGCGAACGGGGCGTTGCGGGAGTTGATTTCGCCGCTGCTGCATGAGCGCACGGGGATTTTGACGCTGCAAAATGGGTTGGGGGCGGACGAGGAGCTGGCGGAGCTTTTTGGGGCGGAGCGGGTGATGGGCGGGTTGTGTTTTATCTGCGTGAACCGAACGGAGCCGGGGGAAGTTTTGTGCATCCAGCCGGGATCGATGGCGGTGGGAGAGTTTGGTCGGCCGGTGAGCGAGCGGCTGCGGGCGGTGGTGGAGTTGTTTTTGAGCGCGGGGGTGAAGTGCGTGGCGGGGGAGAGTCTGGCGGCGCTGCGGTGGCGGAAGCTGGTGTGGAATGTGCCGTTCAACGGGCTCTCGATAGCGGCGGGTGGGATCACGACGGACCGGATATTGGCGGAGCCGGCGCTGGAGCGAGAGGTGCGGGCGTTGATGGCGGAGGTGATCGGGGCGGCGAGCAGGCTGGGTTTTGCGATGCCGGAGGGGTTGATCGAGCAGCAGGTCGAGCTGACGAGGCCGATGGGGCCTTACCGGCCGTCGAGTTTGATCGACTGGCAGGCGGGGCGCGAGGTGGAGGTGGAAGCGATTTGGGGAGAGCCGTTGCGGCGGGCTCAGGCGGCGGGGTTGGCGATGCCGAAGCTGGGGATGTTGTATGCGCTGCTGAGGCGGCTGACGAAGCGCGGGGAGTAAAACAGGTATCCGGGATGCGGGCACGAAAAAGCCCCCGCCGGTGAAGGCGGGGGCTTTAGAGTTATCCAAACTCGTTTAAGAGCCGGTCAACGCTCAGGCTTTCTTGGAAGCCTTGAAGCGGCGGTAGCCAACGAGGCCGAGGAGGGCGGCGGCGCCCATCAGGCCGTAGGTGGAGGGCTCAGGAACAGCCTGGCTCGGGAGGAACTGGAAGGCGAAGATGAAGTCGCTGTAGTCCGCGTTCGGGATCTCGATCGGGTTGTTCTGGTTCGGGTTCTGACGGACGGTGAAGTCTTCGAACGAGACGAGGAGGGTGTCGACGAGGCCCGTGGTCCATTGACCATTGGAGTCGATGTACTGGGTGTCGATCTGCTGGACGGTCCAGCGGTAGTGCGAGTAGCCGGGGACTGCACCGTTATGGAGGTAGGCTTCCAAGCCGCCCTGACCGAGCACGAACCAAGCGCCGAGGCCTTGGTCAGCATGCGGGTTGCCGGCGTTGTAGAGGAAGAAGTCGACGGTTTCGCCTGCGCCGTAATTGACGTAGGTTTCCTGACCGCTGACGACGTTACCAGCGTCGACGAGACCGTTTTCGATATCGGTCGCGAGCCAGTTGAGGTTGGCTTCGACGTTGATGCCAGAGTTCGGGAACTTGACGTAGCCGAAGTCGTTTTTGTTGCCGGCCGTTTCGCCCAAGAAGATGGACTTAACGGTGCCGCCGTTGGCATTGAAGAGACCGGCGAAGACAGCGGGAGCGACCGGGCTGGCGTTCCAACCTGCAACGACCGGGATGGCGGTGTTGGCGCCGGAGTCGATGTAGAGACCGAGTCCGCCGGAATTGCCCCAAGCAGCTTCGTAGGAAGCAGCGTTGTAAGCAGAGGCGTTGTTGAACAGATTCACGCCCGTGGGATTGGGATTGATCTGGGCGCTAGCCACGGAGGCCAGGGCAGCGGCGACGGTCGCCGCGAGGATGGATGTCTTGGTTTTCATGAGGTGATTACTGTGATGCTTGTTTCGGAAGAGTGCTTCCCGGCAGCTCGCCCGAGGACGCAGAGTGATCTTTGACGAGGCAGAGGTTCCGGGGTGGATTCCCTATTGGCAAGTGTCTGGCGGGTAAGATAACGCCTGCGATTGGATTAGGGGAAACCCTGAGGTGGAGCGCCATTTGTTGGCAATATCCGAGGTGTGGCCTTGGCTGTATTCTGAGACCAACTACGTCGTTTGCCGGTGGATTCGTCAGGAGTTGAGTGAGACTGCTTTCTATGTTCTCAGAAAAAACCGCCGACGATCCGTGGACCGGCGGCGGTTTTTGTGGCAAAGCTGGCGAGGATTTAATCAGGCCCGGGCTTTACGGTTGGAGTACCGGCGGTAAGCCAGCATGGCCATGAGTGAGGCGGCGCCGATGAGACCGTAGGTGGATGGCTCGGGGACCGAGCTCAACTGGGGAGGGAGAAACTGGAAGGCCACGATAAAGTCGGTGTAGTCGCCGTCGCCGGGGGGAATGGTGGGAAGACCGTCGCCGGGAGCGAGAGGGGCACCGCGGAGATCCTCGAAGGCGATGAGAAGGGTATCGATCTCACCCGTTACCAAGGATCCGCTGGAGTTGACGTATTCCGTCATGACGGAGGTCCAGGCGAATTTGCTATGGGTGTAAGGATCGCCGTCGGCGAAAGCGGAGCCGACGTTGTTTTCGAGGAATGAGAAGTAGGTGCCGCCGCCGTCGAAGCCGCCCGGGTTGTTGAGCCAGAAGTCGAGACGTTCGCCGGCGCCGTAGTTCACCAGCGTTTCCCAGCCGCTCTGGATGTTACCGCCGGGAGTGCCGTTGGTATTGGCGACATCGGTCACGAGAGCGGTGTAATTGGCGGCGTTGCTGACATCGGCACCGCTCTTGATGAAGCCGAAGTCGTTGGCGGCTGCGGCGGATTCGCCGAGGAAGATGACTTTCACGGTGCCACCGCCGGCAAGCCAGGACATCGAAGGACCGATATCGGAGTTTTGCGTGACGAAGTTCCAAGAGCTGACCGCTGCGCTGGGGGCGTAGGCTTGGGAGGCGTAATAAAGGCCCATGCCGGTAGCGCCGAATTTCGCTTCGTAGCTGGCGGTATTGTAGGCTGAGCTTTGGGTGAACGTATTGGTTGCGGGGATGCTGGTGAGTTGAGCCGCGGCGGTGAGCGCGGAAGCGATCATGCCGGTGGCGAGCAGGTGGATTTTCGTTTTCATGTTTGGTCTGTGTTGTTGAAGGCGAGTGCCTGATGCGCCGCGCATCCGGTTAACTCAGGCGCGGGCATTCGCAAAAAACAGACCTACTGTTGACGAGTTGTAGTCAGCGATTGCCGGGAATCGCGAAAATCGAAGTGCGAGCGGGGCGGGTATGAGCCGCACTAGTCATTTATCTATAGCGTTTAATGACGCCCTCTTAATGAAGAAAGGCAGCGGGTCGGAACCGGCCTAAAAATTATGAAACGCTGCTGACGAGTGTTCCAATCGCTTCGATGGAGACTGCGATTTGATCGCCGGGCTTGAGGAAAGACGGCGGTTTGCAGGCGTAGCCGACACCGTGTGGCGTGCCAGTGAGTATGACGGTACCGGCGGGGAGGGTGCGGTCTTCGCTGAGGAAGGCGATGAGGGTGGCGACATCGAAGACCATGTCGGCGGTGGTCCAGTCCTGGCGGGTTTCGCCGTTGACGGTGGTGACGAGGCGGAGGGCGTTGGGGTTTGGGATCTCGTCGGCGGTGACGAGGACGGGGCCGAGTGGGCAGAAGGTGTCGAAGCTTTTGCCGTGGCAGAATTGTCCGCCACCCCACTCGAACTGCCAGTCGCGGGCGGAGACGTCGTTGGCGAGGGTGTAGCCAAAAACATAGGACAGGGCTTCGGCTTTGGGGACGTTGCGGGCGGGTTTGCCGAGGACGATGGCGAGTTCGCCTTCGTAATCGACCTTGGTGCTGGATGCGGGGAGGCGGATGGGGTCGCCGGGGTTCTGGACGGCGTTTGTGGTTTTCATGAACCACATGGGGCGGGTAGGGACGGCTTTGCCGCCTTCCTCGGCGTGGCGGCGGTAGTTCAGGCCGATGCCGAGGATGTTGGCGGGATCGAGCGGGGCGAGGAGTTTGCCGGGGGTGACGTTCTGGCCGGTGGGGCGGAGCGTGGTGAAATGGTCGCCTTCGAGGGCGAGGGAGGTGCCGTCGGGCTGGAGGGCGGCGTAGGCGGGGCCGAAGGGCGTGAGGTGGCGGATGATTTTAATCGTTGTGTTTGGAATGCGTATATGAGCCCACTGTGTGGGTTAAAATAAAAAAGCCGCCGGGGGACCGGCGGCTGGGGTGAGGCGAGGAGGGAGAAGTGAGAGGTTCGACCACTCGCTGGCGCTCGTGGCTACGTGGGTGCTCGTGGTTACGGGTTATTTCGCGGAGAGGGCGAGGATCTGGCCCTGGCGGGCGTAGTCGATGGCTTCGCCGAGAATGCGGGCGGCTTCCTGCGGGGCGTGGAAGCCGGTGGAGTTTTCGGCGGCGATGAAGTCGAGACGCCACTGGGCTTTGCGCTGGAGGTCGCGGGGGCCTTTGAGGGCTTCGTCGGTCGCGCCGCGTTTGGCGGCTTCCTGGATGGTCTTGATGAGGGCTACGACGGCTTCCTCGGCGCGATCCATGAGGCCCTGGTTGCGGTCCTGGATGGCTTCGACGCGGGAGCGGATCTCGGCTTCGGGGATGCGATGGCAGGACTGGCAGGACTGCGCGACGTTGAGCATCGGACTGCGGACGTGGTGATTGCTTACCTTGATCGCGCCTTCACGCACATAGGGCATGTGGCAGTCGGCGCAGGCGACGCCGCTGCGGGCGTGGATGCCCTGGCTCCAGAGTTCGAACTCGGGATGCTGGGCTTTCAGGACGGGCGCGCCGGAGTCGGTGTGTTTCCAGTCCACGTGGCCGACTTCGTCGTAGTAGGCTTCGATCTGTTCGACGCGGAGACCTTTATCCCACGGGTAGGTGACGAGTTTTTTGTCTCCCTTGAAGTAGTATTCAACATGGCACTGCGCGCAGACGAGGGAGCGCATTTCCTGGCGGGAGGCGTCTTTGTTGGGGTCGTAATTTCCCTGGCGGCCTTCTTTGCGCCAGCGCTCGATGCTGGGGAGGTGCGGGGTGGCGTAGTCGGACTGGGCGAGGGAGCGGATGCCGTTGACGAAGGCGGGGCGGCTGACGCGGAGGTTCATGGTCTCGGCTTCGTGGCAGTCGGTGCAGGTGACGGGGTGCTCGACGTGTTTGCGGGCCTCGGAGTAGGGCATGGCGCAGAGTTCTTCGAAGCCCTTCTGGATTTGCGCCTCGCGATTTTCGGGGCCGGCGGGAGCGCCGGCTTTGAGACCGGCCTGGATGTACGCGGGGATGGCGGCGGCGTGGCAGTGGAGACAGGAGCCGGGTTGTTTGAAGTGGGTGACGCGCTCGGTTTCGTCCTGATCTTTGAGCATGTAGGCGTGGCCGCGTTCTTCGCGGTAATCGACGGCGAAGGCGTAGCCTTTGAAAATCTCGCGCCAACGAGGATCTTGATCGAGTTTCTGGAAGGCGTCGGAGCCGCCGTGTTTGGTGCGCTCGACGTCGACGGTGCGTTTATAGGAGTCGTACTGGCGCGGGTAGTTTTTTCCCCATACGGCGGGATCGACGGTGTTTTCGTCCACATCGACGACGCGGAAGACGTGCTGGGTGGCCTCGGCTTTGCGGGCGACGATGTTCTGGTAGAGCAGCAGCACGCCGAAGGTGGCGACGGTGGTGACGGCGATGAGGACGACGTAGTGCCAGAGCGCGAGGCCGCGTTTGGAAGTGATGTGCATGGCGGTTAAGAGGAGTAAGAGGAGTAAGAGGTGTAAGAAGGGTAAGCGCCCGGCGGTGGGGCGGGTCAGCGGACGGGGCCGTGGCCGACTTCGCGGTGGCAGTGGACGCAGTCGAGCATCTCGCGCTTGTGACCGGCGTGTGTGTCGATCCCGGATACGATCTGTTGATGGCAGGCGACGCAGTTTTTTTGAAGCAGCGCGGAGTTGCGCGGCTTGATCATGATGGGCTCGTGAAAGTCCTGGAGGGTGAAACCCTTCGAGTGCCAGAAACCGTTTTCGGCCTTGGCCAGATATTTGCCCAGAAAATCGTGGGGCGTGTGGCAGTCGTTGCAGGTGGCTACGGCGTGATGAGGGCCTTTGAGCCAGCCATCGTACTGCTCGCGCATGATGTGGCAGTTGACGCAGGCGGCGGGGTCGTTGGAGAGGTAGGAGAGGCCCTGGCCGTAGTAGAATGTGTAGCCGCCCACGCCCGCCAGGCAGCCGAGCGAGACGCTCAGTGCGATGGGCCAGAAGATGTGAAGCATGAGTTTCCGCGGGCTCATGGGGTCAGTTGGGGCTTCGAAGCTGAAGATGAGGGAACTTCATTCAATTGCCAAGGCTGCGCATTTTTTGGCGGAAAATAAGCGGCGGCGATTTTGCGGCGGGTGACGGATGACGGGCCGGCAAGAAAGGCGGGGGATCGGACAGAGCGTGCGGAGGCGGCGGGCGGGCAGTGCGGTAGGCTGGGCGGGTGGAATCGAGGACGATAAAAATACGAACGGTGGCGGGACTGGTTGTGAAGACACGCGCCTGGGTGGGCGCGGCGATGATCGCGTGGGCGGGCATGGGGCCAGATGCGTGCGCCAGTGAAGGCGCGGGCTGGACCGGGGGCGGGGATGTGCGGTTGCGCGACGAGTATTTCGACGGGGCGTCGACGTTGAGCACGGCGGCGGCGTTGCACGGGCAGAATTATTTGCGGCTGAGGACGCGGGCGTGGGCGGCTTGGAAGCCGGTCGAGGGTGTGACGTTGCGCGCGAGGGCGGTGGCGGAGCCGCGGTATTGGACGCAGACGTCGGCGACGAAAACGTTTTCGGGGCGCACGGGACTGGAGGAGCGGTACGCGTTGCTCGACGAATTCGCGGTGGAGTGGGCGGAGAAGATCGGGAGTAGTGGAAATGCGGTGACGGTGACGCTGGGGCGGCAGGATTTGAAACTCGGGGAGACGGGGAATGCGTGGCTGATCACGGAAGGCACGCCGGGGGACGGTTCGTGGACGGCGTATTTCGATGCGGCGCGTGCGACGTGGAAGTCGGAGCGGTTGAAGACGACGGTCGATGTCGTCGTCATCGATCAGGACAGCGATCCGAACGACCGGCTGCCTACGCTCGGGCGGAGCGAGGTATATCCGCTGACCGAGCAGGATGAGTTTGGCGTGATCTTGTACGCAGCGAATAGGTCGCTGGCGGCGGCGCGGATTGATGCGTTTGTGATTTATAAAGAGAACCGGCGGGTGCTCGCGAATGGGAACGACTCGGAGCTGACGACGCCGGGCGTGCGCGTGTGGGGCGATGCGGGCAGGCACTGGCAGTACTCGACGGAGGCGGCGTGGCAGTTTGGCGAGAAGCGCGATCCGACGGTGAGGAATCCCGTGCTGGCGGCGATGCGGCGCGATGTGCGGGCGTGGGGCGGGAATGCACGGGTGACGTGGCTGGCGCGCGATGCGAGGGAGAATCGCGTGTCGCTAATCGCTGAATACCTGTCGGGTGACGATCCGGGGACGACGGGGCGGGATGAGATGTTCGATTTGCTCTGGGGGCGGTGTCCGCGGTTTAGCGACATCGTGGCGACGGCGTTTTCGACGGAGAACGCCTGCACGTATCAGGCGGCGAATCTGGTGCGGGTGGGGCCGGAGTGGAGTTTTGCGCCGACGAAGACGACGGGGCTGACGGTGGGGTGGCAGAAGTTATTCGCACCGGAGATGACGCCGACGCGGACGGCGAAGCTGGCGATGTTCAGCGGGAACGGCCACGATCGCGGGGATTTCTTCCGGGCGACGTGGCGGCAGAAATTTTCGAAGAGCCTCAGCGGGCTGGTGACGGCGGAGGCGCTGAAGCAGGGAGATTTTTATGCGCGGCGGGACACGTTGAAATTTCTGCGGGTGGAGCTGGCGGTGACGTTTTGAGCGCGCGGCGGAGCGGCAGTGAGCCGGTAAGGACGGCTCGCTGCGCGCTCGCCGCTACGGGTTATTTCGCGGGTTCGGCGAAGGCTTCCATGCCGACGCAGGAGCAGACGAGGTTGCGGTCGCCGTAGACGTTGTCCACGCGGCCGACGGCGGGCCAGAACTTGTGCTCGCGGACCCAGGCGGTCGGAAAGGCGGCGAGTTCGCGGCTGTACGGGCGTTCCCATTTGTCGGCGCAGACGACCTTCGAGGTGTGCGGGGAGTTTTTGAGGACGTTGTTTGATTTGTCGGCCTCGCCACTGGCAACGGCCTGGATTTCGCCGGCGATGGAGATTAACGCGGCGCAGAAGCGGTCGAGCTCCACCTTCGCCTCGGATTCGGTCGGCTCGATCATGAGCGTGCCGGCGACGGGCCAGCTCATGGTGGGAGCGTGGTAATTGTAATCCTGGAGGCGCTTGGCGATGTCTTCGACTTCGATGCCGTGTTTCTTGAAGCCGCGGCAGTCGATGATGCACTCGTGCGCGACGAGGCCGGAAGCGCCTTTGTAGAGAACGGGGTAGTGCGGCTCTAGCTGCTTGGCGACGTAGTTGGCGTTGAGGATGGCGAGCTTGGTGGCTTGCGTGAGGCCGTCGGCGCCCATCATGCGGATGTACATCCATGGGATGACGAGGATCGAGGCGCTGCCGTAGGGCGCGGCGGAAACGGCGCCGGAGATTTTCGATTTTGGATTCTCGATTTTCGATTGTCCGGAATTGGCGAAGGCTACGTGACCCGGCAGGTGTGGAACGAGGTGTTTCGCCACGCCGATGGGGCCGACGCCGGGGCCGCCGCCGCCGTGGGGGATGCAGAAGGTTTTGTGGAGATTGAGGTGGCAGACGTCGGCACCGATGAAGCCGGGGGAGGTGAGGCCGACTTGGGCGTTCATGTTGGCGCCGTCCATGTAGACCTGGCCGCCACGCTCGTGGATGAGGGCGCAGATGTCGCGTATCGGTGCTTCAAACACGCCGTGCGTGGATGGGTAAGTGATCATCAGCGCCGAGAGATTGGCGGCGTGGGTGTCGGCCTTGGCGCGGAGGTCGGCGACGTCGATGTTGCCCTGCTGATCGCAAGCGACGGGGACGACGGTCATGCCGGCCATGGTGGCGGTGGCGGGGTTGGTGCCGTGGGCGCTGGTGGGGATGAGGCAGACGTTGCGGTGGCCCTGGCCGCGCGACTCGTGATAGCCGCGGATGGCGAGGAGGCCGGCGTATTCGCCTTGGGAGCCGGCGTTGGGCTGGAGCGAGACGGCGGCGAAGCCGGTGATTTCGGAGAGCCAGGTTTCGAGATCGGTGAAGAGTTTCTGGTAGCCGCGGGTTTGTTCGGCGGGAGCGAACGGATGGAGTTTGCCGAACTCGGGCCAGGAAACGGGGAACATCTCGCTGGTGGCGTTGAGCTTCATCGTGCACGAACCGAGCGAGATCATTGAATGCACCAGCGAGAGGTCGCGGGCTTCGAGGCGCTTGATGTAGCGGAGCATCTCGTGCTCGGTGTGGTGCTGGTTGAAGATCGGGTGCGCGAGGTAGGCGCTGGTGCGGGCGAAGGCGCCGAAGTAGAGTGCCTGCAACTGAGGCTTAGACAGGTTGGAGTCGTGAGCTTGAACCGACAGCGTTGCTGGCTTGTCGATGAATACTTCGAGCAAGTCGTCCAGGTCGGAGAGCTGAGTGGTTTCGTCTAAGGAGAAGCCGATGGTTTGGGTGTCGATCGTGCGCAGGTTGATCCTCTTCGCAGTTGCGCGTGATTGGATGGCCGCGGCATCGACGTTCTCAACGCGGACGGTGTCGAAGAATGGCTTCGCGTTCGTTTTGAAACCGAAAGCGTCGAGTGCGTTTTTAATGATCCGCGTTAAGGACGCTGTGCGTTCTGCGATGGCGCGGAGGCCTTCGGGGCCGTGGTAGACGGCGTACATTGACGCCATCACGGAGAGGAGAACCTGAGCGGTGCAGATGTTGGACGTGGCTTTGTCGCGGCGGATGTGTTGCTCGCGCGTGCCGAGGGCGAGGCGCATGGCGGGGTCGCCCTGGGCGTCTTTGGAAACGCCGACGAGGCGGCCGGGCATCTGGCGTTTGTAGGCGTCTTTGACGGAGAGGAATCCGGCGTGGGGTCCGCCGAAACCCATGGGGACGCCGAAGCGTTGGGCGGAGCCGACGGCGGCATCGGCGCCGAATTCGCCGGGTGCTTTCAGAAGTGTGAGCGCGAGGAGATCGGTGGCGACGACGGTCAGCGCACCGGCGGCGTGAGTCTTTTCGAAGAAGCCGGCGTAGTCGTGGAGGTTGCCGAAGGTGTCGGGGTATTGGACGAGCACGCCGCAGTAGGAGGCGTCGATCGCGGCTGCGGTGTGGTCACCGACGACGACTTCGAGGCCGAGGGGTTTGGCGCGGGTTTGAACGACGTCGATTGTCTGCGGGTGGCAGAGGGCGGAGACGAAAAACTTTTTGCGGGCGGCGTCGGTCGCGCTGCGGGCGCAGAGGCCCATGGCTTCGGCGGCGGCGGTGGCTTCGTCGAGGAGCGAGGCGTTGGCGATGTCGAGACCGGTGAGGTCGCAGATCATCGTTTGGAAATTGAGGAGCGCTTCGAGGCGGCCTTGCGAAATCTCGGCCTGGTAAGGCGTGTAGGCGGTGTACCAGGCGGGGTTTTCGAGGATGTTACGCTGGATGACGCCGGGAGTGTGGGTGCCGTAGTAGCCCTGGCCGATGAAGGAGCGGAAGAGCTGGTTTTGGGCGGCGTAGGTGCGGAGTTCGGCGAGGGCGGCGCTTTCACCAAGGGCGGCGGGGAGGTTGAGCGGTTTTGGAAGACGGATCTGCGGGGGGACGGCGGAGTTGACGAGGGCGTCGAGCGAGGGCTGGCCGAGGGTGGCGAGCATGGCGGCGACTTCGGCGGAGTCCGGGCTGTTGTGGCGGCGGGCGAAGCTGTCGAGCGGCGCGGAGAGGTCGCGCGTGGAGTCCGTGGGGGCGGAGCTGCTGGCCGGGGAAACAGGCGAGGACGGCGTGGACATAAAGGGCGAGACCGTAGGACCGGCGGGGGCGCGGGCAATCGCGATTTGGGGCAAAAAGCAGGGGGCTGCGCAGGTGCGGGAGGGGGTGGCGTTTATCGGAAAACTTTTTTTGATTTTGGTGTCGGGTTTTGGACTTTCTCGTTCTTGACGGTCGCGTTTCGGAGAGGATGACCCGATCGGGTTGGCGGGTGATTTTATGCGGCATGAAGTCCCTAACCCCACGGACGGCCGCGCGTGCGGCGTTTTTGCTCTGCTCAATTTTTGGCGCTGCGATTTCGGCTTTGCACGGACAGGCGCTACCGTCGTTCACGAATGCCTCGGTGCACGATCCGTCGATCGTGAAAGCGGGTACGGAGTATTGGGTTTTCGGGTCGCACATGGCGTCGGCGCGCTCGACCGATTTGATCAACTGGACGCAGTATTCGTCGACGCCGACGGCGGGAAATCCGCTGGCACCGAATCCGTCGGTGGAGTTTTCCGAAGGGCTGACGTGGGCGCAGACGACGACGTTTTGGGCGCCGGATGTCATCCAGCTCGCGGATGGAAAATTCTACATGTATTACTGCATGTGCAAAGGCGACCAGCCGCTCTCGGCGCTGGGCGTGGCGCGGGCGGATGCGATCGGCGGGCCGTACACGAATCTCGGGCTGATGCTTAAGTCGGGCATGTACGGGCAGCCCAGTCCGGATGGCACGAACTACGATGCGGTGAAGCATCCCAACGCGGTCGATCCGGATGTGTTTTTCGACAAGAACGGGAAGCTCTGGATGATCTACGGCTCTTACTCGGGCGGCATTTTTATCATCGAGCTCGATCCGACGACGGGCTTTCAGAAACCGGGGCAAGGCTACGGGAAAAAGCTGATCGGCGGTAATCACAGCCGCATCGAAGGCGCGTTCGTGCTCTACAGCCCGGAGTCGGATTATTACTACATGTTTCTGTCTTATGGCGGGCTCGATGCGGTGGGCGGCTACAACATTCGCGTGGGCCGTTCGCGGAATCCGGATGGGCCTTATCTGGACTCGGCGGGGACGGATCTGACGACGGTGCAGGGAAATTTCTCCAACGATGCGTTGATCGCGCCGCATGGCGTGAAGTTGATGGGCAACTACCAGTTTCTTTCTGTCGCGGGTGAACCGGCGGGCGTGGTGAGCCGCGGTTATCTTTCGCCCGGGCATAATTCGGCGTATTATGATCCGGTGACCGGAAAACATTTTCTAGTGTTTCACACGCGCTTCGTCGGGCGCGGTGAGGAGCACGAGGTGCGCGTGCATCAACTCGTGATGAACGCCGACGACTGGCTGGTCGCGACGCCGCATCGTTACGTCGGCGAGAATCTCGCGCCGTATCAGGCCTCGCAGATCCCGGGCGAATACAAGCTCATCAATCACGGCAAGGCGACATCCTCGGCTGTGAACACATCGACGGTGATCACGCTCGGCAGCAATGGTTCGGTCTCGGGCGCGGCTACGGGGACGTGGGCTTTGTCGGCGGATTACGATGTCACGCTCACGCTCGGCGGCGTGACTTACAAAGGCGTGTTCGCGAAGCAGTGGGACGATGATAATGGCGTGTGGGTTCACACGTTCTCGGCGCTCTCGGCCAATGGTGTCGCGGTCTGGGGCAGCCGTGTCGCTAAGTCGTCCACGCCTGCGGCGACGATCACGCTCGAGGATCGCATGGTGATTTATGGAAACACGCTGAACTTCACGGTGCCGAAACCGGACGCTGGGTCCGGGCAGGTTTATTCCTATGCGCTGGCGAACGGGCCGGCGGGGGCGTCCGTCAATCTTTCGACCGGCGTGCTCTCGTGGAAGCCACTGCTCTCGCAGATCGACACGGTGTTTCCGGTGTCGGTGCGTGTGCTCAACACGAGCGCGGACGATCCGGCGCAGACGACGTATAATTTCAACGTGTCGGCCACGGCGGCGACGGTCGTGCAGCGGCTGGATCTGGATTTCTCCTCGGTGGCGGCGAGCGGGCTGCGCGATGCGACGGGGCAATTCACGGGATTGACCGCGCGGCTTCCGGGAACGGGCGCGAGCGTGGCGGCGAATGACCCGAATCTCACGCTCAACACGGGCACGGGACGACTCGCGCTGCGGACCACGCAGGCTGATTTCAATGGACGTGCGGGGCTCGCGACGAACAGCAGCCCCGGGGCGGCGCTTAACACGCTGGGCTTTACCGGCGCTGAGGATTTCTCGGTGACGGCAGTGATGCGGCCGCTGCCGGCACTGGGAGACATTGACCAGGCGGGTGTCTACGTGGGGAATCACAGCGACTCGGTGACGCGTGCGGGGACGATCGTGTGGGGCACGACGGCGGAGCGCTACTCGTCGCACTCGCAGAACGGCGCGGACAACAGCGGACGTTTCTTTGGATTCGGTTTCAACGGTGCGGATGGCATGACCGTGACGATCACGCGGCAGGCGGGCGTGTGGCGGTACTTCGTCGATGGCGTGGAGTGGAATCCGACCTCCGGGACGACATTCCTTGATGGGCGGGCGGATCTGGTGGTCGGCGTTTTCGGCATGACGCCGCTCAACTCGAACGTGAAAACGCTGGAGATCGATTCGTTCTCGGCGGTTGTCGTCAGCTCCACGCCGCTGCTGAGCGTGGCGGAGCAGTGGCGTGTGACGCATTTCGCGCAGATCGCTGGCACCGGGCAGGCGGCGGACGCGGCCGATCCGGATGGGGACGGCGTGACGAACTTGATGGAATATGCGGTTGGCGGAAATCCGCGTATCGAAGATTCGGGCACGATCGCGCCGCAAGTTGCGAAAACGGCCGGAGCGGGCGCACGGCTCACGCTGACCTTCAACCGTATCGCCGATCCGTCGCTCACGTACACGGTCGAGGCGAGCGACCAGCCGGGCGCCGGTTATACGGCGATCTGGACGAGCACGGGCGTGAGCAACACGGGGGGTCCGGTCACGGTGACGGACACGGTGGATATCGCGGGCGGGCCGCGGAGGTTCCTGCGGTTGCGCGTGGATAACTGAGCGGCGGCGGGCGGAAGTGCGGATTGGCGGCGAGGGTGGGACGATAGGGATCGAGGGGGCGGCACTTGCTAAGTGCCGATCCGTTGCTGGAGGCGCGCTGCGTTTGAAAACGGTTGCGCGGCGCGGATGGGGCGCGAGCCTGCGCGGATGTTTGAGAAGAAGACGGAGCGCGCGGCGTTCATCGATCAGCGGCTGGCGGAACTCTATCCGGAGACGCCGGTGCCGCTCGATCACAAGGACGCGTACACGTTGCTCGTCGCGGTGCTGCTTTCGGCGCAGTGCACGGACAAGCGCGTGAATCTGACCACTCCGGCGCTTTTCGCGCTGGCGGATAATCCGGTGGCGATGGCGCGTGTGCCCGTGGAGCAAATACAGGCGATCATCCGGCCGTGCGGGCTTTCGCCGCAGAAGGCGCGGGCGATTTCGCAGCTTTCGCAGATCTTGATGGACAAGCATGGCGGCGCGGTGCCGAAGACGTTCGAGGAATTGGAGGAGCTGCCAGGCGTCGGGCACAAGACGGCGTCGGTCGTGATGGCGCAGGCGTTTGGCGTGCCCGCGTTTCCGGTCGATACACACATCCACCGGCTGGCGCAGCGCTGGGGGCTGACGGCCGGGAAAAACGTGGAGCAGACCGAGGCGGACCTGAAGCGGCTGTTTCCGCGCGAGCATTGGAACGCGCTGCACCTGCGGATCATCTTTTACGGCCGCGAACACTGCACGGCGCGCGGCTGCGACGGGACGGTCTGCGAGATCTGCCGGACGGTTTACCCGCAGCGGAAACGCGCGGTGCGGGTGAAGAAGTGACCGTCGGGGCGGAGGGATTTGGAGAAAGCGGGGCGGTGTGGAAAACAGAGTTGATTCGGCCGGGAGCGCCCGCCACGTTCCCCGGCTCAGTTTGGGGACTCATAGCTCAGTTGGTTAGAGCACGTGCTTCACACGCACGGGGTCACAGGTTCGAGTCCTGTTGGGTCCACCATTCTACGAGCGTTTGACGGACAGTGGAGTATCTGGAGCCGTAAGTGTAGTGAACCCGCCTGGCATACGGAGGAATCCCCAGAGCCGTTTGGGGCGGGGCTCCGGAGGCAATCGGCTACGGTCGGGGTAATGTGCCGCTATGAAAACTCCAACCTTCGAGGAAATTTCGTTTCGCGCTTACCACCTTTGGGAATCTCGCGGTCGTCCTGACGGACAGGAGGCGGCGATCGACTGCTGGCTCCAGGCTGAACGCTCTTTATGGGATGCTGCGGCTGAGCGTGACTACGATGAACACGAAGCCCGCGGTGAGCCCGAGTTCGAAGATCAGGGAGAACCGGCGGAGGGCGTCGCGAACGATGTGATGATAACCGAACTGGACCGCGCACTCCCGGCCGACCAGCGGCGCGGGGCGCGGGATGCGCGACGTCAGGAGAAAGGAATTTCCCAATCCTCCTTCCAGGGACGGATGGAACGCGAGGATGTCCTGATCGTCGTCAATCGCGGCCACGTGCGTATTTATACCACGGACACGGAGTCTCCCGTGCTGGCGGGCGGATTCGATCTTCCGGATGGCGAGCGCAACTACACGGATAACGATACCGACCAAGCCGGCCGTTTCCCCGGGGCGGGCTCGCGAGGCATGAGTCCGGGCGGATCGATCGACGAGCGACTGCCCATGCAAAAGGAACAGCAACGCCGTCTCGCGAAGGAAGCGGCCCGGCATATTGCGGCGTTTTTGGAGGAGCATCCACAGGCGCGCTGGAAATTCGCCGCGGGACCGGCTCTGCACCGTCCGATTCTAAACCAACTGGCCCCGGGACTCCATGCGCGCCTGGAGCAGGCGATTACGAAGGATCTGATGAATCTGCCACTGCCTGAGCTGCTGGAGCATTTCGAACCCCAGCGTTCGGGCGCGTGATGCCCGCGATGAGGGGAACGGCGACATGCGCTTTCGCCGTTCTTCCGAGGCGTTTTTTCGATATCAGCGGGAGGAGGCGGCGTTACGCCGGCGCTCCTGACTTTGGCGGATCAGCTCGCCAAGGTCGGCGGCGGGACGGATTTCCCACGGGCCGAATCTGGCGCCAGGATGTTTGGAGATAAGTTCGATGGCGTGGTCCATATCGCGCGCTTCGAGAATCATGATGCCGCCAATCTGCTCCTTCGTTTCCACGAACGGACCATCGGTGATGACGAGATGTCCATTCGCGTAGCGCAGGGTTTTCGCAGTATTTGCCGGCTGGAGACCCTCGCCGCCGAGGAAATGACCGCCCGCGCGGAGCTGTTCGTCATAGGCGAAGCAACTATCCATCATGGCAGTCCGTTCATTCTCAGGGATGGCGGGGAAGGCGTTGGTGTCGATGAGACCGAAGCAGATGAATTTCATGGCGATGTTTTGGGCACTTCCGGAATGGACGGTTCCCGCTGAGTCATCGAGCGAGGCAGGTAGTTTTCGACAACGAGAGGAGTTTTTTCGCGGAGATTATCAATGTGCTGTGTCGGTGGACCGGAGTTTCTACGGCAGGTCTCTCAGGAGTACGCCCCATAGAACTGACTTAAACGACGTGGGTCGAAGCATGGCTTCTTAAACCCTATGAAAACGAAAATAAACTCCTGCCGGCTCTTTGCCTCGATGCGCGCAATCGTCTTTGTATCTATGCTCTCTGCGAGTGCGTGGGGTCTGGACTTGAGTGTGTTGGAATGGCGAACAGTCACCACCGCAGGTTCGGGCCAGAGCACGGTGGTCGATTTGGTGGAAAATCCGGATGGCACGATCGCTTTGTTTGCCGAGCAAACCGGCACGCTTGCGCATCTGGGTGCATTCAGCGGCAGCTTCGATTATCTGGCGCACATCGATTATAACACGGGCACGACTTTCATCGGTGGGAATGGCGTGATCCGGCTGGCGGGCGGTGAAATCTCTGTGTCGGTATCGATCCTCGAGGTGGGCATCGATTATCCGAGGCCCTACACGGGACTGCTCACGATCACGGGCGGAACGGGACGTTTCGCGAGCGCCTCGGGATTTTTTGAGATCACCGGCGTGGATGAGGAAGCTCTCACGGATGGCTTCGCGTTGACGGGCGTGTTGCTCGGAGTCGGGGCGA
This sequence comes from uncultured Nibricoccus sp., assembly GCA_966249325.1. Lineage (GTDB taxonomy): Bacteria > Verrucomicrobiota > Verrucomicrobiia > Opitutales > Opitutaceae > Nibricoccus. Next base: position 270,018 of record CBINDC010000004.1, on the reverse strand, counting down.
AGTAGTCGTGTGTGCGAATTGTCGTAGCTGCGGCTCAAACTGAGCCTGCGAAAAATCCAAGACAGTGTCGGTGTTGCTCTGCGACGCTTCGTGATTCGGTGTGAAAATCGGCTGAAGCTAGCGGGATGATTTTTATCCGACAGCTGTGCGCGACGCTCGCGGTCGCGCTGACGTTTTATGCGTTTCTGCCCTACATCCGGGATATTTTACGGGGAAAAATCAGGCCGCATGTTTTCTCATGGGTGATCTGGGGTGTGACGACGGTGGTCGTTTTCTTTGCACAGTGGCGCGCGGGCGGCGGACTGGGTGCCGGGGTGATCGGGTTGTCGGGTGCGATCACGTTATTCATCGCGACGCTCGCGTGGCTGGGGCGCGGTGATGTGAAGATCACACGGACTGACTGGGCTTTCTTTATCGGCGCGCTTTTGTCGCTGCCGCTTTGGTATGTGACGGACGATCCGCTGTGGGCGGTTGTGGTGCTGACGACGGTGGATCTGCTCGGCTTCGGCCCGACTGTGCGAAAGGTGATCGATGATCCTCACGCAGAGTCGCCGGGGTTTTTCGCGCTCTTTCTGGTGCGCAACGTCCTGGTGGTTTTCTCTCTCGAAACGCTTTCGCTGACCACCGCGCTTTTCCCGGTGGCGGTTGGCGCAGGGTGCGCATTGGTCATCTTGTTGATCGTAGCCCGACGCCCTATTTCCCGAGCAAAACGGCCTTAGAATTCGCGTCTGGGCCGGGGGACGTAGGGTGCGGACCCCAGAGCGAAAACGATGATTCCTCAGTGGGCATGCTAACGCTTGTGAGTGGCGTCTGGCGTGCGATGCCTGTAGACATGACCACCGCCACTTCGACCGTCGCCCCCGCCAAGAAAGCCTCCCGTTTGTTTCACGCGATCTGGATCACGGCGGCGATTTTGTTCGTGGCCTCGCCTGATGGCGAAGGTGCGACCGACAGCGTGCCGGCGCGCAAGGTCGCGTCCTGGGTTTCCGGCCGCTGAGCTGGAGCCGGGAAAGTAAATCAGGGATAGCCCGCGCCAGTCGCGGGAAGATAAACATGGGAGTGTTGATCCGGGCGAAGGAGTGCGGCTATCGCGCGATGAGTCCGGATTTTTTGTGAAGGGGTTTTGAGAAACCCGGTGTTACGCGGGGCACACCTTGCTTTCGCCCCGATCGTTTGTGCCCGCCGGATGGATACTCATCCGTGTGCGGTGACGAATGGCGCGTTTCTTCGGCCGGTTTCTCACCGGGCAGGTGCTCCTTTGTCCCGACCCAGGCATCCAACACCAAACCACCTGACGCTATGCATCCTTGCCCCCCGAGCGGACCGGCCTCGCGCCGTCCTTTGTCCCCGTCCGCCTTGCGCGGAGCCCTCACCGCAGCTTTCGCCTTTGCGCTGGCAGCGAGTATCGCCGAAGCCGGCACCATTTCCGGCCGCGTGCTGAACGGCGCGACCGGTCAGTACCTCAAAAACGCCAAGGTCGAGCTCGTCGGCTCCGACAGGACCACACTCACAAGCGACGGAGGGTTCTTCACATTCTCCGATGTCACCGCCGGCGAAGCCAGGATAGCCGTCAGTTACACCGGGCTCGATCGTCTCGAACAAGCCGTGAGCGTGCCCGAAACCGGCACAGCCAGCACCGAGATCGCTCTGACGAGTGCGGACTACGGCAACGACGTTATCGAGCTCGCGGTTTTCAAAGTTGGCGCGCAGCGCGAGGGCAATGCGAAGGCCATCGTCGAGCAGAAGGAGGCGCTCAACATCAAGACGGTGATCGCCTCCGATGCGTTCGGCGATGTCACCGAGGGCAATGTTGGCGAGTTTCTCAAACTGCTGCCCGGCGTGTCGGTGGATTATGTCGAAGCCGATGTGCGCACGGTGCGCGTGCGCGGTCTCTCGCCGAAGTACGCGAACGTCACGCTCGACGGAAACCCGCTGGCCAACGCAGCGTCGTCGAACATTGCGACCGGCCGCCAGTTCGAGTTCGAGCAGCTTTCGCTCGCCACGCTCGAAACGGTCGAGGTCAACAAAAGCCCCACGGCCGACATGCCCGCCTCCGGCCTCACGGGAAGCATCAACGTGAAGAGCAAGAGCGCCTTCAGTCAAAAAGGCCGGCAGATAAAGTATAATGCCAATTTCAACATCAACGAGTACACGCTCGATGCCGGCCGCACGATGGGCTGGGACAACCGCGAGCATTACAAGTGGCAGCCCGGAGGAAGCGTGGAGTTTTCGGATACGTTTCTCGACGGCCGCCTGGGCATCGTGGCGGGGATCAGCCACTCCGGGACTTACGTGGAGCAGAAGATCTTCATCCCGACGTACACCTTCGACCGGAATGCGAACAACAACGCGTCGGAGTTCCCCATCTTCACCAGTTTCAATCTCCAGGACGGTCTGAAGCCCACCTGGCGCGACTCCGTCGTCGTCAACGTCGACTACAAGGCGAGCGACGAGATGAAGCTCTCACTGCGCACGAGCTACAATCTGTACGACGCCCCGTTCCATAATCGTAACTGGATTCTCAACGCGAACACCGCGGGGATGACGTTCAACTCCACGACGGGCGATCTCACCTCCACGCCAAATCTGACCAATCGCACTTCAACCTCCGGCACGAGCGTTGCACCGACCGCGGCGACCACCACATCGAACGCCACCATCGCCGGCAGCAATCTGCGCAAATATGGCGCGACGTTCAGCATCAGCCCGACGATCAACTGGAAGTCGGGCAACCTGGAGTTCGAGGGCTCGCTGTCCTACTCGCAGGCGCGCAACTGGTACGACTCCGCCGCCGAAGGTTTCCTCTCGCTCGTCAGTGCCCGCATGGACGGCGTGAGCTGGAACTATAATCTCGCCGACGAAACCGCGCTCCAGGTGCAGCAGGTGAACACCGGCTCCAGCAACAACGCCAGTTTCCTCGACCTCGCCAACTATCGCAGCGCCGGCTCCGTCAATGCCGAGGAGCGAAATTCCAAGGATCAGGTCTGGACCGCCCGCGCGGATCTAAAAATCAACTACGACAAGTGGTCGCTGCCCACGGTCATCAAGATCGGCGCCGACAACCGGCTCCAGGTTCGCGACATCGAGAACTTCAATCCGGCGTGGACGATGAATCTCAATCCGGCGACCGGAGGCATCAATCTCGCGAACTATCGCGATCCCTACACGCCCGATTTCCAAAAGGGCGAAGCGCTTCGCGATATTAACGGCAACGTCGGCCCCGCCCCGTCGACCGACAAGTGGAAGCTCTACGACCTGTTCCGTTCGTATAACACCGATCCGTTCGCGCTCTCCTATGCGTCGCCGCAGCCGTTCACCGCGAACGCCGCGAACAACCTGCGCAACAAGCTGCAGAACATGTGGGACATCAAAGAGCAGATCTACTCGGGCTATGCGATGGCCACCGTCGATGTGACGAAAGACCTGCAAGTTCTCGCCGGCGTCCGCTACGAAAAGACGAAGACCGAGGGCCGTGCTTTCGACGACATCGGCGGCGCTCGCGCCGTGGCCATCTCGGGTACGACCAATACCAACGATCTCGGCTATATCACCGCGCGCTATGGCAGCCGCGTAACGAAGGAGAAAACCTACGACAATTTCTTCCCGTCGATGCAGGTCCGCTACGAGCCCAGCCGGAACGTGGTGATCCGCGGCGCTTATTTCGCCTCCATCCTGCGTCCCGATTTCGGAAACGTCGCCGGTGGTGTCAGCGTGAATGACAACATTCCGCCCACGTTCACGGTGAGCAACGCCACGCTCAAGCCCGAGACCGCGCACAACTTCGACGTTCGCGTGGAGTATTATTTCGAGCCTGTCGGTGTCGTTTCGCTCGGCGCTTTTCGCAAAGACATCACCGACATCCAGCTCCAGACGACCAGTCTGATCGACACGGCCAGCATTCCGCCCGCGCTCGCGCAGCAAGGCTACGATGCGGCGGCGCTCAACGGCGCGTTCATCACGCAAAACGTGAATGGCGGCGACAGCTCGGTCTGGGGAATCGAGGCCGATTATTCGCAGCAGCTGTCCTTCCTGCCTGGCGCGTGGCGCGGTCTCGGCACGTTTGCGAATGCGACCTACATCAAGCCGGAGGATGTGCGTCTCTTCAGTCTCACGGCGGAAGACGGCGTGCCCGAGTGGGCGTTCAACGCCGGCCTGAGCTGGAAATGGAAAGGCTTCAGCGCGCAGGTGAAATACAACTGGCGCGACCAGAGTATCCGCGCGATCACCGGCGTCACCGTGAGTACCGAGGGCGTGATCGCGCCAACTCCTCCGACAGGCGCCAACGGCAGCAACCGCTACCAGTACACCGCAGCCCGCAAGCAGGTGGATCTCAACATGGAATACCAATTACACCGCTCGGCCACGATCTTCTTCAACATCAGCAATGTGTTCGATGAAGGCTCAGTACAGTTCGTCGAAAACCGCGCCTGGCTCCAGCGTCACGGCCAGTTCGGCGCTCGTTACACGCTCGGTGTGAAAGGCAGCTTCTAAGGGAAAAGAAGCGTGTTGTTGGTTGGGCCGGGCGCGCTCCGTGAGGGGCCGCCCGGCCTTTTTTATTTCGCGCGAATGCGCGGTGCGGACGGATCGCGGAGCGCGCATTCGTACGTAAAGACCCCGCCGGGTTTGCCGCAGGCACACGACTGGCTTTCGTGCGCAACCAGACACGACCTGTTTCCATGACTATTTTCCGCCACGGCCTGCTCCTTGCACTGACCTCATCGTTCCTCATACCGGCTGCTTTCGCGCAACGGCGCGATGCCTCCCGGCTCTACGCGCAGTTTTGCGCGAGCTGCCACGGCGCGAAACTTCAGGGCGGCACTTCTCCGAGCATGCTGGATGACACCTGGCGTTATGGAAGCGACGACGCAACGATCGCGCGTATCATCCGCGAGGGCACGGCCGAGGCGGGGATGCCGCCATTTGGCGGTGCGCTTTCCGATGCCGAGATCCGGGCGCTGGTGGTTTTCATCCGCGAGCAACGGATCGATTATCAGCGCACCCGCAATACCGTCGCACAGCCGTCGGACACCGCGGTGATCAAAAGCGAACGGCACTCATTCAAAATCGAAACCGTCGTCGATGGGTTGAATCATCCCTGGTCGCTCGCCTGGCTGCCCGACGGACGGATGCTCGTCACCGAAAAGCGCGGCACGCTGCGCCTAGTCGAGAACGGTGTGTTGTCGAAAGATCCCGTGAAAGGCACGCCCGAGGTTCACGATGGCGGCCAGGGCGGTTTGCTCGAAGTGGCTCCGCATCCTGAATACGCGAAGAACGGCTGGATCTATCTGGCGTTCAGTCATCCGACGAAAAACCAGCAGGGCGAAAATGTAGCCATGACCAAACTGGTGCGTGGAAAAATTCGCGACGGCGCATGGACCGACGAAGAGGCGATCTGGACCGCCCCGCTTGAAACCTACCGCCGCGCCGGTGGCGTTCACTACGGCTGTCGCATCGCTTTTGACGGGAAAGGTTACCTTTACTTCAGTCACGGGGAACGCGGCACGCAGGATCATGCGCAGGACATCAAGCGCCCGAACGGAAAAATCCACCGCATCCACGACGACGGACGCATCCCGAAGGATAATCCCTTCGTCAACGAGTCCGGCGCGATCGGCTCGATCTGGACCTGCGGCAATCGGAACCCGCAAGGTCTCGATTTCGATCCACGCACCGGTTTGCTTTGGGAAACCGAGCATGGCCCGCGCGGTGGCGATGAGCTCAATCTCATCGAGAAAGGGAAAAACTACGGCTGGCCGGTGATCACTTACGGCATGAATTACAACGGCACGCCGATCACCGGCGAAACCGCGCGCGAAGGCATGGAGCAGCCGGTGATTCATTGGACGCCGTCGATCGCGGTGTGCGGCATCGATTTCTACGAAGGCGGGAAATTTCCGAAGTGGACGGGCAATCTCTTCGTCACCGCGCTCGCGCAACAGGAACTGCGCCGCGTGGTGATCGAGAATGGCCGCGTGACGCATCAGGAGGTGTTGCTCAAGGACATCGCGCGTTTGCGTGACGTTGGCAGCGGGCCGGATGGGTTGCTCTACGTCGTGATGAACGACCCCGGTCGCATCGTGCGGCTGGTGCCCGCGGAATAGAGACTGCCGCGGCGCGAAAATCGGACGGCGTCCGCCCATCGCAAGGGTGGACTTTTGGGAAACGGCCCCTCCGATGAAGAGCACCGTTTCCCATGAGAACCTTTCTTCACCTGTCCGCTGTTTTTCTTTGTGCCGCTTTTGCGCTGGGCCCCGTGCAGCCGCTGGTCGCCAACGATACCGCAGTGACCCCGGCGGCCGAGTCGGCCTCGGCTGCATTCGAGAAACGGATCGCGGGACGAGCGGCTAACCTTGTTGGGAAACTCCAGCTCGGGGACGAAATTGTTGCGACGAAGGTGCGGACAGCGGTGACGAAGTTTTATCGTGAGTTGAACGCGGCTCATGCCGTGCGCGACAGCCGCATCGGGGCTCTGGCAGCGGCTGAACTCGCTCAACTGCACCGCATCCAGTTTGAAACCGAAAAGCAGATACAGGCCGTTTACGGCGAGTTGATCGGCTCGCTCTCGCCGCTGCTGGATGCACAGAAGATCGAGGCGGTGAAAGACGGCATGACGTACAACATGGTCCCGCTTTCGCTTGAGACATACGGCCGCATGTTTCCTGCCATGAGCGAATCGCAGAGCGAGCAGCTCCGAGCCTGGCTCGTCGATGCGCGCGAAAAGGCGGTTACCGCCGGATCGGCCGAAACGAAGCTCGATGTCTTTCGCGCGAACAAAATGCGCATGCACGCCTACCTCGCCGCTCAGGGCTTCGACGTCGATGCGGCGCTCAAGGCGGAAGAAGCGCGCAAGGCTGCGGAAAAGAAGAAGGAGTGAGCGCGGACGCGCGCAGAGCGAGAAGCAGCCGGTGGCATTGCTTCCAACCGTGAAGACTGAGTCCCGTGTTTGCGGGACTCGGTCTGTTTTTTCGCAACGAACGGACTCCGCCTGCGTCCTGTTCCGACGCATGATCTCCCCTAAGTTTTCCCGAACGCATCGCCCCAGCACGCTTGCCCTGGTTTCCGCCCTCGCCTTCGCAGGCGGAGCTTTTGCGCAAGAGACGACGCTTATCGAGCCGATGCCCGCGCAATACCCGCCCCTGCCTCCGCTCCTCCCGAATGCCGTGCCGGCGTTTCCCGGCGCGTGGGGCGGCGGGATGTTCACTGTCGGCGGTCGCGGCGGCCAGGTCATCGCCGTCACGAATCTCAACGACAACGGGCCGGGCAGTTTTCGCGCGGCGATCGAGGCGAAGGGCCCGCGCATCGTGGTGTTTCGCGTCGCAGGCACCATCCGTCTTGAGAGCAACATCGATATCAACAACCCCTTCATCACCATCGCGGGCCAGAGCGCGCCGGGAGATGGCATCTGCATCGCGAACCACTCGGTGAACATCAACACGCGCGAAGTCGTGATCCGGCATCTGCGCGTGCGCCGTGGCGATCCCAAGGGTGGGCAGGGCTCGGACAACATCGGTGGAAATCCCGCCGGTCAGATCATCGTCGATCACTGCTCCGTGAGCTGGGGCCGCGACGAAAACATCTCGCTCTACCGGCACATGATCCCCGTCGAAAACGGCGAGCGGGAAAAGCACCCGGCCAAAAACGTCACCATCCAGTGGGTCATTTCCAGTGAAGCTCTTGGGCCGGGGCACGAGTTTGGCGGCACCTGGGGTGGTGTGGACTCGACGTTTCACCACAATCTTTTCGCCTGTAACACGGGCCGGAATCCCTCGATCGGTATGTCAGGGGAATTCGACTACCGGAACAACGTGATCTTCAACTGGGGACACCGCACGATGGATGGCGGCGACGAGACTATACTCGTCAACGTGATCAACAACTACTACAAAGCCGGTCCCGCCACGCGGGAGAATATGTTGAGCACCATCGCGCGTATGGAGACGCGCAACCAGATCTCTCCCGGCAAAAAACGCGAAGGCCGCTGGTACCCTGCGAGCACGGTGCGGCCCGGCAAATGGTATGTCGCGGGCAATATCGTGGAGAACGATCCGGCTGTGACCGCCGACAACTGGAAAGGCATGGTCGGTCCGGCGGACCTTGGCCGGGTGAACACTCCGTTCGAAGGCTGGCCGGTGAATCAGCAAACGGCGCGCGAAGCGTATGAAGCGGTTCTCGCCAAAGGCGGTGCCACGCTGCCGAAGCGCGATGCGGTGGATGTGCGTGTCGCCGAGATGGTGCGCAGCGGAAAGCCGTCGCACGGGAACGGCATTCTCACGAATCCAGATCAAGTCGGCGGATTCCCTGTGCTGACGTTTTCTCCTACGGATGTCCCTGTCGATTCGGACGAGGACGGAATGCCCGATGCCTGGGAATCCAAATACGGTTTCAATTCGAACGATGCGGCTGACGGCGCGCAGGATTTCGACAAGGACGGCTACACGAATATCGAGGAGTTTCTCAACGGAACGGATCCGCGTGTGTTCATCGACTATCGGAATCTCGACAACAACAACGACACGATCAGCGGCTGAGCACGCGCCTTCACGCGCACTCGCCATGTACGCACGATGACGTTCCTTTCACTCTCATGAAACGATCCGGCCTTTGTCTGCTTCTCCTCTCGCTTTGCGCTTCGGTGCTATACGCCAGCCCGGTCAAACTGACCGAGGTCCAGTGGCACGGCACCGGGTGCTACAAGATCGAGATGCCGATGGGCACGGTTTACTTCGAGAAGGACAACGGCGTGTCGGGCTTCAAGAGCTACATCGACAGGGAGGGCAACGACTGGATTGCTTCCTATCTACCGCCCGGGCCGAACGGGGATTTCCGAGGGTTTCCGAATAGCAACGGTAACTTCGGGCACGCCGGTCGAGACAGTAAATCCGTGACGCGCGTCGTCGACGGCAAGACGGAGGGAGATCTGGTGATCCTGGAGTCGTCGAACCCGGACTTCACGTTTCAGTATTGGTTTTTCGCGGACAGGATCGCGGTGAAGGTGCTCAAGTCGAAAGACGATTACTGTTTCCTGCTCGAGTGCGTGGCGGGAGGTGCGACGGATGCGGAGGATTATTTCGTCACCGCTGACGGGAAGCGGCACATTCCGTCGGGCGCGTTTCAAGATTTCACGCCGGAGTGGATCTATCTCGGCGATGCGAAGGCACGGAGTTATTTGTTTTTTGGAAAAACGCCGGACGATGAAGCGCCGAACGAGAATCACCGGCAGGTGCGCAACGGGAATGTCCTGAATATGGATCTGTACAGTTTTGGCCGCGCCGGAGTGGAGCAGAAGTACCAGATCCGCGGCATGAACGGTAACGAGCACGTCTGCATCATCGGTTTCGTGGGCGCGGAGAAATCCCACGCCGAGATCGTGGCGTTGATGGAAAAATGGCTGAAAGCGCCTTTCGCGCGCTAAAATGCATCGAGCGACGGGTCGCCGAGAGCTCCTCGCTATATGATTTCTGGAAAAACCCGTTGACAGGGGGGAGGCGGCTAAGCACGGTCCGCCTCCCTTTTGTTGCAGGGTGGAGCAGCCTGGTAGCTCGTCAGGCTCATAACCTGAAGGTCGTTGGTTCAAATCCAACCCCTGCACCCAATTTTGGCCCTCCCATCTGCTCGGGAGGGCCTTTTTGTTGAGTGAGTTACGCGTTTTTTCGGAAAAAGAACTGCCCGTGTGCTGTTCCAAGCGACCTCAGGCGACTTGTTGCAACATCACTCCAACTTTCGGACCTACCTATTTCGAGCCCATTTTCCGGCAATTTTTCCACCCCTCGGGCAGGCTGTAACACCTCGGGTGCAGCTCTTGATTACCAATGAAAAAGGCCACCTTTTTCAAGGTGGCCTCGGTGGGGAACGGGTTGGATTTTCACGCAGCGGGAGCGAATCCCGGGTTTCGTCGCTGGAACGGATCGTTCAGCGCCCCGGCGATACCGTTTTGGGCGAGGTTGAGGACTTCCCTGAGACGATAGCGCCACGTTCCGGGAACGATCTCCACAGGGTGAAGAACGGCGTCCTTGGTCATGCGCCAGATCGTAGCACGGCTCACACTCAGAATCTCCGCAGCCCGCTTCTGGGTGATGAGCAGATGATCGTCCACGTTGGCGGTCGGTTCGCGTACCGAATCAGGCCGCCCCTCAATCAACCGCTGAAGCGCGCCGCGCTCCACGGGCAAAAGGGTCTGATCCGACGAAAGCACAGTTTGGAAGATTGCACGGCTAGTGTCGTTCATGGCGGAAGAAGTTAGGCGGTGAGTTCGACGAGCGAGCAGCGCGCGGCTCCGGCACGGCGCTGCACTTCGAGCGCGACCAATGCCGTATTCCAGTCGCAGAAGAGATTGTGCCGGTGCGGAACACGCAGGCCGTTCTCCGTCGACTCCACCCTCCATTTCACGGAACCGATGACGCGCCGCTCGTTGCGGTCAAAGAGCGCGATCTCTCCTGATTCGCAGCCAGGAGCCTGTTTCAGGAAGAATTCGACGGCATCTTCGATTTTGTCGGCCGATGCCGTGGAGACGAATACACCGGCTGCATACTCGACGAGGACTTGAAAGCGGCCGGCACCGAGAGTGCCGCCCGCGAGAATCGGGCTGGTTTCGAGAGATTGATGATGGTCTTTGGGATTGGTTTTCACGCGGTCCATTCCGCGTTTACTCATCACTCTGCTCAACGGAGCGGACCCTCCGAGAATGGTGTAGGACGACTACACCGATTCCGGTAGGCGCGAAGCCCGCCAACGAACCAAACCGCAGCTACGGACCTGCGGCGGCCGAGGCCGGCCACCGAGAGGCGATTTCGCTCAACCCGCAGCGTTCAATTCCGCGATCCTCGATGAAACGCGCCTGATCGCCCTGCGACACGCTTCGTCATTGCGCCCGGCGGTGTCGTGACTGGCGTCGTCCACGTCTGAGCGAAGATCATGGGAAGCCGAACGTCGTTTCGCTCACCCACACAGCGAGAAGCGCCGACGCGGAAAGCATCACCGGCAAGGCGACGGGAAGCGCATTCCCGGTAGCGAGCGGTTTCGCAATCGCGGGCATGTCCGCCACCGCGGCGCGTCCTTTTTCCCCGGAGCGTTCTTGCTCTCTCTGGCGGCCCCTCCCACCGGTCCACCGCTACGCGGACGGGGCGCGTTAGGGTCCTCCTTAAAAGGAATCCCCCCAACCGTCCCCTCGTTCCGGCCGGCACCCCCGCCCTTCGACGAGAGAGCAATCCCGCCCCTCAAAATCGAAAAAGGAACATCATGCCCGCCAAGACCGCTCAACCCGCCTCGCAACCCAAGAACGCCGCCGCCAGCACCAAGCTGCCGGTGAAAACCTTCCGCCTCGGCCGCATCAAAGCCGCCGTGTGGGAGAACGAAGCCGACCAGAAGAAATTCTTCAACGTGACCTTCGCCCGGACCTACGTGGACGACGCCAGGAACTTCCACGACACCGACAGCTTCGGCCGCGATGACCTGCCGCTCGTCGCCAAACTCGCCGATCAGGCGCACACGTTCATCTTCGAGCAGCTCGCGAAACTAAAAGCCGGGCAGAGCGAATAAGGCATCGCGCTCCCAGGGCGGCCGGACCAACCGGTCGCCTTCTGGCGTTTCCGTCAGGACCATTTCTTCGGGACAGTCGCCCAGAATATCCGCGCTAAGCGCAGGCGCATTCTCACGCGCGGTGGGCCTCGCGAACTGCAAGCAGCCGCAATGCGTTCGCTATCACGAGAAGAGTTGCCCCGGTGTCTGCGAGGATCGCGAGCCAGAGACTCGTGATACCGAACAACGCCAAGCCGAGGAACAGCGCCTTGAGCGCGAGTGCGAAGGTAATATTGAATCGGATGATGCCCAGTGTGCGGCGACCGATCCGGACAGCTTCTGCGATCATCCCGAGATTGTCCTGCATGAGCGCAATGTCGGCGGTTTCGATCGCTGCGTCGGTGCCTGCCGCGCCCATCGCGATTCCCACGGAAGCAGCAGCCATGGCGGGTGCGTCGTTGACGCCGTCACCGACCATACCGACGACGCCGTGCTTCCTCTGCAGCGATTTCACCGCCTCGACTTTGTCTTCCGGCAACAGCTCTCCGCGTGCTGTATCGATGCCGACTTCACGAGCGATTGCATCCGCCGTGCGTTGGTTGTCGCCGCTGAGCATCACCAGTTCGCGAATACCGCTCGCGTGAAGCGCTTTGATTGCTGCGCGCGCATCGGGTCGCACGCTATCACCGAGTGCGATGATTCCGAAAACCTGACCAGAGGCGTTGCTATCTGGTTTAGCTCCGACGACGGCCACCGATTGGCCTCGCGACTCAATTTCTGCGAGCTGTTCTTCCAGTTCCTTCGAGCAAACGCCCAGCTCATGCGCGAAACGATGATTCCCGACAAAACAGGGTCTGCCGTCCACCTGCGCCTCCGCACCGCGCCCGGTGTGCGCCTTGTAGTCGGAGCCGCGAACAAACTTGATCTCCCGTTCACGGGCGTGGGCGACGACTGCTCGCGCCAAGGGATGCGAGGAGTGGTCGTCGATGGCAGCGGCGACGGCGAGAACTTGGTTCACGTCGCCGCTATGCACGTGGACACTCAGGACACGCGGACGGCCTTCGGTGAGTGTTCCAGTTTTGTCCATCGCGAGTGCGCGAAGCTTCCCGATCGATTCGAGATGAACGCCGCCCTTCACCAGCACGCCTCGCCGAGCCAGAGCAGTTAGCGCAGCAACGACGCTCACCGGAGTGGAAATCACCAGCGCGCACGGGCACGCGATGATCAAAAGAACGCACGCGCGATAGAGCCAGACACTCCAGTCACCTCCCATAAAAAAGGGAGGAATGACGAAGATGGCCAAAGCGAGCAACGCGACCGAGGGCGTGTAGTATTTGGCGAAAACATCCACGAAACGCTGCGCCGGGGCCTTTTGCTCCTGCGCTTCCTCGACCAATCGAATGATCCGCGCGAGCGTCGTATCGCCGGCAGCCTTCGTGACGCGAATCTCCAACGAGCCTTCGCCGTTGATGGAGCCGGCGAAGACAGCGTCGCCGGGTTGTTTGTCGACAGGCACCGATTCTCCGGTGATCGGCGCTTGGTTTAACGATGAGCGCCCTTGCGTGATTTCTCCGTCGAGCGGAACGCGTTCGCCGCTGTTCACGAGAACGATTGCGCCAATCGCAACTTTCGACACCGGTCTTTCGTCGGCCCCGGAATCGTTTTTCACCCGTGCCGTTTCTGGAGTCAGCTCGAGTAAGGAGCGGACCGCGCGCTGCGCGCGGCGATCCGCCCAACCTTCGAGCCATTCAGCGACTCCGAATAGCACCACGACCGTCGCAGCTTCAGTCCATTCACCGATAACCGCTGCGCCGGTCACCGCGATCACCATGAGGAGATTGATGTTGGGACGCAGACGCCGCAGCGCTGACCAAGCACTCGGCACGAGAAACCATCCACCCAAAACTACGGCGACGGCGGATAGCGCTTTGACGAGGATCTCCGGGCCAAGATTCCCCCAGTCGGCGACGAGCGCACCGGACGTGAGAATCCCTGCCGCCACAAGGCTCCGCGTCTGCCAGACGTTGGCCTCCTGTCCATGGTCACAACCACAGCCTCCGGCTTCGTCGCATTGATCGTCGCTCATGAACTCAGTGGTTCTAGGCGTTCGCTACTCAAGCTCGTGAGGTCACAAGAAATGTGACCTCACGAACCATGGTGCATCAATGGCCCTCGCAGGTGCAGGCGTATTCAATCTTTTGGCACTCGCCGCACTTAGCGAGATTCAGATCGACGCGAAAGTTCTTGGGCTTGGCGTCTGCGCTGGCGCGGGTTTGAACAACCACGCGATAAGGATCACCGGCAGGAAGCGCGGTCTTAGACACGAAGCCGGTGGACGTCTTCTCTAGATCGAGCTTCGCTTTCCCACTGCTCGGTTCGGCAGTCACGGTCACGACCTGCGCACCGGGGTCCACGGGTTTGAGCGCCGCATCGTAGAAGGTGATCTCGACTTTGCGGTCTGCGGTAACGAAGAACTCCGCTTTGTGTGGTTCAGCTTCGAGCAAGCGGCCGCCTTTCGGGCCCGCGACGATTTTTTCGGCATGCAGAGAGAGCGTGGCGCCAAGGGCAGCCAGGGCGAACGCGATGGATTTCAGTTTCATAGGTTTAGTTTTGTTGGGTTTACGGACAAAGGATTCGGGAATCAGGCGCTCGCAGGCTGGCGATTGCTCGGCGAAGGAACTTTGCTCTCGCTCGGCACCGACCGCGTGCGACGACCTTCCATCCAGTCGTAGAGGACCGGCAGAAGGATGAGCGTCAGAAATGTCGAAGTGATCACGCCGCCAATAACGACAGTGGCCAAGGGGCGCTGCACTTCGGCACCAGCTCCGGATGAAATCGCCATTGGCACAAAGCCAAGCGACGCCACGAGCGCAGTCATCAGTTTCGGGCGCAGGCGCGTCAGCGTGCCTTCAATGACGGCTTTCCGAACGTCGTGCCCTTCCGTGCGAAGCTGATTGATGAAACTGATCAGCATGATGCCGTTGAGCACCGCGATGCCGGACAGGGCGATAAAACCCACTGCTGCGGAGATCGTGAACGGCATGTCGCGCAGCCAGAGCGCCATGACGCCCCCAGTTGCCGCGAGCGGCACGCAGAGGAAGATCAGCAGCGCTTGTCGCGCGCTTCCGAAACTCGCGTAGATGAGTCCGAAGATCAGCGCGAGCGCAGCGGGAACGACGATCATGAGGCGGGCGCGCGCGGCTTGAAGGTTTTCGAACTGACCTCCGAATTCGAAGAAATATCCCGCAGGAAACTTCACCTGTTCGCGCAGCTTGTCCTGAGCTTCGAGAACGAAGCTTTCCGTGTCGCGGCCACGCACATTGATCAGAATCGCGACGCGACGCTGCGTGTCTTCCCGGTTGATCGTTCCAATTCGATCCGCGACGGCGATGTCGGCCACGCGTTCCAGCGGCACTTGCACGCCGCCGTCGGCGATCACGGGCAATTTCTTCAGGCCTGCCAGGTTGAGGCGCTCTGTCTCCGGCAGCCGGACAACGACTTCGTAGCGTTTGCTGCCATCGATCATTGAACCGGCGTCTTCACCGCCGAGGGCAGTGCTGACCACGGCGTTGATTTCGTCCGCGTGCAGGTTGAGACGCTGCAACGCTTCACGCTTCGGAGTGATTTCAAGCATGGGCACTCTGCCCAATGCTTCGAACTCCACATCGCCGCCGCCTTTGACGCTGCGCAGGACATCGCGCGCCGCTGTCGCGAGTCGCTCCAACTCGGCGTAGTCATCGCCGTAGATTTTCAGCGCAAGGTCGGCGCGCGCACCGGCCATGATTTCGTTGAAACGCATCTGGATCGGCTGCGTGAAAAGGTAGGTCTGACCGGGAGCGACCGCGACGAGTTCGCGGCGCATGAGTTCAATCAGTTCGCCCTTGGTGATCTTGCGGCCATCGACCTCACGCCATTTTTCCACCGGCTGGAAAAACACATAGGTGTCCGAAACGTTCGGCCCCATGGGATCGGTTGCGATCTCGGCGGTGCCGATGCGTGAGAAGATATGCCGCACTTCGGAAAACTTCTCGATGAGCAGCTTTTCGGACGAACGCTGTAGTTCAACCGAGTCGCCCAGCGCGACACTGTTACCGCGGATCATCTGAATCGACAGCGATCCCTCGTCGAGTTGCGGAATGAATTCCGCGCCGAGCTTGGTGAAAAGCCAACCGGAGCCCGCGAAGAGAAGAAGTGCGATTGCCACGACGAGCCAGCGTAGCCGAAGCGCGCCAGCCAGGAGCGGCGTGTAAACGGCCTTGGCCGCGCGCACCACCCAGCCGTCCTTCTCGTTGATCTTCCCGCGAAGAAACCAAGAGCATAGCGCCGGCATGAGCGTAAGTGCCAGCACGAGTGCCCCAACGAGGGCGAACATCACGGCAACTGCCATCGGGCGAAACATTTTCCCCTCGATGCCGGTGAGCGCGAGAATCGGCACGTAGACGAGCGTGATGATCAGCACGCCGAAGAACATCGGTCGCGCTACCTCACGCGCGGAACGCCGAACCTCCGCGAGCCTTTCGGTCGCGTTGAGCGTTCGCCCGAGTTGATGCTGCTTTTCGGCGATGTGACGCAGAATGTTTTCCACCATCACAATCGCTCCATCCACGATGAGGCCGAAATCAATCGCACCTAGGCTCATCAGATTCGCGCTGATCTTCGTCTCCACCATGCCCGTCAGCATGAAGAGAAATGAGAGCGGAATCGCGAAAGCGACGATGAGCGCCGCTCGCCAGTTTCCGAGGAAGGCGAACAAGATCACCGCCACGAGCACTGCGCCTTCGAACAGATTCTTTTCCACGGTGTGGATCGTCGCGTTCACCAAATCGGAGCGATCATAGACGATCCGGATTTCGACACCTGACGGGAGCTTCTCTTGAATGTGTTTCAGGCGGTCGACTGCTGCTTGTGCGACCAAACGCGAATTTTCTCCCGCCAGCATGATCGCCGCGCCGGTCACCGTCTCTTCTCCGTCTTCCGTCGAAGCGCCTGTTCGCACTGCGGAACCAATCGAGACCTCTGCCAGGTCACGGATCAGCAATGGACGCGCGGAACCCGCGAATTTCACCGGCAAGGTGCTCAAGTCCTCGGCTGTTTTTGCGCGCGTGTCTGCGCGAACCACTACGGCCTCTCCACCCATTTCGAGAACGCCGCCGCCGGCGTTGTCGGTGCTGTTGCGAATCACTTCTGCGATCTGCGAGAAACTCACTCCGGCTTCGGCGAGCTTGGCGGGATCGGGCGCG
This sequence comes from uncultured Nibricoccus sp., assembly GCA_966249325.1. GTDB lineage: Bacteria > Verrucomicrobiota > Verrucomicrobiia > Opitutales > Opitutaceae > Nibricoccus. The sequence continues at coordinate 253,264 of CBINDC010000004.1, read as the reverse complement.
ACCACGATTTGCTTTTCGTATCCACCAATCGCGTTCACCTCGGCAAGACCGGGAGTCGAACGCAGCAGCGGCTTGATGGTGTAGTCGTGAAGCAGTCGAAGCTGACGCAGTTGCTCTGTGCGCTCGGCCGGTGCTCCCGCAGCGCCGGGCTTGTAGCGGAGCGTGTAATAGACGATTTCGCCCAAACCGGTGCTGATCGGAGCGAGCGCTGGAGTGACATCGGATGGCAACCGATCACGCGCACGATTCAGGCGCTCCGTTACGAGCTGGCGCAGACGGTAGATGTCCACGCTGTCCTTGAACGTCATCGTGATCTGCGAGAGCCCAAACTTGGACAGCGAGCGCAGCTCGACCATGTCGGGCAGCCCTGCCATTTCCATTTCCACCGGCACCGTCACCAGCGTCTCGATCTCTTCGGGTGCGAGTGCTGCGACCTCGGTGTTGATCTGAATCTGTGGGTTGGTGATGTCGGGCACGGCATCAACGCCGAGCCGTGTCGCTGACCACAAGCCGACACCGACCAAAACCAGTGCGCAGCAGACGATCAGCGCCCGCTTGCGCAGCGAAAAATCTATGAGCCATTCCAGCATCAGTGTCCGTCGGCACAGCCAACGCCTCCATTGAGAGCCTGAATCTCAGCAAGCGAGAGTCCCCGCACGCCCTTCACGACGATGGTATCTCCCTCGTAGAGGCCATCCTTGATTTCGACGTGTGTGGCATCGGTGGCACCGATGGTCACGGGAGTGCGAAGGAACCATTCGCCGTTCGCGACGTAGACAAAATCTCCCTTGATGGTGCGCAGCAGTGCTTCTGCGGGAATCGAGGGGACGTCGGTTGCTTTCGGAAACGTGTGTGAAGCGACTTCGCCTGTTTGCAGGCCAACGAACTGCCGAGCGGTGGCAGTGAGCTGCACACCGTGACCGGCCTTGTAGGTAGCCGCCGGTGTCGGCTCTTGGTGGGCGACCGTGTTGGCGTGAGATTCGCCGCAGCCACTAAGGACGAACGAGAGCGAGGAGAGGAGTGCGGCAAGCAGGAGGGTTTTCATGGCTGAGAAATTTGGACGGCGTTGAAATCGAGGCCGGTAAGAAGCTGCACGCGCAGGCCGGCCTCCATGGCCTCGCGTTGGGTGTCGAGCAGTGCCTCGACCGCTTCGAGATAGGCGTTTTGCATCTCGACGTAGGTCGCGATCGGCACCGAACCGAGTCGGTAGTGGCGATCCGCCAGCTCGGCGGCCTCACGAAATTTTTGAATCGAATCCGGAGACCAACGGCGCGTTTCCGCCAACTTGGTGGAGAATGCCTGTGCCGCTATCAGCACTTCGCGTTCGAGTTCCCGCTGCGCGACGAGAAGAGTCACCTCGGCCTGGCGATGCCGAGCCTGTGCCACATCCGTGGCGCTGCGTGCGCGCCCGGTGATTGGCAGTGGAACCGAGAGGCCGACCCCGACCACGGCTTCTTTGTCTCCGGCTTTTTCCTGAGAGTAGAACGGGCTCACGCTGATTGCCGGGTAGCGCTCGTTTCGTGAGAGCCGCATAGCATAGCCCTGTTGCTCCAACTCAACCTGCCGCATCTTAAACTCGAAATTCTTTTCCATGGCTGCGGCGATGAGCGCCTCGCGTGACGGCGGCTCGTTTAGCGTGAGCGCAGTCGATGCGACCTTCAGGGGTGATCCTGCAGGCGCTCCACGAAGCTGGTTCAGTTCGATCAGCGACGCCTGCAAGGCCAGCTCCGCTTCGGACGCGCGTCGTTGCAGCGTGAGTTCACTCGCTTCGATGACACGCGTTTCGAGCAGCGGCGCAACGCCGGCCGCATCGCGTGCGAGAAATGCCTCCTTCAGCGCGGCGAACCGGTCCGCGACCTCACGCACCGCCGCGCTCTTCGCGTTGGCCGCGTAGAGTCCGTAGGCGAGTGCGCTTGCGCGGGCCGCCAATGCTTGCTGGAAACGCGAAGCGCCCAACTCGGCCAGAGCCACGTCGCGATTGGCGATGGCTTTGCGAAGTGAAATTCGTCCCGGCCATTCAAAGGTCTGGGTGACTGAAACGGACCATGCCGCACCGTCGCCCAGCGTTGCACCGCTGGAGTCTTTGACTCGCTTGCGACCAAGATCGAAAGAGAGTTCGGGATCGCTCAACGCACCGGCCGAGCGCACTCCGGCTTTCGCCGCGCTGATCTCGGCTTCGTAGAACTTCAGCTCCGGGTTGTTGACCGAGATTTCGGCGACAAGTGTTGCCAGCGGAATTGCAGTGGCAGCATCGGGACTAGGTTGGGCTCGACCGGGTATCGCGAGCACGAGGAATCCGCACAACGGACGGACAAAGTGAAATGGGAGAAATGACTTCATTGAAAAGGTAAGTGGAGTGACGAACGACAATACGGCGGCGGATTGCCGGCTGATCGCACGCGAAGCGACGAGCGCGCGTGCGCGCCAATGGAAAAGCCACCAGCCCGCGCAGGGACTGATCAGGCGACGCTCAACGAAGGCGCGCGCGGCGATTGAGCCGCGCGCCGAGTAAACTGCCAAGGTGGTCCCCAATCGGGTGACCGTTCTGCATCGCCGGTGAACTTCCCAAACGAGTCTTCAATCAGATCTGGTGTCGCCAAATGCACACACAGGACACAGACGCAGAAATCCAAATTCGGAGTCGGCACTTTAACGACCCCGTTGAGTGAAGGCGCTGAACCCCTCTCAACCGTTTCACATCCATCGTAGGAGCAGCCCCGACCGTCGGCGCAGCAACTCGAACTTTTTTCAGTTGGGGATTCCAACAGTCCTGCCGCTTCCAGTGCGCAATGCTGCGTCGCTGTCAGCCATACGGCCAACAGGAGCAAAGCGGAAAGGCGGCGGAGCAGACTCACGGGTCCAAAGCCATTGAACCAAGCAGGCTTTGTCAATTTTCCAGCGTAGAACGTGGTGGACTGGAGGAACGGCGCCCCCGGAAAAACCAATCCAGTTCGCTCTCGTTGCTCCGCTCACTCGATTTCTTTTAGCGACTGCCAGCCGCTGGTTTCGCCATTCTACACCCGGTCAAGGTCGCATCGCTGCGCGATCTCCACCACGCGCAAACGTTCCGCTTCCCCCTGCGTTGGTCCCGCTGCGCGGGACACTGCCTCGGCGCTTCACCCAGCGCTTTGACTTTCGGGTGTGGGGCGAAATCGCCAATCGGCAGTAGGCGATAAGGTCACGAACCGTGACACACGCCCCACGGGCCGAACGGCATCAAACCATGTCCTGTGAAAACACGTTCGGTGAAGCCATCTACTCCTACTCCCGTGCCCAGGCCATCGAGGACGGTGTCCTCGTGGATCTGAGCGAAGTCGATTCGATCAAGCAGCATTGGAAGCATCCCTTTGCCTGCACCTCGGCGGTTTGGGACATCATCGAGGCGGCACTGGAGACGCCGTGCCAGGACGTTTCCGGCATCTGCCACGACATCGCCACCATGGCCAAACTCGCCATCCGAACCGGCGGCGACACCGACCAGACTCGCTTCCGTGTCATCATCACCGCCAAGACGCACGAGCTGAAACTGCATATCGGCCCCGGCGATACGCCTGCGCCGGTGCTGACCCTCATGCTACCTTACGAGGACTGAACTCGGGGGCTTCGGCCCCTTTTTTCGGCTTCGGTAGTAGCTCCATTTTCAAAGGAAAACAGAAATATCTGAAGCATATGTTGGACTGCCGTCAGACATGAATTTGTAACCAAATAATCGCGTCGTCGCTACTACTTCCCCGCGTTCGAGTCTGCGTCTCGCCCTCCCCATTCCAGCGGGGACACCCCGCAACGCCCCGATGCCGGCTGATGCCGGGATTTTCCAGCGCGAGCGTGCGGGTTCATCGCTCCGGCGCTCGCGCTCGCGCTCCGATTCCGGCTCCGGCCATTCGCTGCGGTCGGAGACGCCTTGATTCCAGCGCTCACGGCCGCCTCTGGCGATTCGTCGTCCGGGCACGACCATTCGCCCGGATCGCTCCCTTCGCAGGCTACGGTCGCGACACCGGCGGCCTTGCCGCGCTTCCACCTGCGCCGACTCCTTCCTCCGCTCATGGCCTGTCGCCTGCACTACGCTCCCGCACCTGCGCGATGAACCCGCACGCTCGTAACGATGGGAGTTGGTTAGCGAGGCTGCGCCATCCGTCGGTTGGATACGCTCAGACGCCGCTGGGCTTGCGGTGTTCGCTCTCGTTGCGCCGCTCACGGATTTTCTTCTAGCGAAGCCACACCCTGATGGCTGCCTCATGATAGCACCTGCGGCGGCTGGCGGGCACGCGGCGCGAGCGCCTTCGCCCGTCCGCGCCTCTAGGTATTGCTCGCTTCGCTGCGCTCCACCTTGCGCGACGGTGCTGATCTTCGGCATCCCTCCGGGGCGGCCGATTTAACGGTTCGGCTCGGGTTGGGGTCCGCGTAGCGCGGCCCGCTACATGCGCCCTCGTTGGGGCGCTCGTCAGCACATCACAGTCATGAACACGTCCGTCATCGTTTCACCCGCCCGCACCTTCAAAGCGCTTTCGTCGGAAGACCTCCGCCGCTGCGCACCGTCGATTTTCGCGGAGCACGCCCGGCCCGGCGTTTCTTCCCGCTACACCTTCGTTTCCACGGAGCAGGTCGTTGCCCTGCTCGGGGCCGAGGGATGGGAGCCGGTCAAAGCATCCGAGCAACGCGTGCGACTCGAGGACCGCATCGGTTTTCAAATGCACGAGATCCGTTTCGCCCGCCGCGTCGATTTGGAGGCGGGCGCGTTTCAGGTCGGCAGCACTCGCGCGGAAATGGTTTTGCAGAATGCACACGACGGGAGCCGGGCCTATCGCATCGATGCGGGCCTCTATCGGTTGGTTTGCCGCAACGGCCTCACGGTTTCGGACGCGGACTTCGCCCACGTTTCGATCCGCCATGTCGATGTTTCGGCCGAGTCGTTTTCACAGGCGGCTCAAGCCGTGGCACAGAACACGCCGCACGCGCTGGAAACCGTCGCGAAGTGGCAGAGCGTGCAACTCCCGCAGGCGACGCGAGTCGAATTCGCGCGCAGGGCGGCGGCGCTCCGTTGGGACGCCGATCAACCGGTGATGAAGTTGCTCAGCGCCGAAAAATTGCTGACGCCGGTGCGCTACGGCGACGCCGCAACCGATCTCTGGACGACGTTCAACGTCATCCAGGAACACTTGGTTCGCGGCGGGGATCGTTACCTCGCCTACACCGATGGGATGGGCATCCGGCGCAATCGCACGCGGCCGGTCGCGAGCCTCACCGAAGGGCAGCGCATCAACAAGGCGCTCTGGAGTCTCGCCAGCGAGTTCGCGAACAACTGAGTCGAGTCACGGGGCGGCAGGTGCCGCCCCTTTTCTTTTCCGGGCGCGGCCTTGCCAGCCGTATCTGCATCTGTCTTCAAAGAATTCCCTCCCGCCAAAAACTTTCCGGTAGAGCTATGCTCCCGGGAGTTTAAGCCCGCTCTCACGAGCGGGCTTTTTTGTTTTTTCCGCAATGCTCGGAGGGAGGCACGATCACAAACGCATACGCCGCAGACGCAGCGCGTTGGTAATGACGGAGACCGACGAGAACGCCATCGCTGCACCGGCCAGCATTGGGCTCAGCAGCAGGCCGAAAAACGGATACAGAACGCCTGCTGCAATCGGGACGCCGAGCGCGTTGTAGAAGAAAGCGAAGAACAGATTCTGCCGGATGTTGCCCATCGTCGCCCGTGAGAGGCGAATCGCCTTCGCGATGCCGCGCAGATCGCCTTTCACCAGCGTGATCCCGGCACTTTCCATCGCCACATCCGTGCCCGTGCCCATGGCGATGCCAACATCGGCTGCGGCGAGCGCGGGAGCGTCGTTAATGCCGTCGCCTGCCATGGCGACGCGTCCGCCCTCTTTTTTCAATTCCTCGACGCGGCGGATCTTGTCGGCCGGTTCGACTTCGGCATCGACGCGGTCGAGACCGAGCTTCTTTGCGACGGCCTCGGCCGTGCGGCGATTATCACCGGTGGCCATGATGAGTTTCACGCCGAGTTCGTGAAGTTGAGCGATGGCTTCGACCGTGGTTTCCTTGATCGGATCGGCGACGGCCAGCAGTCCGGCCGCGCGACCATCGATGGCAATAAATAGCACTGTCTTTCCATCCGTCTGCCATGCAGCGGCCTTTTCCTGCGATGCCGTGGACAGGACGATGCGCTCGGCTTCGAGAAACTTCGCCTTGCCGACGAGGACCGCACGTCCCTCGACGTTGCCCGCAACTCCCCCGGCCGTGACGGACCGGAAATCAGCGACCTCCTGCAACTGAAGTTTCTTCTCTTCGGCTCCGCGCACCACCGCCGCCGCGAGCGGATGTTCGGACGCGCGTTCGAGCGAGGCTGCCAGGCGCAGCACCGTCGCATCGTCGAATCCACTCTCGGCAAAGGTATCCGTGAGGCGTGGGCGGCCTTCGGTGAGCGTTCCGGTTTTGTCCACGACGAGCCAGTTCACTTTGCCGAGGTGTTCGAGCGCCTCGGCGTTTTTCACGAGCACGCCTTCCTGCGCACCACGCCCCACGCCGACCATGATCGACATCGGCGTGGCGAGGCCGAGTGCGCACGGGCAGGCGATGATCAATACGGCGACGGCGTTAACAATCGCGTAAGCCAGGCTCGGCTCAGGACCAAAGAAGAACCACAGCACAAACGTAAGCGCCGCAATCGCCACGACCGCGGGCACGAAGATCGCAGACACCTTGTCCGCCAGTCCCTGAATCGGCGCACGGCTGCGCTGCGCTTCGGCCACCATCGCGACAATACGCGCGAGCATTGTATCCGCTCCGACCTTGTCGGCGCGCAGGATGAAACTGCCGGTGCCGTTGACCGTGCCGCCCGTTGCGCGATCACCTGACTTCTTCTCAACGGGAAGCGATTCGCCGGTAAGCATCGATTCGTCGATCGATGACGCGCCGTCTTCCAGAACACCATCCACCGGCACTTTCGCGCCGGGTCTCACGCGCAATCGGTCTCCTGCCTTCACTTCGGCCAGCGGCACCTCGACATCGCCGGATTCAGTCACTTTCAGCGCCACGGGTGGAGCGAGATTGAGCAGCGCTTTGATCGCGCTCGACGTGCGGGCGCGGGCGCGCAGTTCCAGGACCTGACCAAGCAGCACGAGGACCACGATCACTGCCGCCGCTTCAAAATAGACATCGACCCCGCCGTGTCCCCTCATCGCTTCCGGAAAGAGCGTCGGGAAGAAAAACGCCACCACGCTGAATATCCACGCAGCACCTACGCCGAGGGCGATCAGGGTAAACATGTTCCAGTGCCCCGAGCGCAGCGAACGCGCTCCGCGCACGAAAAACAGCCAGCCGCCCCAAAGAACCACCGGAGTGGCGAGCACGAGTTGCACCCACCGGCTGAGCGGACCATTCGCAACATGGGCGAACGAAGGAACAAGATGCGCCATCGCCAGAATGAAGACGGGCAGCGTCAACGCCCCCGTGATCCATAAGCGGCGCGTCATGTCGCGAAGTTCGGTATTGTCCTCGGGTTCCGCACTGACGGTCTTCGGCTCCAACGCCATGCCGCAAATCGGGCAATCCCCAGGTTCGCTGCGCTCGATTTCGGGATGCATCGGGCAGGTCCAGAGCGTGCGCGAGGCTTCGGCAAAGGCTGGGTTGCGCTCCAAGGCCATGCCGCATTTCGGGCAGTCGCCGGGCTTGTCTGATTCCACGCCCGGGCACATCGGGCAAAAATATTTGGCCGCGCCGGACGGCTTCACCGCGTGGTCGTGGTGACCGTGGTGCTCGCACGTGTGAGCTGCGTGCGCTTCGTGATCGTGCGCCTTTGGGTGGTGTTCGCCCGGGGCGGCGTGGTGGTGGCAATTTTTCTTGGGGGAGGCGTCGTGTTTCATAGCGGAATTTGTCCTTTCCCCAACGCAGACGGAGCGGATGAAGGAACCTTACATGGCTTTTTCTGCGCAATTGCAGTCGAGGCATGCACCCTGGGAGCAATCACCACAAAACGCGACCAGCTCACGACGAAGTCGGGCGCGGGCGCGGTGAACCGCCACGGTGGCGGCGTTGGTCGTCATTTTTAATGAGGACGCCACTTTGGCCATGGATTCGTTGCCCAGATCGACCCGACGCACCAACTCGGCTGCGCGGGGTTCCAGTTTGGGCAGGAGACCGCTGAGGCAGGCGCACAGGGTTGCAGAGACTGCTTCGTCCGGGATGCGTTCTCGACCCCAGGCGTCTTCGCGGCGCAGGCGGGCCAGCTCACTGCGATGATAGTCGATGAGAGTGCGCCGCAATATCCGGTAGAACCACGCGACGATCTTTTCGTTCTCCTGCACCGAGTCGCGACGCCGCATGGCTTTCACCAGCGCGTGCTGCAACAGGTCATCCACCTCGGCGTCCGTGCCCATCCGTTTACGCAGGAACGCGCGAAATAGCGCCCGCTTTTCGATCAGGACATCCGCTGCGGAATCGGTGGAGGCTTTGCGACTCATGCTTTGATAGGGGTGGAGACCTCGAGGGTTTGCTTTTCAGCCTGCCGGGCCAGCTTTCGCTCCCAGAACCATGAGAAGAAAACCGGAACGGAGAAAAGTGAAACCACGTCGAACACCATGCCACCGACTACGGGCAATACCATGGGGACCATCAACTCAGAGCCACGCCCTGTCGCCCAGAGCACCGGGATGAGTGAGAGCATCGTTGTGGCATTGGTCATGATCGCCGGACGCCGCCGCCGTAACCCGGCCACAAATACGCGGCGATGAACTTCCTCCACATCCTTGGGCGGCACTTTGAACTGCTCCTGAATGTAAGTGCCGAGCAGGATGCCGTCGTTGAACATCACGCCGAGGAGCACGAGGAAACCGACAATCACGGCGGTCGTCATCTCCGCGCCCCACAGCCACACGAAGAAGAAACCTCCGGCGGTGGTGACGGTGGCGTTGCAGAGCACGATAATTGCGGTGATCAGCCAGGAGCGGGTGCCGAGATAGATGAGTAGGACCATCACCGCCATCGACGCGGAGATCACCCAACGCAGTGTCGCGTCGGCTTTGAGTTTTTGCTCGTAACGGCCGACCCAGCGGAACGTGGCGCCAGGCGGCAATTTCAACTCTCCGCGCTCAATCGCCGCACGCAGGCGTGCATCGGCATCATGAACGACCTCGACTTCGCCGCGATCCCGCGCGTTCAGCAGCACGTATTGGGTGCGCTTGCCGCCCTCGGAGCGAATCGCCATCGGTCCGATGGTATAGGTGAGCCCGGCTTCGCTTGCGCGCTCGGCCACAACACGCACTGGCGCAGCGGCGACGTTATCGCGTGCGACGATACCGTCAGGAAGCGGATCGCCAGCGGGCACCGTTAATTCAGCACGGCGAGGATTGAGAATGACGTAGTTGCGTTGATGATTCAGCGGAAGCGTCGGGAGAAATGCCGCCGCGTCCGGAGCACCTTCGGCGAACTCAAGCGTGTAGGTCGTGGGTGCAGCGAGCAGGTTGGTCAGCGGAATCGCGCCGTGACCTGCGGCCATGGCCACCTGAAGTTGGAGCAACTCATCCGGGTCATCGCGGCGCTCGCGGAGGTAGCGGATGCGAACCGGATAACGCAGCGCACCCTCGACGGAGAAAGTTGCAGGCATGCCACCAAGCGCCGTCTCGACGGTCTGCATGACCATCTCGTTGGAGAAACCAAAACGCGCGAGCTTCTCGGGATCGAGACGGACTTCCGCATACGGTTTTCCACCTTCGCGCTGCATCTGCACGTCGGCCGCGCCGGGCGTGGGGCGGATGATTTTTTCCGCCGCTTCAGCGAAACGTTCGAGGGCTTCGGAGTCGTCGCCGAGAATCTGGAGCGCGATCAAACTGCGGATGCCGGTCGAGAGCATGACGACCCGCGTCTCGATGGGTTGGAGCCAGCTTGGCGCGACGCCGGGAATATCGGATACTGCGGCGAGCACGTCACGCACCTCCAGGAGCGTGCGCGGACGATGCTCAACTTTACCATCACGGTTGGTGATCTCGTGGACGGGCCATTCGTTGTAAGGTTTCAGAATCACCACAGTTTCGATCATGCCTATCGGAGCGGGATCGAATGCGGTTTCGGAGCGGCCCATCTTGCCCATCAAACTCGCCACTTCCGGCACACTCTCGATCAGGCGATTCTGCGTCTGCATGATCCGCTGCGTTTCTCCGAGACCGCCTGTCGCAGGGATAGACGGCATGAAGAGGAGGCTGCCTTCGTCGAGAGGAGGTAGGAAACTGGAGTCCACACCCGGAAACCAGCGCGTGAGGGTTGCGTCGATTTTTGTTTGCCCGAGGTCGGCACCGACCCATTCAAAACTCTTCCGGAGCGGCGTGCTCATCGTCTTCCACCCGAGACCGAGCAGGTATCCGCCCAAGGCGAGCGTGACGATCGCGAACGAGAAGAGAATCTTGTGCCGCAGGATGTGGTTATAGGCCCAATCGTAGGTGACGTGAATGAGACGGCTCGTTGGGTTCTCCTCGTAATTGACCAGCCGTTCCTGGCCGATTCGCCAGACAGCCGACCCGACAAGCAAAGCAAACAACGGCGCAAAAATGTATCCAGGCACGCTGAGCAACCAGCGGCCGTGCTCCATCGGCAGACTCCAGCCGTCGCGAATAAACCAGCCGAACGCGACGCCCGCCGCGAGTCCCGCGAGTGTCACGAGCACCGGTTTCCGCACATGCCAGGGCGGAAGCAAAAACCGGCAGAGCGCGGGCACGAGCAGCGTGCCGAAAATCACCGCGCCGCTGATTGCGAGCGACTTCGTCAAGGCGAGCGGCGCGAAGAGCCGACCGGCTTGATCCTGCAACGCAAAGATCGGCAGGAAACCAATCACGGTCGTGGCGGCCGATGTCGCGAGCGGACGAGCCACCTCCTTGGCAGCGCCGATCACGGTATCCACAATCTCGGTATTGAATGGCGAGGTCGGCATCACTCGGCCTTCACGGCGGCACTTCTCCTGCAAATCGACGAGATGCTGCGTGATATTTTCGGTCATGATGATGCCGAAATCGACCATCACGCCTATCGCGATGGCGATGCCCGCAAGCGACATGATGTTGGCGCTCACTCCGACCATCTGCATGACGAGAAACGTGAACAGCATGCCGAGCGGCAGGCTGATCGCGACCGCGAGACTTCCGCGCACGTGCAGCAGGAAAACCACGATGACGATGACCGTGGTGATCACGGCCTCCATCAGTGTTCCGGCCAGAGTTTCGGTCGTCTCGCTGATCAACTGTGAGCGGTCGTAGAACGGCACGGCTTCCAGTTTTTCGCCCACCATCGCCGGACGAAGATCAGCGAGCCGCTTCTTCACCCCGTCGATGACAGTCTTCGGATCTTCACCCACGCGCAGGCCGATGATCGCGCCGACATGTTCTTGATAGCCATCGGCGAGCAGCCCTTGGCGGAATTGTCCGCCAAGTCTCACCTCTGCGATTTGACCGAGGCGCAAGCCCGCTCCCTTCATGCGGTCGCCGCGCAGGATGATGTTCTCCACATCTTCGACGGAGCGGATGAAGCCGACGCCGCGGATCATCGTTTCCACGCCTGATTGCTCGACGCTCATCGCGCCGACGTCCCGGCCCGCATCGCGCACGGCCATCATCAGACCATCCAATGTCAGTCCCTGCTCTTCGAGCCGCGTGGGATCGACATCAATTTGATACTCGCGCACCACGCCGCCTGCCGGGGCGACCTCGGCAACCCCTGGCACCGCGCGCAATGCGGGCACCACGATTTGGTCGAGGAAGAAACGCTTGGCTTCGATGTCGCGAGGGCCTTGCAGCGTGAACGCGTAAACCTGCCCCATCGCGGTGGCGTCCGGGCCGAGGCGCGGATTCACACCCGTCGGCAAGATTCCCTGAATCTGCGAGAGACGTTCCAGCACGCGCGTGCGGCTCTCGTAGAGATCGCGGCGTTCTTCAAAGATCACATACACGTAACTCGCGCCGAAGAGCGACATGCCGCGCACCGTTTGCACGCCAGGCAGGCCTTGCAGTTCCCGGGCGAGCCGGGCCGTCACCTGCTCATCCATGTCCTGCGCGCTCTTGCCGGGCCAGTCTGCCCAGACGATCACCTGATTATCGCTCAGGTCGGGGATCGCATCCACCGGCAGCGTGCGCCACGCCCAGAGGCCGGCGAGCGCGAGCACGAGCGCGGCACCGAACGTGATAAAGGCATTGCGGATACAGAAAGAGATCATGACGCGAAAACGCAGCGGTTACTGAAAGTGGGACTGGTGGGCCGGGTTCTAGTGTTGATGCGCCGGCGCAGGAGCGCTGGCACCGACCGGGAAAAGCAAACTGGGCGTGCCCGCCAGCTGCGCCTGACTGTCGATGAGGAAGACGCCTTGCGTGGCCACTTCGTCGCCTGCGGAGAGACCGGCGCGAACAACGTAGAGGTCGTTACCTGCCTCATCTTCGAGGCGGGGGCCGAGCGCGAGTGGCGCGAGCGCGAAACGCAACCGACCGTCGCGCTGACGCTCGGCGACTTTCCACGCGACGTTGCGGACACCGGTCGAGATGACGGAGGTTTTCGGGATCAGCGCGAACTCTCCCCACGTGGAGCGATCATTCCAGTCGGCAGGTGTCAGCTCGGGAGTGAGCGCCACCTGAAAGCGGGCATTCACAAGACTTCCGGGGAGCAGGCGGTCTTTGTCGTCGCGCAGGTGAACGTGAACTTCGCGTGCGCGAATTTCCAGATTCAGCTCCGGAGCGACCCACGCCACTGTGGCCGTGAGATCGGCGAGTTCGCCAAAATCGTCGGAGGAGAGTCGCACCGGCTGCCCCTCGCGAACCCAGCGCGCGCGTGTCTCCGGAACGTGAATCACAACCATGAACGCATGTGGATCGACCAACCGGATCAGCGGCCGGTCGGGCATGAGTTCTTCGCCCACCTCGGGAAGTTTTCCCGTCATCGCGCCGCCTTCCTCTGTCATGATAACGCGGCCTGCGAAGGGCGAACGAATGGTAACAGTATCAACGGGCTCGCTGCCTTTCACCACAGCCTCCGCAACGCCGAGAAGATTCCAGCGCTCAAAACGCGCAGTCAGCGCGCGGATGGTCGATGCGTCATCGAGCTTCACAGCGGCGGAAAGCTCACCCTGCGCGGCGTAGATTTCAGGACTGTAGAGATCGAGTAGCGGATCGCCCACTTTGACGAGCGTGCCTGGGTGCATCGTTCCTAAATGGCGTTTCACCACACGGCCAGCGATGCGTGGAATGACGGGGCGAGCGGTCCGGTCGTCGTATTTAACAGCACCATACGCTCGAACCGTCGCGATGGCGGGACCGCTCGTCACTTTTGAGGTCTCCAGTCCAAGACGCCGAGCCTGCTCGGCACTGAGTTCACCCGCGGTGACCTTCGCGAGCTTCATGCCGCACACGGGGCAGGCACCGGGAGCGTTGCCGATGAAATCCATCATCGGGCAGGCCCAGCGTTCGCCGCTGCTGGCAGCGACAGCCGGTTTGTGCGCTTCCGTGTGCTGAAAGAGAGTCGAGTCGGGCAGCAGCGCGATCACGGCAGCACCGACACCGAGTCCGATGAGGCCGGACATCCAGGGTTTCCAGGTCATGGCGTTAGTTGGAGACGATTTTGTTCTCAAGCGCCGCCGGGCCGTAACGATCCGGCTCGCGAGCAAATTTGGGAGGGCACATGCGGCAGCCGAATCCGACGAGTTTGCCTTGATAGGTGGCGGGCTTGATCGCCGGGTCCACGTCCATACCGCAGATTGCGCAGACCGTGTTGACAGTCGCGCCAGGCATCGACGCGCCGTGACCGGCGTGCGGATCACCGGGAGCCGCCGCCGGGATGGCGGGTGCGCCGTGACCTGCATGTGGGTCCGCTGCGGGAGCGGAGGGGTTTGTGACCATTTGCGAATACTCCGGTGCGGCCGGATGACCCGAATGGTCCACATACGGCTTAAACCAAGCGGAGCGCGCTGCGAGTGCAGCGACGCAGCCAACCGCAAAGGCCGCTACGAAGAAGAGGAGATGTGTTTTCATGGTGGATACTTAAAAATCAGGGACTCGGAAAGAAGTGGGCCGGAGCATAGCGCCAAAGTTCGGCGCGGGCCGTGCGTGCGGAGCCCTCGGCGTCGATCACCTGCAACTGGGCGTCGGTGGTTTTCTCCAAGGCTTCGAGAATCATGAGGACGCTGGATTCATCGCCCATGCTTCCAGTGCCCGCCGCGCGAACCAGCGTGTCGTAGTCGGCGCTCAGACGTTTCTGCGTTTCCTGAGCGAGGCGTCGCGCGAGTTCTGCCAAACGCTCTGCGCGTTCGACGCGGCTGAGCGCGGCGGTGATGCGATAGCGCGCGGCGTTAGCCTCTGCGAGAGCAGCCGTTGCTTCGGCCTGCGCCGCGCGTTCTTCCGCGCGAGCATAGCGGCGACCGCGCCAAGGCAGCTCGGTCATGAAGGCGACGCCAATCGTGTCGTTGTTCCCCATGCGTTCCTGCTCTCGCTCAAAGCGAAGGCCGACCGCTGTCATGGGTTTCGCGCTCGCGCGGGCCATGCGGCTCATCGCCTGCGCTTCGGCATTCTTGGCGCTCGCAATCGTGAGTGCGGGCGCGTGATCAGGATTGATCTCGCTCGATGACGGAACCGCGAAGGCGGGAAGCGGCGCGTCGGGACGCAATCCGAGACGGCCGCGTGCTTCGCTCAAGGCATCTTCCGCCATACGACGATCTCGTTCGACCATGAGCTGCATCCCGGCGATGCGCGTTTGCAGGGCGAGGCGGTCGCCAAGGCGGCCTTGCCCCGTCGCGATGCGCGCATCGACGGTCGAGAGAACTTGCTCCGTGCGGACGATCTGCGCGGCGAGCGCTTGAGCGCGCAGTTGAGCCGTGTCGGCTTCGGCAAGCGCCATGGCGGTGTCGGCAGCCATCTCGCCCGCCATCAGAGAAAACTCAGCATCGGCCATCGCGACAACCGCGTTCGCGCGGTCGCGATCAGCAGCGCGCTCGCCTGATTTAGGCAGAGGCTGACGCACGCTGACTTCCCACATCGGCATGTTTTCGTCGGGCGTGTTTTTTTGTGAGATCATGCCTTCCACTTCGGGGTCAGGGAAACGAGCGGCAGAGCCAAGTCGTGCGCGCGCCGCTTCAGCGCGAGCTCGCGCAGCCGTAAGCGCGGGAGCGTTGGCGATTGCGGCGGCGAGCCCGGCGGCTCGGGACGTGGTTGGAGGCGGTGTCGGCGTCTCTTCAGCCGAAAGCACGAGGGGCAATGCGAGTGCGAAGACGAGTGCTGCGCAAAAGAGGGGAGGTTTTGACATGGTGGACCGACTGGCTTGTTCACCCTTACTCCAGCCGGAGGGCCTAACCCTCGCGGTTTCTGAAGAAGGGGTTTTGAAAAACAGCACCCCGGTGACCACGAGGGCACCGGGGCTTCTACTGGTTACTTACCGCAGTGAGCTTTGCATTTTGGCGACGCGCCGTCGCATACGACGGTCGTGGTGCGTTTGCCGTTTTTGACGACCATCGACTTTTCGGCAGTGCTGGGCGCTGAATACGCGGGTTCAGTATTTACAGGGCGAGGGATGTTCTTGGAGCGCGGTCCGGCGGCGACAGCAGACGTCATCGCGAGAACGGAAATGACAATTAGCGAGGAGAGACGTAGTGTTTTCATGGGATTTAGGGGCGCTTTGTTTAGGCGGGAATCGCTTTAACCGCGCTGTACTCTCCCTTACACCTCACGAGGATGAAAACCCTCACGATCCGTAAACTTCCTTAGCGAGGTGGAGATTGGGCCCGGCCAAGCCCCGGTAGAATTCACCGGACCCCATCCGATAGAGCGCACTACCATTCTGGCTATGTTCCGTCGTAATGAGAACGTTCCGCCTTTGGGGTATTTTGTTACTGCTCTGCATGGGGGCGGGCAGGTCCGTCGGCCAGCACGAACATGGTATGGAGCCATCTGCGGCCAAACGGGAAGATGATAGGGAGTCCATGCATGAGCACTCCGCGACAGCGACATTCGGAGGCATCGCTGATACCCAAGAGGCTTCCGGTACAGCGTGGCAACCGGCCGCGACTCCAATGCATGCGCATCATTTGATGAAGGGCGATTGGCGTCTGATGAGCCATTACAATGTTTTCCTCGCCTATGAAGACCAATCGGGAGCCCGGGGCGGCGAACAATTTAATTCAGTCAACTGGCTGATGCTAATGGCATCGAAACGTAGCCACCAAGACGAACTTTCTTTCCGAGGAATGTTCAGCTTGGAGCCGTGGACAACCTCGAAACGAGGATATCCGCTGCTCTTTCAGTCGGGCGAGGCGTACCAAGGGCAGCCGCTCATTGACCGCCAGCATCCACATGACTTTTTTATGGAGCTGTCGGCACGATATCGTCGAGTGGTGGCGGACGAAACGGTGCTCTCATTGTACGCGGCGCCGTCTGGCGAACCGGCCTTAGGTCCTCCCGCTTTCCCGCATCGCATGTCCGCGATGGACAATCCTGCAGCCCCGATCAGCCACCATTGGCTAGACTCAACGCATATTTCCTTCGGGGTGTTGACTGCCGGCGTTGCGCATAAGACCTGGCAAGTCGAGGGGTCATGGTTTAACGGGCGCGAGCCGGATGATTCTCGGTGGGACATCGAAACTCCCAAGCTTGATTCGTATGCCGGGCGCGTGACCTGGAATCCCACCGAAGAAATCAGTGCGCAGGTTTCGCACGGATACCTTAAGAGCCCAGAAGAACTCCACCCCGAAGAACACGTTCGCCGCACTACGGCGTCCATCATCCACTTGATGAAACTGGAAGGGAAAACACACATCGCCTCGACAGTTGCCTGGGGGCGCAACAACGGCCACGCGGTGACCGATGCATTTCTCTTCGAGCCCAGCTACATGACGGAAAATTATTCGGTTTTTGCGCGAGCCGAACATGTCGAGAAAACCGGAGAGGAATTGGGGCTTCCGCCAGATGATGAAAAATTTGCGGTGAAACAATTTTCTTTGGGGGCAACCCGCGAGCTTTGGCGCAACCGCCCATCTCAGCTGGCAGTGGGTGCGTCCGCTACCTACTCGGTCGCGCCCGACGCGCTCGATCCCGTCTACGGTAAGCATCCCGTCGGCTTTTGGATTTTTGTCCGCCTCCGTCCAGCGGCGATGGCACACTAGAAAACAACGAGCATCGGCTCAATAAAACAGGAGAAGAAAATCATGTCCCACGAAAAGTTCAAAGAGTGTATCGAGGTGTGTAGTGATTGTTTGGAGGCCTGTGAACATTGCGCAACCGCGTGTTTGCACGAGAAAGACGTCAAGATGATGGTGCGTTGCATCGAGCTGGATCGAAGCTGCGCGGATATTTGCTCCCTCGCGATTCGAGAGATGGCGCGTGGATCATCGTTTGCTGAACGCGTCTGCCAGTTGTGCGCTGAAATATGTGACGCGTGCGGTGAGGAGTGCGGGAAGCACCAAATGGACCATTGCCAGAAATGTGCCGAGGCGTGCCGCGAGTGCGCTGAAGCGTGCCGGGAAATGGCCGGCGCTCATCGTTGAACCCAAAGACTCAAATTGTGACGCCAGAATCTGCGTCGCGCTATTCCCCATGACCAAAACTCACATTCTTCGTCGTAGCTTTTTAATCTTCGTTACCGCTATCGCGTGCCAGACAGTTTCCGGATTTGCAAACGGCCCTGCTCCCGAGCGCGATCAGCGGCGCTTCGAGATCAACTTTCTCACCGAGATGATCGATCACCACTTTGGTGCTATCAAAATGTCGGAGCTTTGTGATGGGCGCACTGTCCACCCGGAACTGCACCAGATGTGCGATGAGATGAAGGCCGCCCAAGCAGCCGAAATCACCATGATGCAGGGCTGGCTCCAAACTTGGTATGGAGTAAGCCATACGCCCACGCTGGATCGAAAAATGCAGAGAAAGATCGATGCACTCGCAAAGTTGTCTGGCGCGGCTTTCGAAAAGGCGTTCATGGCAATGATGATCCCTCATCACGCCGAAGCGATTGAACGAAGCCGCGACTGTCTTCTTCAGGCCTACCATGCTGAAATGCTCAACATGTGCGCAAAGATGCTCGGAGCTCAAGGCGACGAAATCGCCATGATGCGGCTGTGGTTGATCGAGTGGTATGGCATCAATGACCTAGATCGTAACGATCGCGCCTAGCCGCGACGTCGCCCGCTTCTAAAAAGCCCACTCTCACGAGTGGGCTTTCTTGTATTGGGTCGGGATTTCAAGCGCCTGTGCGCGTTCTGACCACTATGCGGTTCGACATCCGCTCAGTGGCCCGCGTGACCAGCTTTGGCCTTCGCGGCAGCAGCTTCGTCGATCAGCTTGATATACTTCGCGGGATCTTTCTTGAAATCCTTGATGCAGGATTTGCAGCAGAAGCGCACGAGACGGTCGGGTTTGCCCTCCTCCTTGTGGATGTAGTCGATAGGACCGCCCATGTCGCCGCCTTCGAGTTTTTCATCGGAAACGACGCAGGTGGAAAGCGGATAGGCGGCTTTGGCCTCAGCCGAGGCCTGGGCTCCGGTTGAATCCTTACCGTGGGCATGGTGATCACCGGCCGCAAAGGCGGGCGCACCAGAAACGAGGCCGATGACAAGAGCGAGCAAAGCGACCGACCGGCCGCTGCGGAGTGAGAGACGTGTTTTCATAGTTGGAGAATGCATAGGTCCGCGCTCCTTAAACCGCAGGTCGGCTAAAACCCTCGGCCTTTTTGATGCACGAGTAGAATTCTTTCAAACGGACGAAATCAGGTTCCGTGCGTGTCGGTTTTCGCGGGAGCACTGTCGGCGGCGGGGGCGCAGCATGAGGAAGCCACCGCGTCTTTGGCCCCGGTGCAGACAACCTTCTTTTCCACGACCGTTTGTTGGAAGCGCCCGTTTGAACTCGGGACCACCCGCTTCACATCGACGATCTTGCAACTATTGCAGTCCATCGAGGTTGCAGGCGCTGCAGGAGCAAGCGCGGCTGGATTAGCGGAGGATTTCGGCTGGCCCCGGCGACTCCAATATTCGGCCCCTGGGCCAGCGATGGCGGGTGTAGCGGCACTGAGCAGAAAACCGGCGGCCAGAACCGCGAGTAACGAAGCGCTCTGAAGGCGCGTTGGACGGAGACAGGAGTAAGCTTTCATGGTATCTGAGCTTTCTATTTCCCCGGAGCGTAAATGCCCCGGTTACCTTCCATACACTTCAGGCCTCGCTAAACCCTCGCGGGCACTACCCAAAAAAGTTTGAGGGAATTGAGAGCGCTCAGGTGTAGGGTGAGCAGATCAACCATCATGAATTCCAATCCACATGACGAAAAGCTGGGGCCGCTACTTCGTGGCAGCCACCAGGTCACGCCCGTGCGAAATCCCGATTTTCGCTCAAGCGTGTGGGCTCGTATCGAATCAACGCGCCGGGGTCCTGCTACGTGGGGCGCATGGCTGCGATTGAATACCTTCCGTTTCGCTTCTCTTGCCGTGGCCAGCGTCGCCATCGCTGGAATCGGCGGAGGGTGGATCGCTACGGCTCAGACCAACCGAGACCGCGAACAGCTCGTGCAGCGGTATCTCGCGAGCATCGATCCCCATCAAAAATCCAGCATCGAACCTCGATGAAATTTCGTTGGATCGCCGCCCTTCTCATCGTTGCCCTCGCCCTAGGTGCGGGGTGCATCGCCTACGTCTGCATGCGTGAGCCGATGCCCGAGGTCGCCGCAAATGACGGCGACGCTCTCCTCTGGTTGCGCCACGAGTTCAAACTTCCCGCCGAAAAAATGGCGCGCATCGAGAAGATGCACGACGCCTATCAGGTCGTTTGCGAGGAGCACTGCCGGATCATTCGCGACGCGCGTGTCGGACTCCGCACGTTGCGCGAAGCAAAAGCGCCTGCCGCCGAGATCGCCGCCGCCGAGGAGAAATCCAAAGAGGTAGATCTCATCTGCACGACGAGCCTGGAAACGCACATGCGTGAGATCGCCAGTGTGATGGGTGGCGAAGATGGCCGCCGTTACTTGTCCATAGTGCTGCCTCGCGTTGCGAAGTTCGACCATGCGGGAGCCCCCGGCCTCGACTTCGAAAGTGCCAAACCACATGCCGGACACGCCAAACACTGAACTTGGCGAAACCTCAGACGAGGAGTTGATGGCGGCTCTTCAGGCCGGGGATGACGCTGCGCTCGCGCCGCTGATGGAACGGTGGGAACTTGGAGTGAAGTCGTTCTTGTTGCACCTCGGGGTGCCTAAATCGGATGTCGATGACGTGGCGCAGGAGGCGTTTGTCCGGCTCTACGAAAAGCGAGCGAGCTTTCGCACGGGTGCCGCCTTCAAACCGTGGCTGCTGACTCTAGCGGGCAATCTCGGGCGCAACCGGCTGCGCTGGCGGTTCCGCCGCCGGGAAGACAGTATCCAGGCAATGGATGACGCCCAGCCAGGCGGTTTCCAGTATGCGGATTCCTCCGCCCCGCCGGCGTCTGCACTCGCGGAAAAAGCCAGCATCGCGCGGACCGTGCGGTCCGCTGTCGAAGCACTGCCCGCCAATTTGCGCGAGGCAGTCGTATGTGTTGAGTTGGAGGAACTCAGCTACAACGAAGCCGCTCAGGTCATCGGGTGCTCGACTAAGGCGGTCGAGACGAGGCTCTATCGCGCTCGCCAATTGCTTCGCACTGCATGTGAGGCGCTGTTCGCGAAGGAATGACCGGCGAGCCCCGGCCAGATGCTCGCTTCGCTCGATTTCTTCCAGCTCTGCCCCGTCCGTCGCGCCCCATTTTATGGGCGGTCAAGGTCGTATCGCTGCGCGATCTCCACCACGCGCAAACGTTCCGCTTCCCCCGTTGGTGCCGCTGCGCGGCACGCTGCCTCGGCGCTCCACCCAGCGCTTTGACTTTTCGCCCATCCCGAGCGGGCGCTCAAACGGGCAGCACCCGCGATCACTCGACACGTTGTTGAGTAAGGGAACGCGGCTCGCGCGAGCGCTCACCATGCGCGTTTTCGAAGCCAAGATGGTTTACTCACTCGTTTCACTCGGCGAAGAGGTTTCTTTGGATACACCGATGAAGGTGGCCGACTACCTGCGTTCAGCCTTCGACGAGAATCCGATGCAGGAGGCGTTCTACTGCGTCTATCTCGACCGCAAGAACCATCCCCTCGGTCGCCATCTCATCACGCTCGGCACGGCTACGAGCACGCTGGTTTCGCCGAAGGAGGTGTTTCGCGGAGCCATCGTCGCGGGAGCGGTCGCCATCGTCGTCGCCCACAACCATCCAAGCGGCGATCCGGCCCCCAGCACGGCGGACATCAAGGTAACTCGCCAACTTCGCGAAGCCTCACGCATCCTCGACATCCAGATGCTTGACCATGTGGTTTGCGGTGAAGCGAAAGCCGATCCGCACCGTCGCGGTTTCTACTCCTTCCGCGAGGCGGGCCTTTTGTAGGCCCGTTTTTCCTCCCGGCGGTTCGCCGCCGGGAGTTTCTTTTGGTCGGCTCTTCCCTCGTCGGTTTACCTTGATGCAGTTTCCACCAGTATTGCTGGTTTTATCCGCCAGAAAGTAAACCGCGCCGCTCTAGCTTTCGAAACGGCGCTTCAGTTCGTCGGCCTGCGCCTGAAACTTGGCCGCGTTCGTCCGCTTTAGGCGCGCGAGATTTTGCAGCTTCCACTGGATTGCGGGCAGTTCGGCGAGATGCCGACACTGCATCGCCTCCCACGGCGGCTCACCGGCAACCAGTCCGACGAGGAAACGCTTTTGATCAGCGGTGAGTGCGATTGCGAGTTCACGGCGAAGGCGAACACGCGCGTCTTCGAGCACCTTGAGAGACACGGGCTCACGCTCCATGCCGACGAACTCGTTTTCGAACGGACGCGCCAAATCGATGTCGCGCGAGCCGAGCACTTCATGCACAGGCCGGTTGTGGCCTGCGATGTATCCGACAAAACACTCCACGATTTCCGGAGTGAGCCCGAAGCGGTTGAACATGCCGTGCACGTCGAAGAGGTCACGCGGATGCTGACGATCCATGGCGGCCACGAGCTTGCTCCCGTAGAGTTCCGCTACGGCGAGAGTCGGCACCGAGAGTGATGTCGTGAACAAATTGCTCGCCGTTTTCACCAGTGATCGATGCTGGATGGGCAACAGCATTCCCCGGAAAACGTGGTTGATTTCAATCTTCACCTCGATGCGGTCGCGGCGGGCGAGGAGCTTGGTTTCGTCGCCGGTCTTGCTGCTGGCGATTTCGGCCTTGATGCCCCGGCTGGTGAGACGCCGCTGAAGTGCGGCGAGTTCCGCAGCAATCTCTGCGAGAGCGGCATCCCGTCCGGTCTGGTGTGAGGCGACGACCACATCGATATCGACCGAGAGGCGCGGCATGTCCTGCACGAAGAAATTCAGCGCAGTGCCGCCTTTCATCGCGAAGCTGCGCGATTGAAAGACATCGGGCATGACTTCGAGCATCAGGCGAACGGTATCGACGTAGGATTTGTCCATCACGGTTTGAGAATGAGCGAAGTGCCGTCGGGCAGTTTGGTGGACCAGCGGCCACGGCCACGCGATCCGACGAGTTTACGGACCTCGGCGGCCCAATTCAGATTTAGCTCTTCAGCCAGACTGAGACAGAGCCGCACGACCTTCACGCGGGGACAGTGTTCGAGCAATGTCCCGAGCACATCGACGCGGACGGTGCGAAGACCTTCCATGATGTTGCGTGACTCCTCCATGCCTTGCTCGACGCCAACCTCGGCGAGCAGTTCGAGGATCGCACGCTCCGGAACCGAAACGTCGGGACCGGTCAATGCCTCCGGGAGCGGCTGAAGTCCAAAGCCACTCGGCAGTGAGGCATTGAAAAGTTGGCGCGAAACATAGCGGGATGGGAATCGCTCGGTGAACCACGGCGGCAACGCACCGACCTTTTCGCCCCACAACAGCAAGCGCTCGCGCGGTCCGACGTTGTGACGCACACCACGCCATGCCAGCGCGGTTTTGCCGCCGACATGAAGTCCGGGTAGGCGCCTCGAAAGAAACCGCACAGTGGCCGCAACATCCAACTGATCGCCGGGGAACATGAACACGCCCCGGCCAAGACGCGCCAGCCATCCCGCCCGAACGTAGTAGGTCGCCAGAGAAGCGGAGACGCCCAAGGCCTGAAGATCCGCAGCATCAAGCGGAGCCCCCCGGGGAAAGGAGGCCAGCGCCTTGATTAGATTTTTAGAAGTAGGTGAAGTCACGTTTAACCTATTGCTAATTTACTAGGCAATCAGACTAGAAAACATTGAAAAGGTAAAGCTAGATTTAATCTATCACTTATTTTCTAGGCAATCATCGTTTCAACAAACCTACCCCGTTCAGAGGCATTTCGCTCAAAGCGGCTATTTTCGTAGTCACAAAAACAGAACAGTTTTTGTGACAAATCCTAACCCAAACAACCACCAGCTAAGCCGCCACGCGAGGCTGGTAGCCTCGACGTGGCGGCACCAGCGAGATCATGAAGCTTTCTGCGTCTCGACCACGATGACTTCGGCAGCCTTCGGTTCGCTAAGCTTCGCCAGAATCTCTTCGCGCACTTGTGCCCAATTCTCCGGCTTCATCTCAAGGAGCTTTGTACGGAGGTCCTCCGGCTTGGCGGCGGTAGGCTTGGCCTCGCCGCCGACGAGCAACGCCGGCATTTTTCCGGCAAGTGTGCGGCGGAATTCATCCCGACCGGGTTGGAAGTAGTGCTTCATCACGATGCTCGCGGTGCGATGCCCCGTGACGCGTTGGACAATTTCGAGAGGGACGCCAGCGGTGAGCGCGAGCGTGACCCACGTGACGCGGAAGGAGTGGAAATCGCGGACTGACGCTTTCCGCACGCCTTCCTTGCGCTGCTTCTGGAGTACACCGCGTGATTCCGGCGGCTGGCCGTTCTCGGGCAGTTCATCGATGAAGCCCGAAGCACGCAGCACTCGCTTCACGCGGTCGGTGAGATGATCGGGATTCACGACGTAGTGCGCTTCAAGGTGAGGGAAGACGTAGTGCGGCGCACGGGGAGACGGTTTCGCGAGCGCTTCTTCGAGAACCTTCCGCAGAAGCGGGAAGATCGGAATCTGCACGGTTTCGCCCGTCTTCGAGGTCTTCACCGTGATGAAGCCTGCTTCGAGATCGACCGACTCGCGCAGCAGCGTGCAGCAGTCGCCACGACGCATAGCCGTGCACATGCCGGTCACGATGAGAGGGTAGATGAACGAATCTTCCTTCGCGTGCTTCAGGATCACGTCGAGTTCCTCGACCTTGTACGGCGTGCGGAAGATCGCCTCGCCGTCGCGCGTCGGGATGCCGTCGAACGGATTCTCGGCGAGGCCGGCTTCTTTGCGCAGCGTGTGGAAAACGGAACGCAGGAAGATGACGATGTTGTTGTATGTTTTAGCGGATACGCCGCGCTCTTCAATCATCCGCATGTAAGCGCGAGCGTGAGACGACTGAATCTGCGCCATCTCCCTGAGCACCGTGTTGCCCTTGCACACGAATTTCAGAAAACGTTTCACGCGGCTCTCCGCCTGCGTCACGTAGCGTTCGCTCAGTGGCCGACGGCGCGGCAATTCCTTCCACCGTGCGACGATGTCGGTGAAGAGCACCGAGCGGATGCGCTCGCCGGTGCGGATCTCGTGGATCGTCTGGATCAGTTCCTCGGCTTTGCAGCGTTTCTTCGCATCGAGCTGGAAACGCTCCAGCGCCGCCTGCGCGCGCGCTCGGGATTTCTCGAACACGATGTCGCCGACCTGCGAAAGCCGGGGCGGAATCTGACCTTGGATTTCGACACCGAGGTTTCTTTTGATTTTTCGGCCGTTCACTTGGATGCGGCCGTACCACCACTTGCTCTTCGTTGGATTGATTTCGAGTGCCATGACGTGTATCCGTTTTTTCAGGTTATGTTGGACCTGAGGGCACTTCGAGCAACGGGCAGCATCTCCCGAAAAACCGGTATCCCAGCTGAGGACCCACCGAAGTGGTAACCCAGGTTAAGCGGCTTGAGGTAAGCGAGTTACATCACGCCCTCATAACCTGAAGGTCGTTGGTTCAAATCCAACCCCTGCACCCAATTTGAAGCCCTCCCTCTGCTCGGGAGGGCTTTTTTGTTGCTCCCGAAACGGGCTGGGCGCGCCAAATTCGCGCTTGCCAGTGCCTCCGGCGCTCTCTGTCTTCGACCGCTCTGTCCGTTAAAACAACCAACCAATAACCAACACTCACGATCGCAAGGCGGCCCATCGGCCGGCCTGTGTGTCGCAGATACATAGATCCCATGAACGTCACTCCTAAAGACCTCCTCGATGCCGGCGTACACTTCGGTCACCAGACCAAACGCTGGAATCCTCGCTCGAAGCCTTACGTCTTCGATCATCGCCAGGGCATCACCATCATCGACCTCGGCAAGACGCACGACGCGCTGGCCAAGGCTTACTCCTTCCTCGAAGAAACCGTCGGCAACGGCGGCAATGTCCTCTTCGTCGGTACCAAGCGCCAGGCGCAGGAAATCGTCCGCGAGGCCGCCACCGCCACCAACATGCCCTACTGCGTCGATCGCTGGCTGGGTGGTACGCTCACCAATTTCGCGACCGTCAAGAAGTCCATCGCCAAGTTTAAGAAGTACCAGCAGATGGAGACTTCTGGCGAACTGCAGAAGTACTCCTCCAAGGAAGCCGCCGCCATCAAGCGCGAGATGGTGCGCATGAACAAGAATTTCGCCGGCATCATCGAGCTCACCGATCTCCCGAACGCGATCTTCGTGATCGACGCTTCGCATGAAGAGATCGCTGTCGCCGAAGGCGCCCGTCTCAACATCCCGGTCATCGGCCTCGTCGATACCAACTCCGATCCGACCAAGCTCTCGCACCCGATCCCCGGCAACGACGACGCGGTTAAATCCATCCGCATCATTGTCGAGACGATCGTCGCCGCCGTTCAGAGCGGTCTCGGTCAGCGCGAAAGCCGCCGCACTTCCCGCGGTCAGGCTGATCTCCGCGCCGCGTCCGCCGCTGTCGCCGCCGCTTCCGGTGCCACCACCGAGGCTGGCGAAATCGATCTCAGCAAAGTTGAGCTTCCCGCTTCCGTTGCCGCCGCCGTTGAAGGCGAAGTCGATGCCCCGGTCGTCGTCAAGAAGCCGGCCGCCCGCAAGAAGGTCGCCGCTCCCAAGAACTAATTAACTCTCACTCACGACTCATCACATGAGCACAGCTGTTTCCGCCTCGGCGGTTAAAGATCTCCGCGAAAAAACCGGCGCAGGCCTCCTCGACTGCCAGAAGGCGCTCGCCGAAGCCAACGGTAACATCGAAGAAGCCATCACCATCCTTCGCAAGAAGTCGGGCGGCAAAGTCGACAAGCTCGCCGGCCGCGCCACCAAGGAAGGTCTCATCGAGAGCTACATCCATGTCGGCGGCAAAGTCGGCGTGCTTCTCGAAGTGAACTGCGAGACGGACTTCGTTGCCCGCAACGAAGACTTCAAAGCCTTCTTGAAGGATCTCTGCCTCCAGATCGCCGCCGCGAATCCTCTCTACGTTTCGCGCGATCAAGTTCCTGAGGCCGATCTGGCCAAGGAGCGCGATGTCGCCGCCGCTTCCCTCGCGGGCAAGCCGGCCGCCGCGATCCAGAAGATCGTCGAAGGCAAACTCGAGAAGTACTACTCGACCGTGTGCCTCATCGATCAGCCATTCGTGAAGCTGCCCGAGAAGACCGTGAAGGATATCCTCGGCGAAGCGATCGCGAAGATCCGCGAGAACATCACGATCCGCCGCTTCACCCGCTACCAGCTGGGTAACTAAGCACGCGGGCCGTATCGGCCGCTGAATTTTCAAGGCGCTCTGAGAAATCGGAGCGCCTTTTTTGTGTTCGGTGTAAGCGGTGGCTAATGCTCCGCATGGACGGGCCGTCTATGTGCGCGAGAGGCGGGAAATTGGAGTGCATTTGCGTGGCTCGCGTGCGCAGCATCGGGGAGATGCAAGTGACGCGTGGACAAATCGTGACCCGGGGTCTCACCAACTGCTGCCCGAATTGCGGTGGGCGCACGCTATTCAAAAAAGGCACGCTCTTCGAGACTAACCAGGCGTGCACGCGCTGCGGACTTCGCATCGAGCGAGACGAAGGATTTTTCCTCGGCTCCATGTCGCTGAACTACGGCGTGACGATTGTGGGGTTTCTCATTCCTGTGCTGCTGCTTTATCTCGGCGGAGTTTTCTCGGGGCGTGTGGCGGCGATCGTGGCGGTGATCGGTGCGATTGGATTTCCGATTTTATTCTACCGCTCGTCGCGGAGTTGGTGGCTGATGAATTATTATCTCTTCCTGCCGCAGCATCTGCCCGCGAATAAAGGCGAGACGCCGCCGGGCGAGGACGAGAATATCTGAGCGGGCGTCAGGCTGCCTTTATTCTGACTGGCAGGCGGAGGCAGGGCTGGCCCGGGGTGAGTTTTGCCGGACAGCTTTGCCTTTCTCGTTCCTAACTACCCCTTGATCCTATGCGACTTCTCACCCAACTCAGTTTTGTCCTCGCGTCCGCGTGTGTCGTTTCTGCCGCGACTCCGGCGGTGCCCGAGCAGGAGCAGATCCTGAAAACGCTGCGCTCGACCAACGACTACTTCATGGCGAAGTGGCCGGACGCGGGCAAAGTAATCGTCACCAACCGCGCGCGCCCGTCGAATATCTGGACGCGCGCCGTTTACTACGAAGGCTTGATGGAGCTGCACAAAATCGATCCGCAGCAGCGCTACATCGATTATGCGGTGAGCTGGGGCGAGGCGCACAAGTGGGGGCTGAATCGCGGCGTGAAAACGACCGACGCGGACAATCACTGCGCGGGGCAAACGTACCTGGCGCTTTATGAGATGGACCCCAAGCCGGAGCGGATGCGGGACATCAAGGCGTCGATCGATCGCGTGATCGCCGAGGATGACGATGCGGCGTGGTGGTGGATCGATGCGCTTCAGATGGGCATGCCGGTCTTCGCCAAGCTCGGCGCGATGACGGGCGACCCGAAGTACGTGGAGAAAATGCATGCGATGTATCTCTACACGAAAAACAAGCACGGCGAAAAAGGGCTCTTCAATCCGGCCGATGGACTCTGGTGGCGCGACAAGGATTTCGATCCGCCGTACACCGAGCCGAATGGCGAGGACAGCTACTGGTCGCGCGGCAACGGCTGGGTGGTCGGCGCGATGGTGCGCACGCTTGAGCTGCTGCCGAAGGACTCTCCGTACCGCAAAGAGTACACGGACATGCTCGTGACGATGTGCGAGGCGCTCCGCAAAGTTCAGCGAGAAGACGGCTTTTGGAATGTGAGCCTGCACGATCCGACCAATTTCGGCGGCAAGGAGACCTCGGGCACGGCGCTGTTTGTGTACGGCATGGCGTGGGGCGTTCGTCAGGGGATTCTTCCGCGCGATGTTTATGAGCCGGTGATTTTCAAGGCGTGGAATGCGATGGTCGCCGACGCGGTGCACGCGAACGGTTTCCTTGGTTATCTCCAGAGCACCGGCAAGGAGCCGAAAGACGGGCAGCCGGTGACGTACGACAAGCAGCCGGATTTCGAGGACTACGGTCTCGGGTGTTTTCTGCTCGGAGGCATCGAGGTTTATCGTCTTGTGGGCGAGAAGGCGGCGAAGAAGTAAGCGGGTTTTCGATTCAGAATTAAAAAGGCCGCACGGAAATCCGTGCGGCCTTTTTGTTTTTTGGGGGTGTGCGGAAGCGGAGTTATGGGACGGTGATTTGGTCGATGTTGCCGAGGTCGCCGCCGGTGGTGGCGAACTGGATCGAGTTGGTGGAGTTGTTGTTGAGGGTGATGTTCACGGCGAGCGTGTTCCAAGTCGTCCAGGCGCCGGTGGGCTGGAAGGTGATGCTGGTGGTGGAGCCATTGACGATGAGGTTGCCGGTGCGGCTGGAGGTGATGCCGAGGGCGTAGCGGATCTGGATGGCTTTGGTGCCGCCGCCGTTGCCGTCGACATTGCTGAAGGTGAGCGAGCCGCCGGTGGTGGGGAAGTTGGCGAAGCCGGTGCCGTTGAAGCCGGCGTTGTTGCTGTCGATGGTGGTGCCGCCAGCGACGGTGCCGGACTCGGCTTGATAGGTGTCGCTCGAGGGCGGAGGCGTGGTGCCGCCGACGTAGGTGATGGTGGCGGCAGGCTGCGCGCTCATGCCGGAGCCGAGGTAGAAGCTGGGGTGAGGCGGCTGGTTGTAGCCGACGTTTTGCCAGGCGATCGCGACGCGGTACTGGGCGTCGTGCATGAGCGTGTAGAGGCGGTTCGTGGCGACCGACGTGGAAACGTAGATACGCAGCGCGGTGTTGCCGGTTTCGCGGAGGATGAGTTCTTCGCGCCAGTCGCCGAGGATGTCGCCGGAGAGGTTGGGCGTGGCCTTGGTGGAGTTGTTGGAGGCGACTCCGGAAGCGGCGAGCAGTGTGGACGTGTTGAAGGCGGTCTCGTTCCACTTGGAGATGGTGACGTTATCCAAAAACTCGCGCTTCAGGTCGGTGTCCCACCAGATCATGAAGTTGGTCGGGCCGGGCTTCGACGATGCGATGACGGTGCCGGAGGCGGAATAGAGGTTGGAGTTGTTACTGGCCCACATCTCGTAACCGGCGTAGCGCGAGTCGATGTCGCCCGTGCAGCCGCGGCCGACGTCGCCGGACGCGGAGGTGGTCCAGAGGCGGGCGCCGGTGTTGGCATCGCGCAGGGAGGAGCCGATGCCGCCGTTGGAGCCGGGGGATTCGTGGGGCATGAAGATTTCGAGGCCGGCGCGGCTGGGGTTGAGGTCGGAGACGTGGAGGGCGTCACCGTGGCCGAGGCCGGTGGTGTGTTTGGCGGCGCCGTTGTCGTCGATGACGCACGCGCCGTAGACGATCTCGTGGCGGCCGTCGGCATCCACATCGGCAATACTGAGCGAGTGGGCGCCCTGTCCGCGATAGCCGGCGAGAGAGCCGCTGGTGCTGTTGCCGGTGTCGAAGAGCCAGCGCTGGGTGAGCTGGCCGTTGCGGTAGTCCCAGGCGGCGATGGCGGCGCGGGTGTAGTAGCCGCGAGCCATGATCAGACTGGGACGGGTGCCGTCGAGGTAGGCGATGCCGGAGAGGAAGCGGTCCACGCGGTTGCCGTAGGAATCGCCCCAGGCGCTGACGGTGCCACGGGGAACGACGTAGGCGGCGGTGGCGAGGGCGGCGCCGGTCTGGCCGTTGAAGATGGTGAGGTACTCGGGGCCGCTGAGGATGTAGCCGGAGGAGTTGCGGTAGTCGGCGGAGGCGCTGTCGCTGCCCATGAGGACATTTTGCCCGGTGCCACTGACGGTGCCGGGGGCGGTCTTGGCGGCGACTTCGGCGCGGCCGTCTCCATCGAGGTCATACACTTGGAACTGGGTGTAATGGGCGCCGGCGCGGATGTTGCGACCGAGGTCGATGCGCCAGAGACGGGTGCCGTTGAGGCGGTAGGCGTCGAGGTAGACGTTGCCGGTGTAGCCGGACTGGGAGTTGTCCTTGGAGTTGGACGGGTCCCATTTGACGACGAGTTCGTATTCGCCGTCGCCGTCGAGGTCGCCAACGGAGCAGTCGTTGGGCGAGTAGGTGTAGGCTTCGCCGCTCGGTGTGGTGCCGCCGGCGGGCTGCATGAGCGGGACGCGGAGATAGCCGGTGGCGGTGGAGTTGGCGGGAAGGGTGAAGCCCGCACTGGCTGTTTGTTCGACGCCGTTGAGGACGGGGCGGACGGTGTAGATGTTGGTCGACGAAGCGGTGGAGGTGGTGTCGACGAAGTTGGTCGAGTTAGTGATGGGGGAGGCGTTGAGCTTCACGGCGGCGGCGCCGTTGGCGGAGCGGTAGACGTTATAGCTGACGCCGGAGGGATCGAGGCCGAGCTGGCGCCAGCCGACGTAGACATCGGCGCCGGAGGTGCGGAGGGCGACGACGCCGCGGCCGAGGCTTTCCATTTGGTAAGGAGCGGCGTGCAGCGAGGCGGCGGCTCCGAAGGTGAGTCCAAGCGCAAGCGCGAGGACCCGGGGTAGTGGGGTCTTCATATTTTGGCGTTTTGCAATGCCCCGCCGGAATGACGGGGAAGGGGTAGGCAAATAACCAGCGGGGTGAGAAGCGGCCGGTCGGACAGGGTGCGGAGCAAGGAACAAGTTCACGCCGGACGGTTCCGCAAAAAGCCGTTTCTCAGACAGTAAATGGAGCAGTGAATTGGTGGAGATTTGTGCCGATGCAGGGGTGGTGTTGCCGCGCTGTTTGCCCCATCGCTTCCCTGTGTCGGTCCGCTTGCTGGCGGGCTTGGGTCTGTTGCTGGCTGGCGCGATTGCGGGGCGTGCGCTCGATCCCTCGCGTGGGGCTTCGCACTACCGGCATGACGAGTGGACCACGCATCACGGGATCCCGTACACGGCGGTCAGAACGGTGATGCAGACCTCGGACGGGTACTTGTGGCTTTGCACGCGCGGGGGAATCGCGCGGTTCGACGGGGTGAAATTCACGGCGTATACGCGGGCGAATTTGCCGTTGCTGCCGGAGGACGATGTTTCGTTTTGCGCGGCAGAGGACGCGGAGGGAGTGCTTTGGGTGGGGACTTCGAACGGCGTGGTGTGGCATCGGCGCGGCGAGTGGTGGCGGCCGGAGGCGTTGAAGGCGCTGGAAGGGGGGAACGTCACCTGGATCGAGCGCGATGGAGACCGGGGCATGATGCTTTCGACTTCGAACAAGTTATTTCGTTTTCAAGGGGGAAAGCTGGAGGAGATCCGCCTGCCGTCATCAGTGAAGGTCTCGACGATCAACACAGTGATGCCGGGGCGCGATGGGGCCGAGATCGCGGTGATGGCGACGCCGTCGATGATGTTGAGCGGAGATAGTGCGACGGTATTTCGCTATTCTTCCTCGGGTGCGACGATCAGCGAGATGCGAGCGGTGGTTCAAGATCCGGCGGGGCATTGGTGGGTGGGGGCGCCCTCGGGCTTGTATCGTTATGAAGGCGGGAAGTTGAAAAAAATTTCGTCCCTGGGAGGCACGCCGATCAGCACGGTGCGGAGCGTGCATGTGGACCGGGATGGCAGTTTGTGGATCGGCACGCCGAACGGGTTGCTGCGGTACGCGAATGGCCGGGTGGAGCCGGTGATCGTGCGCGGTCTGGAAACGTTGAGCCACGTGCTGGATATCGCGGAGGATCGCGAGGGGAATTTGTGGTGCGGGACGGACTCGGGGCTGGTGCGGCTGGGGGACTTGAAGGCGGTGAATTATACGCGTCACGAAGGGCTCGAGGCGACGTCGGTCCTGTCGGTTGCGGCGATGCGTGACGGGAGCTGGTGGGCGGGAACGTGGGGCGGGGGGATCACGCATTTCACAGATAAAGGCGCGAAGACTTATCGGGTGGCTGACGGACTGCGCGAAGAAGGCGTGATGGCGTTGCACGAAGACAAGGAGGGCACGCTTTGGATCGGTTATTACGGGCATGGCATCAGCCGGTTCAAAGACGGGGTTTTCACGCATTTCAGCCGCGAGGAGGGCATCGACACGCGGGTGCGCACGATCACGAACGATGCCGACAATAACCTCTGGATTCTGAGCGCGCGCAGCGGATTGCAGCGGTTGCGCGACGGGAAATTTGAAACGATTCCGACACCGGAGGTCACGCTGGCGGGCGCGATGGCGATCGATTCGACCGGTCGTGTCTGGGTGGGTTGGAGCGGAGGTCTGGGATGGTACGATCCGGCCGCCGGCAAGTGGACGGTGCTCGCGCGCGAGGCGGGCAAGAACAATGTCTCCCGCATTCTCGAAGCCACTGACGGGACGATCTGGGTTTTTCGGGACGGCCTGCAGATCCAGCGGGTGCGAGGGGACAACGTGGAGACGTTCACGATGCCGGCGACGCTGGGATCGCTGACGTATTCGGCCATCGAGCACGGAGGGGACCTGTGGGTGGGTTTTAGAAACGGCATCGCGCGGATCGCGCTGCCGGAGTTCGACGAAGTATCGGCGGGTCGGAAGGAGCAGGTGGCGTACACGCTTTTCACAGAGCAGGACGGCTTGCGGAGCCCGGCGCCGAATTCGACGGGTTCGCACGCGGTGACGCTGCTTGCGGATGGCGCGCTGGCCTTTGCGACGAGCAAGGGAGTGGCGGCGATCCATCCGGAGCGGGTTCGTTTCAACCGGGTGCCGCCGAACGCGATCATCGAGAGCGTGGTGGCGGACAAAACGCAGGTGGAGCCCAAAGACTGGGGCAGCATCCCGCCCGGGCGAGGAGAGCTGGCGTTTCAGTTTACGTCGACGAGTCTGACCAATGCGGCGATGAACCGGTTCAAGTACCGGTTGTCGGGCATCGATGCGGACTGGGTGGATGCGGAGTCGCGCCGCGAGGCGTATTATGGCGGGTTGAAGCCCGGCGCGTATCGATTTGAAGTGGTCGCGTGCAATAACGACGGGTTGTGGAGCGAGCGGCCCGCGGTCTGCGAGGTGAGATTGCTGCCGCACTTTTATCAGACCTGGTGGTGGTGGCCGGTGGCGGGGCTGGGGGTGTGCGTGCTGTTCGCGGCGTTCTACGTGTGGCGGACGAGACGTTTGCGAGCGTTGCACGCGCAGCTGGGGAAAC
This sequence comes from uncultured Nibricoccus sp., assembly GCA_966249325.1. Taxonomy (GTDB): domain Bacteria; phylum Verrucomicrobiota; class Verrucomicrobiia; order Opitutales; family Opitutaceae; genus Nibricoccus. The sequence continues at coordinate 219,768 of CBINDC010000004.1, read as the reverse complement.
TTGTCGATCAGCGCACGCGGGATCTGCAGCACGCGAAGGATGCCGCCGAGAAAGCGAAGGACACGGCCGAGGCGGCGAGCCGGGCGAAGAGCGATTTCGTGGCGAACATGAGTCATGAAATCCGCACGCCGATGAACGGGGTGATCGGGATGACCGAACTCGCGCTGGGGCTGGCGAAGGACAAGGAGCAGGCGGACTATCTGCGTACGGTGATCGCGTCGGGCGAGGCGTTGATGACGGTGATCAACGACATTCTGGATTTTTCGAAGATCGAGTCGGGGAAACTGACGCTCGATCCGGTGGAGTTCGATTTGATCGAGTGTCTGGAGGGAGCGGCGGACACGGTGGCGATCCGGGCGGCGCGGAAGGGACTGGAGCTGGTGTGCGTATCCGATCCGGAACTTCAAGGCCGGTTGCGCGGGGACGCGCCGAGGTTGCGGCAGGTGGCGATCAATCTCCTGGGTAATGCGCTGAAGTTTACCGAGCACGGGGAGGTCGTGCTGAAGATGGAGAAAGTTTCGGAGGAAAACGGCGTGTGCGCGGTGCGTGTGAGCGTGAAGGATACGGGCATAGGCATTCCGAAGAACCGGCTGGCGGCGATTTTCGATCCGTTCGAGCAGGCGGACAGCTCGATGTCGCGGCGCTTCGGCGGGACGGGGCTGGGGCTGACGATCTGCCGGAGGCTGGTGGCGCTTATGGGCGGGGAGATCGCGGTGGAGAGCGAGCCCGGGAAGGGGAGTTGTTTTTATTTCACGTTGAAGCTGGAGCGGATCGTGCCGGGGCAGGCGGGGCGGGCGTTGCCGGAGGCGGCGCGCGGTCGTACGGCGCTGGTGGCGGGGGCGGCGGGCGCGATGCGGACAGAGCTGACGGCGCAGTTGAATCATCGCGGTGTGCGGGCGGAGGTGGAGGGGTTGTCGCAGGAGGCGGCGGTGGATCTGTTGTTTGTCGATGTGTCGAAGCCGGGCGTGGACGCGGCGGCGGAAGTGCGGCGCGGGCGGCGGCTGGCGACGGTGGCGCGGGTGGTGGCGCTGACGGCGACGGATCATGCGCTGGATGCGCGGGGGCTGGCGGAGATCGGGGCGGATTTTGGATTGAGGAAGCCGGTGACTTCGGCGCGGCTGGACGAGTGTCTGCGTGAACTATTCGTTGCGCCCGTAGCGATGGTGACTCCAGCGGTGGGGCCGGCGAGAACAGGCGAGCGCCGCGCGCTTCGCGTGCTGGTGGCCGAGGATAATACGGTGAACCAGGTGGTGGCTTCGACGTTGCTCAAGAAGCTCGGGCATGAGGCGGAGCTGGCGGCGCACGGCGGTGAAGCGGTGTCGAAGTATCGGGATGGCCGGTACGATATCGTTTTGATGGATGTGCAGATGCCGGGGATGGACGGGATGGAGGCGACGCAGCACATCCGGGAGCTGGAGGCGAAGGGGCGGGCGCGCGTGCCGGTGGTGGCGCTGACGGCGCACGCGGTGAAGGGCTACGAGGAGCAGTGCACGGCGGCGGGGATGGACGGTTATCTGACGAAGCCGCTGCGCGGACCGGAGCTGGCGGCTATGCTGGAGCGGTTTTTTCCGCAGGCGGGGTGAGCGGGGGCGGCTGGCCCGGCTACATCGGTGGACAGTTGGAAAAGCTGGCGACGGCCGTCAGGATCGAAGCGACTAGGGTTTTCTGAAAAGCGATTCGCAGCGTTTGAGCGATCGCGACGTCAACCCCTGGCATTCTTTCCCCATGAAAACACGCATTACCCTTCTTTTGTTTGCGCTCGTTGCGGCTGAGGCTGGCGCGGCGGAGCTGCCGATTGATGCGAAGCCGGAGCGTATCGTTTCCACGGTGACCGAGCCGGTGGCGGCGGGGCCGTTTCGGGCGGAGTGGGAGTCGCTGGAGAATTACGCGGTGCCGGAGTGGTTTCGGGACGCGAAGTTTGGGATCTGGGCGCATTGGGGGCCGCAGTGCGAACCGGAGGCGGGCGATTGGTACGCGCGGTCGATGTACTCGCAGGGGCACCGCAAAAATAAATCGCACGTCGAGCGGTACGGGCATCCGTCGGAGTTTGGGTTCAAGGATGTGATCCACGCGTGGAAGGCGGAGAAGTGGGAGCCGGAGAAACTGGTGGCGCTCTATAAGCGCGTGGGCGCGCGGTACTTTTTCGCGATGGCGAATCACCACGACAATCTGGACCTGTGGTCGAGTCGTCATCACGCGTGGAACTCGGTGCGCGTGGGGCCGCAGAAGGATTTGATCGCGGGGTGGGCGGCGGCTGCGCGGACGCAGGGGCTGCCGTTTGGCGTGAGCGTGCACGCGGCTCATGCGTGGAGCTGGTATGAAGTGGCGCAGGGGGCGGATCGCGAAGGCGAGAAGGCGGGCGTTGCGTACGATGGGAAACTCACCGCGGCAGATGGGAAAGGAACGTGGTGGGAGGGACTCGATCCGCAGGCGTTGTATGCGCAGAGCCATGCGCCGAGTCCGGGATTTGAGGCGTTGAACTCGATTCACGGGCGTTGGAATTGGGGCAATGGAGTCACGGTTCCCGATCTGGCTTACTGCCAGAATTTCTACGATCGCACGGTGGATCTCATCAATCAGGCGCAGCCGGATCTGCTCTACTTCGATGACACGGCGCTGCCGCTGTGGCCGGTTTCCGATGCGGGGCTGAAGATCGCGGCGCATTTCTACAACAGCCATGTGGCGCGAAGCGGCGCGGGCGATCCGGGCGTGATCTTCGGGAAGATTTTGAATGAAGCGCAGCGGAAGTCGCTGGTGTGGGACATCGAGCGCGGAGTGCCGGCGGACATTCTGCCTTATGCGTGGCAGACCGACACGTGCCTGGGCGACTGGCACTATGACCGCGCGCTTTACGAGCGTTCCGGCTATAAGAGCGCGCGCACGGTGATCCACATGCTGGCGGACATCGTGAGCAAGAACGGGAATCTGCTGCTCAATGTGCCGGTGCGTGGCGATGGCTCCATCGACGAGAAGGAAGTGGCGATTCTGGAAGAGGTCGCCGCGTGGATGGCTGTGAACGGCGAGGCGATTTATGCGACTCGGCCGTGGAAAGTTTTTGGCGAAGGTCCGGCGAGCGTGGGCGTCGCTTTGAGCGCGCAGGGGTTTAACGAGGGGAAAGGAAAGCCCTTCACGGCGGCCGATGTGCGGTACACGGCGAGCAAGGACGGGAACACGCTTTATGTGATCGTGCTTGGTGTGCCCGGAGAGGCACTACGGCTGGGCGCGCTGAGTCGGACGGATGCGGGGCGGGAGATCGCGGGCATCGAGCTGCTCGGTGGTGGCGAGGTGGTGCGCTGGGATCAGCGGGCCGATGGGCTCGTCATCGAGCCGGTGGTCGTGAAGCCGGCGGTGGACGCGGCGATGGTTTTCAAGGTTTCGCTACGCTGACGGATGGAGTTGCGCGCGGTTTAGATCTGGGAGCGGGCGAGGGCGGTGCGGAGGGAATCGAGGGTGAAGGGTTTGTTGACGATGGCGTCGACGTTGAGGGCGGTGAGTTCGCGGCGGGTGTCTTCGGTGACGCGGCCGCTCATGATGAGGAGCGGGCCGCGGTAGCCGGAGGCGCGGACGCGGCGGGTGAGCTCAAGGCCGGTGACTTCGGGCATGTTGAGGTCGAAGAGGAGGGCGTCGAAGGCGGCGGGGTTGCGCTCGAAGATTTCCCAGGCTTCGCGGCCGTTGGGGGCGAGCGTGACGGTGTGGCGTTCGCGTTTGAGGAGGGTGGCGAGGACGCTGGCGATGAGTTCTTCGTCTTCGGCGACGAGGATGCGGAGGCCCGAAACGGGGCTGGAGGGCGGGAGCGATTGCGGTGGGGAAGCGGGGGGAGCGATGGGCGCGGGGAGGATGGGGAGGTAAACGAAGAAGGTGGTGCCGGCGCCTTCGATGGACTGGACCTCGACGCGGCCGCCGAGGTCGGTGACGAGGTGCCAGACGGTGGCGAGGCCGAGGCCGGTGCCGCGGCCGACTTGTTTGGTGCTGTAGAAAGGTTCGAAGATGCGCTCGATGACGGCGCGGGACATGCCGAGGCCGTTGTCGGTGACGGCGAGGCGGAGCCAGCGTTCGGGCGGGATCTGGGCGGGGTCGTGTGGCTGGGCGGCGGAGGAGGGGAGAGTGGTGGCGTCGAGGATGATGGCGGGCGTCCAAGACGTGTCGGGCGGGCGGGCGAGTTTTTCGTCGAGGGTGTCGCGGGCGTTGAGGAGGAGGTTGAGGACGATCTGGTTGAGGTCGCCGGAGTCGAGGTGGAGCGGGGGGAGGTCGGCGCCGAGGATGTTGGAAAAGCGGATACGGCGGTCGGCGGTGTGGCGGAGGAGGTCGAGGTTGGCCTCGATGAGGGTGTGGAGGGTGATGATCTCGCTCTTGCGGTCGGCTTTGCGCTCGAAGGTGAGGAGGCGGCGGGTGAGGCCGGCGGCGCGGCGGGCGGTGTCGGCGATGAGTTTGTGTTCGTTGTGGTGGGCGGGATCGGCGTTGGGATCGGAGGCGAGGGAGTCGGCGGTGACGAGGATGGGGGTGAGGAGGTTGTTAAACTCGTGGGCGATGCCGCCGACCATTTCGCCGATGGCGCGGAGGCGGCGGCCCTGGGCGATCTCGGCGTCGCGGATGTTACGGTCGGTGATGTCCTCGATGAGGAAGCAGCAGCGGGGATTTCCGCTGGGAGCGCGGAGAGGGACGAGGGTGGCGGCGAATTCGCGGCGGAGGTCGTCGCGCTGGAACTGGAAGCGGACGGGGGAAGTGGCCGAGTCGGCGCGGGCGAGGAGATCGCGCCACCACGGTTCGCGGGAGAGAGAGGCGGTTTCGGGTTCGCCGATGGTGGAGAGGTCGGCGAGGCCGGTGAGGCGGACGGCCTCGGGGTTGAGGGAGACGAGTTCCCAGCCGGAGTCGGAGCGGTCGATGACGCCGAGGGCGTTGGGGAGGTTGTCGTAGAGGGCGCGGAGGAGTTGTTCGGATTCCTGGCGGGCGAGCTCGGCGGCGCGGCGGGCGGTGATGTCCTGGACGGTGCCGAAGACGGCGACGACGCGTCCGTTGTCGTCGACTTGGGAGCGGCCGCGGATGTGGATGAATTTGCGGAGGCCGGGGCGGGGCTCGATGGCGAGGTCGAGCTGGTAGGAGAAATTTTCGCGCATGGCGCGTTCGACGGAGGCGCGCCAGCGGGCGGCGTCGGCGGGGAGGGCGGTGGCGGCGAGCTCGTCGAAGGTTTTGGGCGGGCCGAGGGCGGGATCGAGTTCGTGGATACGGAAGGTTTCGTCGGACCACATGACGATGTCGGGCGAGCCGAGGGTGCGACGCCAGTGACCGAGATGGGCGAAGGCCTGGGCCTCGGCGAGGAGGGCGCGGCTTTCGGCGAGTTCGGCGGACTGGCGGGCGAGGCGGGTGCGGAGCTGGCGTTGATGCCACCAGGCGTAGAGGGCGCCGAGGAGGGCGATGACGAGGAAGGGGAGCGCGATGAATGACGCCTCTTGCAGGGACATTTTCTGCGGTTCGAGGCGGCTGAACCATTTGTTGTAGAGGCGCTCGAACTCGCCGGTGCGGTGGAGGATGGCGAGGCCCTCGCTGAGGCGGGTGAGGAGTTCGGTGTCGTCGCGGCGGACGGCGAAGCAGAAGCGCACGTCGGCGCCTTGGAGCGGGGGATCGAGGGGAGCGACGTTTTTGAGGTGATAGCGGTCGAGGAGGGAGAGGGCGGTCAGGCGGGTGAGGAAGACGACCTCGCGGGAGCCGGCGTCGAGCTGGTGGAGGGCTTCCTGGGCGCCGCCGAGGTAGGCGATGCGGGCGGAGGGGACGTATTCGCGCATGTACTGGTCGCCGGGGCTGCCGGGGCCGACGATGACGATTTCGCGGCCGGCGAGATCGCGGTGGGTGCGCAGGCCGGCGTGGCGGTTGACGAAGAGCGTGCCCTGGAGCGTGAGGTAGGAAGTGGAGAAGGCGGCGAAGGATTCGCGGGAAGGATCGAAGGAGTAGACTTGAAGGATGTCGTACTGGCCGGAGACGAGGCCGTCCTTGAAATTTTGAGACGGGAGGAGCGGGCGTTCGAGGGTGAGGCCCATGACCTGGGCGACGGCGTCGAGGAGTTCGACGGTGAAACCCTCGGGGCGGCCGGAGGGGCCGGTGAACGAGTATGGGTAGTTATCCGTGTGCGTGGGGACGACGAGCGGACGTGCGAAGCGATCGTGCGCAGGTTGCGCGAAGGCGCCGGACCCGAGCAGGGAAAGCGCGCCGAGCAGCAGGAGGAGCTGGAAAAACGAGCGGAAGGGGTGGGGCCACATGGGGTGGGGCCGTGGGGGGAAGCGGGAAGGACGGAGACTTATATCGGCGCAAGTGGCCCGGTGGACAAGTGCGGGGCGGGAAAAAGTGCGGGCGGGTGAAATCGGGGTGACGCGGGAGGACGCGCTTGCGTGCGGCACGGGTGCGGGGAGGCTGGCGGGCATGGCAGCGGAACGATCAGCGACAACGACAACGGCGGCTTCGGTTCACGAGGCGGAGCGGGTGCGGCCGACGTTTCGGGAGGCGGTGCGTTTCTGGCTGAAGCTGGGGTTTATCAGTTTCGGCGGACCGGCGGGGCAGATCGCGATCATGCACGAGGAGCTGGTGGAGCGGAAGCGGTGGATCGGGGAGAAGCGGTTTTTGCACGCGCTGAATTTTTGCATGCTGCTGCCGGGGCCGGAGGCGACGCAGCTGGCGGTTTATTGCGGGTGGTGGCTGCACCGGACCTGGGGCGGGATCGTGGCGGGAGTTTTATTTGTGCTACCGGCGGCTTTGCTGCTGTGGGTGTTGAGCTGGGTGTATGTGAGTTTTGGGCACGTGGGGTGGCTGGCGGCGGCGTTTTATGGATTGAAGCCGGCGGTGACGGCGGTGGTGGCGGCGGCGGTGCTGCGGATCGGGAAGAAGGCGTTGAAGACGCCGGGGCACTGGGCGCTGGCGGCGGGGGCGTTTGTGGCGATTTTTTTCCTGAAGGTGCCGTTCCCGGCGGTGGTGGTGGGGGCGCTGGCGGTGGGGTTCGTGGCGGCGCGGGCGAGAGCGAAGGGATTTGGCGGCGCGGGGAGCGATGGTGAGCTGGCGGAGCGGATGCCGGATCATGCGCGGGCGTCGGTCGGGCGCGCGCTGCGGGTGTTGGGCGTTTCGCTGGTGCTCTGGTGGGCGCCGGTGCTGGCGGCAGGCGCGTGGCTGGGGTGGGGCGGTACGCTGGCGAAGGAAGGCGTGTTTTTCAGCCAGGCGGCGATGGTGACGTTTGGCGGGGCGTATGCGGTGCTTCCCTACGTGGGACAGCAGGCGGTGGAGGTGCACGGGTGGCTGACGGCGCCGCAGATGCTGGACGGGCTGGGGCTGGCGGAGACGACGCCGGGGCCGCTGATCATGGTGGTGCAGTTCGTGGGGTTTCTCGGCGGATGGAATCAGCCGGGGGAGATGAGTCCGTTCGTGGCGGCGACGCTGGGTGCGGCGATGACGACGTGGGTGACGTTCGTGCCGTGCTTCCTGTGGATTTTTCTCGGGGCGCCGTATCTGGAGCGCGTGCGCGCAAACGTGGCGCTGGCGGGTGCGCTGGCGGCGGTGACGGCGGCGGTGGTGGGCGTGATACTGAACCTGGCGGTGTGGTTTGGGTGGCAGGTTTTTCGCCCGAGCGCGGGTGTGGTGGACTGGTTTGCGGTGGGGCTGGCGGCGGTGGCGTTTGCGGCGTTGCAGCGGTGGAAGGGCGGGATGATCGCGGTGCTCGCGGCGTGCGCAGTGGCGGGATGGGCGTGGACGATGGTGTGATTTTTTAACCACGGATTTCGCGGATAGCACGGATGGGAAGGCGGCGGAGCAAAATTTGGGGCAGGATTAAGAGGATTCACTGGATCGAGGGCCGGGGGTTGCCGCGAAGATCGAGGACGGGGAAATAAGGCTGGCGCGCGGGTGAATATCGCATAGCGATATATTTTATGACGATGACGCAGGACACGGCCCGGCCGCAGAAGACATTTGGCAAGGCGGACTACGAGCGTCTGGCGGCGTGGCGTTATTCGTTGCGGAGGTTTTTGCGCTTCAGCGAAGAGGCGGCGGCGGAGGCGGGGCTGACGCCGCAGCAGCATCAGGCGTTGCTGGCGGTGGAAGGAATGCCGGGGAAGGCGGAGGCGACGGTGGGCGAACTGGCGGAGCGGTTGCAGCTGAAGCATCACAGCGTGGTCGAACTGGTGGACCGGCTGGAGGCGGCGCGGCTGATGCGGCGCAGTGTATCGCCCGAGGATGGGCGGCAGGTACGGCTGACGGTGACGGCGAAAGGGCTGAAGATTTTGGAGAAGCTGACGCTGACGCATCGTGAGGAATTGAAGCGCGTGGGGCCGGAGCTGGCGGCGGTGTTGTCGGCCGTGGTGGCGGCTGCGGTGGAGGAGACGGAGGCGGGCTGATGGCGGAGAAGAGGAGTGCTGTTTCCGCGAGTTCGCCCCGACCGCTTTTGTTGTGCGCGCTGGCTTTGCTGATCGCGGGGCTGGCGACGGTGGCGGCGCATGCGTTGCTGGGATTGATCGGGCTGATCACGCACGTGGCGTTTTATGGAAAAGTGGCGCACGAGCAGGTGTCGCCGGCGGGGCACGAATTGGGGGCGTGGGTGATTTTGGTGCCGGTGGCGGGGGCGGTTGCGATCGTGGCGCTGGCGCGCTGGGGAACGCGCGGGATTTTGGGGCACGGGATTCCCGAGGTGATGGAGCAGGTGCTGACGAACCGGAGCCGGATCTCGCCGCGAGTGGCGTTGTTGAAGCCGGTGGGGTCGGCGATTTCGATCGGGACGGGCGGGCCGTATGGAGCGGAGGGGCCGGTGATCGCGATGGGGAGCGCGCTGGGATCTTTACTGGGGCAGGCGCTGACGCTGACGGCGGTGGAGCGGAAGATTTTGCTGTGCGCGGGCGGGGCGGCGGCGATGACGGCGGTGTTCGGTAGTCCGCTGGCGGCTACGTTGCTGGCGGTGGAGTTGTTGTTGTTCGAGTTCAAGGCGAGGTCGCTGGTGCCGGTGATGCTGGCGGCGACGCTGGCGCAGGCGTTGCGCGTGGCTTGGGGAGAACCGGCGGCGGTGTTTCCGATGGGCGAGGTGACGGCCGTTTCGTTTAGCGACTGGATGCCGCTGGTACTGATCGGTGTGGCGGCGGGGGCGGTCGCGGTGGCGGCGATCCAGGCGGTGCACGGGGCGGAGGCGTTGTTCGCGAAGCTGGGCGGGTCGTGGATGTGGCGGCCGGTGCTGGGTGCGGCGATGGTGGGAGCGATCGGGTGGTGGCAGCCGCAGATTTTTGGCGCTGGGTATGAGGAGATCGCGGGACTGCTGGGCGGGAATTTTTCGCTGTCGGTCGTGGCAGTGGTGTGCGGGTGCAAGCTGGCGGCGTGGATCATCTCGCTGGGGAGCGGGACGTCGGGCGGGACGATGGCGCCGATGCTCATCGCTGGCGGAGGCGTGGGTGTGCTGACGGGGGCGTTGGTGGAGCGGGTGGGCGGGGCGGGTGTATCGCCGGGGCTGGCGGCGCTCGCGGGGATGGTGGCTTTTTTCGCGGGAGGGACGCGGGCGTTTTTTGCGTCGATCGTGCTGGCGGTGGAGATGACGCAGCAGAGCGGGGTGATCTGGCCGGTGGCGACGGCGGCGGGGGCGGCGTTGCTGACGGCGCGGTTGTTGTCACGGCACTCGATCATGACGGCTCCGGTGGCGCAGCGGGGCGTGAGCGTGCCGGAGGAATTCGACGTGGATGTATTCGCGCATGTGCGAGTGGACGCGGTGATGGAAGCGGCGCCGCGGACGGTGGCGGCGGAGATGACGGTGAACGCGCTGGCGGACCGGATCGGCGGGCACGATCCGGAGACGAGTCATCACCAGGCGCTGCTTGTCGCGGATGCGGAGGCGCGGCTGGCGGGGATCATCACGCGTAGGGATTTGTTGAATGCGCTGGCGCGGGGCGATGGAGCCCGGACGCTCGGGGAGATCGCGACGGTGGAGCTGGTGACGGCGTTTCCCGATGAGGATCTGCACGAGGCGGTGACGCGGATGCACCGGCACGACATCGGGCGATTGCCGGTGGTGGCGCGTGGCGACGAGCGGAAGCTGGTCGGGTATCTCGGACGCGCGGCGATTTTGTCGGCGCGGCGGTTGCGCTGGCAGGCGGAGCATGAGCGCGAGCCGGGCTGGCTGGCTCGGAAGGGAGCGGCGTGAGGCGGCACGCGTGAACGCGCGAAGCGGTCGTACGCGGAGGCGGGCGGCTGGCTGCGAGAGGTTTTTCGAGACTATTTTCCTATGAACATGAACACACTGAATTCGTTTCTACGTTATGTGCCGGTTATCGGGCAGCTGGGCCTCGCTGTTGGCGCGGGGTTTTTGATGTTCGCGCTGCTGTGAGCGCGAAGGCGTTTCGCTATGGGCTTGATCCGGTCTGCGCGTGCGCGTGCGCGCTGTACGCGGTGAATCGTTTCGCGATCAAACCGCACACGGGGCCGGGTTTTTTCCACAGTCACTTCAATGACGCGCTGCTGATCCCGGCGGCCCTGCCGTGGGTGTTGTGGGTTTACCGACGGCTGGGCTGGCGACGGTCGGGCGATGAGGCGCCGACGTGGAAGGAAGTGGCGGCGCACACGGTGGTGTGGGCGGCGATTTGCGAAGGAGTGGGGCCGATGATGCTGCCGCAGTATGGAGTCGCGGATGTATGGGATGTAGTCGCGTACGGTGCCGGTGCGGTGGTGGCGTGGGCGGTTTGGAACCGGGTGGAAAAACGGCGCGGGGCTTGATGCGGGTCAAGGCGCGGGGGGCGGCGGGTGCGTTAACGTGGCGGCGACATGAGCCACACGACTTTGCTACCGACGAATGAAGCGGCGACGATCGCGCTCGCGGGGGCGGCGGAGATTTCGGCGGCGGGAATTGTGAGCCGCACGCTGGTGCAGAGCGCGGAGCTGCGGGTGGTGTTGTTCAGCTTCGATCACGGGCAGGAGCTGACGACGCACACGAGCAAGCGGCGGGCGCTGGTGCAGGTGCTGAGCGGGGCGTGCGATTTCTTTTTCAACGGCGCGTGGACGCGGCTCGAGGCGGGCGCGTTGTTGCACATGCCGCCGGAACACGTGCACGCGGTGAAGGCGAGCCACGGGGCGTTCACGATGCTGCTCACGCTGGGCGCGGATGCGGCGGGCAAAGTTTCCAATCCATGAATACGACGAACGAAATCGATCTCACGCACTTCGATGTGCGCTCCATTCCCTGCCGTGTGAAACATGCGCAGATCATCCAACGCTGGCTAGAGCTGCCGGTCGGCGCGCATTTCGTGCTGATCAACGATCACGATCCGGTGCCGCTGTACTATCAATTCGCGACGATCTTCGCGGGCGAGTTCACGTGGGAGCATCTCGTGGCGGGGCCGGACGTTTTCCATGTGCAGATCACACGCGTGGCGGCGGGCAAGCAGGGGGCGGCGGTGCCGCCGCCGGTGAGCGGTGGGTGTGGGAATCATCACCATGCGAAGGAGGGGGAAGCCGGTGCTGCGGTGAAAACCGAGGCGAGCGCGGTGGAGGGTGAAGTGGATGCGCGCGGGTTGGAGCCGCCGCAGCCGATGATGACGATTCTGTCGGCGGTTGAAGGACTGAAGGCCGGGGCGACACTCAAGGCGCGGACGGATCGGAAGCCGTTGCATCTGTATCCGGAGTTGGAGACTCGCGGTGTGCGTTATCAGAGCGAGCAGTTGAGCGATGGGAGCTGGGTGACGACGCTGCGGCGCGGGTGATGAGAAAACGCGAATGATGGTGAACGCGCATTGATGCGGATGCGGGGTGAGGGCACCCCGCCTACATCGGAATGAAAACATGAAGACGAATGGACCGATGCCGTTGGAGGGAGGGGCGTGGCTACCGCTGGCGCATCGGTGGCTGCCGGGGGATTGGTGGCGGGGCGTATAGAGTGGGTGGTGGCTGTGGAGCGGATTGGGGGCGCGGTGGATGGGGCGCGGTGGCGATTCCTTGGTGTGAGGTGATCGCGAATCGAACGGCGGGGTTAAGGCTAACCCGCCCTACCTCGGAATCGGAGCCGCGCGCGATAGCGCGCGGCGGCGCGGACGTGAAGTCCGGCCCTACGACGGAAGCGCGCGGCGGCGGATCAGCTGAAGAATTTCACGATGCGGCGCATCGAGGTGACGAGGGCGTCGATGTCGGATGGCGTGTTGTACACGTAGAAGCTCGCGCGGACGGTGCTCGGGAGGCCGAGTTTTTTCATGAGCGGCTGGTTGCAGTGGTGGCCGCCGCGGAGGGCGATGCCGTCCTGGTCGGCGAAGGTGACGACGTCGTGCGCGTGCGCGTCTTTCAGCGCGAAGCTGACGAGGCCGCCGCGTTTGCCTTTGGGGCCGAGGATGCGGATGCCGGGGAGTTCGCTGAGGGCGGCGTAGGCTTTTTCGGCGAGGCCGTCGTCATGGGCGGCGATTTTTTCGCGGCCGAGCGTATCCAGATAATCCATCGCGGCGTGGAGGCCGATGGCGTCGGCGACGTTGGGCGTGCCGGCTTCGAAGCGCTCGGGCGAGGGCTTCCATTTGCTGCCTGAAAATTCGACGGAGGAGATCATGCCGCCGCCGCCTTGCCACGGAGGCATGGCGTCGAGGAGCGCGCGGCGGCCCCAGAGGACGCCGATGCCGGTGGGGGCGGCCATCTTGTGGCCGGAGAAGGCGATCCAGTCGCAGCCGATGGCCTGGACGTCGAGCGGCTCGTGGCCGGAAGATTGGGCGGCGTCGATGACGGTGAGGGCGCCGACTTTTTTGGCGCGGGCGCAGAGATCGGCGGCGGGGTTGATGACGCCGAGCGTATTCGAAATGTGGGTGAACGCGAAGAGCTTCACCTCGGGCGTGAGGAGTTTGTCCAGAGCCTCGAGGTCGAGACCGAGTTCGGCGTTTTCACCGACGACGGGGACGTAGCGGATCGTCGCGCCGGTGCGTTGGGCGACGAGTTGCCAGGGGACGAGGTTGGAGTGGTGTTCCATCTCGGTGAGCAGGATGACGTCGCCGGCCTTGAGGTTGGCGACGCCCCAGCTCTGGGCGACGAGGTTGATCGATTCGGTGGTGCCGCGGGTGAAGACGATTTCCTCGGTAGCGGCGGCGTTGATGAATTTGGCGGCGCGGGTGCGGGCGGCTTCGTAGCCGTCGGTCGCGCGCATGGAAAGGGCGTGGAGGCCGCGGTGGACGTTGGAGTTGTCGGCCTCGTAGAAGCGCGAAAGGACGTCGATGACGCTGCGCGGTTTGTGCGTGGTGGCGGCGTTGTCGAGGTAGACGAGGGGCTTGGTGCCGACGTGCTGGTGCAAAACCGGGAAGTCGGCGCGGACGTCTTTCCAGCCGAGCGATTCGACGCGGGGCGGGAGTTTGAGGACCGGGAGAATGGTGGCGGGAGTGGCCATGAGCGGAAGATGCGGGGGCGTATTCGTTATTTGGGCTCGATGTTCGGAGCCGGTTGTTTGAGCGCGTCGAGGGCGGCGTGCCAGGAGAGGGTGGCGCATTTGATGCGGGCGGGGTAGGCGTGGACGCCGGCGAAGGCGGCGAGCTCGCTGAAGTCTTCGGGGGCGTTGCCGGTTTTCACGATGTCGGCGAACTCCTTGAAGGTGGCCTCGGCCTCGGAGAGGTTTTTGCCTTTGAGCTGGGTGGTCATGAGCGAGGCGGAGGCTTGGGAGATGGCGCAGCCGGAGCCCTCGAAGCTGATGCCGTCGATGCGGTTGTCGGCGTCGGTGTGGATGTAAACGGTGCAGTTGTCGCCGCAGGTGGGATTGTCGCCGGTGGCGTAGCGCGTGGCAGTGGGCAGTTTGCCGCGGTTGCGAGGGCGCTTGTTGTGATCGAGGATGACCGACTGGTAGAGATCGCTGAGGTCGCTCATGAGATGGAGCGCGGACCGTACGGGAAAGCGGGCGGGACGCAAAGCCGGGTTTCAAAAGAAAAGCCGCGCTCATGGAGAGCGCGGCTGGGGGCTAATGGAAGAGTGAAGAGGGAAGGGTGAAGAGTGAAATGCGGATTCTTGGAAGCGCTCGGTTAGAAGGCGCGGGAGAGGGCGACGGAGCCGAACTCGTTGTATTTCTCTTTCTGTTTTTCGAACTCCCGCGTGCGGTAGGTTTGCGCGAAGGTGAGCTGCCATTTGCCGGCGATGATGCCGAAGCCGTAGCTCAGGTCGGCGACGAGGGGTTCTTTGTCCACGCTGCGGCTGTCTTCCCAAGTGTTGCCGTCGAGGAAGATGTCGCGGGCGACGGCGCGGCCGTCGGCGCTGCCGAAGACGAAGAAGCTCCAGTCGCGGTTGGGCGAGACGCGCGGGTCGGCGTCGTCGATGGGCGTCGGAACGGTGCCGCCCGGGCGGATGAGGCTGATGCCGAAGTCGCTGGGGAGGTTGAAGCCGAGGCGGACCGTGCCGCCGACGTTGGCATAGGTCTGGACGTTGCCGAGGCTGACACCGACGTGAGGAATGAGATCGGCGCCGAGCGTGCGGGAGAAGGCGCGGCCGTAGAGGCGCCAGCGGCGTTCGTAGACGATGTTCACGCCGAGCTCGTCTTCGAGCTGGTATTCCCAGCCGTTGGGGCGGTCGTTGCCGGTCCATTCGTGGACGTGGCGCTGGGTGGTGTCGGCGTAGGAATGCGGCCCAATCATGCCGACCTGGAAGGAAAGCGTGTCCATGACCGTCTGGGTTTTGCTGACGAAGCTCAGCTCGAGGTAGGTCCAGCCTGCATACGGGCGGTCGTTGGGGTCAGGGTTGAAGGCCTCGGTGTCTTGGGGCGTGTACATGTTCTGGCCGATCGCGAGGCCGAAGTTTTTCTGGGCGCCTTCGCGGTTCACGAAGGGGAGCATTTCGACGAAGGAGCGGCGCCAGCCTTCGCGGCCCCAAGTCTCGAGGTCACCGGAGAGGTAGGAGATCTTGGCGCCGTTGGTGTAGTGGCGGTCGGTGCCGCCGAAGTAGTCGTTCTCGAGGTAGATGCTGAGGACGCCGGCGTTGCGGGCGCGGGTCTGGCCGTTTTCGGCTTCGAGCGCGGCGGCGGTGGCGGCGGCTTCGGGGGGATTTTCGGCGGGCGGTTGGGCGGGAGGAGTGGATGTAGACTCCTGGCCGAACGCGGAGGTGGCGGGAATAAGGGTCGCGGTGAAAGCGACAATTGCGGTTAGCAGCGAAGTGGAACGTTGCGGTTTCATAACGCCGCAGAGTTCACGATTTCGGCACAAAGTTCCGCGTGATCTAAGAAGTTGAATGCAATTTAAGTCACTGAATAATAAAACACTGCAAAATGTTTTGGGTTTTGGTGGTCGGTGGTGCGAAGTGCAGTGGCGGGTGAATTGGGAAACCGGTTAGGGGAAACTTTTTAACCACGGATTTCGCTGATGGGAACGGATGGGTGGAACAGCGGATGGGGCGCGTGAGAGATTTTCGTAGCGTGGGGTGGTCGCGAAGCGGACCGGCGGGGCAAGGCTAACCGCTACCTCGGAAGCGAAATTACGGTATCCGCAATTCCATGCCGACTTTGAGGTCGGTCTTGGAAGTCATGCGGTCGCGGTTGGCGTTGTAGATGCCGTCGATTTGGGCGGCGGTCGGGGTGCCGTAGTAGCGACGCGCGATGGTCCAAAGGCCTTCGCCTTGACGAACGACGTGACGGCGACCGCTGGTCGTAGCGGGCGGCGGGTTTTGGGTCTGTGTCTGCTGTGGAGGGCGAGCAGAGGGCGTCGCGGCGATCGTTGCCTGCTGAGTTTGCGAAGGGCGGGTGGGGGTGAAGGACGGGGCGGTGATGGGCTCGAAAGCGGGGGTGTCGGCGTCGAGAATCGGGCGGGACACGATCACTTCGTCGGTGTTGCTGGCGGTGACGGGGCTGGGCTCAAAGGCGGGTGTATCCTCGGGGGCGAGTGGGGTGGCGGCGATATTGCCGGCGGCATCGACCGGGGCGCGGGCGGAGAGTCCGAGGGAGACGCGGAGGCGGGCGTTGGCGGCGTGGAGCTGTTCGTTTTCGCGCTGGAGGCGCTCGATGACCTCGGCGTTGTTGGCGTCGGTGAGGGGGTTGTCGAGGGGGCGCCCGGGGAGGGTGCTGGCGAATTCGCGTTTGGCGGCGTCGATGCGGCCTCTCACGTAGCTGGCTTGTTCGGTGTTGGGTTTGAGTTCGCGGTATTTGCTGAAGTGGTAGATCGCGGGGATGGGTTCCTTGATGTGGTTTTGGTAGAGCAGACCGATCTCAAGGTGGGATTCGGGAGCATTGTTGAGGCCGCGTTTCTCGATGACTTTTTGGAACTCGAGGAGGGCGTCGCGGTTGCGGCCCTGGCGGATCAGTTCCTTGCCGCGGCGGTAGCCGGGCTCATCCACCTCAGCCGTGAAGGGCAGGGAATCCACGCGGTCACAACCGGCGGCGAACAAGAGCGCCGCGAGCGCGAGCAAAGCGAGGGGAAGGAAGCGGAGCCTCATCAGGGATGGAAAGGATTTGAACGGAGAAAAGTAGCCCCTAACTTCGGCAACCTCATTTGCGACTCAAACCATAAATGGCTCTCGAAACCAAAACTGTGATTGCGCGGGCGAGGGCCTGCATCCGCATCGAGATGGATGCGCTGGCGGCGACGGCGAAGAAGCTGGGCGAGGATTTTGCCGTGGTGGCGCGGGCGGTGGAGGCGACGCGGGCGGCGGGCGGGAAGTTGATTTTCTCGGGCGTGGGGAAGTCGGCGCATATTGCGCAGAAACTGACGGGGACTTTTAACAGCACAGGCGTGTCGTCGTGTTTTCTCGATGCGACGCAGGCGCTGCACGGGGATCTGGGGCTTTGCGCGGAAGGCGATCTGGCGATTTTGCTGAGCAACAGCGGACAGACGGAGGAAGTCGTGCGGCTGGTGCCGGTGTTGAAGCGTTTCGGGGTGCGCGCGGTGGCGCTGACGGCGTTTGCGGACTCGGATCTGGCGCGGCACGCGGACTTCAAGCTCGTGTACACGGTGCCGCGTGAGGCGTGTCCGTTGGAGTTGGCACCGACTGCGAGTACGACGGCGGCGCTGGCGCTGGGCGATGCGCTGGCGATGGTGTTGCTGGAGAGCCGCGGGGTGACGCGGGAGGATTTTGCGCGGTATCATCCGGCGGGGAATCTGGGGCGGCTGCTGTTGCTGAAGGTGAAGGACATCATGCGCACGGGTGAGCGGCTGCCGGTGATGGCGGAGACGGGGACGTTGCAGGAGGCGATCCTGGCGATGACGAAGGCGAAGTCGGGGAGCATCGCGCTTGTGCAGGCGAAGACGAAGAAGCTGGCGGGGATTTTGACGGACGGGGATTTCCGCCGGAGCGCGCTGACGGGGCCGGGGTTTTTGGAGAAGCCGGTTTCGGTATTCATGACGCGGGCACCGAAGGTGATCGTGGAGGACGCGCTCGGCGTGGAGGCGTTGCGGATGTTCGAGGCGCACAAGATCGACGATCTCATCGTGGTGGACCGCAAGGGGCGGCCGGTGGGGCTGGTCGACGGGCAGGACCTGCCGAAGTTGAAGATCGTGTGAGTGTGGAGTGGATGGTGGTAGGCGAGGGAGGAGGGTGGGTGCGTTTGTTACATCGCGGTGACGGGGTGGATTTGCGTGGTTTTACCTTCCGGCCATCCTAGTGTGCCCCACTCATTTTCGATCCCATGGCCAAGCGCACGACTACGACCCGTAAATCTCCGTCCAAAACCAGCAAGAAGCCTGTGAAGGCGGTCGAGCGTGCGGTGGTGCCGGGTGGGACGGCTTCGCCGATCCCGGTGGACACCGGGAAGCCGACGAAGGCGGCGTATTTCAACCGCGAGCTGAGCTGGCTGGCGTTTAACCGGCGGGTGTTGGAGCAGGCGCAGAACGAGCGGATGCCGTTGCTGGAGCGGGTGAAGTTTCTGGCGATCGTGTGCTCGAATCTGGACGAGTTTTTCGAGATTCGGGTGTCGGGCATTATCCAGCAGGTGGAGTCGGGCGTGACGGAGGCGAGCGTGGACGGGCTGCCGCCGCGCGAGCAGTTACGGCGTATCCACTCGGTGGTGGCATCGCTGGTTGAGGATCAGTACCGCTGCTGGCATGAGCAGCTCCGGCCTCAACTGGCGGAGGAGGGGATTATTTTCGAGTCGGCGAAGGAGCTGACGGCGGAGGATCTGGACTGGGTGAGGAACTATTTCTTCGAGCAGGTGCATCCGGTGCTGACGCCGCTGGCGCTGGACCAGTCGCATCCGTTTCCGCAGTTGGGCAACAAGACGCTTAATGTCGTGGTCTCGCTCGATAATCCGGAGACGCCGGATGTCGAAGGGCTCGTGGCGATCCTGCCGGTGCCGCGCATTCTTCCGCGTCTGGTGGCGATCTCTCCGGGGAGCGGGACGCAGCGTTTTATTTTTCTGAGCGAGGTGATCAAGTTGTGCGCGGGGGAGTTTTTCCCGGGTTATCGGGTGCATCAGGCGCATGCGTTTCGGGTGACGCGGAACAGCGATCTCTACATCGACGAGGAAGAGGCGGAGAATCTGCTGAAGAAGATCGAGGACGAGCTGCGCAATCAGAAGCGCGGAGCGGCGGTGCGGCTGGAGATCGAGGACGGTGTGGAAGAGAAAATTTTCAACACGCTGTGCGAGCATCTCGAGCTTTCGCACGAGTACGTTTTCCGTCTGAACGGGCCGCTGAATCTGCTGCGGCTGATGGCGCTCGCGGACATCGACCGGCCGGATCTGAAGTTCCCGCCGTTCACGCCGGTGGCGGTTTCGCCGCTGCATAACGTGGAGCAGATTTTCGACACGCTGAGGGAGCGCGATGTGATGCTGCATCATCCGTATGACGCGTTCACGCCGGTGGTGGATTTCGTGGAACAGGCGGCGCGCGATCCGCAGGTGTTCGCGATCAAGCAGACTCTCTATCGCACGAGTGGAGATTCGCCGATCGTGCGCGCGCTGATCGAGGCGTCCAAGAATGGCAAGCAGGTGACGGCGCTGGTGGAGTTGAAGGCGCGTTTCGACGAGGCGAACAACATCCAGTGGGCGCGCCAGCTGGAAGATGCGGGCGTGCATGTGGTGTATGGACTCATTGGGCACAAGACTCACTGCAAGTGCAGTCTGGTGGTGCGTCGCGAAGGACGCGGGCTGCGTCGGTATGCGCATCTGGGGACGGGGAATTACAATCCGCGCACGGCGAAGTTGTACACGGATCTGAGTTATTTCACGTCGCGCGAGGAGCTGACGGAGGATGTGGCGAATCTGTTTAATTCGCTGACGGGGTTCAGCCGGTCGCCGGATTTCAAGCACCTGCTGGTGGCGCCGTTCACGTTGCACCGGCGCATTCAGGAATTGATCCAGCGCGAGGCGGATAATGCGGCGGCGGGGCGGCCGGCGAAGATCATGGCGAAGATGAACTCGCTGGTGGACAAGGTGACGATCGACAACCTTTACGCGGCGTCGCAGGCGGGCGTGCAGATCGATCTGATCGTGCGCGGTGTGTGCTGTCTGGTGCCGGGCGTGAAGGGGCTGAGCGAGAACATCCGCGTGCGCAGCATCGTGGGGCGTTATCTGGAGCATGCGCGGGCGTTTTATTTTCAGAACGACGGCGGCGGCGAGCCGCTGGTGTACGCGGGCAGTGCCGACTGGATGCCGCGGAATTTTTTCCGGCGGATCGAGGTGGTGTTTCCGGTGCTCGATCCGGAATTGCGGCGCTGGATCGTCGGCGAGTTGTTTCCGATCGAGCTGCAGGACACGGAGAACGCGCGCGAGCTGCACGCGAACGGGAGTTATCTGCCGGTGGAGCCGAAGAACGGGACGCCGGCGTTTGCGGCGCAGAGTTACTTCATCGCCTCGGCTGCACAGCGGGCGCGGAACAACGGGTGAGGTTGCCGCGCGGTGTGGAGGACGCGGCTCAGGAGTTACGGATCAAAGGATGCGGTGGAGAGCGGCGGCGACGAAGACTGTGAGGAGGGCGAATGCGGTGAGCCACCAGTGGAGGGCGATGCGGTTGCTGCGCTCGCGGAGGGATGCAGTTGGTTTGGCGGCGGGTGAACCGTCGTCGTAGGCGGAGTCGGGGAGGTCGAGGCCGTCGTAGCGGGTGTCGTCTTCGTTCCAGCCGGTGCGTTCGTCGGCGCCGCATTCGGGGCAGGCGCGGGCTTGGGGCGGGACGTCGGCGCCGCAGACGGGGCATTCGGAAGGCGGGGAGAATTTCTTTTTCGGAGCGGCGGCCATGCGCGGACTTTTTGCGGGAAATAGAAAAGGGCAACCCATCCGGGTTGCCCTTTGAGTGACCAAACAACCTAAGAAAACTTAGAAGGAGTAGCGCGTGCTGACGGAGAACGTGCGGCCGACGATCCAGCTACCGAAGTTATTAACGGTGGAACCGTTTTTACCATAGTAGCTATGCTGGATGTCATCGGTCAGGTTGGTGCCCTCGATATCGATCGAAAGGTCCTTGGTGACCTTGAACGTGAGCTGTGCAGTCAGGCTGCGTTCGTCCGCGTTATAGACATGGAGCGGATTGGCAAAGAGAGCGGCCTCGTTGTGATGGTGGAAGGCCGAGCGCCAGGCGTACGAGACGCGTGCGCTGATCATGCCGCGTTCGTAACCGAGCGTTGCGCTGAAGGAATCGGGCGAGATGCCAAAAAACTCGGTTTTGAGGACTTTCGTCACGTTACCCGAAGTACTGTCGTAGACGGGAAGATCCTGCGAAGACTTGAGGTGGGTGTAGCTGCCTTCGACACCGAAGCCGTAGAGGAATTTCGGGTAGAATTTGCCACCGATTTCGACGCCGTCGAGTTTGCCGTTGGATGCGTTGATCGGCTCGCTTAGGATGTACGGATAGAGGCCGGTGCCGTCGATATCGTACATGGTGCGGCGGAAGGAGCCGACCACGAGCCCCTCGATATTCTTTTTGAACGCCGTGATGTGGACCATGGAGGTTTCATCGAAATAATATTCCAACGCCAGATCGTAGCTCTGGGAGGTTGTGGGCTTGAGGTCCGGGTTGCCGCCTGAAGCCGTGCCGTAGCCGATATTAGTCACGTCGCGGTTGTAGGTGATCAACGGATTGAGGTCATTGAATGCGGGGCGGCGGATGGTTTCGCCGTAGCCGGCGCGAGCGATTAGCTTATCGGTGATTTCGAAGCTGAAGGCTGCGCTTGGGAGCAATTTGGTGACGCCCGCATTGCCTTCTGTTTTGTCGAAGCGATTGAACGCGGTGTTCGTGAATGTCATCGCGGTCTTGATCGAAACCAGGCGCAAGCCGAACTGGCCAGTGAGCTTATGGCCACCGATATCAGCCGTGCAATTATCCGCCTGGATGTAGCCCGAAGTTGTTGTTTCTTCGATGTCGAAGACGTCCTTGAGGGTGTGAGTCGAGTTCGGGGTGTTGATGTAGAATTTGCGCAGCGTGTCGGAGTTTCTGCCGATAAAACCTGCGTCCATGCTCACCCAACTGGAGGGCACCTTGGCGCGGCCGTCGTAGAAGTTGCTATTGGTATAAATGATGCCCGGATAGAGGGCGTTGAGCTGATTGAGGTTCAGCACTGCACTGGGATCGCCTTCGGCGGCGCGGCTGGAAGAGGAGGCCTTACGTTCATCGACGCGAAGGCCAAGCTTCAGCTTTTTAATGAAAGGCCAGTCGGTGTTGATGATGCCTTCTTCTGTGAACGTGTGGGCGGAGCCTTTGTCCTTGCCGCCGCCGTCCCACATGTGACCGACGTTCCACTGGCTGCCATCGCGCAGATTCGATTCATCAGCAGCAGTGTTGGGGTTGTCGTAGGAAACAATGGAGGGCGTGCCACTGCCGTCGTTGAATGTCACCCCGATGATGGCGTCGGTAAGCCAAGGGAAGCCTGCACCTACGCGGTCTGCGCGCATGAAGAAATTGCTGCGCGAGAAATCACTGTGTTGATAAACGTACTCGGAGGTCAGGGTGAACGCGGGAGTGATGAACCATTTGCCGTTCAGTGCATACTGGAAACTGTCTGTGCGGCCGTCGGAATAGTCGGAACTGGTGAACTGGCCGATGCCGGGGATGTACTCGCGGCTGCGAACGATATTTGTACCTGGGTAGAGCTGAACGTTGTTGTAACGGCTCAGGTTCGCGGGATCCATCCAGTTGCTGCCTCCAAGCCACCAATCGGTGAATGTGAAGAACAGGTTGTTGCGATGCTTGTTGCGATAGCCGAGGTAGGTCGCATCGAAGGTGTACTCGGCGTCTTTGTGTGGCGAATACTGCAGGGAGAGTGTGGCGCCGGGACGTTCGGTTTTTCCTTGGGAATCGGCGAAGAAGACCGCATCGCGAGCGAGGACGTATTCGACATTATTGCCAATAGTGGAGCCGGGGGCGGTCGGGAGGCCCTCGATCAGGCCTGGAGTCCACGGAACCACATCGGGGAATGCACGCGCGTAGGATTCGGGCCACGGATGGTTGGGCTGTACGCCTTTGGCGAACGGAACCTGAGCGCCTGCGGTGGCGCTTTGATCGCGGTAGGTAGTGGTCAGGTAGGAGCCGTTGATGAGTGCTCCTAACTTTCCTTCAGAGCCCACTTTCCAGCGCTTGCTGACGAGGAAGCTCAAGTTCGGGTCCCACTCTTCGCTCTGTTCCTGATAGGTTGCTTTTGCCGACACGGAGATGCGGTCGCCGGGAAAATCGAAGGGACGGAAGGTCTCGACATTGAGTACGCCGGCCATGCCGCTTTCAATCGCACTCGCGGAGCGCGTCTTCATGACATCAATACGTTTCACCAAGGTGGCTGGAACGTCTTGCAAGGAAAGCGTGAGACCGGAGGAGGTGAAGATGTTGCGCCCGTTCAGCAGGGTGACCACATCGGGGAGGCCGCGAATGGAGATCGCTGTAATATTACCGCGGCCATAGTCGGTGACTTGGATGCCCGGCAATCGCTGCAGCGACTCAATGACATTGTTGTCCGGAAATTTTCCAATGTCCTCCGACACGACTGAGTCGGTGAACTGAATATTGTTTTTCTTGAGTTCGATGGCCTTCATCGCGCTGCCGCGAAGGCCCTTCACCTCGAAGACGTCTAGCATGACCGTTTCCTCGGCGGTGACCGGGGTGACGGGGGCGGCGGGTTCTTTGGCGCCATCGACGCCTTGGGCGTGGACGGTGCCCGAGCTGGCGGCGAGCGCCATCAGCACGCTCGCGGAGAGGCCGGCGGTTTTCCGCAGGGCGGAAGCGGCCGGAGATTGGCTTGGCTGGTTGGGGGTCATTTGCAGGGGGTGTTAGGGTGCGTGACGAGCAGGACACACCGGCCGTTAACGAGGGGTGTGGTGCGTCACGGATGTTTTGCTTCGTGCTGTCATGCGCTAATGCCGCGCGAAACCCGACAGGAATTGTGTCTGCAAAATGCGCGGGGCTTTTGGCGGGTGAGCAGTCTGAGTTAGGGACGTCGGGTTTTGGCTCCTGTTTGGCGCATGGAGGAGTGAACCCTGATCACGAAATCGACGGGCTTCGTGATACCCCCTCAGGACCCCCGTGCCTGTCGTCACACCCCAAAACAAATGAAAGCATCCGTTCTTACCCCGACCGGTCGCCGCGGGACAATGGTGTCCCTGTTTCTGTCGTTAGCGTTTTTTATTTTCGGTGCGTGCGCGCTGCATGCGCAGGTTGCGCCGAGTCACGATCCTTCGACGATGATCCGCAACACGGATGGCCGTTATTGGATCTTCACGACGGGCAACGGCGTGTGGACCATGTCGTCGAGCAACGCCAATTTCACCGACTGGCGCGCGGAGAACACGGTGTTTCCCGCCGGGACGTGGCCGGGCTGGATCAACAACTACGTCAGCGGATTCAATGGGAGTTTCTGGGCGCCCGATGTTATCAAGATCGGCAGCACTTACTATTGTTACTACTCGTGCGCAGGTAATGGCGCGCCGGCCGCGATCGGTCTGGCGACGGCGACGAATCTCTCCGGGCCGTGGACGGATCGAGGACTGATCGTGGCGGGCAATAATGCCATCGACCCGGCGATCATTCGCGACGGAAGCAACATGTACATGACGTATGGCAACTGGCAGAGCGGCATCGATCTGATCCAGCTGAATCCCACGACCGGTCTGCGACAGGGGACGAGCCGCTGGGATCTTGTGCCCGGCGAAGTCGAGGCGCCTTACCTCATCAAAAACGGCAGCTACTTCTATTTGTTTTTCCAGCGCGGGCTCTGCTGCAACGGGGTCAACAGCTCGTACTACACGCAGGTCGCGCGCTCGACTTCGATCACGGGGCCTTACCTCGACAAAAACGGCGTGAGCGTGCTCAACGGCGGCGGCACGACGTTTCTCCCGAATCGAGACGGCCGATACATCGGGCCGGGGCACGTCGGGCTCGGCGAAGGCAAACTCACGTTCCATTTCTACGATGGGAACGACAACGGCGCGGCCAAGCTGCGCGTCACGACCATGAGCTGGAGCAATGGCTGGCCGGTCGCGGCGGGCGTGAATCTTCCCTCCACGCAGCCGATCGCGAATGGAACCTATAGCCTGCGCAATCGCGCGACGGGCAAGATGCTCGATAATCTCGGCGCGACGGCGGACGGCGCCAATGTCGCCCAATGGGCGGATGGGACGAGCAACAACCAGAAGTGGGTCGTCACGTATAGCGGCGGGTACTACAAGCTGAGCTGCGTCACCGGCGGCAAGTATCTCGATAGCGTGGGCCGCACGGCGGATGACACACCGGTCGGCCAGTGGGCTAATTCGGCGAGTACGAACCAGCAGTGGACGTTCGTCGCGACGGACTCGGGTTACTACAAGCTCGTCAACCGGGCCAACGGGAAGTGTGTCGACACCGGTGGCGGCACGGCCGATGGCGCGGTGATGGAATTCTGGTTCAGCAACACCAGCCCGAATCAGCAGTGGCAGTTCGTGGCACCCTGAGCGGGGCCGCGGCTTTTGTTTCTTTTTCTGGCGGCGGCGCGTTTTGCCGCCGCCGGGATTTTTGTTGGTCAACCCCAACCTCCAAGAACATGAAAACACCCCAACTCTCCCGGGGTTTTACCGGGATCGCGCGCTGCACCGCGGCGCTGTTCATCGTACTCTGCACGTGCTCGCTTCACGCCGCCCACTGGGCGCTCACCGGCTCGGTCGGTGTTCACGATCCGTCGATCACTCGTGATGGCTCCGGACCCTACTGGGTTTTTGCCACAGGGCAGGGCATTCACGTGAAGCGTTCCAGCAACGGCCTCGCGTGGGCCGATAATGGCCAGGTTTTCGGCTCCGGTCTTGCGTGGTGGAAAACCTACGTGCCGGGCAACTCGGGCAACGATGTCTGGGCGCCCGATGTGCGTTACTATAACGGCAAGTGGTGGCTCTATTACTCGATCTCCACGTTTGGCAGTAACACCTCGTGCATCGGACTGGCGTCGAAGACCGGGTCGCTCAGCAACAGCGGCTGGACGGACAACGGTCTGGTGATCCGGTCGACGGGCTCGAACAGCTACAATGCCATCGATCCGAATCTGGTGATCGATGCGGCGAACCAGCCGTGGCTGGTGTTTGGCTCGTGGTGGAATGGCATCTACCTCACGCGGCTCGATCCCGTGACGATGAAGCCGACGGGCGGTCTCACGAACATCGCGCGCCGTTCGGGCGGCATCGAGGCGCCGCACATCGTTTATCGGAGTGGTTATTACTACCTCTTCGTTTCGATCGGCGTTTGCTGCCAGGGAGTGAATAGCACGTACAAGATCGCCTATGGTCGCTCGACGTCGATCACGGGGCCTTACCTGGACAAGAACGGCGTCAACATGCTCAGCAGCGGTGGCACGGTCCTCGATGCGGGCAACGCGCAGTGGAAAGGTCCGGGCGGTCAGTCGATCCACGGCACTGGCGTCATCGCGCGCCACGCGTACGACGCCAATGCCAACGGCGCGCCGAAGCTGCTCATCAGCGATCTGAACTGGGGCGGCGGGTGGCCGGCGTATTGAGAACGAACGGATCGTCGCGAAGCCGAGATCCAAGCGACTCGCGGCGGGCTCAACGGGGCCCGCCGCTTTTTCGATCAAAAGGGGATGGGAGGCGTGTCGGGTTTACCGAGGTAAAAGCGCATTTCGAGGGAGGACGCATCCTGCCGGTGCGTGACGCCTTTGGGCTTCTCCATGTGCAACCCCTTTTTTCCGTCTCTTCATGAAGTGCCGTTTTCCCGGTTCGTTGTTCGCGTTCGTGTGGCTGCTGTTCGCTGAGTCCGCGCTGCTTATGGCGACACCGTCTGCAACCATTTACCCCAATCCCCTCATCGCCCAGCGCGCCGATCCTCACATCGTCCGCGCTGGCGATGGGTGGTATTATTTCACCGCCACCGTGCCCGAGTACGACCGGCTGGAGCTGCGGCGCGCACGCAGTATCGAGGAATTGGCGTCGGCGGAGACGAAAACCATCTGGCGCAAGCACGCGACGGGTCCGATGGGCGCGCACATCTGGGCACCGGAGCTGCACTTCATCGACGGGAAGTGGTTCATCTATTTCGCGGCGGGCGGGGCGGAGAAAATCTGGGACATCCGGATGTATGTGCTCGAAAACGACTCGGCCAATCCGCTCGAAGGCGAATGGATCGAGCGCGGGCAATTGAACACCGGCTGGGAGTCGTTCGCGCTGGATGCGACGACGTTCGAGCATCGGGGCACGCGTTACCTGAGCTGGGCGCAGCACGATCCGGCGATCGGCGGAAACACGAACATCTATCTGGCGAAGATGGACAGCCCGACATCGATCGCGGGCAAGGCGGTGATGCTCACGAAGCCGGAGCTGCCGTGGGAAACGATCCGGTTTCGCGTGAACGAAGGCCCGGCATTCATCGCGCGCGGCGACAAGGTTTTCTTGAGTTACTCGGCGAGCGGGACGGGCGCGGAGTACTGCGTCGGTTTGCTGAGCGCGGCTGCGGACGCGGATTTGATGGATGCGAAGGCGTGGACGAAGTCGCCGGCGCCGGTGTTCGCGACGAGCGATGCGCACGGGATATACGGCCCGGGGCACAATCAATTCGTGAAGGCTGCGGATGGCGTGACGGACTTGATCGTTTACCACGCGCGCAACTATCGCGACATCCCCGGCGATCCGCTGCACGACCCGAACCGCCATACGCGCGTGCAGGTACTGCGCTGGAAAGCGGATGGGTCGCCGGATTTCGGTGTGCCGGAGCGCGAGACGGCGGGGGCCGCGAATGCGACGAAGCCAACGGCGGGTCACACGGCAGCGGCGGCGGAGTAAGTTTCGTCCGGGAATTCCAGTTTACCCCATGAAGACTCACAGGCTTTCAGTGTTGGAGAAGATCGGTTTCGGCGCGGGCGATGCGGCGGTGAACGTCGTGATCTCCGCGATGATGCTGATCATCGGTTATTTTTATACGGACGTGTTCGGGCTGAAGCCGGCGGACCTCGTCGTATTGTTTTTCGTCGTACGTCTGCTAGACGGTTTGATCGATCCGGCGATCGGTTGGGTGAACGACCGCTACACAACGCGCTGGGGGCGGTACCGGCCTTACTTCATCATTTTCTCCATTCCGCTGGCGGTTTCGACGGTGCTGATGTTCACGACGCCTGACCTGAGCTATCAGGGGAAACTGATCTGGGCCTATGTGACGTACATCGTGAACACGGTGCTCTTCAGCCTGGTGACGGTGCCGTATATCTCGCTGATCGGCGTGCTCACGGACAACACGGCCGACCGGCTCTCGGCGAACGGCTACCGGCTCTTTTTTGCTAAGATAGCGGGCTTCTGCGTGGCGATTGTGGTGCCGCTGATGGCGGCCACGCTGGGCGACGGAAATCTCGCGCGCGGTTATCAGATCGCGATGGCGGCGATGGCGGCGGCGGGCGTGGTTTTGTTTTGGTTCTGCTTTTTCACGACGACGGAGCGTGTGGTGCATGAAGAATCGAAGGTGCCCACGTCGGTGCAGCTCTCGCATCTGGTGAAGAACGACCAGTGGTGGATTATCTGCGCGGTGTGCATCACGGGCATGATCGGCTACGTGATTCGCGGACAGACCGCGGCGTACTATGCGAAGTATTATCTCGGTGGCGGCGAAGCGCTGATCTCGAAGTTCATGGGCGTCGGTGTGGGTGCGGCGATCATCGCGATGGTGGCTTCGACGTGGATCACCAAATCGGTCTGCAAGATTCAGGTGTTTCGCTGGACGCAGATCGCCACGGGAGTGATCAGCGCGGCGATGCTTTTTATGGTAAAACCGGGCGACGTCGGGATGGCGCTATGTTTCTACGCGGTGCTTTGCTTCGTCGTGGATCTGCACGCGCCGATTTTCTGGTCGATCATTCCGGAATCGGTGGACTACGGCACGCACAAGACAGGCGTGCGCGTTTCCGGGCTGGCGATCGGTCTCATCGCGTTCGCCCAGAGCATGGGGCTGGCGATTGCGGGATCGGGCACGAACAAGCTCCTTGATCATTTCGGCTACGTGGCGAATCAGGTGCAGACGGAGACGGCGATGAACGGGCTCGCGCTCATGCTCACGGTGATTCCGGGAGCGTTTCACATTCTGGTCGGCATGCTGATGTTCGGGTATCGGCTGAACGATCGCTACTACCACTCGATGATGCAGCGGCCAGTATCGCCGTCGGTCCCGCCCGCCCAGCCCGTTGTGTCCATCACGCCGCCCGTTTGATTCCGCTTCATGCCTGCCGCTCCTGACGTTCCTCAGCCGCTCATCCTTCAACGCGCCGACCCGTGCATCCGTCGTCACACGGACGGCTGGTATTATTTCACGGCGTCGGTTCCTGCTTACGATCGCATCGAGTTGCGCCGGGCGCGCACCATTGCGGAGCTCGCAACGGCGCGCACGCATGACGTGTGGCACAAGCCCGCGACAGGGCCTTACAGCGAATTGGTCTGGGCGCCGGAGATTCATCATCACCGTGGCGCGTGGTACATTTATTTCGCGGCGGCGCCGACGCGGGAGATCAAGGACGGGCTTTTCCAGCATCGGATGTACGCGATCACGTGCAGCTCGGCGGATCCGTTTGCCGGCGAGTGGAAATTCGCGGGACAGATCCACACGGGGATCGACAGTTTTTGTCTCGATGCGACGACGTTCGCGCACCGCGGGAAACTCTACTATGTCTGGGCGCAGAAAGAGCCGGGGATCACTGGAAACTCGAATCTCTATATCGCGGAAATGCTGACGCCCGTGACGCTCGCGACGAAACCGGCGCGGCTCTCGGTGCCGGAGTATGACTGGGAGATTAAAGGATTTTGGGTGAACGAAGGTCCGTCGGTGCTCATTCGGAACGGACGCGTGTTCATCAGCTACTCGGCGAGTGCGACGGATGAAAATTACTGCATGGGCCTGCTGCACGCCGCCGAGAATGCGGACCTGCTCAACCCCTGTGCATGGACCAAGTCGCCGGCGCCGGTGTTTCAGACTGACTACGCGAAGAAGATCTACGGACCGGGGCATAACAGCTTCACGGTCGCCGAGGATGGCGCGACGGACCTGCTCGTTTATCACGCGCGCACGTACACGGAGATCGTCGGCGATCCGCTTTGGGATTCCAACCGGCACACGTACGTGAAGGCGCTCAAGTGGGATGCGAGCGGCATGCCGGTCTTCGGGAAACCGTCGGAGGCGTGAGGCTCTATGCGGACCGCTTGATTTTTCGGCTACCTGCTTTCGCCGATTTTCCGGTGGCCGGTGTGCGATACGCGCCAGCTGGCTCTTGAAGGATGAGCTCGATCTGATCGGCCAGGGCCGAAGGTAAATGGGAGTTCCTGGGTTTTCCCTTGGGGATATTTCCGGGAGTCCACAGATTACGTTTCAAGCGTTGGGTGATGATATCCGGAGGAAACAGCGCGTTCAGTTCGGAACGATATCTTGTCAGGTACTCCGCTTCGACAGCGATGTTCTCTGGCTGCAGGCGGTCGACGATTTGTTCCTGAGGTCCGAGCTCAACCCCGATCCAGCGGCGACCTTTGATTTCTGAAACGGCGTAGGTTGTGCCCGAGCCGCCGAATGGATCGAGGACCACATCGCCTGGGCGCGAGGCCATCGTGATCACGCGATCCAGCAGTTTTATCGAGAGCTCGTTGGCTTCGGTGCGTCGTTTGAATTTTTTATGGCGTACCGGGGGGATGTCTTTCCAAACATCGCTAAGGTTTACGCCAGCCGGGTTCATTTTATCCTTATAGCCACCGTAGTCTTTCAGTTCGTGAAAGCACTTGGGGCATGTGGCGGTGGCGACGCGATCAGGTGTGAACGTGGCTGGGCGGGGGCCTTTGCAGTAGTAGAGCAGCGAGTAATGGCTGGGATAAAGGCGGCCCGAAATCGGCAGCGTGTAGGTCATCTCGATGGCGATCCAGTGGCGGAAGGTGAGCCGCTCATTGAGATACTGGCCGAGCGCGAGATTCCATTTTGGCAGATTGTAGAGGAAAAAGCTGCCTCCAGGCTTGAGGACGCGCACACACGCGTCGATCCAGCGCTTGCTCCATTCAAGATAGCGTTGTTCGGGAATGGAGTCGTCCATGCCTGACGCGTACGTCTTCCCTAGATTGAACGGAGGATCGGCAAAGATCAGATCCACGGACGCCTCGGCAACCTTGGGTAGAATGTTCAGGCAATCGCCGTGGTGCAGCTCTCCGAGGCGGGTGCGAAAAGGCGAGGCGTGCGAAGGCATAGGATGAAGCGAGCAGGTGAAGGAGAGATTTTGCAAGGATGTAGTCTATTGACTACATTCAGTTGGCGGCGATGCGGATAGGATGTCCGGCATGCAGAAGCCAGATGAGCAGTTGCTGTGGTTCGGCGGCGGGCATGTCGATCAACATTCGTTCAATAAGGCGATGGGTCGAGTGCTGGCAAAGTTGCGCGGTTCGGACGATTTCAATCCGACGCGCACGGCGCAACATTCCGGACTGGACCGGGCGTTTCTTTATGCGGTGGAGCATGGAGAGAAGGGCGTTTCTCTCTTCTCGCTTTTTAGAATAGCCTCCGCATCCAAAGTTTCGGCTTCCGAGATTGTACAGATGCTCGAGCAAGAGCTTGGGAGCGAGGGAGGAACTGGCCGATGAAGATTGTCCACGAAGAGATCCTGTTCGGGCAGGCGGTGTTGGAGAAACAGCCTGGGCTGGCTGCGTCGCTGGCGGAAATTCGTCTGGCGATCAAGAATGTCACTTGGCCCGAGGGGACGCGGAGATTCACGATACATCCACGCGTGGATGGGAATGGGGTTTTACCGATCAAGGTGGGTTTTGTGCGCAAGTTGCGAGAGCTTGGCTGGAAAATGGAAACGCGTCCGGTCCTGGCTCAGGGGCTGGGGCCGGGAAAAATCGACGCTTTGCGCAGCCTGGACGACAAACGTCAGTTCGCGGCGGAGTGGGAGACGGGCAATATCTCCAGCTCTCACCGCGCCTTAAACAAGATGTGCATGGGAATTCTTGACGGGCATCTGGCGGGAGGAGTTCTCGTCCTGCCGGATCGCGAATTGTACACCTACCTCACTCAACGGATCGGGAACTACAAAGAACTGGCTCCGTATTTCCCTGTTTACCGGCATCTGAAAATTCCGGGCGGTGTGCTGGCGGTGATTGCCGTTTCGTTCGATCAAACCTCGGAGAAGGCTCCGCTAATTCCCAAAGGCATGGACGGGCATTCGTTTCAGCGCCGGGCGTTATTGTAAGCGTTCTACTCCGACAGGCCTTCGTTGAAGGTGCGGGTGAACATCAGGACGAGGATGCCGACGCCGATGAATTCGGGGACGATTCGTGTGAGGCCGGGGCCAGGGCCGAGGGCGGCGATTTGCTCGATGAGGACGACCGCCGTGACGAGCGAGAGGCCGAGAATAAAAGCGCCTGTGAGACTGAACGTCATGCGGACATTTTCGCGGAGCTGATACGCGCGGTTGAAATAGAAGACCGCGCTGACGACGTAGAGCGTGATCGAGAGGTAACCGCCGACCTCCATGAGCTCGGTGACCGAGCCGAGTCCGTTGTAGAGGCCGTGGACGAGCACGGTGAGCGGGAAGACGGTGAGGAATTCGTTGATGCCGCGGACGCCCCAGGTGGCGGCGCGGAAGAGGGCGAGGCCGTTCATGCCGGTGAGGACAATGTGGAGAAAGTTGGCGGTGAGAAAACGTCCCGGGCCGTCTGCGCCTAGCGAGCGGGAGAAGTAGCCGCCGTTTTCCTCCACGGCGAAACCGAGGCCGACGAAGCTGGCCACGAGCAACGCTTCCAGATCGCTGCCACGTTTCACGAGGAACGGGAGCAGCGGGAGGAATAGGAGGAGTTTGCAAAATTCTTCGCGAAGGCCGACTCCACCGATCTGATACGCGAGGGTTTGCAGCGAGGTGCCTGTTCTGGGGAAATTCAGGAAGTTATCCTGCCAGATGGCGGCATACACGGTGGGCGTGGTGCTCAGCACGCCGAGGAGAAAGCCCGCGACGCAGAGCAGTGTCGTGGTTGAACGAAATTTCCCGACCTCGCCGAGGTGAAACAGGAAGAAGGCCCAGCCGATGCCCGTGACGAGCGTCAGCAGGAGAAGGCCCGCCTGTTGCTGAGCAAGCAGCATGCGTGGCACCTCTTTGAAGATCGCGGGCCAGTTTTCCTGGGCGATGGCGATCTCGACGCGCTGGCGTGCGGTGACGAGGCCTGCGTAGCGATCGTCTTCGCGCTGCAGGCGCTCGAGTTTGGAAAATTGCCTGGCGGCGATCAGTGCTTGGACGGCGCGTTTGCGCGAGTCGATGGCATCGGGGTGGCGGCCTTCTTGAATGAAGTAACCGGCGGCGAGTGTAGGCTCGCCGTGGAGCTGCTCGTAAACGCCGATCAAGTGGAAGACGAAGCGCGGCGGGGTTTCGGTCGCGGCGAGTGCGCGGAGGCGCTGGTCGGCTGATTTTTGCAGTGCGGGATCTCCGGAGTTGAGCGCGATGAAATCGGCGGCGAGGGCGGCTTCCGCAGGGGAGAAACGTTTTTCCAGAACGCGCTGCACGCGCGCCGGGCTTCCGCTGAGCGCGGGGGCGAGTTGAGGCAGGGCGTTGATGAGGTGCGGGAAATCGATCGCTGGATTGGCGAGCTCTTCTTCGAAGGCGGAGAGCAGGATGCCCTCGACATTTCGTTCTGAAAGCGCGGCGGACTCGTCCGGACTGGCGCTCGCGAGCGCGCTGAAAATGCGGTCGGCGAGTTTGTCCGGTCCGGACGGGCGGAAGTGATGTATGGCCGAGCCGACGGCGATGCCCGTGAGGATGAAGCCGATGACGAGTTTCCAGAGGAAGCTGCGGCTGCGAGAGGCGTGGAAGAGGAATTTTTTCCAGCGGGCGGTCGTCGGCATGGGGCTCAGTGGCGAATGAACGGTGCGCGGGTGGGGCGTGCCCGGTTATTCGATACGGTAGGCCGCGACGGTGTTGGCGAAGAAGGTTGGGACGTAGATAGTGCGGGTCTTGGGATCGCCGCCGATGTCGGCCGTCTGGATGGACGGGCGGGAGTCGATGAGCTTGGTTTTATCGCCGTTGGCGGCGACGTGGTAGATCACGCCCTGCCAACCGGAGACGACGAAGCTGCCGTCTTCGAGGCGCACGACGCCGTCGACTCCGCCTTCCATGCCGTCGGCGATTTTGGAGAGTTTGCCGTTTTTTGGTTTCTCGAAGAGGGAGCCATCGGCGAGTACGTAGAGGATGCCTTCGTGGGCGAGCAGGCCGTTCACGTCCTTCAGGTTTTCCAGGAAGGTCGCGGGTTTTCCGTTGGTGATGGTGTGAACCTTGCCGGTTTTGGAGTCGGAGACGTAGACGATTCCCGCGGAGTCGATGGTGATGTCGTTGAGCATCGCGGCGCCCTCGATGGCGATTTTTTCCACGATGGAGGCTTTCGCGATGTCGATGACGACGACGTTAGTCATGTCGGCGACGTAGAGGCGGCCGCTGTGGAGGCCGAGGCCCTTGGGGTTGTCGAGGCCGGTGACCCATTCGGCGGAAATGATTTTTCCATCGAGGCTGACCTTGCCGATGGAGCCTTGGTTATCGGAGGTCCAAGGTTTCTTTCCGTCGATGTTGGAGACATAGAGTTGTGCGCCGGAGGCGTCGAAGAGGACGGACTCGGGGGTTTTGAGGACGGCGTCGGTATCCCAGACTTTGACGAGTTTAGGCGAGGGAGCGGAGTCGGCGGCGGAGAGTGAGGTGGCGGCAATCAGGGCGAGCGAGGCGATGAGGGATGTTTTCATGGTAGGGTTGCGAGAAACCGCGATGAAGCGGGGCGGGCGCGATTTCGCAAGAGCCCGCGAGCGGACGTACGGCACGGAGAAAAGGCAGAATGCGTTACCCGGTGGTTTCCCGAAAATGTCCAATGTCTGGAACCGGAGCGGTCCGGGCGGGACGAGTCGGGGCATGCAACGTTGGGACAAGATCCTGCTGAGGTCCGGTAAGAGCTGGTTCGACGACGATGTGTTCAAGCACTCGGCGGCGGTGAGCTTCTACACGTTGTTTTCGCTCGCTCCGATCACGATCATCGCGGTGTGGGTGGCGGGGTTTTTCTTCGGGCAGGAGGCGGCGTCGGGGCAGTTGTCGGAGCAGATCAGCCAGCTGGTGGGCAAGGAGGGATCGAAGGTGATCGAGGATGCGGTGGCAGCGAGCCGGCCGGAGAACACGAGCTGGTTTTCGATGGTGGCGGGATTTGTGGTTTTGTTGATCGGCGCGACGACGGTGTTTGGGCAGTTGCAGGAATCGCTGAACGAAATCTGGGGGGTGATGACGAAGCCGAATCGGAATGGGTTCGTGGTGTTGCTCATCCGGCGGCTGGTGTCGTTTGCGATGGTGCTGACGGTGGGGTTTTTGCTGCTGGTGTCGCTTGTGCTGACGACGGCGATCTCCTCGCTGGTGAAGTTTGCCGATTCGTACATGCCGGTGCCGCCGCTGGTGTTGCAGGGCGTGGATCTCGTGGTGGCGCTGGGGGTGATCACGGTGTTGTTCGCGCTGGTTTTCAAATTTTTGCCCGACGTGCATCTGCGCTGGCGCGATGTGTGGCAGGGGGCGTTCGTGACGGCGTTGCTCTTCAGTGTGGGGCGGCTGGGGATTTCGTTTTATCTGTCGCACTCGACGGTGGCGTCGACTTACGGCGCGGCGGGCTCGCTGGTGGCGCTGCTGATCTGGATTTATTATTCGTGCGCGATTTTGTTTTTCGGCGCGGAGGTGACGCGAGCGGCGCGGGAGAACAGCGGCTTGAATGTGCAGCCGAAGAGCAAGGCGGTGCGTGTGACGCGGCAGATCGTGGAGGAAGTGAAGAAGAACGGGCCGGTGACGGGCGGGATCGTGACGAAGAAGCGAGGGGAGCGTTAGTCGTGTGCGTGCCGAGGCGATACGACTGTTCAGGCATGTGAGGGGGCGGGTTAATGAACGGCTTTCGCATCGACTTCGCCGTTTCTTCGATAAGAAAGCCGGGAAACTTTTGAGTGTGGCGAGCAACCCACGAATATTTTCCAATTTGAATGGCGGAGAGCGGGGCGCGGCCCTCTTCGAGGGGCGGGGTCGTCGCGGGCAATGATGCTGACCATGGGGATTGATCTCGACAGCCGATGGAGAACGCCGGCGTTTGATTTTGGTGGCAGGTGGTCGAGGCGCCGAGTTGGCACAATACTCGTCGTCTGGTGCTTTCTTGCGGCTGGCGTTTTCGCGCATGAAGCAATCGATGACCGGGAGGTGGAGCCGAAGCTTCAGCGTTCGACCTGGAGAATCGAGCCATCACGCGCGCAGGCGGCTACGATGGGGATTCCTGCTGTAGAGTGGTGGCTGACAGCGGAGACTGCGGGGAATTTGGAATCGGTGTTGGCGGCTCAGCGGTTTTCTATGCGTCTGGAGACCGCGTTGCGTGCGCGGTTGAATAGAATTAAAGAAACGGGAGAGGGTGTCATTATACCGGACGCTGCAGTGCTGGATTTATTTTCAGAGGAAGAGCGGCTGCGTTGGTGGGCGGTGCTGGCGGAGCATCCGGCCAACGACAGTTATCGCTGGCCGGTGTGTATTCGACTGGCTGACCTGGAGGCGATGGCTAAGGAACCTGCGTTTGCCGAGGGGGTCGCGCGGATACGCCGTTGGGGTTTGTCCGATGGGGCGCAGGTGCGATTCGCCGACTTCTACGCACTTAACAACTCGCTGGAAGGGGCCGGTGTTTCCGAAGCCTTTTTTCGACGTCTTCTCGGGGTGGATACCCGTCTGGCAAAACTTTCGGTGGATAGTACCGAGCCCGGGGCGATCTCAGCCTGGGCTGCTTATTGGCAGTCGAATGGTCGCAGTCGTGCCCTTGAGCCCATCCTGATGGCGGTGGCGCGAGTAGAAGGGCACGATCGAATCGATCTAGCGCATCTCCTGCCGCGACTTGCGCGTTCGCTCCTTTATACCTATCCGCCGGATTTTTCTGCTGCGGCGGAGCCCGGGATTGAAAACGCAGTGATCGCGGCGGGATTTTTCGATCCCGAACTGGATACCAAAGCGGTCATGAGTGCCGGGTTTTCCAGCTGGCTGCGCGAGCATTGTGACGAGGTAACGGGGTCTTCGCGGCAGTATGGGGACATAATTGTTTTTGAAGACATCGCGAGGACGTCGTGGCCGTTCTCGGCGGTCTATTTGGCGGACGGAATACTCTTTGGGCGCAGGCCGACCAAGTGGGGTCCATGGGAACTGCTGCCCGAGACCGAGATCGCTGGATTGAATCCCAGGCTGAACGGTGTGCGACCGAAGGTTTTTCGAGCGAAGGGGGAGGGCCATCGTCCTGCATTTCCGGGCTGGGTGCCGCATCCGTGGGCGAGAAATCCCGAGTTGACGAAACTGCAGCGCGGGCCGTGGGGGTGTTTGAAATCGTACGATGTTTTGCTGGCACCTTCGAGCGAGCTTATCGAGGGCATGGTCGTTCCCGATAAAACGCCGGTGTGGAGATTCGCCGGCACGGACTTGCAGGCGATCTTCCGGGTGTTGCGGGAAATCGAGATGCCGGATGCGGTCCGCAGAGATCTCGAGGCTCTTTTCAAAGGTGCTGCTCCTGATAGTCGCGGGACGATCGTGGTCCGGCCGACGCTGGCACTTGTACTCGCAACGCCGGCGGCGTTCCGGGAACGGCTTTTCTCCTGTCTGGTTCATGGGGAAACGGCGGGAGACTATGCGCAAGAGGTGCTGATTCCGGCGCAGCAGGACGCGTCGTTATGGTTTTCGAAGGAACTGGTGCCGGCCCGCGCGCGGGAGCTATTGTTGAAGCTGACTTATCGGAAAGGAGACGGACTGGCTTTATCAGACTTTGGGGCGCTCTTCGACGCCCTCACGGATGCGGATGAGCGAATCGCGGCGTTGCGGGCTTTGTATCGTACGCCTGCGCTCATCGTTTTACTTGAGAAGCCGTTGACGGAGCAGATCGAGGGGATCGCGGATTACTGGCGGCTCGATCCGCAGAAAAGTCTTTCGAGATTATTGGAGTCCTTCGCGCAGAACGAAGATTTTCGTTATCTCGATGTGGTCCATCTGCTACCTCCCCTGGCTCGCGAATTGATGAATGTATATACCGCCGCTTGG
This sequence comes from uncultured Nibricoccus sp., assembly GCA_966249325.1. Taxonomy (GTDB): domain Bacteria; phylum Verrucomicrobiota; class Verrucomicrobiia; order Opitutales; family Opitutaceae; genus Nibricoccus. Next base: position 182,397 of record CBINDC010000004.1, on the reverse strand, counting down.
GCGGATATCCCGACGCCGAGCTGTTATTGGTCGGCTTTGAACTTTGGCGCGGAGCGGCCCGATTCGCGGTTGCTGGTGACCGTGCACTCCATGACCAAAACAGAAAAAGTGGCTGACGAAAAACTGCAGCAAGGGTACGAACTGGCAGCATCTGCCGAGCGCTTGGGAGACATCATTGTGTATCGCCGGAGAACCGATGGTTTTCCGCTTCATATGTGCGCGTATGTGGCGGCGGATGTGGTTTTCACCAAGAATGGTCTCGGTGTTTCCAGTCCCTGGTGCTTGATGCGTCTTGAGCAGATGGATGCGTTATACCTCAAGGCGGGAGAGATCGAGCGGATGGTCTATCGCGAGCGGGTTTCGACGCGCGATTAAGGTGGTACGGCTCTTGGGTGTGGCGGTGCGGAGCACAAGCGATGGCGCAATCCGGTCGATGAATCGAGAGTTCAGATGGGCCGGATTAAAGAGATTGTTTGTTCGGTTTTTGAAGACGGTGGCTGCTATTGGGAGGAAACCACCATGCGCGATGATGCCGAATTGCTTCTTGAGTATGCCGAGAACGGAAAGGAGGAGGCGTTTGCCGAACTGGTGCGGCGGCATCTCGGGCTGGTTTATCAATCGGCGCTCAGGCAAGTCGGCGGGGATGCGCATCTCGCGCAGGATGTGGCGCAGAGTGTATTCACGGATCTGGCACGGAAGGCAGGGTCGCTCGGAGGGCGGCGGGTGCTGGCGGGATGGCTTTATACGAGCGCGCGTTACGCGGCGGTGCAGGTGGTGCGGAGCGAGCAGCGTCGGCGCGCGCGGGAGGCGGCGGTCATGCGCGTGAACGAGCAGGCATCGACCGAAGGCGGAGCAGTGGAGTGGGAGCGGTTGCGGCCGGTGATCGACGATGCTCTTCATGCGCTCGGAGAACGCGATCGCGAGGCGGTGCTGTTGCGGTTTTTCGAGGGACGCGCGTTTGCGGAGGTGGGCGCGACGCTCTCGGTAAGCGAGGATGCGGCGCGGATGCGGGTGGAGCGGGCGCTGGAGAAACTGCGTGGGCTGCTCGCACGGCGCGGCGTGACGTCGACGTCGGCGGCGCTGGCGGTGGCTCTTGGTGGACAGGCGATGGCGGCGGTGCCTGCAGGGCTGGCGATGAGTGTGACGGGCGCGGCGCTCACGGGTGGCGCAGCGGCGACTGTCGGAGCGGCGGGGTGGGCGACTTTTATGGGGATGACAAAATTACAGATCGGACTGGCGGGGGTGATTCTCGCGGGCGGGACGGCGGGGTTTTTCGCGCAGAAGAATGCGGAGGCGGCGTTGCGCCGGGAGCGGGAGGAGCTGGCGGCGCGTCAGGAGGAATTGACGAAATTGCGGGAGGAAAGACGCGAGCATGCGCGCGTGGCCGCGGCGGTGCGCGAGTTCCGCAAGGACGATGTGGAGCTGGCGAGGCTGGAAGCGGAGGCGAATGTGTTGAAGCGGGAGCTGGCAGCGAACGTGGCGGCGCGGGCGCGGTTGCAGACGTCATTGCCGGACACGGCAGATGGCAAACGGGTGTTCAAATTGGCGGAGCTGGATGTGACGCCGAAGGCCGTCAGGCAGACGCGGCCCAAGTTTCCGGGTGAAATGAGAAGTTCGGGACTGGAGGGAGTCGTCACCGTGAGGTTTTTAGTCGGTGAAGACGGGAAGGTGAAAAGTGCCGAGGCGGTGAAAGCGTCGCATGAGTTGTTCGCCGAATCTGCGACGGAAGCGGTGAAGAGCTGGGTTTTCGAGCCGGGTAAGAAGGCCAGCGTGCCGGTGAATGTGCAGATGACGGTGCCGATCGTGTATTCGCTGCGAAGGGAGGATGGCGATGCGAACAACTGGTTTTGATCGGAGCCGGAGTGTGCGGTGGCTGGTTTGGTGTGTTTTGGCATTCGCGGCTATGTCGGTGACTGCGATCATGGCGGATCGCTGGCGGCAGACCGCGCGGTTGCGCGAGGAGGTCGCGGCGCAGCGGAGTCGACAGATCTATGAAGAAGGCCAGTTGCGTCCGAACGGCGCGGAGGCGCTCGCGGCGGTGGCAAACGTAGCGGAGTGGGAGCGGTTGCGCGAGGATCGTGAGGTGCTGCCGCGGTTGCGGGAGGAGGTGGCTACGTTGAGAAAATCCGTGGAGGAAAGCAGGCTGCAACCGTTGAAAAAACCGAAGGCCGATCCGGCGGTGCCGCTGAATATCGAGAACGAGATCTTGCCGTCGGAGGCGTGGCGGAATGCCGGATACGCGACGCCAGTGGCGGCGGTGGAGACGGCGTTGTGGGCGGCAGCGGGCGGAGACACGGACGTGCTCATGGGGAGCATCGTTCTGGATGAAGGCGCGCAGCGGAAGGCGGCGGAGTTGCTGGCGGGTTTACCGGTGGAGACCCGGACGCGTTATGCGAAGCCGGAAGAGTTAGTGGCGTTCATGGCGGCGAAGGATGTGCCGCTGGAAGGCGCGCGGATTTTTGCGGTGAAGGAACAGGAGGGAGATACGCAGAAGGCGACGGTGCAGTTGCGCAATGCGGCGGGGTCGGTCCGGCAGGTACACATCGAGCTGAAGAAAACGGGAGAAGGCTGGCGGCTGGTGATGCCGGAGTCGGCGGTGGACCGGTATGCGGCGCAGTTGAAGGGGCGGGGCCGTTAATTTCTTGAGCCGTGGATTTCTGTCTGATGCTTCTGCCCGCATGGCGAAGCATTTACCCCTGTTGCTGGCGGCGATTACACTGTGTCTGGTTTGTGGCCGCGTGGCGGCTGCAGACGAGTCGCCTGCGAAGACGGACACAGTGGCGGTGGTGTTTGCCATCGAACCGGTGGTGCGTGGGCAGTGGATCGGCACGACTTCGTATGGGCCGAAGGATTGGGTGGCGGCGGATACGGGCTTCAATGCCAACAGTGTCGCGCTTGCGATGGCCAGTGGAGGTTTGAAGCGCGAGGCGAAGGTGGTTGATGGCACCGCGCTCGGGCTGCCGGGAACTTCGGTTGTGGGCAAATTTTTCCCGAAGGGTGATGATGATCTGGAGGCCAGGCTAGCTGCGTTGTCGAAAGAGTGGGACGTGGATGTGGTGATCGTGATTCAGGGAACGAAGGCGGCCGACTGGATCACGCACACCGGTGAAATGCTGGAGGGAGTGGGCGTTTATACACGCGGGATGTTTGGAGCCCGCCGATCGCAGGCGTACTGCGCGTTTAGCATGCGGACTTACAGCCGGAAGGCGCAGAAGATTGTGAACCGGGAAAAGGATCTGCGCGGCCAGCAGCTCTCGAGCATGGACTGGCAGGATGCTTGGGCGGGGTATCCGGCGCTGGATAAAAAGAAAATTTTGATGGGACTCGAAGCGATGACGAAGGCAGGGACGCAGGCGTTGCTGGCGAAGGCGGGGCTCATGGAGGCTGCACCGGAAACCGCGAAGGGTGTGGGCAGTCTTTTTATCGACGAACGTGCACGCGGTCAGTCGTCGATTCCGGAGGGGAACGAGCTGGCGATTCCAGACGGCGTTTCGTTGGAGAAGGCCCGGGCGGCGGTGGTGGCGGGCTTGAAAGGGCGCGGCTGGACGGTCGCCTCGGATACATCGGAGAAAATCACGGGCGTGCTGCTGGACGGGAAAAAGGAAGCGTCGGTGGAGGCTACGTTTACCGAGAAAACGATCACGCTGGTTCCGGCACTGCATGAAATCCGCAAGGATGGTTCGCGTGTGAAGGGCGCTCCGCATCTGCGCTGGCACCGGAATTTGAAAGCGACGGTGCTGGAGGAATTGTTGAAGGCGTCGGTCGAAGATGAAGCGCCGGTGCAGGCTGAGCCGGCTGTGAAGTAAGCTGTGTGTGATAGCGGGGTGAGGGCGCCAGCCTACAGGTATAACGGCGGCGCGGACTGAGAGCCGGCTCTTCAGACAGGCGCGAAATGGGTTGAGCGTGGGCGGCTCGCGTGGTGTTTGAGCGGCTATGATCTACGCACTACCCGGAATGGGAGCGGACCGGCGGATGTATCCGGAACCTTGGGGCACGCTGCCGGAGTGCGTTTTTGTGGATTGGCCGGAGTATCGCGGGGAAAAATCGTTGCGCGAAATCGCGGTGCGGGTAGCGGAGGAATTTCGGATTGGCGACGGAGCGGTCTTGGTCGGCTCGTCGTTGGGCGGGATGGTTGCGTGCGAGATTGCGAAAGTGCGCGCGTTGAGGGCGCTGGTGCTGGTGGGGAGCGCGACGTCGAAAGACGAAGTGAGTGCGTTGTTGCGGGCGATGAGTCCGCTGATCGGGCTGGCACCGGTGGAGTTTATCCAGAGAGCGGCGGGGAAGTTGCCGGGCGAGTTGATGCAGATGTTCGAACGGAGCGATGCGGGATTTGTCCGTGCGATGTGCCGGGCGATCGTGGCGTGGGACGGATTGGGCGATGGCTCGATTTCACCGCTGCGAATCCATGGGCGGAGTGATCGGGTGATTCCGCTGCCGGATCGCGTAGATCTAGCGCTCGATGGAGGGCATCTGATCGCGATGACGCACGCGGCGGAATGCGTGGCGTTTGTGCGCGAGCGGATGGAGCGCGGATGGCGCTGAGCTTACTGGGAGCGGCCTTTGAACTCGGGGTGGAGGGCGAGGAGGGCGGGGCGGTTTTCGTCGAGGAGGCAGCAGAGGGAGTCCGTGAGTTTCTCGGAGATTTGCACGCCGTCGTGGTAGATCAGGACGGTTTCGAAGTTGCCGCCGGGGCGGGCTTTGACGGCGACTTGATCGGGGGAGATCGAGGCGCGGCCGAGAATCTGGCTCGTGGGCCAGGGGTCGCTGGCGAAGACGACGTAGGCGAGTTCGGAGCAGACGATGCGTTTGTCGCTCTCGACGTCGAAGTTGAAATCGTAGTCCTTGCCGATCTGCGCGAAGGTGCGGAGGAGGGCGGCGCGGGTTTCGTCGAGCGTGAGTTCGCGGCGGCGGAGGACGAGGAGGTCGTCGATGTTGAGGAAGTGATCGAGCGTGTTGATCTGCACGCCGGGGCGGAGGGCTTCGACGATGCGGGCGCCGTTGCGGATGGCGTCGTGGTGCGGGCGGACGAGCGGGTTTTCCCAGAGGTCGAGTTCGCGGAGCTCGGCCTCGGTGCCGGTCCAGATGGCGACGTGGCCGTAGTGGCCGGGAATGGATTTGTCGGTGAGGCGGAAGGGGGTTTTTTCGAGGAGGACGTCGAGCGGGCGTAGTTGCGCGGCGAGGACGGCGCGTTCGGCTGCGGACAAGGCGGTGAGGTGGCCTTTGCGCGTTTCGATGAGGCCGACGGTGTTGCCGACGGCGAGGCTGGCGGTGTTCATGACCTCTTTGCCGAAACGATCGGCGAGGTCGGTGACGAAGGTGACTGCGGCGTGTCCGCCGATCATCCAGTCGTCGAGTGCGCGGCTGGCGAGGTTCTGAGTGAAGAATGCGTAGCCGGGGCTTTGCGTGATGATGTCGTCGAGGAGGATTTCGTCGGCGGAGCGGTCGGTGGGTTTCAGGCCCTCGGCGCGGTGCCAGACGACGGCGCGGGCGAGGCGGGCGCGGGCGAGGGGGTTGAGAAAGGCGCGGACGGCGGAATCGATTTCGCCTTCGACGGCGGGATGGTCGTTTTTGAGGAGGCGGCGGGCTTTGCGGAGGTTGAAGAACGGCTCCACGCCGAGGCGGTAGTTGTCGTGCTGGATGAGGGCGGCGGCGAGGACGAGCTTGGTCTGGATGCGGGCGAGCGGGTCGATGGCGAGCGAGGGCGCGGCGCGTTTCCAGGCTTCGTCGCCCTGGAGATCGATGACGGCCTGCCAGCGTCGGCGGAGAAGGACGTAGTCTTGGGCACCTGAATACAGCCGCTCGAGGTCGGCGGCGGTGAGAATGTCGCTGGTGAGGCGTGTGTCGGCGTCGCGGATGAAGTTTGCGGTGCGGGCGCGCCAGTCGAGCGAGCGGTCGAGCAGGAGCTTCGCGGCGGCGAGGTCCATTTCCAGGATGTCGGCGCGCGGGGGGAGGCCGGGTTTTTTCGCGGAGGCGGGAAGGCCGGTTACGAGGAGTGCGGCGACGATGAGAAGTGCGCGGAGATGTCGGGTGGAGACGACGACTGGAAGGGGCATGACGCGATGAAGCTAGTCTGTATAGGGCTCGGGCTCAGGCGGATTCGAGGATCATGTTGGCGTACTGGACCGTTTCACCGGTGCGGATGAGGCCGATGGCGTGGGGGACGCGTTTCTTGAAATCGATGTGGGGCTCGAATTCGAGGGGGACACCGGCGAGTGCGTTTTTGAAGACGGCCTGGGTGGCGTCAGTGTTGTTCGCGAGAAACTCTTTCGCCATCCAGGCGCGGCCGAGGACGAAGTTGCCGCGGAGGGCGGCGAGGACTTGCGGGACGGTGGGGACGCCGTCGACGAGGGAGAGGTCGATGGTCTCGATCTGCGGCCAGAAGGGGAAGCCGCGGTCGGAGATGACGAGTGTGTTGGTGTGGCGGATGCGCGCGAGGAGGTGCAGCAGCGCGGGATTGAGGATGCCGGTTTTGAGCATGGTGAAAACCGGGAGCAAAAGCGGGCGGGGGCGTGTTGGCCACCCGGCTTTTTTATTTTGCGGTTACTTCGCCTTGATCTCGCGGAGGGTGGGGCCGTCGACCCACGAGCCTGGGATGGTGGTGATCGAGGCGTGCTCGGGGACGCCGTATTCGTTGCGGTAAAGCTGGGCGATGATGAGCTCGACGCCGCGTGCACCGATGAGTTTGGCCTGAAGGTTCAGGCCGGCGGCGGGAATGACGTTCATGAGGACGTTGAGGCAGCAGAAGCCGTGGGTCTTCGGGACATCGGCGCCGGCGTCCTCCATCCATTTGATGACCTCGGCGCGGTGGCAGAGGACGACGTCGGGGCGGGTGCTTTTGAACCACTCGGTGAATTCGGCCTGGTTGATCTCGTTCATCATGAGCGGCGAGATGCGGGCGATGCCGTCGTGGTAGTCTTGATACGAACGGAAGGCGGCTTCCCAGCGGTGGAGCAGGCGCTCGTCGTGGTGTTTCTGGAGGACGAGCCCGGGGCGGCGGTAGCCCATGGCTTGAAGGCGCTGCATGGCGATGACCATGGTGCGGAAATGGTCGGCGCAGACGGAGTGCAGGCCGGGGCGCTCGATAATGTAGTCGGCGTAGATGCCGGCGTAGCGGGTCCAGTCGAGGCGGGAAAGATCGGGGTTGTCGCTGACGGGGAGCAGAAACACGCCGCGGATGCCGCGCGATTGGAGGATGTGGTCAAGACGGGCGGCGGAGATGCCGCCTTTGCCGATGACGAAGGACTCGGCCTTGAAGCCGAGCTCGGCGGCGCGTTCGGCGGCGCCTTTGGTGAGTTCCTGATGGTATCGCGAGGCGTTGACGGGGCGCTTGTCGGGGCCGTCGAGGTCGATGACGGCGATGACGCCGCGGAAGGTGCCGGTGCGTGAGCGGCGCATCTCGGACATGAGCGCGCCGGCGAGAGGATTGTGGCGGTAGCCGGCCTCGGCGGCGATTTTCTGGACGCGTTTGCGCGTCTCGATTTTCACGCGCGGGTTGTCGCGGAGCGCTTCGGAGACGGTGGTGTGGGAAAGGCCGAGTTGTCGGGCGAGATCGCGAAGGGAAGGGGCGGGAGATGCCATCGGGTGCTGGGGTGTGGGGGCAGGACGCAGAGATGAGCGGGAACGTTGCGCGATAAAATCCGGCTGAGGCTCTTACTGTCAGAGGCTTTGGCGGTTCGCGGCGCTCCGCAAGCGTGTTTCAACGTGCGCACCCCGTCACCCCGCTGGTTGGATTTCTTTCGAGCCGCGTTTTTCGTCTCATGAGTTGCTAGCGCGCGGCGGTGATTTCAACTCCAGCAAACCCACACCATGAGCGGACTCCACTTCCTCGATATCGCTGTCATCCTTGCCTACCTGATTATTGTCGTCGTCGTCGGTTACCGGGCGTCGAAAGCCTCGGCCAGCGAAGAAGGCTACTTTCTCGCCGGGCGGAAACTTGGAAAATTTTATCAGTTCTTCCTCCAATTCGGAAACGCGACGGAGCCGTCGGGCGCGGTGAGTAATGCGACGCTGGTGTTTCAGCGCGGCGTGTCGGGTGTGTGGCTGGGTTTCCAGACGATCTTCATGAATCCCTACTATTGGTTCATGTATGTCTGGTTCCGCCGTGTGCGCCTGGTGACGATGGCGGACTTGTTCGAGGATCGTTTCGGGAGTCGCAACTTGAGCCGTTTGTACGCGGTTTTCCAAATCGGCGTGGCGTGTGTGTTTCTCGGTTCTGGAAATTTCGTGGCGTACAAGATCGCCTCCTCGCTCGTGCGGAAGCCCGATGTGCAATGGACGGCATCGGAGCGCGCATCGGTCGCCGGATTTAATGAGATGAAGGTTCTGGAGAAGCAGCTCGTGACTGGAACGCTCGCGCCGGAATTGAAGCCCCGGTTAGACGATCTGCGCGACAAGAATGCACGCGGTGAGCTGCACAGCTACATCACATCGCTGCCGGAGATTCCGTTCTACCTGTGTTTCACCGTCGTAGTCGGCGCATACATTGTGCTGGGAGGCATGACGGCGGCTGCGGTTAACGAGACGTTGCAGGGGTTTTTAATCATCGTTTTTTCGATCATGCTGATTCCGGTCGGCCTGAAATATATCGGAGGGTGGGATGAATTGAAAAACAAGATACCGGCGGCGGATCTGGACTTGTTTGGCGTAAGCGGATCGCCGGCGTTCATCGTCGCATCGCTGCTGGTCGGTCTCGTGCAGATCCACGGCCTGAGCCACAACATGGGCATCAGCGGTTCCGCCAAGGACGAGTACGCGGCGCGCAGCGGCGGCGTGGGGGGGACTTACCTGAAGCGCATTATGATCATTCTTTGGGCGTTCGCCGGACTCATCGCTATCGCGATGTTCGGTAAGGACGGCCTCGCCGATCCCGACGCGGTCTGGGGCACGATGTCGAAGGAGCTGCTCGGGCCGGGCTTCGTCGGTCTCATGCTTGCAGGCGTGATCGCCGGCACGATGTCCACGCTCGCGGCCAAGGCCCTCGCGGTCTCGTCGCTGTTCGTGCGAAATGTTTTTCGCGATCAGCTGAAGTCCACCGCTGCCACCATGAGCGCGGCGCGTTGGGCGGTTATCGGTGTGCTGGTGCTCGGCGTTATTTCAGGCGCGTTGATGGACAACGTCACTTCCGTGGTGAAACTCATCCTCACGGTGAATGTGCCCTTCGGCGCCGCAGTGATCCTGATCTTTTTCTGGCGTCGCTTGACGGCGACCTCCGTGTGGGCCGCGGTGATTTTATCCGCGCTGGTGAATCTCGTGGTGCCGCTGACCGCGAACAAGTTCGCCGCCGTCCGCCAGGCACCGAGTCTCGCCGAGACGGTGGAGTTCAATGGCAAGCCGCGCTCCGTTTATTGGGAGGAGGTCGTGCGCATCAATCCCGCCGATCCTGCCAGCGCCCTTGAGGGCAAGGGCCGTTTCAATCTCGAAGTCTGGACGCTCGACAAGGTTGGCATCGTCAACGCCGCGAAGCTCACGCCGGTCGGCCGCGAGACCGCGCAGTTCTTTTTCGACGGATTTTTCCCGTTCGTGGTGATGCTCATCGTGAGCCTCTTCACGAAGCGCTCGGATACCGCGCTGGTCACACAGTTCTACGGGAAAATGAAAACGCCCGTCGGCCCCAGCCCCGAGCAGGATCTGGCCGAGGTCGAAGAGACGCGCCGCAACCCCGCGCGCTTCGATCATACCAAACTCCTCGGCGCGAAGTCCTCGTGGGAATTCTGCAAATGGACGCGCCAGGACGCCGTGGGATTCCTCGCCTGTTTCGCGGTTTCGTGGGGCATCGTCGGCGCCTTCGTGCTGGTGCTCAAATTTGCCGCAACCTGATCATCCATGAGCCAGACCTCCCGTCCCCGCATCGCCCTCATCGGGGTGTCGGGGTACGCCAAAATCTACCTGCAACTGCTCGAAGAAAATCGCGAGCGCATCGACCTGGTCGCGGCGGTGATCATCAACCCGCGTGAAGAGGCCGCAGTGGTCGCCGATTTCGCGGGCCGCGGTGTGCGCATCTATGACGACTACGAGCGCATGCTCGCGGACGAGCGCGGTAACATCGATCTCTGCCTCATTCCGACTGGCATCTCGTGGCACGCGCGGATGGCCATCGCCGCCCTGCGCGCCGGAGCGAACGTCCTCGTCGAAAAACCGCTCGCCGGGTGCGTCGCCGATGTGCGCGCCATCCGCCAGGCGGAGCGGGAGTACGGCCGCTTCGTGGCGGTCGGTTTCCAGGATGTCTACGTGCCCGAAGTCACCTGGCTGAAAAAACGCATCCTCGACGGCGCGATCGGACGCCTCGAATCGGTGCGCATGATCGGCCTCTGGCCGCGCCCGGCGAATTACTTCACGCGCAACAACTGGGCGGGCCGCCTCAGCGCCGACGGTGCCGCAGTGATGGATTCTCCTCTCAACAACGCTTTCGCGCACTTCGTTAACCTCGCGTTGTTCCTCGCCGGCCCGCGTCCGCTCGCCACCGCCGAAGTCGTCATCGAGGAAGCCGGCCTCTATCGCGCGCACGCGATCGAATCGTTCGACACTGGCGTGGTGCGCGCCGTCTCCCCCGAGGGCGTGCAATTCTGGTTTGGCGTCAGCCACAGCTGCCGCGTCAACCGCGAACCCGAGTTGTACTTCGAAGGCTCAACCGGTCGCATCGAATGGTGGCACGAGCAGAAATGCGTGATCGTCCCCAAGTCCGGCGCTCCCGCGGAGACGCATCCGCTGCCCGATACCACGGCCACCCGCCGCGCGATGTTCGCAGCCGTGCTCGCTCGCCTGCGCGATCCCGCGACGTTCATTTTCGACGCCGCACTCTCCGAGGGTCACACGGCCTTCATCGACGCCGTGCACCGCTCGTCGCCTGTGCAACCCGTGCCCCCCGCACTCGTTTCGTGGGAAGATTTGCAGTTCACGCACTGGTCCGGCCGCATCCCGGTGATCCGTGGGATTGAGGAGGCGTTCGATCGAGCCCTCGCTCAACGCTCCACACTCGCCGCCGCCGGTTTCAGTTTTCAAATTCCTGTCACCTCATGATCCGCAAAGCCTTCGTCATGTCTGTGCACCCCGGCCGGGAAGCCGAGTATGCGCGTCGGCATCAGCCGATCTGGGATGAGCTCGCCACCACGTTGAAGAGCCACGGCGTGCATAACTACTCCATCTTCCTCGATCCGTCCACGAACCAGCTTTTTGGGTACGCCGAGATCGAGAGCGAGGAGCGCTGGGCCGCCATCGCGCAGACCGATGTCTGCAAACGCTGGTGGAAATTCATGGGCGACATCATGCCCGCGAATCCCGACAACAGCCCGGTCTCCCGCGGCATCGAAGAAGTTTTCCACCTCGCCTGAGGCCCCGTTCTTTTCCGCGGCGTTTCCACGATCCCGCGTTTGCAGTTTCCGCATGTGAATCTTACGTGTGGAATTCTTTCACCGCATCCGGTGCGCGAGGGAAACGTCTGGCCGCTCACAACCACCCCTGCCCATGCCCGCTTTCACCCGTCGCGAGTTCGTTAAAAACGCGGCCTTCGCCGCCGCCGCCACCCACCTCGTCTCGTCGCTGAGCGCTGCGGAAAAATCATCCGCCGCTCCGGGCGCTTCTTCCGCCGGATCGTCGCCTGCCGCTCCTCTGCCGGACGGCATTGCCCAACTCCGCTGGCTCGAAGGCAAAACGCCCGCCGTGATCCCCGGAGCGACCTGGGGCGTTCCGTGGCCGCGCGGGAAACACGCCAATGGCACCGCCTTCACGCTGCGTGCTACCGGTGGTCCTGAGCTCCCCGTGCAATCCTGGCCACTCGCGTATTGGCCCGATGGATCGCTCAAATGGACGGGCCACGCGCTCCCCGCCGATTTGCCCGCCGTCGCCGGCTACGAACTTGCCGCGGGCGCGCCCGCCACACGCGCCAAACCGCTCCATGCCACCGAATCCGCCGACACCATCGAGATCGACACCGGCGTCATCCGCGCGCGCATCGCGAAAACCGGCCGCGCGCTCATCCCGTCGATCGCACGCGACGGCAAAGACATCCTCCGCAACGGCCGACTTGTCCTCCTGCGCGAAAGCTCGCCCGCGTCCACAGCCACGCCCGAGGCATTTTCCGGAGAGATCTCCGAAATCGTCCTCGAGCAAAAGGGCCCCATCCGCGCCGTCGTGAAAATCTCCGGCAAACACGCCGCGCCCGTTTCCACGTCCTCATCGTCGGGCACTCTCTCCTGGCTGCCCTTCGTCGTCCGTCTCTATTTCTACGCGGGCGGCGACGCCGTTCGCCTGCTTCACACCATCGTTTACGACGGCGATGAATCCAAAGACTTCATCCGCGGGCTCGGCGTCAGCTTCGACGTGCCGATGCGCGGCGAACTCCACGACCGCCACGTGCGTTTCTCCGGCGAGGACGCCGGGCTTTTCGGCGAAGCCATCCGCGGCATCACCGGCCTGCGCCGCGATCCGGGGGCAGACGTCCGCGAGGCCCAGATCGCCGGCCAGGCCACGCCTCCCTTGTCGAAGTGGAACGAGCAGGTGACTCGAAATCTTCAATACATCCCCGCGTACGACGATTGGTCGCTTTTCCAGTCCAGCGCCGACGGGTTCACCATCCGCAAACGCACGCGCGAGGGCTTCACCTGGCTGACTTCCGCGCAGGGCCGTCGCGCCGGCGGACTCGGCTGGCTCGGTAGTCCCGAGGGCGGCGTCGCCTTCGGTCTGCGCAACTTCTGGCAGAGCCATCCCGCGCAACTCGACATCCGCGGCGCCACGACCGATCTCGCCACCGTCACCGTCTGGATGTGGGCGCCCGACGCTGCGCCGATGGATCTGCGCGGCTATCACGACGGCCTCGGTCAGGACACCTACGAGAAACAACTCCGCGGCGGTCTCGAAATCACTTACGAGGATTACGAACCCGGCTTCGACAAACCCGAGGGCGTCGCCCGCACGAGCGAAGTTTTCCTCTGGGCGCTCGCCGCCACACCTTCCCGTGCCCGCCTTGCCGAACTCGCGGAAGCGGTGCGTACGCCGCCGCAGCTGGTCGTGCGTCCTGAATATCTGCACGCGTGCAACGTCTTCGGCGGGCTCTGGTCGCCGGTGGACACGTCAACCCCGGCGCTGGCCGAGATGGAGAAACGTCTCGCGTGGCATTTCGACTACTACGTCACGCAGCGAGAGCAGCACCGCTGGTACGGCTTTTGGAATTTCGGCGATGTCATGCACACCTATGACGCTGACCGCCACGAGTGGCGCTACGACATCGGAGGTTTCGCCTGGGACAACTCCGAGCTCTCCACCGATCTCTGGCTCTGGCTCTACTTCCTGCGCACCGGCCGCGCCGATGTCTTCCGCTTCGCCGAGGCGATGACCCGCCACACCGGTGAAGTGGACGTGCATCACATCGGTCGTTTTGCACCGCTCGGTTCGCGTCACAACGTCCTGCACTGGGGCTGCTCCGCGAAGCAGCTTCGCATCAGCACCGCCGCCAACCGGCGCTACTATTACTACCTCACCGCGGACGAGCGCGTCGGCGATCTAATGCGCGAACAGCTCGAAGCCGCCCGCACGCTCGTGAAGATTCCACCGACCCGCAAACTCCGCTCCACGCCCGAAAGCGCGGATCGCGCTCATGCCCTCGGCGATGGCGAGAGTCTCGCCGGCCTCGGCTTCGGCACTGACTGGGGCTCGATGGCCTCCGCATGGCTCACCGAATGGGAGCGCACTGGCGACAAACGCAGCCACGCGCGCCTCCTCGCGAGCATGAAAACCATCGCCGCCCAGCCGCGCGGATTTTTCACCGGCAGCGGTGCCATGAATCTGGATACGGGTGAGTTTGCCGTGTCCTCAAGCGACCGCGTCAGCGTTTCCCACCTCAGCGCCGTCTTCGGTCTGGTCGAGGTCTGCGCCGAGCTCGTGCAACTCATCGACGACCCCGCGTTCAAGTCCGCTTGGCTCGACTACTGCGAACTCTACAGCGCCTCGCCTGAAGAGCAAAAACGCCGCCTAGGCACCGCGCTCCGCGGCAACAGCCTGCGCGAAGGCCATTCCCGCCTCACCGCCTACGTCGCCCGCGCCAAAGGCGATCCCGCTCTCGCGAAGCGCGCATGGTCCGAGTTTTTTGGCGGCGACGACGGCCGCGGCTCGCGTCGCTCCACTCTGGCGACGACCCGCATCGCCGGCCCCGACGTCCTCAACCCCGTCGACGAAAATCCCCGCATCTCCACCAACGGCACCGCGCAGTGGGGCCTCGCCGCCATCCAGAATCTCGCGCTCGTCCCGCAGTCGCTCCCCTCGACTCTTTGAGTGACGCGCATCGTTGCACGCTCCACCCCGCGCGCTCCTGTTACCGTCAACTAGGACGCCCGTTGTCCGTCTCACTCACGCGCGTTCACTCCGCACCTTCCCCATGAAAATTCCCCAGCGCTTGCTCGCCTTGGCGTGCGGTTTTGTCGCCGCCGCTGCCTTCACCTCCGCGAGTGCCGCCGACGCCACACCCGCGTCCGCGACGCTCACCGTCCGCGCCGACACACCCGGCCCGGTCATCAACAAAAACATCTACGGCCAGTTCGCCGAACACCTCGGCCGCTGCATCTACGAAGGCATCTGGGTCGGCCCCGATTCGCCGATCCCAAACACCCGCGGCATCCGCAACGACGTCACCGCTGCGCTCAAGAACCTCGACATCCCCGTGCTCCGCTGGCCCGGCGGCTGTTTCGCCGACGAGTATCACTGGAAGGACGGCATCGGTCCGCGCGAAAAACGCCCGAAGGTCTTCAACTCCCACTGGGGCGCCGTCGTGGAGAACAACCATTTCGGGACGCACGAGTTTCTCGATCTCTGCGAACAGCTCGGCACCGAGCCGTATCTGGCGATCAACGTCGGCAGCGGCACCGTGCAGGAAATGATGCAGTGGATCGAGTACGTCACCTCCGACGGCCCCACGCCCATGGCCGATCTCCGTCGCGCCAATGGCCGCGACAAACCTTGGAAAGTGAAATATCTGGGCATCGGCAACGAGAGCTGGGGCTGCGGCGGCAGCATGCGCGCCGAGTTCTACGCCGATCTCTACCGCCAGTATCAGGAGTTCGCGAAAAGTTATCCCGGCAACAAAGTCTTCAAGATCGCCGGCGGCGCCAACTCCGACGACTACCACTGGACCGAGACCCTCATGAAGTACGCGAAGGACCGTATGCACGGCCTCTCGCTTCACTACTACACGCTCCCGACCGGCAACTGGCGCGGCAGCAAGGGCAAGTCCACCGGCTTCGACGAAGCCCTCTGGATCACGACGCTCCGCCGTACCCTCCACATGGAGACGCTCGTCACCAAGCACTCCGCAATCATGGACAAGTACGACCCCGAGAAGAAAGTCGGTCTCGTCGTCGACGAGTGGGGCACCTGGTATGACGTCGAGCCCGGCACCGAGCCCGGCTTCCTCTATCAACAAAATTCCCTCCGCGATGCCGTCGTCGCCGCGCTCAACTTCGACATCTTCCACGCCCACGCCGATCGCATCTACATGGCCAACATCGCCCAGACCGTGAACGTCCTTCAGGCGATGATCCTCACCGACAAAGAGAAGATGATCCTCACCCCGACCTACCACGTCTTCGAGATGTACAAAGTCCACCAAGGCGCGACCTTCCTCCCGCTCGAACTCAAATCGCCCGACTACACGCTCGGCGAAGAAAAGATCCCGATGGTCAGCGCCACCGCCTCGCGCAACGCCGCTGGCAAGATCCACGTCTCGCTCACCAACACCAACCCGCGCGAAGCCGTCACCATCACGACCTCGCTCGCCGGTTCGTCCGCGAAAAAAGTCGCCGGCCGCATTCTCACCGCGCCCGCGATGGACAGCCACAACACCTTCGACGCCCCCACCACCGTCGCCCCGAAATCATTCGACGGCGCCAAACTCGCCGACGGCAAACTGACCATCACGCTCCCCGCCAAGTCCGTCGTCGTTCTCGCGCTCGAATAAGTCTCCACCGGAGGGCTCGCGCTCGCGCGACGCCTGCCTATCCTCAGCGCGCGGTTCACCCCGCGCGCTTTTTATTTCAGTCTGCCATCCCGTCGCTCCGAATCCCTCCAATCCCCCCGAATCGCGGAAACGCGGACGGGCCGATGTCCCGGAAAATTCCCGTTTTCCGTGCTTCCGCTCCTCCGCGTTTCCGCGATTTTCGTTTCCAACTTTTCCGCCCGCGCCCGGTCTGACCGCCAACCACGTCCCTCTATGAAGCTCTCCGCCCGTCTTTCCGCCGCCGTCCTTTCTCTGGCGTTCCTCTCCATCGAGCCCGACGCCACCGCCGCGCTCACCGTCCACACGCTCCGCGTCGAAAATCTTCCCGCCTCCACCCCCCTTGGCATCGACACCGCCCAACCCCGCCTCGGCTGGCGCCTCGCCTCCGACACCCGCGCCGACGCCCAGACCGCCTACCAAATCCTCGTCGCCTCCACCGCCGACCTCCTCTCCGTCGACACCGGCGATCTCTGGGACAGCGGCCGCGTCGAATCCTCCGCGTCACAATTTATCCCCTACGCCGGCAAACCGCTCGCATCCTCGCAACAAGTCTTCTGGAAAGTCCGCGCCTTCGACGCCTCGGGCCAGTCCTCCCTCTACAGCGAGCCCGCCAGTTGGACCATGGGCATCCTCGGCGATAAAAAAAATCCCGGCTGGCAGCCCGCCGCCCGCTGGATAACCGACGCCGACCTCCTCACCCGCGCCCGCAAAGCCCTCGGCTACAGCTCCGAGGTCACGACCGACGAGAACGAAAAAAAGTGGCTGCTCATCGACCTCGGCAAAAACCAAAAGATCGACCTCGTCCGCCTCTACGCCGTCCGCCACACCGTCAACGAACGCCTCGGCTACCCGCGCCGCTTCAAGGTCGAGCTCGCCAATAATTCCGGCATGTTGGGCGCCACCGTCCTCGGCGATTTCACGAGGGAAGATTACAACCCCTGGCTCACCAAGACCGACATTCCCGTCCCACCCGAGACCGCGCCCGGTCGCTACGTCCGCATCACCGCGACCAAGCTCCGCTCGTTCGACGACTTCGCCAGCTTCGCGCTCAGCCAGGTCGCTGTCTTTTCCGACGGCAAAAACATCGCTGTCGGCGCAAAAGTCACCGCGCTCGACTCCCGCGAAAGCGCCCTCTGGTCCGCCGCCTCTGTCGTCGACGGCCTCGGCGTCCCCGGCGCCAATCCCCGCGCCAACGACGCCATCCTCCTCCGTCGCGAGTTCACCGTGAAGCCCGGCCTCCGCCGCGCCACGCTCCATCTGTCCGGACTCGGCCACTACGAACTCTCCGTCAACGGCACCCGCGCCTCCGACCGCCTCCTCACCCCCGGCTGGACCGAGCCCACGCAAACGCTCCTCTACGACACCCACGATCTCACCGCGCGCCTCCAGCCCGGCGCCAACGCCCTCGGCCTCACTCTCGCGGGCGGCATGTACAACGTGCAGGAGAGCAAAGGCCGCTACGTGAAATTCGCCTCCGCCTTCCGCCCGCTCACCGCCTTCGGCCAGCTCCGCCTCGACTACGAAGACGGCTCCACGGAATACGTCGTCACCGACACGCAGTGGAAAGTCGGTCAGGGCCCGCTCACGTTCTCCAATATCTACGGCGGCGAAGACTACGACGCCCGCCGCGAATCCACCGGTTGGGATAAACCCGGCTTCGACGACTCCGCCTGGAAACCCGCCGCCGAAACCAAATCTCCCGGTGGCCAGCTCCTCGGCACCACGCACGCCTCGCCCGCCTTTGCTCCGTTCGAATCGCTCAAGCCCGCCTCCGTGAAAGAACTCAGCTCCGGCGTCCTCATCTACGACTTCGGCCAGAACACCGCGATGATGCCGCGCCTCCGCGTCCGCGGCCCCGCCGGATCGACCGTGCGCATCACGCCCTCCGAACTCCTCAAATCCAACGGCGCGCTCGACCGCGGCTCCAGCGCGCACGGCGCTGCGCCCGCTTACTGGCAGTACACGCTGCGCGGCGATCCCACGGGCGAAGAGTATTTCCCGAAATTCTTCTACCACGGCTCGCGCTACGCCCAGGTCGAGCTTCTCGCCCCCGAACTCCCGCCCGGCGTCAGCAACACCGCTCCCGCCGCGCGTCCCGAAATTCTTTCCTTCGAATCCGTCGTCACGCACTCCGACTCCGCGCCCGCCGGCGAATTCGAAACCTCCAATCCTCTTCTCAACCGTATCCGACTTCTGGTGCGCTGGGCCCAGCGCAGTAACCTGGCCCACGTCCTCACCGACTGCCCGCACCGCGAGCGCCTCGGCTGGCTCGAACAATACCACCTCAACGGTCCCGCGCTCCGCTACGAGTGGGACGTCACGCAGCTCTACACAAAAACCTTCCGCGACATGGCCGACGCCCAAACCCTCCGTGGCCTCGTCCCGAGCATCTCGCCCGAGTTCATCAAATTCGAAGGCGGCTTCCGCGATTCGCCGGAGTGGGGCGGTTCCGTCGTCCTCGCCGCCTGGCAGCACTATGTCTTCACCGGCGACGATTCTCCGCTGCGCGAAAATTACGAGGTGATGAAACGCTACGCCGGCTATCTCGGCTCTCAGGCCAAGGCCCGCATCCTCTCGCACGGCCTCGGCGACTGGTACGATCAAGGCCCCAACCGCCCCGGCACCGCCCAGCTCACGCCCGTCCCCTTCGTCGCTACCGCGATCTACTTTGAAATCAACCGCACCCTCGGCCGCATCGCCGCGCACCTCGGCAAAACCAAGGACGCCGATTTCTACGCCGCCGAAGCGGCGGCCATCGGCGAGGCCTTCAACAAGAAATTCTTCGACGCCACGAAGCAGACCTACGCCACCGGCTCGCAGACCTCGCTCGCTCTCCCGCTCGCGCTCGATCTCGTCCCCGCCGAAAGCCGCGACGCCGTGCTCGCCGCCCTCGTCTCCGAAATCCAAGGACGCGGCCACGCCGTCACCGCCGGCGATGTTGGTTATCGCTACCTCCTCCGCGCGCTCGCCGCCGCCGGCCGCCACGACGTGATCCTCGCCATGGCCACGCAGTCCGAGAAACCCGGATACGCCTTCCAACTCGCCAAAGGCGCCACCAGCCTTGTCGAAGCGTGGGACGCCAACACCCACGCCTCTCAAAACCACTTCATGCTCGGCCAGATCACCGAGTGGTTCTACGCCGATCTCGCCGGCCTCCGCCCTCATGCAGACTCGCCCGGATTCAAACGCTTCACCATCGCTCCTGCCTTCGTCGCGGGTCTCGACTGGGTCGCCGCGAAACACGACACACCCTACGGCCGCATCGAAACGAAGTGGAAACGCGAAGGCTCCATCCTGCTCCTCGACGTCACCGTCCCCGTCGGCACCACCGCCGAGGTCCATCTCCCGCTCCCCTCCGGCGACCTCGCCGCGATCCAGGACAACGGCCGCCCCGTCGCGCATCTGACCGACATCAAGCATCTCCGTACTGTAAACGGCACGACCGTCTTGGAGCTCGGCTCCGGCCACTACAGCTTCAGCGCCCCGCTGAAGTAACCTTTCCGAAGGTGGAACGCGCACTCCGTGCGCGTTGTTCGCCACCGCCTGCCAGTCCGTTCTTTTCGCCTCCCGTCTCGCGTACTCCACGCCTCCGCCGGACCGGCACTTAGCAAGTGCCGCCCCCGTCGCGCAGCCTGCCCCCAATCCCATGCTCTTCCTCCGCTTTCTCCCCCGCCTCGCCGCGATCCTTCTCGTCGCCGCTTTCTGCTCGGCCTCCACCCCCGCGCTTCACGCCACCGAAACAAAGACACTCCCGCTATCCGGCCTCGGCGAACCCGGTGAAGCTCCTGTCTTCTGGGATTTCAAAATCGACGCCGGCCGCCGCGCGGGCGAATGGGCAAAAATCCGCGTCCCCTCCAACTGGGAAACTGAAGGCTTCGGCACGTTCTACTACGGCGTCCAAGGTCGCGGAAAACCCGATACCGATCCGGTCATCCCAAGAGAGCAGGGGACTTACCGCACGAACTTCACCGTTCCCGCCGACTGGCAGGGCAGCGCCATCCGTATCGTCTTCGACGCCGCGATGACCGACACCACCGTCACCATCAACGGCCAGCCCGCCGGCCGCACGCACCAAGGCGGCTTCTACCGTTTCCACTACGACATTACGCCGCTCGTGAAGATCGGCGCCGAAAACACACTCGAAGTCCTCGTCGCCAAAGAATCCGCCAACACCTCCGTCAACCGCGCCGAACGCCGCGGCGATTACTGGGCCTTCGGCGGCATCTACCGCCCCGTCTGGCTCGAAGCCCGCCCGCAGCAGCACATCGAATGGACCGCCATCGACGCACGCGCCGACGGGAGTTTCACAGCTCACATTCACCTCGGTACGCCGTTGTCTTCCGCCGCTGCCGCGACCGTCACCGCCCAAATCCTCGACGACAAAAACCAACCCGTCGGCGCGCCCTTCACCGCGAGCCTCGCCTCTGGCGTTTCCTCCACCGTCGTCACCGGCAGCATCGAAAACCCGAAACTCTGGACCGCCGAAACACCGCATCTTTACCGCGTGCGTTTTTCGTTCTCGGCCGACGGGAAATCCGCCGCCACGCACACCGTCACCGAGCGCTTCGGCTTCCGCACCTTCGAGGTCCGCAAAAACGACGGACTCTATCTCAACGGCACCAAGATCGTCCTCAAAGGTGTCAACCGCCACTGCTTCTGGCCTGAGACCGGTCGCACCGTTACGCGCGAGCAAAGCTACGCCGACGCCCGCCACATCAAAGCCGCCAATATGAACGCCGTGCGCATGGCGCACTATCCGCCCGACCGCCATTTCCTCGAAGCCTGCGACGAACTCGGCCTCTACGTCCTCGACGAACTCGCCGGCTGGCAGGGATTTTATGATACACCGACCGGCGCGCGCCTCATCGGCCAGATGATCCGCCGCGACGTGAACCACCCGAGCATTCTTTTCTGGGACAACGGCAACGAAGGCGGCTGGAACACCGACAACGACGGTGAGTTTGCCAAATGGGACCCGCAAAACCGTCCCGTGCTCCACCCGTGGGCCGTTCACTCCGAGATCAACACCGACCACTACGAAAAATACGCCAGCACCGTGAAGCTCAGCGCTGGCCCGCAAATCTTCATGCCGACGGAATTTCTCCACGGCCTCTACGACGGCGGCATCGGCGCCGGCTTCCGCGATTACTGGGATGTGATGGGCAAAAGCCCGACCGTCGCCGGCGGCTTCTTCTGGGCTTGGAGCGACGAAGGCGTCGTCCGCACCGACCAAGGCGGCCGCATCGACAACTTCGGCAACAACGCCCCCGACGGCATGGTCGGCCCCCACCGGGAACTCGAAGGCAGCTACCACGCCGTGAAAGAAATCTGGTCCCCGGTGCAGATGAGCCTGCCCACTGTACTGGTTGCCGGTTTCGATTTTTCGTTTCTGGTCACCAACCAATACGCCTTTACCAACCTTAAGGACTGCAGTTTCGAGCTGCAGTGGCTGAAATTTCCAAGTGCACGGGAATTTGGAAAGCAGGCGCGTTTGATACGATCTACGAAACTTGTCTCTCCCGATATAGCACCAGGGAAAACGGGTTCGCTTCTCTGCCCAATCATGCAATGCGAAGAAGCTTTCGACGCGATACGAGTGGTTGCACGCGATGCCTCAAACATGGAGATCGCAAGCTGGTTGGCCCAAGCGAATCAAAGCATCGAAAATGTCTCCATTCCGGGTGCTAAAACGAAAGTTCAAAAATCGAAGGATGTAATCACTCTAACGAGTGGAGATCGCTCTTGGGTTTTTGACCGTAAAAGCGGGGTCGTCAAAAAAGTACAGGTGGGCAATGCGACGTTTGAAATGGTGGGCGGCCCGCGATTTGTCGCTTATCACCGGCGAGAGCGGCAATACGTGGACCAAGCTTCTCGCGGTCAATTGAGTTCAATCGACGCGCGAATTGAACGTGATGAAACGATTGTGGATCTCGTCTACGAAGGAGACCTGCGGCGGGTGACATGGCGTTTTCAGGAGGGCCTGTCATCGGTGCGGATGGACTACGAATTTTCGCATCCGAAGGAGGCTGATATTGCAGGCATCCAATTTGATTTGGCCGACACGGCGCTGAAATCCAAACGCTGGCTCGGACGCGGCCCCTACCGCGTCTGGCAGAACCGGCAGGAAGGCGGCATTTTCGATGTCCACGAAGTTGCCTTCAACAACGCAACGCCTGGCCAGATCTACGCGTATCCCGAGTTCAAAGGCTTCTTCCACGACTGGCGCTGGCTGGCTTTGAAAACGACTAACGGTCGTATTCTGGTGTACAATGAAACTAAGGGGAAGGGGGACGTCCCTTTCTTCGCCCTCGGCAAAATCGCCAGTGGCGAAAAAGACCTGATCACCGACTGGCCCGACATGGGCCTCGCGTTCCTCCACGCGATCCCCGCTATCGGCACCAAATTCGAATTCCCGGAGCACCTCGGCCCGCAATCCCAGCCCGCGAAACTCAACGGCGTCCAACGCGGTACGCTGATCTTCCGCTTCGAATCCGAGTAGCCGCGAGCGCGTAGCGAGCGGAACGCGCCGTCCCGGCGCGTTGTTAGCCATCGCCCGCATCCCGACTCCATTCCTCCTTCGACGTCGCTCTCGAACTTCAAACCAGCGTGCGCGGAGCGCCCGCTCCACCTCGATCTTATCAGCCCGCGTTCGTCCTCCGCCGGAACGGCACTTAGCAAGTGCCGCTCCCTTCGCCCGCGATTCGCTCATGACTGTCCGTTGCCCTCCGCCCGCGCATCGCTCATTCCTTCCTCTCTAGTTTCCGCCTCCCATGAAGAAAACCCCTGCGCCTCTCGCGCTTCAGCGCCTCACCTTTGCCGCCTTCGCCTGCTTCGCGAGCCTCCCGGTTTTCTCCTCCGCCGCATCGCCGGCGCCAACGCCCGCAACCGCCGCAAAACCCGCCGACGATTTCCCCCCGACCACCGCGACTTCCCCCGGCGCTCCGGTCGCCGCTCCCAATCTCGTCTCCAACATCGAGCGCCCGCTCCGCTACCGCCCCGACACCAACGGCGACTTCGTGATCGAAAACGGCACCGCCCGTTTCAACCGCCCGCTCTACGGTAAGCAGACCGCCTTCCGCGTCGAAGCCAGCGACCGCCCCGAGTTCGGCTTCGCCACCCCGCGCAAAGGCGGCGTCCTGCGTATCGGCATTTCCACGCCAGCCGGCAGTCGCTGGCTCAACGGCGCCGCGCACATCACTGCGCGTTACCGCCCGGGCTCGATGCTCTACGAAGTCCGCGACCCGCTCCTCGGCGACGCCACGCTAGGGATCACGGCACTTCCCACCAAAGATGCCGAAGGCCTCATCCTCTGCGCCGTGCTCACAGATAGGACGCCGGCTCCCATCGAACTCGTCTTCCTCTTCGGGGGCGCGAGCAACGAATCCATCAATAACCGCGGCGGCGACATCCTGGGCGGTCGCGACAACGCCCCTAAATGGGAACTCCTCCCAGCCGACTGCTCCGGACAAAAAATTACCGTCACCAACTCCGCCGCCGCGTCTTCTTCGCTCGCCGACACCTTCACGCTGGAAAGTAAAGCAGGCACCTTCCGGGGAACGCTCTCCGCGCCAGGCCGCTGGTCCGTTGGCGACGCCACCGTCGCAACCGGTCTCGACAAACTTCTCACCTCTGTCGCGACCGACGCCCATCCGGTCGCCATCGGGCGCGTTACAGTCGCGCCATACTCACTCGCTTTCATGGCGATTCAGCGCAGCGCCCAAGGAACTCCCATTGTCCGTGATCCTGCTTCTCTTGATGTCGTCTTTGAGGACGCCGAAGCCTACCGCCAGTCCGTCGCCAGTCGCGTCACCGTCGATACGCCCGATCCGTTCGTAAACGCCATTCCCGCCGCCATCGCCATCTCCGGCGATGCGCTCTGGGCGCAGTCGACCGTCATGCACGGCAACAGCGCCTGGCGCATGCCGCTCCTCGGCTGGCGCGGCCAGTACGTGCTCGATGCCTACGGCTGGCACGACCGCGCCCGAGAACACTTCCGCCTGTGGGCCGCGAAGCAAAACACCGACCCCGCCAGCATCCCGCCCGCACCGAAAGCCGATCCCGCTAAAAATCTCGCGACCGACGACTGGAAAACCCTCCACAGCTTCGGCGGCATCCCCGCCCGCCATTACGACATGGCGCTCGTCTTCGTCGACACGCTCCTCCGCCACCTCATCGCCACCGGCGACAAAGACTTCGCGAAAGAAATGTGGCCGTTCCTTACACGCCACCTCGCCTGGGAAAAACGCCTCTTCGACCGCGGCGGTCTCTACGAAGCCTACGCCGCGATCTGGGCGAGCGACGCGCTCACCTACAACGGCGGCGGCGCAGCCCACTCGACCGCGTACAATTATTTCCACAACGCCACCGCTGCGCGCATCGCCCGCCTCATCGGCGAAGATCCCGCCCCCTACGAAGCCGAGGCGAAGCGCATCCACGAGGCCATGCAGCGCGACCTCTGGCTTCCCGACCGCGGTTGGTACGCCGAGTACAAAGAACTCCACGGCCTCAAACGCGCGCACCCCGCCGCCGCACTCTGGACCGTTTACCACACGATCGATTCCCGCGTGCCCGATCCGTTTCAAGCCTACCAGACACTCCGTTACGTCGACACCCACCTCGCGCGCATCCCTGTGCGCGGCCCCGGCGTTCCCGCGGGCGACTGGTTCACGCTCCCCTCGACCAACTGGGTTCCCTACGAGTGGAGCCTCAATAACGTCTATCTCGGCGAAACCGCCCACACCGCGCTCGCGTATTGGCAAGGCGGCCGCCCCGACGTCGCCTGGCAGCTCTGGAAAGGCACGCTGCTCGACTCGATGTTCATGGGCTTGAATCCCGGCAGCCTGCCCAACCTCTCGCAGTACGACGTCTACCGCCGCGAAACGTATCGGGACTTCGGCGACTCCACCGGCATCACCTCGCGCAGCCTGATCGAAGGTCTCTTCGGCATTACCCCCGACGGCATCGACGGCGTCCTCACGATCCGCCCCGGATTCCCGACCGACTGGGAACACGCATCCATCAAGACGCCCGACGTCTCCTACGCCTACAAACGCACCGGCGACCGCGAGACCGTCACCATCGAACCACGCTTCACGAAACCGCTCGCACTCCGTCTCAATCTCCCCGTTCGCGGCGAAAAAATTATCTCCGTCCAAGCCAACGGAAAGCCCGCCGCTTGGAAAAACGACGACACTGCCATCGGCTCCCCGCGTATCATCGTCGAAGCGCCCGCCGCCGACCGCACCGAGATCGTCATCGCCTGGTCCGAGGTAGGGCGGGTTAGCCTTAACCCGCCGCGTTCGACGTCGCCTGCCGATTCAACATCCCCCGTCGATCTGGCATCCAACCGGCGCGTTAAGGCTAACGCGCCCTACCTTCCGACCCGCTTCGAAAAAACCACTCGCGGCGACTTCACCTACTGGCAGCCCGTCGAAACCACCGCGCCCGCTCTCTCCTCCGAACCTCCACCCACCTTCGCCAACTACACCGTTCCCACCGACGCCCGCTTCGAGCCCGTCGATCTCACGTCGCTCTTCAACGACCAGCTCACGCAGATCTTCAAAAACGAATACCTCTCGCCGCGCTCGCCGCACGTTTCGCTCAGCATGCCAAAGCAGGGCATCGGCAGCTGGTCTGGTTTCAGCCACACCGCCGAGATCGACGACACCGGCCTCCGCTCTCTCGCGGCAAAATCTCAAGACTCCATCCAACTCGCCTCCGGTCTTCCGCTCCGCACACCGTCCGACTCCGCCGCGAAAAACACCGCCTTCGTTTCGCTCTGGGACAACTACCCCGACGAACTCACCGCCCCGCTCACCGGCCGCGCGCGCAGCGTCACGTTGCTCGTCGCCGGTTCCACCGGCCCGATGCAGTCCCAAATCGACAACGGCGAAATCGTCGTGACCTACGCCGACGGCACGATTGCGCGCCTAGCACTGCACAACCCGACCACGTGGTGGCCCATCGAGCAGGATTACATGATCGACGACTACGCCTTCCGCCGCACCGCGCCGGTCCCGCTCCGCCTCGAACTCAGAACCGGCCGCCTGTATACGCCGACCGGTTACGCTCAGATCCCCGGCGGCGCAGCGACCGTCCTCACGCTCCCGCTCGATCCCTCGAAAGAACTCCGCTCGCTCACCGTCCGCGCGCTCTCCACCGAAAGCGTCCTCGGCCTCCTCTCAGCTACGCTTGTCCGTTGAGTGATTCCTCTTTGTTAAACCCGCGCTCGCGCGGTGCCTCCGAGCGCCTGAAACCATCCGCCATGCACAAGCACCTGTCCCGTCTCGCCCTGCTTTTGCTGCTCTCTCCTGCGGGTTTGCTCGCTCAGCAGCGGACCTTTGTCTTCGGCGCCTCCACGAACGACGCGGACGCGCGCGTGGTCGCCGCCGACACGCTCTACACGGCTGAGCGCGGCTACGGCATCGAGCCGGGCGCGAACGTCCAGATCGCGGCCCCAGGTGCGCGCCGGTCTCTCGTCAGCGATGCGCCTTTCTATTTTTCGGCCGCGTTGCCCGAAGGAAATTACCGCGTTCGCGTTTCGCTTGGTGGAGGCGAGGCCGCTGGCGCGCAAACCGTGAAAGCCGAGTTACGCCGCCTGCTTGTCGAAAAACTTCTCACGCCCGCTGGCGGCACTCGCGACGTGGAATTCGTCGTCAATCTCCGCCGCCCACAGATCGCCGGAGCCTTCGACGCGGAAGGAAAACCGCTCGAAGTCCGCCTCAAACCCCGCGAGCGCGCCGAAGAAGCGTGGGCGTGGGACGACAAGCTCACGCTCGAATTCAACGGCGATAGGCCCGCTGTATCCAGCATCTCGATCACGCGTGCCGACGACCTGCCGACCGTCTTTCTCCTCGGCGATTCGACCGTCGCCGACCAACCGCGCGAGCCGTTTGCGAGCTGGGGCCAGATGTTCACGCGCTTCTTCGCGCCGACCGTCGCCATCGCCAATCACTCGGAGTCCGGCGAGTCCATCGCCTCCGCGCTGTCCGAGCGCCGCGTCGAAAAAATCCTCAGCGTCGTCCGTCCCGGTGACTGGGTTTTCCTCCAGTTCGGTCACAACGACATGAAGAAAGACTCCGTTGAGACCTACACGGCCAACCTCAAGAAAGTCACCGCCGCGCTCGCCGCGAAAAAAGCCGCCGTCGTCCTCGTCACGCAAATGCACCGCCACAGCTTCGGCCCCGACGGGAAAATCCAAAACTCCCACAAAGATTATCCCGATGCCGTCCGCGCCGTGGCTCGCGAGGAAAACCTGCCGCTCATCGATCTGCACGCGATGAGTCAGACACTCTACGAAGCGCTCGGCCGGGAAAAATCACTGAGCCTTTTCAAGTCGGGCGACGGCACGCATCACAACAACTTTGGCGCGTACGAACTAGCGAAGTGCGTCGTCGAAGGCGTGCGGGCGAATGTGCCGGAGCTCGCGCAGCACGTGCTGAAAGATCTGCCCGCGTTCGATCCCGCAAAACCCGACGATCCCGAAAAATTCTCGATCCCGCCGAGCCCGACAGTCGTCGCCGCCAAACCTGACGGCAGCTGATCCTTTCCGAGGTAGGGCGGGTTAGCCTTAACCCGCCGCGTTCGGCGCCGCTTGCTTGAATCCCGATCGCATCGCCTGCGACATCGCTCCGGCGCGTTAGGGACAACGCGCCCCACCTCGGAAATGCAGGATCATTCGGCGTTTTTTCCCATCACCTCCGCGGCGAATTTCTCCGCCGGTGCGCCGATCTTCGCGCACAGTTCGAGAAACACCGCGTCGCGCTCCGGACCTTCCGGAGTGTTAAACCGCAGGAAAAACGGCCGCTGCTCCCAGTCGAACGAGCTCGATGCTTTTCCGTGGAGAAACATCAGCATCGCGGCGAAGTGCACGCCCGGGCCACCGTTCCGGAAACGCGCGACGTGGAAGAGCGCCGCGATGACTTTCGGTGGATGAAACTCTTCCACGAGCCGCAGCGCCGCGGTGAGCCCACCATAAAAATCCGCCGTCTCGAGGGCCGTGATGAGCACTTCGGTTTTGATGTGGTCGGATACCAGCTCTCCGGCGTGATCGAGTACGGCCACGCGAATCTCGATGGGGGCGTTGCGTACCGCCTCCTCCAGCACGCGTTGTGTCCTGATCGTGTCGAGATGCGCCAGCGCTTCGACATCGCGCCAGTCACGTGCGCCACGGCTTAGCATGATCGACTCGATGTCCGAGCGCTCCGATGGAGATGCTTCGTCGATGACGGCGAGATCGTAGCCGATGCCGTCGTGCCACTTCTCGTAGTTGATTTCCATGCTTCTGCGGAAACGGCCGACGAGTGAATCGTCGGTCGGGCGTTTCGTTGCAGCTACGGCGGCCGCTCCCGAAGAGTCGGGGGCTGTCGAGACGTAGTTCAGGTCGGTGACGGGTCTGGTTTCGCCATTGGGTGAAAGCGGGGCCGGAGCGTGCGCCGCACGAATCGCATCCATATCCGGCTCCGGCGGCGGAGGCGCGGGCGGTTCGACAAGAAAGTAGATGCGCTTCGCATCGGTGATCTCGCCCGATGAGAGCGAGCTGTTGCGCGCACGGTAATCGAGTCCTTCGCCGGAGGCGCGTGGACGCGTGAGCAAGGGCTGCGTGAGTTTGAAATACGCCCCGATGGGCGGCGCGGGAAAACTGTGGCCGATCTCCTCGACGCTGTTGCCCGCCGCGAGTTCGGCGTCGAGCAGCGCGCGCAGCATCTCGGGCATAGCCGCCATCTCGCGTTGGAGTTCTTGAGCGGAGATCATGACACGTAGGAGGGGTATGATTTCAGCGGGTTTCTGCAGCGGCCGGGTGACGCGCGAGCCATTCGTCGAGGACGAGGGGAGCGCTCAGTCCGGCTTTGCGCACGTGGGAGCGATTGAAGGCGGCGCGTATTTCGAGAATCGCCGGGCGGTAGTCGACGCCGAAGCGGGCATATTTGTCGGCGACGGTAAGAGCGGTCACGACCTCCGAGAGATACAAGCCTTCGTAGAACTGGCGGTCGGCTTTGAGATTTTGATTCAGCCACGCGGCGAGTTTCGAGAGCGCCGCAGTGACCGGCTGTGCGAGCGCGGCGGGATCGGGCGGCTCATTGGCGGCGAGAAAGTTCAAGGTCTCCTGCGTCCACTCGTTGGTGATTCTGCGCTCGATCTCCTGCTGGAGATTCGGGTGGGCGAAGATTTTTTTGCGTGCGGCGATGCGCGGTTGTTCGAAGCGATTGAGTCCGGCGTGGTCGAACAAACGTCCGAGGTCTTTGACGGTGTCGAGCGCCTCGATGTCGGCGATGATGCGCTGGATGTTTTGGTCCTGATATTCGGCCTGCGCGCGGACTTTGCTGGCGGCGTTGATCTGCGCGCGGATGAACCACTCCACGAGCGAGCCTGCGCCGGAGATAAGCGTGATCGAGCCGACCGCGATTAACGCGCCTTGGCGGATGGCCGGGGAAATCGCGGCCGCCAGCGAGGCGTTGTTGAGCGCGGCCGTGGCGATGATCGCGATGGGGGGCAGCACGTAAGCGGCCCACGGGAGCACGCCGCGAAGTGACCACGGCATGTTCGGTTCACTGCGCACCATGGCGGAGATGGAAACGATCGCGGTCATCGCGATCCACGTGAGGACCAGCAGCAGCAGTTGCCAGCCCCGCCCGCCTCCGAGCCAGGAAAATCCGCCTTGGGAAAGAATGATGCACCACGAGATAAAAAGCAGCAGGCACAGCGGGATCGTCAGGACGAATCCCACGATGAGCCCCATCGCCGCTTCGCCGCGGGCGTTGGCGGCCGCGCGGATGAAAAACTGCAAGGGCACGAGATAAATGAACGACGCGAGACCGAGGAGAATGTTGCTGAACGTTGTCATGACAGAGGCGGAGTGGGTGAAAGGGGAGGGGAGGGTTTATCGTTCGGCGCGGGCGAAGCTGTCTTTCCATTTGTTGATCGTGAGCATGCAGACCGCGCCTTCACCGCCGCTGGTTGCGCAGGAACCCCACGAGTGGAGGAAGTCGATGGAGCGGTCTCGCAGCCACGTGTAGATCTCGGTGTTGTAGGGAGCGGCGGTGAGCGCCAGCGCCCCGATATCCTCGGCCATCTGCAACAGCCGCCAGTTGGTGGGACCGTTGTCCTGGGTGATGGCGGCGATTTGTTCGTTGGCTTCTGCGAAACGACGTCGCGCGGCGAGCGAGCCGATGCGCGCAAGGGCGGCGCCCCACTGGTCGGGACTGCGGACAACCTGCGGGGCCGGCTCGGGCGTCTGGATCCACTGAGCGGTGGCTTTCTCCTTCGCCGACGGGCGGGGCACGGGGCGATATTCGCCGGCCTCGAAGTAGTCGCGCATCGCGCCGTTGCGCGGTCCGTCTTTGGCCGAGAGTGCGAAGGACATCGTTTCGCGGCGTCCGTCGCGTTCCCAGGTGAGCGCGATCTGCTGGGCGTTCCAGTCGAGATCGAGCGTGCGGAGGATGCCGCTCTCGCCGGTGCGATGACGTTTTCCGCGCGCGTCTTTGAAATCGCGAATGATGCGGATCTCGAGATCCGCGCGGAGATGATCGATGGTGCAGCCCATGCGATGACTTTAGCGAATGCGGCGCCCGCCGGGTATGGGCCGTCCGGGGTGGGCCAAACGGCTAGTGCCGCCTCCGTCGGTTCATTCAATCTGGCTGAAAAGTTTGCCCTTCCTGAATAGAGCTGTGCCCTAGAGCGTTCCCGTCCAACCCCTCGCGCCGCATGAAAAATACCCTCGTCGCTTTTGCGCTAGCTCTCGGCCTGATGGCTGCGACCGCCGCTTCCGCGGACACACCGAAAACCGCGTATTTGTTTACCTACTTCACCGGCAACGGCGCCGACGGCCTGCACCTCGCGTGGAGCAAAGATGGCCTGAAATGGGAACCGCTCGGTGACGGGAAAAGCTATCTCACGCCGATCGTCGGAAAATCGAAACTCATGCGCGATCCGTGTGCCGCGCTCGGACCGGACGGCACGTATCACATGGTTTGGACGTCGGGTTGGTGGGAAAACAACCTCGGCTACGCGTCGACCAAGGACTTCATCACGTGGACACCGCAGCGAGAAATTCCCGTGATGGCCCACGAGCCCGCTGTGCGAAACACGTGGGCGCCCGAACTGATCTGGGACAAAAAGCGCGAGCAGTTCCTGATCTTCTGGGCTTCGACGATACCTGAAAAATTCCCCGAAACCGCAGGCGCATCCGAGGACGACCTCAATCACCGCATGTACGCGACCACCACGAAAGACTGGCAGGCGTTCTCGCCAACGCGTCTCTGGTACGATCCGAAGTTCTCGGTGATCGACGCGACGATCATTCCCGACGGCGACAGCTACCGGATGATCGTGAAGGACGAGACGAAGAACCCTGTGAGAAAACACTTGCGCCACGCTTCGGCCAGCGACGTCGAAGGCCCTTGGAGCGAGTTGAGCGCGCCCTTCACGCGCGACTGGGTCGAAGGCCCGACGGTGCTCAAGGTCGGCGACGCGTGGATCGTGTTTTTCGATGTTTACCGTGAGAAACACTACGGAGCGCTCCGCACCAAAGACTGGAAAACCTTCGAGGACATAACCGCTGAAATTTCCCTCCCCAAAGGCATCCGCCACGGCACGGCGATCGAAGTGCCGTATGCGGTGATCGAACGTCTGCTGAAGGACTGATTTTAGACAGGATTTACAGGATGAACAGGATTCAAACCGGTGACTTCTGTAATCCTGTAGCTCCTGTTAATCCTGTCCAAAATTCTGATCGTCGTGTTTTGGACGAGATAGGCGGTACTTCCTCTTAAATTCCAGTTTCGGTCCGCCAAAGTTAATCAACAATCCTAACTCTCGTCCTGTCGCATTCAGATAGTTCACCAACTGCACCTCATGCGCGACCACCAGCATCTGCACGGCCTTGTTTTCTACGATCACCGATTCCTCGATCATCATGTCCGCGGAAAACTCCCCGACCACCACCCCGTCATACATCACCGTTAACGCCCGCTCGCACTCCACGCGTATCCCCGCCTTCCGCAGCTCATGCGCGAGCGCGTTTTGATAGACCGACTCCAAAAAGCCCCGCCCCAGTTGTCGATGCACAGTCATCGCGCAGCCAATGACCTTCCCCGTCAGTTCCTCCTGTTCCATTTCCGAATCCTGTAACTCCCGTTAATCCTGTCCAAAAAATAAACCCCATGAAACGCGCCTTGGTTTTCTGCTTCACCTTTGGACTCTCTCTCCCGACTTTCTCCGAATCGCCGCGTCCTGTCTGGGAGGACGAAACGAAACTCCACGAAGGCACTGAGCCTCCAGCCGCGATCTTCACCCGCTTTCCCGATTCCGCGTCCGCGCTCGCGCAGCCGTTCGGACGGGCGCCGTCGCCGTTCGTCCGCTCGCTTAACGGCACGTGGAAATATCATTGGTCGAAAAACCCAGCCGCCCGCGTCGCCGGTTTCGAGTCGCCGTCATTTGATGACTCCAAATGGACCACGATTCCCGTCCCCGCGAACGTCGAGCTCCACGGCCACGGCATGCCGATCTTCTCCAATATCACCTATCCCTGGGTGGAGGTGAACCCGCCGCTCATCGCCGGCGACTACAATCCCGTCTCCTCGTACCGCCGCACATTCTCCGTTCCCGCCGACTGGGCCGGCCGCGAAATCTTCCTGACCTTCGAGGGCGTGAACTCGTTCTTCACCGTCTGGCTCAACGGCACCAAACTCGGCTTCAGCAAAGACAGCCGCACGCCCGCGACCTTCAATCTCACGCCGCACCTCGCCAAATCCGGAGACAACACCCTCGCCGTCGAAGTCATCCGCTGGAACGACGGCTCGTATCTGGAAGATCAGGACTTCTGGCGCCTCAGCGGCATCTTCCGCGACGTCACGCTCTGGTCCGCGTCACCGCTGCACGTCCGCGATTTCACGGTCCGCACGACGCTCGATACCGATTATCGCGACGCCACGCTCTCGCTTTCCGTCGATCTCAAAAATAGTTCCGCTCAGCCGCTCATGGGCGCGATCGACGCACGCCTGCTCGATCCTTCCGGCGCGGAGGTTTTCAAGAAAACCATCAACGCCTCCACCGTCGCTGCCAACGGCTCCGCCACGCTGCGTCTCGACGAGCCCGTGAAAAATCCCGCGAAGTGGTCCGCCGAGATTCCCGCGCTCTACACGCTCGAACTCACGCTCCGCGCCAGCACCGGCCGCGTACTCGAAGTGATTCCGTGGCGCGTCGGCTTCCGCTCTTCCGAGACGAAAAACGGCCAGTTTCTCGTCAACGGAAAGCCCGTGCTCATCCGCGGCGTGAACCGTCACGAGTGGGAGTGCGACACCGGCCAGGTCGTCACGCGCGCCGGCATGATCGCCGACATCGTCACGATGAAGCAGCACAACCTGAATGCCGTCCGCGCCTGCCATTATCCCAATACGCCCGAGTGGTACGCGCTCTGCGACGAGTACGGCCTCTACGTTGTCGACGAAGCCAACATCGAGTCGCACGCGCAGATGGACCTCGCCCGCGCAAAAGATGTCACTCCGCTCGCCGACATGCCGTCGTGGATTCCCGCGCATCTCGACCGCACCATCCGCATGTACGAGCGCACGAAGAACCACGCGTGCGTCGTCATCTGGTCGCTCGGCAACGAAGCGCATTTCGGCGAAGCCTTCCGCCAGACCTACCGCTGGCTGAAAGACCGCGATCCGTCGCGCCCCGTGCAGTTCGAGGCGCACACCAGCGGCGAAGTCACCGACATCATCTGCCCGATGTACCCGAGCCCGCAGTCGGTCATCAACTATTCCGCCCAGCCGCGCGAAAAGCCCTTCATCATGTGCGAATACGCCCACGTCATGGGCAACAGCGGCGGCGACACCTGGGCGTATTGGAAACCCATCTACGACGGCGCGCCCTATCTCCAAGGCGGCTTCATCTGGGACTGGAAAGAGCAGGGACTCCGCCTGCCCGTGCCGCCCGGCCGTAAATTCGCGAAGTACGAAAACGTGAAGTCCTTCCCGCTCGATCCCGAGCTCGGCACCTTTTTTGGCGACGGCGATCTCTTCGATCCCGAGCGCAAGATGACCGACGCCGGTTCGCCGGGCGACGGCCTCGTGAATCCCGACGGCACACCGCAGCCGGAAATGGCCGAGATCAAAAAGATCTACCAACCGATCCAGATGCGCGCCGCCGATCTCGCGAAGCACGAGGTCGAGTTCACCAACTGGTACGACTTCCTCCCGTCCGAAGCCTGGCTCGCCGCCGACTGGCGCCTCGTGGCCGACGGTCGCACACTCCAGAGCGGCAAACTCGAAAAGCTCACGCTCGCCCCGCGCGAAACCAAAATCCTCGCGCTGTCCCTCAGTACCTTCGAGCCTGCGCCCGCGACCGAATATTTCCTCGAAGTCCGTTTTGCGCTGAAAAACAAAACGCCCTGGGCCGATGCCGGCCACGAGATCGCCTGGGAACAATTCAAACTGCCGGTGAGGCCAAATTCCGCCGCTTTCGCGACGAAATTTCCGCCTCCAGCCACCGCGCCCGCGCTTACGCTCGCCGACGCCGCGGCGAAAATTGTCGTCACCGGCCCCGCTTTTACCGCGACCATCGACCGCACGACCGGTTTGCTCGCGTCGTTGAAATCCGGCGACGCCGAACTGATCGAGTCGCCGCTCACGCCGCATTTCTGGCGAGCGCCGGTCGACAACGACCGCGGCAACAAGATGTGGAACACGACCATCGTGAACCGCTGGAACCCGCCGCCCGGTTTCTGGCGTCACGCGCACAAGTCCTGGAAGATCCTGTCACTCGATGTCTCGCAGCCGTCGCCCAGCCGCGTGGTTATTACGACGTGGGGAACGATCACGCTCGATCCGTCGATAGTCGGGAAACAGCGCATCACCTACACGATCCTCGGTTCCGGCGATGTGCTCGTGGACACGCAGTTCCTCCCGGCCGCCGGACGCAATTCCCCCGAGCTTCCGCGTTTCGGCACGCAGGTGATCGTGCGCGAAGGCTTCGACCAGCTCGCGTGGTTCGGCAAAGGCCCGCAGGAAACGTACTGGGATCGCCAGGACGCGCGTGTCGGCCTCTACCGAGGCACCGTCGCTGAACAGTATTTCCCGTACATGCGTCCGCAGGAGACGGGAAACAAGGAAGCCGTCCGCTGGCTCGCGCTTACGGACAAGTCCGGCCGCGGCTTGCTCGCCGTCGGCCAGCCGCTGCTGAGCGCGAACGCCACGCATGCGCAGACCGAGGACTTGTTTTCCGCCACGCAGGAAGAGCCGTTTTATCAGTTCCAAATCCCCGACCGGAAAACGATCACGCTCAACCTCGACCTCAAGCAACGCGGCCTTGGCGGTGACACGTCCTGGGGCGCGCTGCCGCATGAACAGTTTCGCCTCAACCCGTGGCCGATGACCTTACGCTACCGTTTGCGCGTGCTCACAGGCGGCGAAGATCACGTCGCGCTCGCGAAACAGGTCATCGAGTGATGGCGGGGGCGGGTTGTCCCTAGCCCGCCGGAGCGATGTCGCCACCGTTGCGACATCATTCCCGCCAATGATGTCCAACCGGCGCGTTAGGCACAACGCGCCCTACCTCGAAAAGCATCCGTCTTCACTCTAACGTCGCCCGCCGCCCGATCCTGTCATTCCTGTTCATCCTGTCCCCAAATTCCCCCCATGAACTTCCGCATCGCTGCCTTCGGAGTCAGTTTCGTTTTAACACTCACTGTCTCCGCCTCGACGATCTGGTTCGACGCTCCCGCGAGGCACTTCACCGAGTCGCTCCCGCTCGGCAACGGCCGTCTCGGCGCGATGGTTTTTGGCGGCGTCGACGAGGAACGGATTATCCTCAACGAAACCGGCATGTGGTCCGGCTCGCCGCAGGACGCGGACCGGCCTGACGCCGCAAAAGCACTCCCGGAAATTCGCCGTCTGCTGCTTGAAGGAAAAAATCTCCAAGCAGAGGCGTTGATCGCGGCGAACTTCACCTGCGCGGGCAAAGGCTCCGGTTACGGTAACGGCGCGAACGTGCCCTACGGCTCATACCAAGTGCTCGGCGACTTGAAGATCGCGTTAACTCCGTCTGCCGAGATCGCGTCCGCCCCCGTCACGAATTATCGCCGTGAGCTCGATCTTGCTACCGCTGTCGCACGTACAACGTACGAACAGAGCGGTGTGCGGTTCACGCGCGAAGTTTTCGTCAGCAAGCCCGCCGAAGCGGTCATCATCCGGCTCAGCGCAGACAAAGCTGGCTCGATCAACGGCAAGCTCTCACTGACCCGGCCCGAAAATGCCGCGGGCACCCTCGAAGGCAAAGGCGCGTTAAGCCTCATCGGTCAGCTGCCAGATGGTTTTGGCGGAAACAAAGGCGTTCGCTTCGCCGCCTGTCTTAAAGTTCACGCCAAAGGCGGCCAGGTAAGCGGAGGCGGGGCAAGCGTCGTCGTCACTGGCGCAGATGAACTTTTGGTCATCGTTTCAGCCGCAACCGATATCAAAACCTTCGCCGGCCGCGCCGTCACCGATGCGGGCGCGACCGCTGCTGACGATCTCGTCCGGGCGCTGGCGCAACCTTACGAAAAACTCCGCGCCGACCATATCGCCGATCACCAGTCATTCTATAACCGCGTCGCGCTCCGGCTCGACGACGGCGACACAGCCGCCGCCGCGAAACCAACGCCCGAGCGGCTCCGCGCGTTTGCCGAGGGCGCGAACGATCCCGGGCTCATCACCACGTATTTCGATTTTGGCCGCTACCTGCTCATCGCATCGTCGAGGCCCGGCGGTTTGCCTGCGAATCTCCAGGGTATCTGGGCCGACGGTGTGCAGACGCCTTGGAACGGCGACTGGCATCTGAACATCAACATCCAGATGAACTACTGGCCGGCGGAGATCTGCAATCTGTCGGAGCTGGCCGATCCGCTCTTCGCGTTCATCCAATCGCTGCGCGAACCGGGCGCGAAAACGGCGAAGGCTTACTACAACGCACGCGGCTGGGTGGCGCATGTGTTGGGAAATCCGTGGGGATTCACCTCGCCGGGCGAAGGCGCGAGTTGGGGCGCGACGACGACCGGCTCGGCGTGGCTTTGCCATCACATCTGGGAGCGGTATCTGTTCACCGGCGACCGCGAGTTCTTGAAGAAGAACTATCCCGTGCTGCGCGAGTCATCGCAGTTCTACCTCGATATGCTGATCGAGGAGCCGAAGCAGAAGTGGCTCGTCACCGCGCCGTCGAACTCGCCGGAGAACGCGTTTCTCACCGCCGACGGAAAGCCCGCGCACATCACTCTCGGTGCGACGATGGACATGCAGCTGCTCAGATTCCTTTTCGAAGCCACGGCGCAGTCGGCGAAAATTCTCGGTGTCGATCCGGAGCTTCAGAAAGAGCTGCTGGAGAAACGTGAACGGCTCGTCCCGACGCGGATCGCGAGGGACGGTCGCGTGATGGAGTGGATTGAGGAATACCCCGAAGCCGATCCGCAGCACCGCCACATTTCGCATCTGTGGGGGCTTTATCCGGGTGACGAAATTTCCGCCACGCGCACGCCCGAACTCGCCGCCGCCTCGCGTAAGACCCTCGATGTCCGCGGCGACGCGGGCACCGGCTGGTGCATCGCGCACAAACTGAATCTCTGGGCGCGTCTCGGCGACGGGGACCGCTCGCTCGCGTTGATTCGTTCGCTGCTAAAACCGGCGAGTGCCGTTGAAGGCATCAGCACGAAGGGAGGCGGGACGTATCCGAACCTATTCGACGCGCATCCGCCGTTTCAGATCGACGGTAACTTCGGCGGCGCGGCCGGCATCGCGGAGATGCTCGTGCAGAGCACCGCGAGCGCGGACGACTCGGCTCCTGCGGAGATTCACCTGCTGCCGGCGCTGCCATCGTCGTGGAAAGGCGGCGAGGTCCGTGGCCTGCGCACGCGGGGTGGCTTTGAGGTCGATGTCGCGTGGAAGGACGGGAAATTGTTTTCGGCTTCGATTCGGAATCAGCCAGGCGCGGAGTTCACGGTCCGCTATGGAGCGATGATTGAGCTAAAACGTGTCCCGATTACTGGTGAAGTAATACTCGAGGGAAACCCGAGACCTCTCGACTGATCGGGGTGGAATGCGCGGTCTCCGCGCGTTGTTCGATATCGAATGGCTAACGAGGTGGAAACGCGGGCCCGCGTCGCTCAACGCGCCGGGACGTCGCAGTCCACCCGCGATCGCAAAAAATACATGACGGGACGATAATTCCGGTCGTGCCTTCACCGCGTGCTGTCTGAAGCTCTCTCTTCCTTTT
The DNA here is from genome assembly GCA_966249325.1 of uncultured Nibricoccus sp. Classification (GTDB taxonomy): domain Bacteria; phylum Verrucomicrobiota; class Verrucomicrobiia; order Opitutales; family Opitutaceae; genus Nibricoccus. Next base: position 144,179 of record CBINDC010000004.1, on the reverse strand, counting down.
GCTTATGATGAAACCACTCCGCCTCCTCTTGGCGTGGGTGGTGTCGATCGCGGCCGTTGTTGCCGCCGACACCGCACCGCGCGAACGCATCTCTTTCAACAACGGCTGGCGGTTCACCAAGGAAGACCCGCTCGCCGTCGGCAACGGGCTCAACTACGAGCGCATCAAGGACTGGGTTCTTCCGACGGGCGACGATCTCCTCAATTATCCACCCACCCGTGTGCGTCCGCCCGGCCGTCCCGCCGGCGACGTGAGCTACACGCGCGTGGCGTTCGACGATTCGAACTGGCGCACGCTCGATCTGCCGCACGACTGGGCGATCGAAGGGCCGTTCGATCAGTCGCTCTCGGGAGACACGGGCAAACTCCCGTACGCGGGCGTCGCGTGGTACCGGAAAAAATTCGAGAGCCCGGCGTCGGACGCGGGGCGGAATGTGTATCTGGAGATCGATGGTGCGATGGCGTACGCGATGGTCTGGCTCAACGGCCAGTTCGTCGGCGGCTGGCCGTATGGTTATTCGTCGTGGCGCGTGGATCTGACGCCGTACTTGAAGCCGGGCGCGGAAAACGTGCTCGCGATCCGTCTCGATAATCCGCGCGAATCGTCGCGCTGGTATCCGGGCGCAGGTATTTATCGCAATGTCTGGCTCACAAAAACCTCGCCCGTGCAGATCGCGCAGTGGGGCGTTTTCGTGACCACGCCGTCGATCACGCCGCAGTCTGCGCTCGTGGACGTCGGTGTGACGCTCGACAACAAAACAGATGCGCGGGTGGAGTCGCAGGTCGGCGTGAAGATTTTTGCGGCCGATGCGAACGGCGAGCCGGTTGGCGACGCGGTTGTTTCGGGTGAACCGTTGCCGCTGCGTCTTGAGCCGATGAGGCAGGCGAATATTTCGCACACACTCGTGCTGGCTTCGCCGAAACTGTGGAGTTTGAAGGAGCGCAATCGCTATGTCGCCGAGACGACGGTGTTGCGCGATGGGAAGATCGTGGACCGCGTGCTGACGCCGTTTGGCATTCGCACGATCGAGCACACGGTGAGCGACGGTTTCCGCCTCAACGGAGAACGCGTGCCGTTCAATGGCGTGTGCATGCACCACGATCTCGGTGCGCTGGGCTCGGTGGTGAATGTGCGGGCGCTGGAGCGCCAGCTGGAGATTCTCCGCGAGATGGGCGTGAACGCGATCCGCACGTCGCATAATCCGCCGTCGCCTGAGTTGCTGGAGCTGTGCGATCGCATGGGTTTTCTTTTGCAGGTCGAAGCATTCGATTGCTGGGCGATGGGCAAAAAGCGCGACGACTACAGCCGCATTTTCCACGACTGGCACCAGAAGGATCTGCGCGCGATGGTCCGCCGCGACCGCAATCACCCGAGCGTGATCCAGTGGAGCATCGGCAACGAGATCCGCGAGCAGTACGAGGTAGACGGCTGGAAACTGGCCGCGCACCTGGCGGCAATCGTGCGTGAAGAAGATCGCACGCGTGCGGTCGTCGCCGGGCTCAATAACATCAATTCCGGCTACAACGGATTCCAGCGCGTGCTCGATGCGGTCGCCTACAATTACAAACCGTGGGAATATCCGAAGCTGCGCGCGCGGCATCCGCAGGTGCCGCAGTTTGGCGCGGAAACGGCGTCGACACTCAGTTCGCGCGGGGAATATTTCTTTCCCGTCGTGGAGGACAAGATGCAGGGCCGTTCTGATTTCCAGATGAGCAGCTACGATCTCTACGCCGAGCGCTGGGCGAACACGCCGGAGCTGGAGTTCAAGGGAATCGACGAGAATCCGTACATCATGGGCGAGTTCGTGTGGACCGGCTTCGACTATATTGGCGAGCCAACGCCTTATAACGCGGACGCGACGAATTTGCTGAACTATGCGAATCCGGCGGACCGCGAACGTGCGGCGAAAGAACTCGAACGGCTCGGCAAGATTCCGGTGCCATCGCGCAGCTCGTACTTCGGCATCGTGGATCTGGCGGGTTTTCCGAAGGACCGTTTCTATCTCTATCAAGCGCGCTGGCGGACTGAGCTGCCGATGGCGCACATCCTGCCCCACTGGAACTGGCCGGACCGCGTGGGCGAAATCACGCCGGTGCATGTGTACACTTCAGGCGACGAAGCGGAGCTGTTCTTGAACGGCAAATCGCTCGGCCGGAAGAAACGCAGCGCGCTGGAATATCGTTTCCGCTGGGACGACGTGAAATACGCGCCGGGCGAGTTGAAGGTTGTTACCTACAAAAACGGAAAACCGTGGGCCGAGAAGATTACGCGCACGACGGGCGCGGCGGCGAAGCTGACGTTGAAGGCGGACCGTGCGACGATCCGCGCCGACGGGCAGGATTTGTCGTTCGTGACAGTGACGATCACCGACAAGGATGGCCTGCTCGTACCGCGCTCGAAGAATGCGTTGAAATTTGAGCTCAGCGGGCCGGGCGAGATCGTGGCGACGGACAACGGCGACGCGACGGATCAGACGACGTTTTCGTCGAAGGAGCGCAAGGCGTTCAACGGACTCGCGCTCGTGATCGTGCGCGCGAAGGCGGGACAGGCTGGGGCGATCACGCTGAAGGCGACGGGTGAAGGGCTCGCGCCCGCGGAGATTGCGCTGACGAGCGAGTGAGCTGGATGGCGGGAGGGCGTCAGGGAGCGGCACTTGCTAAGTGCCGTTCCGTTGGGCGGAGTGCGCGCTACCTTACTTAAACGGGTCGATGGTCGTGATCGTGCCGTCGGGGTTGTGGGTGAACTCGGTGACCTTGACGTTGCGGAGGTTGCTTTGGCCGGAGAGCTGGGAGTCGTGGTAGAACAGGTACCACTTGCCTTTCCACTCCACGATCGACTGGTGCGTGGTCCAGCCTTGGACGGGTTTAAGGAGGATGCCGCGATAGGTGAACGGGCCGTAGGGTGAGCTGCCTGTCGCGTAGCAGAGCAGGTGCGTGGTGCCGGTGGAGTAGGTGAGGTAATAGGTGCCGTTGTGCTTGTGGATCCAGCAGCCTTCGAAGAAGCGGCGGGATTCGTCGCCTGCGAGGAGTGGTTTGCCGGACTCGTCGAGGATCTGGATTTCGCGTGGCTCTTCGGCGAGGCCGAGCATGTCGGGGCGGAGTTTCGCGATGCGCGGGGCAGCGGCGGGTTGGTCGGGGGCGAGTGATTTGGTGTCGGGGGTGTATTTGTTGCCCGGCCATTTTTCCAACTGGCCGCCGGAGATGCCGCCGAAGTAGAGGTAGTGCGTGCCGTCGTCGTCGCGATAGGCGGTGGGGTCGATGCTGAAAGCATTGTCGATCGGCTGCGGCTCGGGCTTGAACGGGCCGGAGGGGGAATCGCTCGTGGCGACGCCGATGCGGAAGATACCGGCTTTGTCGCGAGCTGGGAAATACAAGTAATAGCGGCCGTTGGCGTGGGCGGCGTCGGGTGCCCAGAGCTGGCGGCTGGCCCAAGGGATGTCTTCGAGTTTCAGGACGACGCCGTGGTCGGTGACTTTGCCGCCGATGTCATCCATGGAGAAGACGTGGTAGTCGCGCATGGCGTAGTGATTGCCATCGGTCTTGTCGGTGACGCCGGGGATGTCGTGGGATGGGTAGAGGTAGAGTTTTCCGTCGAAGATGTGGACGGAGGGGTCGGCGGTGTAGAGGTGGGTGATGAGGGGCTGGGAGAGGAACTCGCGGGGTTTGTCTGCGGACGTCGGGGCGGCGGGCGTGGGCGCGGGGAATTGGGCGTGCGTTAGCGGACAGAGCGCCGTGACAAGAATGGCGAGGAGGCGGAGTTTCATGGGTGGCGGCTGGTGGGAGCTTGGTGGTTTCGGAGCGGCACTTGCTAAGTGCCGTTCCGGCCGGCGGGCTGCCGGCGCTCTCGGCGAATCAGCGGGCGAGTTCCAGCTTGGAGTTGGTGACGGCGGTCGTGGTGAGGGCGTCGCCGGTTTTGTTTTCGATGCGGACGTTTTCGAAGACGATCTTGTCGCTGTTGGCGATGTCGGCGCCTTTGCCGCCGGCGAGGATGACATTGCGGAAGGTCAGGTTGTTGATGGGCATCTCGGGGAGGCCGCGGAGGACGAGCGTGCCGGTGCCGTCGCGGGCGACGATGTCTTCGAAGAGCATGTTGCGGAATTGTGGCGTGCCTTCGTCGACGGCGGGTGCGGTGGGCTGGGGCTGGCCCTGAACCCAGTAGAAGAAATTGAAATCGATCGCGTTGCCCTCGATGTGACTCATGCGGATGCCGCGCATGTGGATGTTTTCGACGAGGCCGCCGCGGCCGCGGGCGGTCTTGAAGCGCAGGCCGAGGGCGGTCCCGATGAAGGTGCAATTTTGCACGAGGATGTTGCGCACGCCGCCGGACATCTCGCTGCCGATGGTGAAGCCGCCGTGGCCTTCGTAGACGGTGCAGTCTTCGACGAGCACGTCTTCGGTGGGAACGCCGATGCGGCGGCCGGATTCGTTGATGCCGGATTTGATGCAGATGCCGTCGTCGCCGGTGTCGATGATGCAGCCCTTGATGTGCACGCGGCGGCAGGAATCGATGTCCATGGCGTCAGAGTTTTGCGCCCAGCGGTTGTTGAAGATCTTCACGTCGCGGAGAGTGAGGTCCTCGCAGAGCCACGGATGGAGGGTCCAGTTGGGCGCGTTGCGGACGGTGACGCCTTCGACGAGGACGCGTTTGCAATCGAGGAGGCGGACCATGCGCGGGCGGAGGAAAATTTGGTGCGGTGCGTAGTCGGCGATTTCGATGGAGCCTTTTTTCTCAAGCGCGGCGATGGCGGCGCCGCCGTTCAGCGCGGCTGCGCTGGGCCACCATTCGTTTTTCTTTTCGTTCAACACGCCGCCGGATTCGACGAGGGCTTTCCAGGCGCCTTCGGTCATCTTGGCTTTTTTCACGAGACGCCAGGCGTCGCCGCCGCCGTCGATCACTCCAGCGCCGGTGATGGCGATGTCCTCGAGGTTGTCGCCGGAAAGCGGAGACGTGGTGTCAACGAACGTTTCGCTGCGGGCTTTGAAATGGCGGAGCGGGTAGAGAGTGGTGTCGCGGGAGAACTGGATCAGCGCACCGGCTTCGAGGTGGAGATTAATGCGGCTCTTGAGGGCGATCGGGCCGGTGTGCCAGATGCCGGGCGGGACAACGAGCGTGCCGCCGCCTTTTTCGGAGAGTGTGGCTATGGCGCGGGCGAAGGCGTCGGTGTTGAGCGTGATGCCGTCTGCGTTGGCGCCGAAGTCGGCGAGGCTGACGCGGGTCGCGGGGATTTTAGGCGCGGCGGGTGCGATGGGGACGACGGGCTTGGTGAGCGCGGCGTGGGCGCTGGCGAACAAGAAGAGGGCGAGGAAGGCGAGGAGTGTTAGGCGTGGCATGGGCGGAGGGACGAAAAGTTTTTGGACAGGATTAACAGGATGGACAGGATTCGGAAGGGGGCGGAATTGAAGAGCAGGCGTTAAGACGGAGCGCGTGCGAGCACGCTGGCCTACGGGGATGAGTTAGCGGCCGTCCCAGGTGTTGGAGTCGTTTTTGGCGACGGAGATTTCTTTGATGGTGCCGGCGTGGCGGAGTTTGAGCGGGTTGCCGAGGAGGGAGCGGATGTTGGCGGAGGTGAGTTTGCCGTCTTTCCACGCGATATCGACTTCGAAGCCGCCGCGGGCGCGGAGGCCTTTGACGGAGCCGGTGGGCCAGGCGGCGGGGAGCGCGGGGAGGAGATCGATGATGCCGTCGCGGTGGGACTGGAGGAGCATCTCGGCGATGCCGGACGTGGTGCCGAAGTTGCCGTCGATCTGGAAGGGCGGGTGGGCGTCGAAGAGGTTCGGATACGCGCCGCCGCCTTGAGTGCCGCCTTTGGGCGGGGTCAGGAGGAGGACGAGGACCTTGTGGGCGGTGTCGCCGTCGAGCGCGCGGGCCCAGAGGTTGACGCGCCAGGCCATGCCCCAGCCGGTGCTTTGGAGGCCGCGGCCATCGAGGGACTTTTTAGCGGCGGCGAAAAGTTCGGGTGTCTCGGGTGTGATCTGTGCTGCCGGATAAAGCGGGTAGAGGTGCGAGGTGTGGCGGTGGCCGTTTTTCTCGCGATCACGGTCGTCGAGCCATTCCTGGAGCTGGCCGAACTTGCCGATCTGGTAGGGCGCGAGTTTTTCGCGGGTGGCGAGGACTTCGGTGCGGAAGGCGGGATCTAGGCCGAGGATTTCGGAGGCTTTGGCGGCCTGGGTGAAAACGTCGCGGACGATGCCGAGGTCCATGGTGGGACCGGCGACGGTGCCCTCGTGTTCGGGTGAGTGGGAAGGATTGGTGACGAGCCAGCCGGTTTTTGGCTGGGCGACGAGTGTGTCGATGAAGAACTCGGCGGCGCCCTTGAAGATCGGATACACGTCAGCGAGGAATTTTTTGTCGCCGGTGAAGAGGTAGTGCTCCCAGAGGTGCGTAGAGAGCCAGGCGCCGCCGGTGGGCCAGACGCCGGTGCCTGCTGAGTCGACGGGGGCAGTGGCGCGCCAGAGATCGGTGTTGTGGTGCGTCACCCAGCCGCGGGCCTGGTACATGACCTTGGCGGTGTGCGCGCCGGTGACGGAGATGTCGCGGATGAGTTGGAAAAGCGGCTCTGCGGTTTCGGAGAGATTGGTGACCTCGGCAGGCCAGTAATTCATCTCAGTGTTGATGTTGATCGTGTACTTGCCGCCCCATGCGGCGGTGAGGGCGTCGTTCCACATGCCTTGGAGATTCGCCGGCTGGGCTCCGGGGCGGGAGCAGGCGATGAGGAGGTAGCGGCCGTATTGGAACTGGAGCGCGGGCAGGGCGGGGTCGTTGGCGCCGGTGAATTTCTTGATGCGTTCGTCGGTCGGCAGCGCAGAGTCGGCGGTGCGGCCGAGGTCGAGCGAGACGCGACGGAAGAGGGACTGGTGATCGGCGATGTGGCGCGCGCGGAGATCGACGTAGGGACGTTTCTCGGCAGTGGTGAGATCGCGTGTGGCGCGGGCGGACGGATCGGCGGAGAGGTCTTTGTAGTTAACGAAGTTGGTGCCGCTGGACGCGAGGAGCGTGACGGAGGTGGCGTCGGTGACGGTGATTTTCCCATCGGCGATTTTGACGGAGCCGCCGTCGTTGAGCGCGCGGAGGAGTCCCTTGAAGCGGATGGCTCCGGGCTTGCCGTTCCACTCGCTGCCTTGGCCGGAGAGGGTTAGCAGTCCGTTTTCGGAGGAGATGACGGCATCGGGGAAGGGCGTGGCCCAGGTCGTGGAGAAGTTGAGACGGCCGGGTTTGTCGGCGGTGAGGCGGATGACGACGACTTGATCGGGCGCGCTCGAGAAAACTTCGCGGGTGTAGGTGACGCCGCCGCGGGTGAAGGTCGTGGTGGCGACGGCGGAGTCGAGGTCGAGCGAGCGGCGGTAGTTCGTGACGGCGCGATCTTTTTCTTCGGCGAAGTCGATCATCACGGAGCCGAGCGTCTGGTACTGGACCATGCGCGACGGAAGGCCGAGGGCGTGTTTGGTGAGGAGGGCTTCGGCTTCTTCGCGTTTGCCCTCGAAGATGAGTTCGCGGGATTTGCGGATGGCGTCGGGCGCCTCGGGATTGGCGGGATCGTAGGGAGCGCCGGACCAGATGGTGTCGTCGTTGAGCTGGATGCGTTCGCGCTCGATGCCGCCGTAAACCATCGCGCCGAGGCGGCCGTTGCCGAGCGGGAGTGCTTCGACCCATTCGCGGGCGGGACGGCGGTACCAGAGATTCAGGTCACCAGCGGGTGATTCCGCGGTGGAGGCGGCGATGGCGGGCGGAGCGACGAGCGTGGCGAGGCCGTCGCGGGACGGGATGCGGTGGGTGGCGGCAGGCGGGAAATCCCAGGCGGCGGCGAGGCCGGTGGCGGGTGCGGTGCCGTCGAAGGCTTTGGCGACTTCGTCGTCGGTGAGAACGCGGCGGTAGACGGCGAGTGAGTGGATTTTTCCACGGAAGCGGTTGTTGCCGTCCTGATCGGCGCCGACGCGCAGCGGCATGCCTTCGGTGGGGGCGAGTACTTTATCTTTGGTTGGCGTGAAGGCGGCGACGCGTTTGCCGTTGATGAAAAGGGCGGCGATTTTATCGGGGGAGCTGAAGACGCCGACGACGTGCGTGGGGCGGTCGGTGGGGAGCGGTTCGGGCGACGCGCAGACGAGCGGCGCGGATGTGTGGTATTCGATTTTTCCGTTCGCGCCCATGCGCAGGCTTGGGCCGAGGAGCGTGGCGGGGCCGAAGAGATCGATCACGAAGGTACCGGCCGGGCAGTCAGCGGCGGGGGTGAGCCAGAGTTCGATGGATTGGGCGCGGGCGAAGCGGAGTTCGGTCGTGCTGATTTCGTAGAAGGGCGTGTCGTCGCCGAAGCGCAGGCCGGGGCCGGTGGGGGCGGCGGCGTGGGTGGATGCTGATGCGAACAGGAAGGCTGAGAGGAAGGCGAAGAGGGGGAGGTGTCGCATGGCGGGAGAGCGGCGGGACTTGGGGGAGGATCGCGGAAACGCCGAAGGGCGGAGGCGCGGAAATTTTGGACAGGATTAAGAGGATTAACAGGATTCGGAGGGCGGACGGAGCGCGTGCGAGCACGCTGGCCTACGGGAGGATGGTGGCGGGACTCCAAGAGTCGGAGCCGGAGAGAATGTTTTGGAGGGTGTAGGCGGCAGCTTCGGTGTCGGTGAGTTGTTTCGACCAGGAAACGCGGGCGGTGGGATTGGCGCCGGGGCCGGTGGATTTGTACTCGGAGTAGCGGGCGGTCTTTTCGTTGTCGGGTTTGCCCCAGTTATTCCAGCCGGTGGGAGCGATGTGATCGCCCATCTCGCATTCGATGAAGGCGACGGCGGCGTAGGGGCGCCACGGGCGGCCGAGGGTGGCGAGGGGGCGGGTTTTCTTTGCGGAGTCGGCAGGCTCCCATGGCGTGTTGTCGCCGGTGAGGCGGCAGCGGAGGAAGACGTAGCCGAAGGGTTTTTCCTGCGGGGTGCTGGCGGCGGTGACGTGACCGCCAGCCTTGCTGCGGAGTTCGCAGTTTTCGAAGACGGCGGTGGCGGAGCCGAAGATGAAATCGACGCGGCCCTCGATGTAGCAGTCGCGGAAATACTGGCGGCCGTTGTTCACCATGAGTGTGTCCTGCCAGCCGAGGAGGCGGCAGTTGCGGACAATGGCGCGGTCGCCGTCGAGACGGAGGGCGAGGGCCTGGCCGTGATCGCCGGACGTGTTTTCGATGGTTAGGTTGGTGGCGGAGAAGTCGTCGCCTTGGGCGATAAGCGTGGTGCCTTCGAGTTTTTCGAGGCGGCGGTCTTTGAGGGTTTCGTAGACGTTGAGGTGGTAGCTGAGGACGGTGGTGTTGGGATCTTCGCCGACGAGGTGGATGAAGCGTTTGGACTTCGGGATGAGCGTTTGCTGCCAGCGGTAGCGGCCGGGTTTGATGAGGATGACGTAGGGCTTTTCAGCGTTGTCGGGTGCGGCGTCGATCGCGGCTTGGAGTGTTTTGAACTGGGCGTCTTTGGCTGGGGAGACGACGGCGTCGTAGGTCGCGGGGATGGAGAGCGACGGGAGTGTGGGGATGGGCGATGGCGCGGCTTGGACGGGCGCGGATGCGAACGGGAGGAGTGTGAGGAGGGCGAGGAGCGGGAGGCGTCGCATGGCGGACGGCGGGATTTGGGTTGGGAGATCGCGGAAGCGCGGAAGGGCGGAGGCGCGGAATTTTTGGACAGGATTTACGGGATTAACAGGATTCGGAGGGAAGACGGAGCGCGTGCGAGCACGCTAGCTTACGGGGCGATGCGGAGGTCGGTTTTTAGGAGGAGTTTGTCGGAGGAAGTGCTGGCGGCGAGGGACCACGTGATGGGGTCGACGACGTAGCGGTTGGTGGATTCATCCCAGCGGCGGAGGCGTTGGATGGGGAGCTCGATGGCGACGGTTTTGGTTTCGCCGGCTTTGAGGGAGACGCGGGAGAAGCCGACGAGCTGGCGGAGGGGCATCGGGACCGGCGGGTTTTGGGCGGTGGCGTAGAGTTGGATGACTTCGTCGCCGTCGCGGGGGCCGGTGTTTTTCACGGTGACGCGGGCGGTGATGGTTTCGTTGGCGCGCGCGGAGGATTTGGAGAGAGAGAATTTTTCGTAGGAGAAAGTGGTGTAGCTCAGGCCGTGGCCGAAGGCGTAGAGGGGCTTGCCCTTGAAGTGGAGGTAGGTGCGGTTGGCGAAGCTGTAGTCTTCGAAGGGCGGGAGGTCGGTGTCGTCGCGGTAGAAGGTGAGCGGGAGGCGGCCGGCGGGGTTGTAGTCGCCGAGGATGGCATCGGCCACGGCGTCGCCGCCGCGTTGACCGTAGTACCAGGCTTCGAGGATGGCGTTGGGTTTGGCGGTGTCGAAGGAGAGCGGGCTGCCGTTGCAGAGGATGACAATGAAGGGTTTTCCGAGCGCGGCGACGGAATCGATGAGGTCGCGCTGAACTTTGGGAAGGAGGATGCTGGTGCGGTCGCCGCCGGTGAAGCCCTCGACGTTGACCTTCATCTCTTCGCCTTCGAGGGCGGGCGTGATGCCGAGGGTGAGGATGATGTGATCGGCGGCGCGGGCTTGGGCGAGGGCTTCGTCGAGTCCGCCGGGCGGACGCCAGCCGAACTGGATGCGACCGATCTGGGTGCCGGGGCGCTGGGTGTATTCGAGGCGGACTTTGTAGGCGCGACCGGCTTCGAGGGAGAGCTTCACGTTGGCGACGCGTTCGACGGCGGCGTTGTGGATCGAGCGACCGTGCGCGGGATCGCCGGCGACGGGTTTGTCGTCGATGAAGAGCTGGGCGGCACCGATGTAGCTGATGCCGAGATCGTGTTCGCCGGACTTGGTCGGGATGAGGACGCCGTTCCAGCGGAGGTTGACGTTTTCAACGGGGAGGCCGGGGACGGGTTGGGCGGGGTTCCAGTAGAAGTCGATCTGGGCGTCGCTGCGTTTGTCGGCGAGCGCGGAGGTGAAATCGTTTTTGGCGAAGAGCTCACGGGTGAGGCCGGAGGCGGAGCGTTTTTCGTCGGAGAAAAGGACGTTGTCGGCGAAGGGGCGGCCGCCTTCGCGGAAGCCGGTGACGAGCGGGACGGCGGGATCGTAGGTGACTTTGATGCCGGAAGCTTCGAAGCGCGTGCGGAGGGCTTTGGCGAGGGTGACGGGCTTTGAGGGAGTTCCTGCGTAGTTGCCGAGGAGGGCGAGGTAGTCGTCGCCGGTGGGGCCGAGGATCGCGACGTGTTTGAGTTTCTTGGCGTCCCACGGGAGGGAGCCGTCGTTTTTGAGGAGGACGAGGCTCTGGCGGGCGGCTTCGAGGGCGAGGCGGTCGTGTTCGGGAGTGTCGTTGGCGGAAATCGGTATCCGGGCAAAGGGCACGCGCTCGGCGGGGTCGAACATGCCCAGGCGGAAGCGAAGGGTGTAGAGGCGGCGGAGGGCGTTATCGACGTCGGCCTCGGTGAGGAGGCCGCGTTTGATGGCCTCGGGGATGTGTTTGAAGGTGCTGTCGCTGCAGAGCTCGTTACCCGCTTTGATGGCGGCGGCGATGGCCTCGGCGCCGGTCTTCACATATTTGTGGCCGCGCTCGTTGTGCATGTCGGAGACGGTGCCGACATCGCCGACGACGGCGCCGTCGAAGCCCCATTCGGTGCGGAGGATGTCGGTGAGGAGTCCGCGGTGGCCGGGCGAGGGGATGCCGTTGACGGCGTTGTACGCGCTCATGACGGAGGTGGCGGCGGCTTCGCGGATGCCCATCTCGAACGGCGGCAGTTCGATCTCGCGGAGATCACGCGGGGAGATGACAGCGTTAAAATGGTGGCGGGGAGTTTCGGGGCCGCTGTGGACGGCGTAGTGTTTGAGCGTGGCGACGGTTTTGAGGTAGCGCGGATCGTTGCCTTGCAGGCCGCGCGTGAAGGCGACGCCGAGGACGCCGGAGAGGAGCGGATCTTCGCCGTAGGTTTCCTGGCCGCGGCCCCAACGTGGATCGCGGAAGATATTTATGTTGGGCGACCAGATGGTGATGCCCTCGTAGATCTTGGTATCGCCGTTTCCGGTGCGGAGCGTCTCGTATTTGGCGCGGGCTTCGGTGGAGATGACGTCGGCGATTTCCTGGTGAAGTGTGGGATTCCAGGTGGCGGCTAGGCCGATGGCTTGAGGGAAAACGGTGGCGATGCCGTTGCGGGCGACACCGTGGAGGCCTTCGTTCCACCAATGGTAGGATGGAATGCCAAGGCGCGGGATGGCGGCGTTCTCCATGCCGATCTGGGAGACTTTTTCCTCGAGGGTGAGCTGGGCGATGAGGTCGTCGACGCGCTCGGCGAGGGGGAGATCGGGGTTGCGGAATTTTTCCGGCTGCGCGGCGGTAGCCGAAGACTGCGACGCGAGAGATGAAGCTGTCGCGGTTGGCTGCGCATGGATCGGTAGGAACGCGGAAAGGGCGAGTGCGGCGAGGACGGAGGGAAGGGCGAAGCGGGTACGAGTGGGTTTCATGGGGGCGCGTCGGGCGTCTGGAGGTCGCTGATCGAGGGAAGATCAGGGCAGATTTCGGAAGGGAAGACGTTTGCCGGTGGCGCTCGATGCGCGATGGGGCGTTTGCGCGCTTTGTTGCGCAAAGAAACGGACGCTTCGGAAGGGGGTGGGGAGATCGCGGAAGCGCGGAATGGCGGAAACGCGGAAGAATGGAGGTCGGACCGGAGGTGGAGCGTGCACTCCGTGCGCGCTGTGCGATGAGGCAGGCGAATAGGGGTTTATTTATCTGCGATGTCGCTCAACGCGCACGGAGTGCGCGTTCCACCACTTGCCACCACTTCCGGCTTCGTCAGCGTCCAATTTCATGAGCAATGCGGGAGCTCGGTCATCACTGCCTGAAAAATACCCTCAGAGGCTGCACCACACCGTGCCCGCATGGGTCGCCTCAGGTTCGCTTTTCCATATCCGACTGCGACTGGCTCGGCGCCCAAAAACGATCCCGCTCACCGATCATGTGATCGGCCCAACCATACTCGCTTCCATAAAACGCCATCACGAAAACGGAACGTGGTACTGCCCCTTATGTGTATTGATGCCCGATCATCTACACGCGCTCATCTCTTTCCCTCCCGACAAGCGGATGAGTCGCATCATCGGTGAATGGAAGCGCTACCATGCAACACACCACGGTGTTTTGTGGCAGGAAAATTTCTTCGATCATAGGCTGCGCAACGACGCCGAGGTTCGCGAAAAATATCTCTATATTCTCCACAACCCCGTGGCCAAACACCTGTGCGCCTCAGCCGACCAATGGCCCTGGACCTGGCATCCGTAGGTGGAACGCGCACTCCGTGCGCGTTGGTTTGGGGCTTGGGTGAATAGGCAGGGTGAGTGTTTGCGATGTCGCTTAACGCGCACGGAGTGCGCGTTCCACCCGCAGATCGTATATAGCGGCTGTGCGGGATTTTTCGGCGGCGCGGAATTTGACGGTGAGCGTGCGCGTGTCGGAGATGAGGGCGGCGCGGCGGATTTCGACGGGGATGGGGTAGGTGACTTCGGTGAAGCGGTCGTGGTGGCCACCTTTGAGGTCGACGGTGGCGAGGACGTGGTCGTTGACGAGGATGTCGAAGCGGCGGTTGCGCTCGGCTCCGAAATAAGTGACGCGGAGTTCGAGCGGGGTTTCTGCGGTGAGGGCGGGAACTCTGGTGACGGTGGAGTCGGAGGAGGAGCGAGTTTGGGAGGTGAGCGTGGATGACGCAGGGAGTTTGAGTTGGTAGCTGAACCATTTCGACGCGTCGCGCCAGCGGCGGCCGAGGGTGGAGCCGGTGTTGGTGTCTTCACCGGCGAAGGCGTGTTCGACTTCGGGTTGCTGTTCGCCGGGGGTGACGCGGTCGAGGGTGCGGGCTTCGAGGTCGAGGCGGGCTTTTTCGGCGGCGGCGAGTTGGGTGGTGAGCTCGGTGTAGCGTTCGGGCGTGGCGACGCGGAAGTAGGTCACGTAGCGGGCGTCGTGTATCCGGGAAAAGGGCACGAGTTGGAGGTCGCGGTAGGTGTCGGGCTGGAGGAGTTCGCGGGCAGTGAAGGTGAGGGGCTGGCCTGGGACGGGGGTGATTTTGGCGGCGAAGGTTTTTTCGTCGCCGACGAGGGCGGGGGCGGAGTCGAGCGGGAGGTAAGGTCCGGGGGCGATGTGGCCCATGCGGCTGTCGTCGGCGCGGAGGCCGTCGAGGTTTTCGGTGCCGGTTTTGGCGGCGAGGACGATGGGGCCGTGGAGGATGGCGGCGTAGTCGGAGCCGTCGGGGAGGCGTTCGAGATGCGTCGTCATCGGGAGTTCGATATCGAGCGTGTCGCCGTCGTGCCATTCGCGTTCGAGCGGGAGATAGGAGCCGGGCGTGGAGTTCAGGCCGGTGACGGGTTTGCCGTTGAGGCGGAGGGCGAAGGCGTCGGCGGCGACCCAGGAGGGATGGCGGAGGAAGAGGCGGAGGGTGCGCGGCGTTTTTGTTTTGATGACAAGACGCGTGCGGGGGGCGTCGGGGAAATTGGTTTCCTGGCGGAGCGTGAAGCTGTCGTCGACGCGGAGTTCGGAGGCGATGAAGAGGTTGACGAAGATGTCGGAGGCGCGGCGGGCGTAGATGAAGTGGGCGTATTTGCCGTGGCTCTCGAGTCCGGAGCCGACGCAGCACCAGAAGGAAGTCTCGGGCTGCGAGTAGACTCGGTAGTGGCGCGGGCGCATCGGCGTGAAGTAGACGAAGCCGCCGTGCTGCGGGTGTTGGGAGGAGACGATGTGGTTGAAGAGGGCGCGTTCGTAGTAGTCGGCGTAGCGGGCGAGGGGATCGAGGCGGAAGAGTTGTTCGGAGAGGCGGAGGAGGTTGTAGGTGTTGCAGGTCTCGGGGCCTTCGCGCGACTCGATCATCGAGGAGAAGTCGTCGGACGGATGAAAGTGTTCGCGGACGCTGTCGCCGCCGATGGCGACGCTGCGGCGGGTGACGACGGTATCCCAGAAGAAGCGGGAGGCATCGAGCCAGGCTGTGTCGTTGGAAAGTTCTCCGATGCGGGCGAAGCCGATGGCTTTGGGGATCTGGGTGTTGGCGTGGAGGCCGGTGAGTTTGTCCTCGTGACGGAGGAGCGGGTCGAGGATTTCGCGGTGGGAGAAGCGGCGGGCGAGTTTCAGGTATTTGGTGTCGCCGGTGATGGCAGAGATGTCGGCGAGGACTTCGTTCATGCCGCCGTGTTCGCAGCGGAGCATGGTCTGGATTTGTTCGTCGGTGAGATTGGCGAAGAGGGCGTCGCACCAGTCGGAGAGGCGGATGAGGACGTCGCGGGCCTGCGTATTTTGCGTGATGAGCCAGGTGTCGCGGAGACCGGCGAAGAGTTTGTGGAGATTGTACCAGGGGACCCAGCGGCCGTTGATGGCGAAGTTGGTGGCGTCGATTTTGCCGGAGCGGATTTCGGCCCAGAATTTTTGGCCTTCGGGGACGGCGCCGACGTAGCCATCGCCGGAGGCGGCCTGGCAGGTGGCGAGTTCAGCGATCATGTAGTCGAGGCGGCGGCGGAGCTCGGCGTTGCCGGTGTCGGCGACCATTTGCGCGAGAGCGGTGAGGACGTGTCCGGCGGTGTGGCCGTCGAGGCCGGTGCTTTCCCAGTTGGGATATTTGGGTGCTTTGGGTTCGAGGCCGACGGAGCTGCGGAAAGGCGCGAGGAGACGGTCGGGAGCGAGCGCGAGGAGGTAAGTGCGGTTGAGGTCTTGAGCGTGTTTGAAAGGGCCGTCGAGGAGGCGGACGTCGGTGAGCGGGAAAAATTCGAGGGGCTTGGCCGCGTGTTGTTGCGAGAGGTCGACGGAGGTTGCGCGAGTGGTGACGGAGGAAAATGAGAGCGCGGCGAATACGAGGAATGCGGTGGCGCGGCAGGGCGAGCGGCGGGTGTGGGGCATGGAGCGAGGGAAGGAGGGCGTGGGGGTTTCACGATGTTTCCGCTGCTTGACGGTCGTGTGTGGGCGGCGGTGCGGTGGGCGGCTGGACTGTAAGGGAGGAAAGTGAGGAGGCGAGCGTTGCGCCGGGGGCGGCGGGGGAGTTGGGTGGGCGGACATCGCTGTGAAAATGTTCTACCCCGTGATTCGTGTCGTTGTGTGTGTGGTTGCGTGGATGCTTTGCGTGAGTGCGCGGGCGGAGACCGGCGCGTTGCGTTGGACGAACCCGTTGGTCGAGCAGCGGGCCGATCCGCATGTGACGCTGGTTGACGGGGAGTATCTGATGATCGCGACGGTGCCGGAGTACGATCGGATCGAGTTGCGGAAGGCGGCGACGCTGGACGGGCTCGGCAAGGCGGAGGGGAAGACGATTTGGAAGAAACACGCGAGCGGGCCGATGAGCGCGCACATCTGGGCACCGGAGCTGCACCGGATCGGCGGGAAGTGGTATATCTATTTCGCGGCGGGGCGGGCGGAGAAGATTTGGGACATCCGCATGTATGTTTTGGAAAATGCGTCGGCCGATCCGTTCGCGGGCGAGTGGGTCGAGAAAGGGCAGATCAAGACGCAGTTCGAAACGTTCTCGCTGGATGCGACGACGTTCGAGCATCGGGGCGTGCGCTATCTCGTGTGGACGGATCGCGACCCGAAGATCAAGGGGACGAATATCTACATCGCGAAGATGGACACACCGTGGTCGGTGACGGGGCCGCAGGTGCTGATCTCAAAGCCGGAACTTCCGTGGGAGCAGATTCGTTATTGGGTGAACGAAGGGCCGGCGGTGCTCATCAGGAACGGGAAGATTTTCATCACGTACTCGGCGGCGGGGACAGGGGCGGAGTATTGTCTGGGGCTGCTGACGGCGGAGGAAGGCGCGGATTTATTGGATGCGAAGTCGTGGAAGAAGGCGCAGTCGCCGGTGTTTGCGGCGAACGATGCGACGAGCCAGTTTGGGCCGGGGCATAACAGCTTCACGACGTCGGTGGATGGGAAGACGGACATTTTGGTTTATCATGCGCGGAACTACCGGGAGATCGGGGGCGATCCGTTGAAGAATCCGGACCGGCATACGCGGGCGCAGGTGGTGCGGTGGAAGGCAGACGGGACGCTGGACTTTGGCGTGCCGGTGCCGGATGGTGTTTACGATGCGGATACGGAGAAAGAGGTTGTTGCGAAACTGACGGCGGGGGCGAAGCCGCGCGGGAAGGTGGCGGCGAAGCCGTTGTTTCGGGATGGGATTTATGACGGGGCGGCGGACCCGGTCGTGATTTGGAATCGGGCGGAGAAGAAGTGGTTCATGTTTTATACGAACCGGCGGGCGAATGCGGCGGGGCTCGACGGGGTGAGCTGGGTACACGGGACGAAGATCGGGATCGCGGAGTCGGTCGATGACGGGGCGACGTGGACTTATCGCGGCACGGCGAACATCCCGCATGGGGGCGAAGGGATGACGCATTGGGCGCCGGAGGTGATCGAGGCGGGCGGGAAGTATCACATGTACCTGACGTTCGTGCCGGGGATTTTCACGGACTGGAAACACCCGAGGGAGATCCTGCATCTCACGAGCAAGAATCTGGTGGATTGGGAGTATCGCTCGACGCTGAAGCTGGCGTCGGATCGCGTGATCGATGCGTGTGTGATCGCGTTGCCGGAGGGCGGCTGGCGGATGTGGTACAACAACGAGCGCGACGGGAAATCGATTTACTATGCGGACAGCGCGGATCTCGAAACGTGGACGGACAAAGGGAAGGCGGTGGGCGATCAGGCGGGTGAGGGGCCGAAGGTGTTTCGGTGGCGCGGGGCGTATTGGATGATTACGGACGTGTGGCGCGGGCTGGGCGTTTACCGGTCGGAGGATTTGGTGGCTTGGAAGCGGCAAAGCGGAGACAATCTTCTCCAGTATCCGGGTAAGGGGGAGGATGACGGCGTGAAAGGCGGGCATGCCGACGTCGTCGTGAGCGGCGACCGCGCGTATCTTTTCTATTTCACGCATCCGGGGCGCACGGCTCCGACAAATGCCGGAGGCGGCGCGGGCGGCGCGCCGGGATCTCGCATCGACGACTCGGAAATGCGCCGCAGCTCGCTGCAAGTCGTGGAACTGCACGAGAAGGACGGCGTGCTCAGCTGTGACCGCGATGCGCCGACGTATGTGGAGTTGCTTTCGATCAATCCCAACAAATGACGATGAAGACGCTGCGCGGAGTTGTTGCGATGGTGCTCGGAGTGGTGAGCGCGGGTGTGCGCGGAGTGGGCGCGGCGGATGCGGGAGCTACGGTGGCGTCGCAGCCAGCGGTCGCGAATGCGCCGGCGGTTCCGCGCGAGCCGCGGGTGCATGATCCATCGTCGATCGTGAAAGAAGGCGGGGACTATTGGTTTTTTTGCACGGGGAATGGCGTGAATGCGTGGCGGTCGCGCGATTTGGAAACGTGGACGCGGGCGCGGTCGGTTTTTGAAACGATGCCTGCATGGCATCGTGAGGTCGTGCCGGAGCAGAAGGGGCATTTGTGGGCGCCGGATGTGATCAAGGCGGCGGACGGGCGGTACTGGGTTTATTACTCGGTGTCGTCGTTTGGCGTGAACACGTCGGCGATCGGGCTGGCGACGGCGGCGACGCTCGATCCGGCGAGTCCGGAGTATGGCTGGCGGGACGAAGGGATCGTGGTGCGCTCGGGCAAGGCGGATAAGTTTAACGCGATCGATCCGGCGATTTTTCGGGATGACGACGGGCGGCTGTGGATGTCGTTTGGATCGTTCTGGAGCGGGCTGAAGTTGATCGAGCTCGATGCGAAGACGGGGAAGCGGATCACTGATGGGTCGATGTTTTCGATCGCGTGGAAGGAGGCGATCGAGGCGCCGGCGATTCATAAGCGGGACGGCTGGTATTATCTTTTTGTGAACTGGGGCATCTGCTGCCGCGGGGCGGAGAGCACGTACGAGATTCGGGTGGGGCGGAGCCGGGAGATCACGGGGCCGTATGTGGATCGCGACGGTGTTGAGTTGATGAAGGGCGGCGGGACGGCGTTTCTGGCGACGGAAGGGACGATGATCGGGCCAGGGCATGTGGGGATTTTTGCGGAAGGCGGGCGCGAGTGGGTGGGGATTCATTTCTACGACGGGGCGGACAAAGGGCGGCCGACGTTTGCGCTGCGGGAGCTGAGCTGGAGCGAAGAGGGGTGGCCGGTCGCGGGGGCGGTGAAGGCGACGCATTTACTGTCAACACGACAAACCCCGGCTCCGGCGGCACCGTAGGCTCGTCGCGTAGCAACCAATCGCTTCTTCGTTCGTCTCCTCCCTGCGCCATGAACTCCCTTACCCCTCGTTTGTTTGCGGCGGCGCTGATCGGCGTCGCTTTTTCCCCGGTGTCGCAGGCTCAAACGGCGACCGCGCCGGGCGAGACGAAGCCGGATGTGGCGACGTTGTCGGCGATCAACTCGGGGCGGACGCCGCCGGCGTATCCGGTTCCTTATGCGCCGGCGAAGATTGAAGAGATCACGGAGGTCTTGGGTCGCGTTCACGGTTATCTGGCGGCGGTGACGCCGGCGAAGCTGGTGGACCGGACGACGCAGGTGGAGATCACGGATTTTTCGAAGCCGCTGACGAATGCGGTGCCGGCGCGCGGGGATTTTCAGCTGACGAGTTATGAGTGGGGCGTGACGTACTCGGGGATGTGGCTGGCGGCAGAGGTGACGGGGGAGGCGAAGTATCGCGAGTATGTGGCGGAGCGTTTTCAGTTTATTGCCGAAAAGGCACCGTTGTTTGCGGCGGCGGTGGCGAATCTGCCGGAGGTGCCGGTGGGGGCGCGCGCACCGGAGGCGTGGCGGACGCCGTTTCGTCAGGTGAATGCGCCGCATTCGCTGGATGATTCCGGGGCGATGGCAGCGGCGATGATCAAGGCGGCGCGCGGCGGGGTGCAGGCGGAGGCGTTAAGGCCGATGATCGAGCGGTATCTGAACTGGATTTCGGAGCAGCAGTATCGTTTGCCGGACGGGACCCTCGCCCGGCATCGTCCGCTGGAGAATTCGCTGTGGCTCGATGATCTTTATATGAGTGTGCCGGCGCTGGCGCAGATGGGGGCGCTGACGGGGGACGGGAAGTATTTCGACGATGCGGTGAAGCAGATCGTGCAGTTTTCGGAGCGGATGTTTGTCGGAGAGAAGGGACTTTATATGCACGGGTGGATCGGCGGGATGGAGCCGCATCCGGTGTTTCATTGGGGGCGGGCGAATGGATGGGCGATCCTGGCGATGACGGAGTTGTTGAACGTTTTGCCGAAGGAGCATCCGGGGCGGGAGAAGGTGCTGGCGATCTACCGGGCGCATGTGCGCGGGATCGCGGCGACACAGGGCGGGGCGGGGCTGTGGCACCAGTTGATGGACCGGACGGATTCTTATCTGGAGACGTCGGCGACGGCGATTTTCACGTACTGCATCGCGCGGGGGATCAACGAAGGCTGGCTGGATGCGCGGGCGTATGTGCCGGTGGTGTCGCTCGGGTGGAACGCTGTGGCGAAGCAGGTGAACGCGAAGGGGCAGGTGGAGAATGTGTGCGTGGGGACGGGGATGGGTTTCGACCCGGCGTTTTATTATTACCGGCCGGTGAATGTGTATGCGGCGCACGGGTACGGGCCGGTGCTGCTGGCGGGGGCGGAGATGATTACATTGCGCAAAGGCAAAGGAGCGAAGGCGCTCGTGAGCGACGGGGCGGTGCAGAACGAGCCGGCGAAGTCGCGGCATTGAAGCGCGGCGGCAACGAAGTTGGGGACGGAGTTGGAGTCGGAAATGGAAACTGAGTCGGAATTTTGGACAGGATTAAGAGGATTAACTGGATTGAAGGATGTTATGAACGAACGCGGATCTACGGTGGATGTGATGAGCGGTGGCGTGATGCGGGCGGGGTCGCTCCGGCGCGTTAGGGATAACGCGCCCTACCGGGGCTGCCGAGCCATCGGAGTTTTGGTTGTGGCGGTGGTGTTGTGCGCGCGCGTGGTTGCGGCGGAGTGGGTGAGCGAGCGGGCGGAGGCGGGGAGTTTCGCGCTGGCGAGTGAGGGGCGGGCGGCGGTGGTGGTGGTGGCGGAGGGAGAGTTTAAGGCGGTGGCGCTGGCGGCGGCGGATTTTGCGATGGATGTGGAGCGGGTCGCAGGGGTGAAGCCGGAGGTGAGGACGGTGGGCGGAGCGCGCGCGGAAGTGGCGGAGATTGAGAAGTCGGCAGGCGGGATCGTGCTGGTGGGGACGTTGGGGAAGAATCCATGCATCGATGAATTGGTGGCGGAGGGGAAACTCGATGTATCGGCGGTGCGGGGACAGTGGGAGACGTTCTTGATCGCGACGGTGGAGCGGCCCTTCGCGGGCGTGGAGCGGGCGCTGGCGATTGTGGGGAGCGACCGGCGGGGGACGGCGTTTGGGGTGTATGAGTTGTCGCAGGCGATCGGGGTGTCGCCGTGGCATTGGTGGGCGGATGTGGTGCCGGCGAAGAAGGCGGCGCTGCATGTGGCGGCGGGCGTGCGGAAGTTTGGGCCGCCGTCGGTGAAGTACCGGGGGATTTTTATCAATGACGAGGACTGGGGGTTGCAGCCGTGGGCGAAGGAGACGTTTGAGCCGGAGAATGGCGGGATCGGGCCGAAGACGTATGAGAAGGTTTTCGAGTTATTGCTGCGGTTGAAGGCGAACACGCTGTGGCCGGCGATGCATGCGTGCGCGAAGCCGTTTAACGCGGACCCGCGGAATGCGGCGCTGGCGGATGCGCGCGGGATCGTGATGGGGTCGTCGCATGCGGAGCCGATGCTGCGGAACAATGTGGGGGAGTGGACGGCGGCGAAAGAGGCGTACAACTATGCGACGAATCGCGAGGGCGTGCATGCCTACTGGGAGGAACGCGTGAAGACGAACGCGGCGTACGAGAGCGTGTTCACGCTGGGGATGCGCGGTATCCACGATTCGGGGATGCAGGGCGGGAAGACGCCGCAGGAGCAAATCGCGCTGCTGGAGCGGATTTTCGCGGATCAACGGGCGATGCTGGCGAAGCACGTGCGGCCAGACGTGGAGCAGGTGCCGCAGATGTTCTGCGCGTACAAGGAAGTGCTGGGGCTGTTTCGCGGAGGGTTGAAGGTGCCGGACGATGTGACGGTTGTTTTTCCCGACGATAATTTTGGATACATTCGGGATTTCCCGGCGGCGGACGAGCGCGGGCGGAAGGGCGGGTTTGGGGTTTATTATCACATCTCTTATCTGGGGCGTCCGATGGCGTATCTGTGGCTGAACACGACGCCGCCGGCGTTGATCTGGTCGGAGATGCGGAAGGCGTACGATCATGGCGCGGACCGGCTGTGGATTTTGAATGTGGGCGACATCAAGCCGGGGGAGATCGGGACGGAGTTTTTTCTGCAGATGGCGTGGGACATCGAGCGGTGGAATGAGAAAAACTTGCCGGAGTTTTTGGTGGAGTGGGCGGCGCGGGAGTTTGGTGCGGAGCACGCGAAGGAGATCGCGGCGATCATGGAGGAGTATTACCGGCTGAATTTTTCGCGGAAGCCGGAGCACTTGCAGTGGTGGCTGCCGCGTGGGGAGGAGCCGAAGCCGAGCGGGTGGACGGAGGCGGAGGTGGAGGCGCGGGAGAATGCGTTCGATGTGTTGGCCTGGCGGACATCCCGGCTGAGGGTGTCGAAGGAGAAAGAGGGCGCACTGTTCCAGCTTGTTAGTTACCCCGTGTTCGGATCGGTGTTTGCGAATGCACGTTATTTCAATGGCGAGCGAGCCGCGCTGGCGGGAGCGCGCGGCGATTCAGCCGCGGCGAAACGTCTGACTGAGGAAGCGGCGGGCGCAGGCGGGGGATTGGACATGATGACCGAGGAGTTCGAGAAAATTGCGGGCGGAAAATGGCGCGGGTTCATGCGGCTGGAGCCGGCGGATGACGATTGGAAATCGATGCGGATCGCGGAGTGGAAGGTGCCGGTGTTCACGGCGGAGGCGGTGTCGAAAGCACGGGTGTTGCGTGGATCCGATCCGCTGATGGAGGTGATGGCATCGGCTTTTGCGGAGAAGAGGGCTGGGCGGAATGGGGCGGCTTGGGAGATCGTGCCTGGGCTCGGGCGGTCAGGAGCGGCGGTGACGATGTTGCCGATGACTGCGGCGAGCTTTGAGCCGGGCGGAGTGGATGGGATGGCACCGGTGCTGGCGTATGCAGTGGAGTTTCCGGAGGCGGGGAGTTTTTCGGTGCGGGTGCATTTGCTGCCGACGCATGCGCTGGTGAGCGGGCGCGGGTTGCGATTTGGGATCGGGTTGGATGACGGTGCGCCTCAGTGGGTCGCGTTTGATGTGAAGGATGGCGGGCCGGAGTGGGCGCAGGGCGTGATGGCGGGCGAGCGCGTGGCGACGGTAGGCATCGAGGTGGGCGCGGCGGGAAAGAAGATGCTGCGTATTTATGGTGTGGATGCCGGCGTGGTGATCGATCGCATCGCGATCGTGAAGGCTGGTGGCGGAGCGACTGAAGCGACGGCGAAGGCGAGGTGATTTTTCCCCATGAAAACTGAGATGCGTGTGAATGGCGTTGTGGTGTGGTGGCGCTGGGCGGCCGCGTTTTTGGCGGTGGCGCTCGGTGCGTTTGCGAGCGAGGAGACGCGTGTGGTGGAGAAGATCGAGGCGGGGTCGGCGCAGGTCTTGAATGCGGCGCTGCCGACATTGTGGGTGGCGGGGGATTCGACGGCGGCGAATGGGAATCCGAACGCGACGGGGTGGGGGAAGCCGTTGGCGGAGTTTTTCGATGCGACGAAGATCAATGTGGCGAATCGGGCACGGGGCGGGCGGAGCAGCCGGACGTTTGTGACGGAGGGATTGTGGGAGCAGATCGTGAAGGAATTGAAGGCGGGGGATGTGGTGTTGATTCAGTTCGGGCACAACGATGGCGGGCCGCTTTTCACCGGACGGGCGCGGGCGTCGTTGGCGGGGCTGGGCGACGAAATGCAGACGGGGACACATCCGGATGGGCGCGAGGAAACGGTGCGGACGTTTGGGTGGTACATGCGCAAGATGATCAGCGATGTGAAGGCGAAGGGGGCGCGGCCGGTGTTGTTGTCGCTGACGATCCGGCAGCGTTGGGAAAACGGGAAGGTCGAGCGGGCGAGCGGCAAGTACGGGCAGTGGACGGCGGAGCTCGCGAAGAGCGAGGGGGCGGCGTTCATCGATCTTTCGACGATGATCGCGGATCGTTACGACGAACTTGGCGAGGAGAAGGTGAAAGCGTTTTTCCCGAAGGATTATGTGCACACGGGGCCGGAGGGGGCGGAGGTGACGGCGGGGCTCGTGGTGGCGGGATTGAAGGGGTTGCCGACGAATCCGTTTGGGAAGGTACAGCCGTATTCGGAAAAAGGGCACGCAGTAGAGGCGTCGCCGTTGACGGTGCTCGATGCGCCGAAACCGGCGGCGCAGGCGGAGCGAGAGCGAAAACCTTTGCCCGTGCCGGCGAATCCGGCGCTGCCGTCGCTATTTTTAATCGGAGATTCGACGGTGCGGAACGGGCAGGGCGATGGGGCGAATGGGCAGTGGGGGTGGGGCGAGCCGATCGTGAGCTATTTCGACGCGGCGAAGATCAATGTGGTGAATCGCGCGGTGGGCGGGTTGAGCAGTCGCACGTATTTGACCGGCGGGCACTGGGAGAAGGTGCTCGGGATGATCAAGCCGGGGGATTTTGTGATGATGCAGTTCGGGCACAACGACAGCAGCGCGGTGAACGACAACACGCGGGCGCGCGGGACGTTGAAGGGCACGGGCGAGGAGACGGAGAAGATCGACAACATGCTCACGAAGCAGCGCGAGGTGGTGCATACGTACGGGTGGTATTTGAGGAAGTTTATCGCGGAGGCGCGGGCGAAGGGGGCGGTGGCGATCGTGTGTTCGCCGGTGCCGCGCAAGAAGTGGAGCGAGTCGGTCGCGGGGCCGAAGACGATCGTGCGTGGGACGGGCAGTTATGCGAGCTGGGCGGAGACGGTGGCGAAGGAGGCGGGCGTGGCGTTTGTGCCGCTCAACGAGATCATCGCGCGGCGGTACGATGCGTTGGGAGAGGAGGCTGTGAATGGACTTTTCGGAGACGCGCATACGCATACGAATCGCGCAGGGGCGGAGTTGAATGCGGAATGCGTGATTGCGGGATTGAAGGCACTGAAGGCGAATCCGCTGGCGGAGTTTTTGAGGGTGGAGGCGACCGGTGGCGCGACGTTGGAACGACTATAATCGCCCAGACAGTGTTCTAAATCGAAGCCAATGCGTTTGTGGATTTCGCTCCTGTACGGTCCGATTCGTACTGGATGATTTTCAGAACGCTCGCGACGCGGAACAATCACCCCTCCGATAGGCGCAGGCTTAAATCATCCCCTTGTGACAGTGAGCGCAAACCACCGCTCCTACGTCTTTTCCCCATCAATGCTCCTTCGGCTAGCGTTTATATGCGCTTAGTCGCCCACTTATTTTCGCTGTCCGCCTAACCCAAACGTAACCATGAAAAACCGAACCCCCAACCGATACCTCGTCCGGCTGCTCGTAGCGCAAATATGCGCGATGGGTGTCTCGACTCCGGCCTTCGCGCAACAAGTCAAACAAGAGGATACTCCGGCCGCTCCCGCGCAGTCTGCGGCGGCTCCGGCATCCGATACGCCGATCTCAGACGACGAGTTGATTGTGCTTTCGCCGTTCACCGTTTCCACCAACAAAGACCAGGGATATTTTGCTGCGAACACCCTCGCGGGTAGTCGCATGAATACAAACATCGCCGACCTCGGCGCCGCGATCTCCGTCGTGACGAAGCAGCAGCTGGAGGACACCGGTTCTCTGGATATCAACGACGTTTTTCGCTATGAAATCGGCACGGAAGGTTCCTCGACCTACACGCCAACGACTACCTCCATGCGCGGTGACGGTGTGGCCGATGCGGTCGCCGGTGCGTCTTTCGGTAACAACACCGCCGTCTCCACCAACGCCACGGCCAATCGCGTGCGCGGTCTCGGTTCGCCCACGATGGCGCTGAATTATTATCCGGCCATCTCCGCGATTCCGTTTGATTCGTATAACACGGCTTCGGTTGAAATCAGCCGAGGTCCCAACTCGATGCTCTTCGGCTTGGGAAGTCCGGCCGGCATCGTCAATCAGAGCACGGCGCAGGCTTTGATCAACAAGGACACAACCACGCTGCAACTGCGCGTGGATGATCGCGGGTCCAATCGCGCCAGTCTCTCGTTCAATCGGACGCTGCTGCGCGACAAACTGGCCGTCTACGGAGCGTTCCTCTACAACGACCAGCAATTCGTTCGCAAACCGTCGTATGATCTTACCCGTCGTCAATACGGCGCGATCACCTATCGTCCGTTTCAAAAGACGACGATTCGAGGCAGCATAGAGGGATACGACAACGACAACCGTCGTCCGAACAGTCTCACGCCCGTCGACACCGTCACCCAATGGCGCGTCGCTGGTATGCCAGTCTATGATCCGGTCACGAAGACTGTCCGGAAGCTGGCGACTAACGAGGTCATCGGACCTTTCGTGATGAACGCCAATGCGCCCGATGCCGCAGCCACGATCGCATACGTCAACAACCAGCTAGCCACCAACCCCAAATGGAATCCGGCGTTGTGGAATGCCGCGACCAATACTTATAACGGCGTCTCGATCTTCAGCACCGGCGCACTAACGGATTCCCGCTCTATCCTTTATGTGCCCGGCTTGGTTTTCCAGAATCAGGCGCGCACGGTTCAACGTATCAGTGATGGACGGATGCACGACTGGTTCCAGCCGCTCGGCGGCGTCCGTCTGGCCAATGGCTGGGGTGCAAACAGCACGACCACGACATTCCCATACGGGACGGGTGCGGCGCCTTATGCGAATCCCGCCTGGGCGCAGATCTACGATCGTTATACGACGAACTCCGCTCTCTGGAATGGTCCGAACTCCACCACCCAGATGAAGAATTACCGGTATCCGGGCGTTACCGACCAATCGATCTACGATTGGGAGGACGTAAATATTTCGCAGTCCAACTACGGCACCCAGCGGAATACCAATTATAACATCGAGATCGATCAGGAGATTGTCCCGGGTCTGGTGCATGCGAACGCCGGCTGGTTCCGCCAGGACTACGACTCGATGCAGAGCTACACGATCGCGCAGTTGAATGCCACGACCTTGTTCGTGGACACGAACGTGAATAATTCCGACGGGACCCCCAACCCATATCTCGGCCAGGTGTATGTCGAAGACTTCGAGCCGGATCATTTCCGGACATCGACCACGGTGGACAATTACCGCGGCATGATCGCATTCACGCCCGATTTCACCAGAAACAACAACTGGACCAAATGGCTGGGCCGTCACCAGATCCTCGGCTTCGCATCGTACATGGATGACGAGACCACGGTCTTCCGAGACCGCCTCCAGTTCGTCGACGGTTCGCAAGACGGACGTTATCGTTACATGCGCAATCCGCTGAATGACGCCGCGGGCAATCCGACAGGGTGGAACATGCAGAATACGTCGATCCACCGTCAGTTCTATCTCTCCAACCCCGGCGATCCCTACGGCACCGTCACACGTTCCTCCGGTAGTTGGGACAACTGGCGCACCAGCGGCCAAGTCCGCGGTTACGACTACACCAACCAGCAGTTCGTCAATAGTGATGTCGTCACGGATTGGAATGTGCACGATGCCGGAACCGAGCGCCGCCAGCGCACCCTGGCCTCCTTTAGCGGCGGATGGACGGGGAATTTGCTTGATGACCGCCTGATCGCCACCATCGGCGTGCGGCGCGACATCAACAAGACCCGTCTGACCTCGAATGGCGTTGTTCCCGGTCTCCCTGCGATGACCAATCCACAGAAATGGATTAACGGCGTGTATCAGTTCGA
Source organism: uncultured Nibricoccus sp. (assembly GCA_966249325.1). Taxonomy (GTDB): domain Bacteria; phylum Verrucomicrobiota; class Verrucomicrobiia; order Opitutales; family Opitutaceae; genus Nibricoccus. The sequence continues at coordinate 116,449 of CBINDC010000004.1, read as the reverse complement.
CGATGTGTTCGAGCGTTACTCCGCGTGGAATCGCGTGGCCGCCACCACCGCGACTTATGGTGGCGTGCTCCGTCCGTTCTCAAAGTGGTCGGGCATTTCCCGTCGTGCGGGCGAAGGCAACCTGTTCTGGGAATTCGTCGATAGCCTCGGTTTCAGCTATAACAAGTCGGACAACTTCAATCCGCCCACCTCGACCAATGTGGACGTATTCTATAAACCGCTCCCCAAGCCGACCGGCGAAGGCGAAGACTATGGTATCCAGTTCTCGCTCGTTAAGAACAAGCTGTTCGCGCGCATCAACTGGTTCGAATCGACAAACGAAAACCAAGTCATGGGCGGCACGGCTGGTACTGCGCTGGCTCGTCTCACTGGACACACCGACACCACGGCCTTCCGCGAGTGGCTGGAGCACATCTACATTATCAATCAAGGCAACGATCCGAGAGTTCAGGATTGGCGTACTGCTTTCGATGCCAACCCAGCTAATCGCCCGGCAATGGAGCAGCAGGTCGCGCAATGGTGGCAGCAGTCTTACAACTATTACGCCCAGCCGGGTACGATCGGCGGCACCGGATCGGCCAAGGCCGAAGGTATCGAGGTCCAGATCAACTACAACCCGCTGCCGAACTGGACCATCAAGTTCACCGGCACGAAGGTCGAAACCGTGAACTCGAATCTCTTGAAGGAGTTCGACGCCTGGTATGCGCAGCGTTCCCCTGTCTGGGATAATGCCCGTGCGGTGAACTTCCTCCTGCCTGCCTATCAGGGCTACGCAGCGGGGTACACGGACTTCGGCGGTCGGCAGGTCGTGATCAACGAGTTTTGGAACTCGACGAACTACAACAGCACGATCCGCTCCGACAATACGAACGGATGGACCACCGCCCGTAATTACTACAACTCCGTGGTCACTCCCCAGTACGCACTGGCGAAGGATCTGGAGGGCCAGCTCGCTCCCGGACAGCGCCGGTACAACTGGTCGTTGCTGAGCAACTATAGCTTCGTCGGCGAACGCCTCAAGGGATTCTCGGTCGGCGGTGCTCAGCGCTGGTCGGACAAGGCTGTCATCGGTTACTACGGCAAGGCCAGCGGCGCCGATCCGCTTAACCCTGGTGTGCTCGATCTGTCTGACACGTCGCGCCCGATCTATGACGACGAACAGTGGATCACGGATCTATGGGTCGGGTACACCCGCAAGATCTGGAACGACAAGGTTCGCATGAAGCTCCAGTTGAACGTTGCGGACGCTTTCCAGGACGGAGAGCTGATGCCAGTGGCGGTCAACTACGACGGCAGCCCCTCGGCCTATCGCATCATCGATTCCCGTCAGTTCATCCTGACGGCGACCTTCGACTTCTAAGAGGTTTCCACTGGAATAAGGATTATCGAGGGCTCCCTTTTCACGGGAGCCCTTTTTCTTTTGTTCGCTCCGGCGCGATCTCCGTCTTCAGTCGATGCGCATGTCCAAACGCTCCCGAAACCCGAACGCGAAGTCTGGCGCGGGCGCGGTCCGATTGCGGACTGATAAGACGGAGTTTCCCTGGCTCGATCCGATCCTGCTATCCGGGGTTGTGACGGTGATCTGGTGGAACAGCTTGGGAGGCGTTTTTCTGCTCGATGATGTCCATTCCATCACGGCGAATGCGACGATCCGGGATTTCTGGTCGTTGGCGTGGCTGAAGCCACCGTCGGAGATTGGCGAAACGGTGGGAGGGCGGCCGTTTCTGAATTTCACGTTCGCGCTGGACTACGCGCTGCACGGGGCGGAGGCATCTCGTGGGTATCATGTGACCAATCTTTTGATCCACTCGGCGGCGGCGATGGGCGTGCTGGGTATATTGCGGAGAGTTTTCCCCGGCGAAGAGCTGGAGGCGGGGCGAAGCAGAAAGCGAGTGGTTGCTTTTGCGGTCGCGGCGATCTGGGCGGTACATCCGCTTCAAACGGGCGCGGTCACTTATCTTTCGCAGCGGGCGGAGTCGCTGGCGGGTTTTTTTATCGTAACCGGATTCTACGCGTATCTGAGAAGCCGTGACGATGGGCGGCGCAGTCTTTGGACGGCTGCGAGTGTCGGTCTCGCATTTCTGGGCGCCATGACGAAGGAGACGGCATTGGTGCTGCCCGTGCTGGTGGGGTTGCACGCATGGATGCACGAGCGGAGCGGGGATTTTTGGAGAAGGTGGCGGACGTTGCTCGCGGGTTACGGCGTGGTGTGGGCTCTGTGGCTGGTGATGGCGGCGGGTGGGTTTCGCCGGGGCGGTTCGGCTGGTTGGGAGACGGAGATCGGTGTGGGGGAGTATATGCTCACCCAGTTGCGGGCGGTCGGGCATTATTTGCGGCAGGCGTTTTGGCCGGACGGTCTTGTCTTCGATTTTGGGGCGACGGTGGTTTCTCGGATCACCGATGTGTGGATACAGGGAGTGCTGGTGCTGAGTCTTCTGGGTTTTGCCGTGTTTGGAGTGATCCGGCGGCGCGGGTGGGGGTTTGCACTGGCGGCTTTCTTCGTGTTGCTGGCACCGAGTTCGAGTTTCGTGCCCGTCGCCACCCAGACGATCGCGGAGCACCGGGTTTATCTGCCGCTGCTGGTGGCGATCGGGTTTGGGGTGTCGGCGTGGCTGGCGATTCCTGGCTGCCGGAGGAGGTGGAGTTCCGCTGTCGCGCTGATGGTCGTCGTGGCTGGGATGACGGCGGGAACCTGGCAAAGGAACGGGCTGTATCATTCGGCCATCGCGTTGTGGAGCGACACGACGGCCAAGGTCCCGGATAATCCGCGAGCGTTCAATAATCTGGGCGTGGCGCTTCTAGAGGAAGGAAGGCTGGTGGAGGCGCGGGAGGCGTTTGGACGGGCGATTGTGCTGCGGCCGAATCACGCGTTTGCCCGGCATAATCTGGGCACGGTTTTTCTGAGGGAATCCCGCTGGGCGGAAGCTGTCGTCGAGTTTCAAGCGGCGGTGGCGGCGGACCCGAAATCAGCGGAGTCGCATTTCGGAATGGGAATCGCGTGGGTGAGCTTGGACAAGAAGGCGGAGGCGGAGGGAGCGTTTCGGGCGGCTGTGGACATTGACCCCGGGCTCACGGATGCGTTGACGCAACTGGCGGTGTTGAAGCGGGAGTCGGGCGCACGGAGCGAGTCGGTTGCGTTGTTGCAGAGGGCGGTCGCCGACGGGCCGGAGAACGCGGAAGCGCGGTACGAGCTGGCGATTTCGCTGGAGCGGGACGGGCGCTTGCAGGAGGCGCTGCGGGAGATGGAAGCGGCTCTGCAATTGCGGGCTGACTGGGCGGAGGCGTGGCTGGCGTCGGGAAATATCCGATACGGTTTGGGCGACACAGTGCGGGCAGAGCGTGATTATCGGGAGGCTTTGCGGCTGAGCCCAGGGCTGGCGGAGGCGCGGTATGCTCTGGGTAGCGTGCTGGCGCGCCGGGAGCGTTTTGAGGAGGCGGCCGGGGAGTTTCGAGCAGCGCTCGCGCTCGATTCGGAGCATATCAAGGCGTGGGCGAACCTGGGGAACTGCCTGATGGTTTTGGGCAATGCGGAAGATGCGATCAGGTGCTACGACGAGGTGTTGAAGCGGACTCCGGACGATGCGCGGGTGCGGCAGAACCGGCAGATTGCGGAGGAGCTTCTGGCTAGTTCGCGAGGGCGGTGATGTTTCCATCAACACGACTTTATGTTTCTAAAAAACCTTTTCTTCATGAGCTGTTTTATCGGTGCGCATACTTTGCTTGCGGTGATGGATCCCTGGGAGATGCCGAGGGCGGGGAATCCGGTGCTGCCGGGGTATTTTGCGGATCCGTCGGTGATCGCGCATGGCGGGAAATTTTTTATCTACGCGACGAACGATCCTTGGGGCGGCGAGACGCTCGGGTGCTGGGAGTCGGCGGATTTTAAGAACTGGACGTTTCGCGAGTTGAACTGGCCGACGAAGATGGCGTGCACGAGCGCGACGTCGAAAGGGGCGATGGTGTGGGCGCCGTCGGTGGTGCGGGCGAAGAACGGTAAGTTTTTCATGTATGTCTCGGTTGGCAGCGAGGTGTGGGTGGGCGTCGCGGATGCGCCGCTCGGGCCTTGGAAAAATGCGCTGGGGGACAAGCCGCTGATCGCGGGGAACTGGCGGCCGGAGTTTCACATGATCGATGCGGAGGCGTTCATCGATGACGATGGCAGCGCTTATTTGTACTGGGGCTCGGGGTGGAACTGGACGAACGGTCGGTGCTTCGCGGTGAAGTTGAAGGCGGATATGGTGACGTTTGACGGGGAGCCGCGCGATGTGACCCCGGGGAATTATTTCGAGGCGCCGTTCATGGTGAAACGGGGCGGGAAATATTTTCTGACGTACTCGAATGGAAAAACGATCAGCGACACGTACGAGGTGCGGGCGGCGGTGGGTGAGACGCCGTTCGGGCCGTTTGCGGAGATCGGGGAGAGTCCGGTTCTGGCCACAGACAAGACGCGCGATGTGATCAGTCCGGGGCATCACGCGATTTTTGCGCACGACGGGAAGGACTATATCGCGTACCACCGGCACCGGCTGCCGTATGTGGAGGGAACGGCGTTCCGGCAGTTGTGTGTGGATGAGGTGACGTTCACCGATCGCGGGACGCTCGTGAAGGTGGAGGCGACGCATCGCGGACCGGCCATGGTGCAGGGGCGGGCGGTGGAGGGAAATCTGGCGACGTTGGAAGCGGGTGTGCTGGCGACGGCGTCGAGTGTGGCGCTTGGGGAGTTTTCAGGAGCGGCGCGGGCGTTTGACGATAATTACGCGACGCGGTGGTCGCCTGAGCCGGAGGCGGCGGGCGGCTGGTTGCAGATCGATCTTGGCGCGGTGAAGGCGGTGAAGCGCAGCGCGGTGAGGTTCGAGTACGCGTGGAAAAAGTATGCGTTCGCGATCGAAGGATCGTCGGATGGGAAAATGTGGAAGACGCTGGCGGATTTGCGTGAGGGCGGTGGCGTGAGCGGATCGCCGGTCACGGTCGAGCACGCGGGGGAGACGCGTTACCTGCGTATTGTGTTTCCGGGCACGGTAGCCGGGAAGGAGATTGGTGTGATCGAGTGGGCGGTGTTTTGATGTGTTTGAGCGTTTCCGAGATAGTCCCGCGATGCCGATGGGGACTTCGACGTTCCGAGCACAGATAACTCAATCCTGTCGGGTGGCGGGAGCCGGGGCGGGCGGGGTTGCGATGAGGCGCTTGAGCTCGCGCACGAAGGTTTTGGGGCCGCCTTGCATGTAGCCGAGGCGACCGAGTTCTTTGCCGTCGGCGTCGAGGAGGAGGAGTGTGGGATAGCCTTCGACCGCGTATTTTTCCTTCAGCGCGTTGTTTTGTTTTTCGAGTTCGGCGGGCAGTTTTTTCTGACGCGGGGAATCCACTTCGAGCAGGATCAAGTTGTCGGCTGCGTAGCTGAGGAAGTGTTTTTGGACGAAGATTTCGTCGCGCACGCGGTGGCACCAGACGCACCAGTCGGAGCCGGTGAAGTTGATCAGCAGCGGGCGGCGTGTGGCGGCTGACTTTTGGAGAGCGTCGTTTGGGTCGGTGATCCAGACGGCGGTTTCTGCGGGAATGGGTGTTTTCGGGTCGGCCTCTTGAGCGAGGCAGAGTGCAGGCGTTGTTAGCAGTGACAGGAGAAGAAGGAGCGGGAGTTTCATCGAGGGCGGGATTATTTTTCGTGGAGATTGAAGACGACGGGGATCTGCATGGTGACGGACTTGGCTTTGCCACCGGTCATGGGAGGCAGGAATCGCCACTGCTTGACGGCGGTGACTGCGGCGGTGGCGAAGTCTGCGTGGGTGGCGTTGATGGCGACCACCTCGGTGGTGCGGCCTTCGCTGGTAAGGACGAATCGAATGGTGGCTTCGCCATTCTGGTTCAGGAAGCGCAGGCGCGGAGGAAAATCGGGCTTGGGCATCGAGACGGCTTCGGCGGCGACGTCTTGGTTATTTTGGATACGCGCCGCGAGTTTTCGCTCGAATTTTTTCTCGTCGAACGGCGTGTTGTTTTGGACGGGCGCGGTCATGGCAATGGCGCGCTTGGGGTCATTCGAGGCGGAGGAAAGCAGATAGCGCGCGGGTTGGAATTGAAGTCTGGCCGCTTGAGCGAGGTAGTCGGCGGCGCGCTCGCGATTTTCAGGCACAGCCAGGCCGAAGATGTGCAACTGCATCAGCAGGAAGTTCGCCCGTCCGCTGGCCGGTGCGGCGTTTATCAGGTCAGAAAGACCGCCGGCTTCGTCGATACTGCAGCCCGCCCCGAGAATTTGGTGGAATGCGAGCATGACGTTCGCACCGGATTCCGGAAGTGCCGCGGCCTGAACCGCGTAGCCGTATGATTTTTTCAAGTCCTGGGAGGCGTAGGTTCCTTCGAGATACACCTGCGAAAGGGTTTCGATGGCCCAAAGCGTTTTTTCCGCAGCGCGGCGTTCGAGATGGGCGAGGGCTGCGTCTTTGTCGCGGATGTCTGCGGGGCCTTTCAGCAGAATATCGACGATGATGGTTTCCGCGTCGTGATTTGGAACCTCCGCGGCGTTGGCGAGGTGTTCGGAGAAGACTGCGCGAGCCTCGGGCAGGCGGTCTTTGGGGAGACCGAAAAAGATACTCCCAAACAGTTTTAGATGGGTGCAATCGGGGTCGTCGCGAAGGGAATCCAGGAAATGCTTTTTCGCGGCACGCAGATCGACGGGCACGCCCAGACCGTTTGCATAGTGACGGCCAAGTTGTGCGCTCGAAAGGCAGTCTCCTTTCTTTGCGGCGAGCGTGTACCAGGTGACGGCCTCCTCGTCATCGCGTTCGACGCCGGTGCCGGTCACGAGACACCAGGCGACCATTTTTTGAGCGAAGAGGTCGCCGTCGCGGGCTGCGCGTTCGTACCAGACAAATGCCGCGCCGGGATCAGCAGGCACGCCTTGTCCGTTGCGGTGCATTTCGCCGAGCCTGTACATGGCGGAGTGGTTGCCGTCCTGGCTGGCGGCTTCGAGCCAGCGGAGTGCGGCGGGGTAGTCGGGTTTGCCGTTCGCGGAGTGATCCAGTGCGATCGTGCCCAGGCGGAATTTCGCGTAGGAGCTGCCGCGGGCGGCGGATTTTTCGTAGAGGTTGCGCGCTTGATCGAGATTTTGGGCGGTGCCGCGTCCGGTTTCGTAGGCGTAGGCGACTTCGTCGAGGGTGTCGGATTCCGCGACGTCGGCGACACTCTGAAAAATTTCGAGCGCGCGGGCTTCGTTCTGCGGGAAGCCGTCGCCGTTGCGCAGACGCCGCCCGAGCTCAAGGCAGGCTTCGGGGTGTTTTTGGGCTGCGGCTAGTTCCAAGAGGCGCAGGCCTTCGGTGGTGTCGGGCGATCCGGGGCGCAGGAGTTTTTTGGCGAGGTTGAATTGAGCATCGGGCAAGCCGGCGTCGGCGGCGACGCGGAGGTAGCGGGCTGCTTCGCCAGCGTTTTCGTCCACGAGAAAACCGATGCTATGAAGGCGGGAGAGCTGGAGCGCGGCGGGACCAAAGTTTTTGTCCGCAGATTGACGGAGCAGACGAAGGTAGGCGCGGGAGTCGGGCGCGGAGTAACGGCCTTCGAAGTAGTATTGGGCGAGATTATACTGGGCGAGGGGATCGTCCTGCGCGGCAGCGTCGCTGAGCCAGAGGAAGGCGCGGGCGATTTTGGGGATGAAGACGCGCTCGTTGACGCCGAGCCAGTAGTCGGGGAGCGGGGCGGTGGTGAACGGCCCCTCCCCCGCGAGACCGGCGAAGCGGGCGGATTTTTGCGGGTCCGGTTTGGTGAGAAAGCCGTGCTCGAATTTCCACGCGAGATAAGCGGCGGCGGGTTTATGGCCGAGCGTGGCGGCTTTGGTGAGGGTTGTCAGCGACTGGCCGGAGTCGAGGACGAGGCCCGCGCCCATTTCCTGGAGGAATCCGAGGGCGAAGAGGGCCGCGGGATCGTCTTTCTCCGCCAGCGTGCGGAGACGTGCGCAGGCTTCGGCGACGTCTCCTGTCCTCAGGAGTGTATCGATTTCTTGAAGACTGGTGGATGCGATGGATGGCGGCTGGGTGGCGGCGGGTTCCGCAGCGATGGCGACAACGCTGAGGCAGAGACCCAGAACGCCTACGGCAAGGGCGCGGGGTGGCAGGAGCATGGAAATGCTCAGCGTGTTTCTCTTCCGGGGCGCGGCAAGCCGCGGGTTTGCACAGTGGAAACGCAGGCGGCGCGGAAGTACGCGCGCGTGAGGTGGGCTCGGGGTGGGGGAGAACGAGTACGAGTAAGAGAACGAGAACGATTTCTTATCGGGCGAAGAGGACGCAGACCGGGGAGAGGACGGGGAGGGAGTGGCCGTTGGGGGTGAGGCGGCCGGTCGTCGGGTCGATGGCGAAGACGTTCACGTTGCTGGTGTCGTGATTGGCGCAGAGGAGCCAGCGGCCGGTGGGGTCGATGGCGAAGTGGCGCGGGTGTTTGATGCCTTCGTGGGCGTGGGCGACGAACGTGAGGCGGCCGGATTTTTCGTCGATGGAGAAGAGGGCGATGCTTTCGTGGTCGGCGCGGAGGGATGCGTAGAGAAATTTTCCGTTGGGATGGATGGCGATTTCGGAACCCCAGCGTTTGCCGATGAAATCGCCGGGGATGGCGTCGACCGTTTCGATTTCGCGGAGCGAGCCGGTGGAGGCGTTGAGGGCGAAGGCGGTGACGGTGGCGGCGATTTCGTTGATCGCGTAGGCGAGGCGTTTGTTGGGATGAAACGCTAGGTGGCGCGGGCCGGCGCCGGGGCGGGCGGTGAAGGGCTCGCCGTTGGGCGTGAGCGCGGCGGTGGCGGGATCGACCTTGTACGGGATGACTTTGTCGGCGCCGAGATCGGCGGAGAAAGCGAAGGACGTGCCGGGGACGATGTCGATGCAGTGGGCGTGCGGGGCGTCCTGCTGCGGGACCGGGCCTTTGCCGGTATGTTTGATGAAGGAGGCGCGTTGGCCGATGCTGCCGTCCGCGGCCAGTGGATACGAGGCGACGTAGCCGCCGTGGTAGCTGGAGATGAGGAGGGCGGTGCCGGAGGGATCGGCGTGGATGTAGCAGAGCGGCGGGCCGCCGGCGGGGCGGGTGTTGAGGACGGTGAGCGTGCCGGTGGCGGAGTCGATGGTGTAGGCGGTGACGGCGCCGTCGTTGCCGCCCTGGTCGTTTTTGAGGTCGTGGAGCGAGTAGAGGATCGGGAGGCGCGGATGGAGAGAGATGAAGGTGGGGTTTCCGGCGGGGGCGACCAGGGTGGCGGGCGTGAAGGTGCCGGTCGCGGTATCGAAGCGGGCGGCGTAGATGCCTTTGCTGTCTTTCTTGGTGTAGGTGCCGAAGTAGACGAGGCGAGTAGAGTCGGGCGTGGAGCCGGCGGTGAGCGTGGCGGAAGTCGTCATAAAGAAAGTGAGCAGAAGGAAAGGCGGCAGAACGCGGAGCATGAAAAGGACTTTTTCGGCGCGCACAGTTGAGCTGTCGAGCTGACGATTGGTTTATCGGGCAGAGACCTGAGGCGCCGGGCAGGGCGGACCATGAACGACGGCGAAAGTTTCCTGACATTAAGGTTGTCAGTGCGTGGTGGCAGAGTGCGCGTGAACTGCCGGTGAATCCCGGCGAAACTTAATCCTTACCTCTTATCACCATGATCAAGGTTCTCGAAATCGCGTTTACTGGATATCCCGTTAAAGACATGGCCCGCGCGCGGGCGTTTTATGAAGGGACGCTCGGCTTGAAGCCGGCGAATGTGTGGGGCGAAACTTGGACCGAGTATGAAGTCGGGGCGTCGACGCTGGCGCTCGGTTGCATGGAGGGGTGGAAGGCGTCGAGCGATGGCCCGTCGATTTCACTCGAGGTGGAGGATTTCGATGCGGCGATCGCGGTGCTCAAGAAGGCCGGGGCGAAATTTGCGCTGGAGCCGATGGATAGTCCGGTATGCCGGCTGGCGGTGGTGCAGGATCCGGATGGGAACGGGCTGACGATTCACAAGCGGAAGGCGCATGCGAATCCGGCCGATGCGGCGTGCGGGCACTGAAGCGAATAGGAGTGCGCCGCGGATAGTTGGCGGGAGGGCGCGAGAAACTCCTCTGCGGAGATTCCAGCCTGGCGAAGAAGGCCTGCGAGTGTTCCGATTTTCACTTCGCGATGTAGCGGTACGACGCAGCCGCTTGAATCGCGCTTCATCACGACGTGGCTGCCTTTTTACCGCGCACGTTGGAAGCCAAGGCGCTCTAACGCCCGGATGATTTCTGCGCCGGAGAGGTGGGGCAGTTTAGGCACGCTCAGTGACCTGAAATGTCGTCAGAAGGGGGTTGCTGTTTTTTTTGAGCGGAAACTCCTCAAGATACAGCTCGGTTGCCTCGCGGAGATTTTCGAGCGCCTCCTCGACAGTCTCGCCTTGAGTGGTAGTCCCCGTCTCTGGATTCAAAGCGACAAATCCACCTTCTTCCGCGGCGGTCAAAACTGCGCTCAAAGTCATGTGCGAGATCATGTGGGCATCGCCGATTCGGTCAACCTGCGCATTTGAGAGATAGGAGTTTTTCGGCTGCGAGCTCCGTGCAATGTTGAGCTCAATTCGAAGTCCATTGGGCCAGACGACGTTTCACTTCGTCGTGGCGCACAACGCGGTTGGCGCGAATGTCGGAGTCGGCTTGCTCAAGCGCGGCGAGAATGTGGATTTCTTCCTGGAGCTGCTCGTATGACGCGTTTTCAGGAAGTGTCTTGAGGGCCTGAAGAGTTTTCTGCTTGGGCGTCATGGGTAGGATGTCGGAAACGGCGGCGGAAGAATTAACGGATTTCGGAGGAGCGCAGCAGATCAGGTCTGCCCTTTTATGTCCGATTTTAGTCCAGGAACCAACTGCCCGCCTCACCTGGAGAAAACCGAATGAATAAGAGATAGAGGGCGACCATGGCGAATCCGCCCACGAACTTCAGAGTCCAAGCGCCTCGATTTTCCGTTCGGGGTAATAGAGACATTACAATGTTCATACCCATCCCCACAATCCACGTGGCGAGGGAGATCAGGATGATCCATCCCATAGCGTTGTAGACCGCCGTGGCGGGGCCGCCGATGAATTTTGGGGCGTCCATCGAAGGCATAGGACGACGCCCAAGCTGAAAATATGCAGCGACCCACGCGATATACACGGAGGTAAAAACGACTCCCGTTGAGACTATTGGAAGCCAACCGAGCCATGTGATCTGCCGCTTCATATGTTGAGTACTTTTGCCGATTGTTGAGAAAATTGAGATGTCTTTAGGCGCTTTGGTTTTAGCCGACGGGGACGTCGGCGCTCCCGGTCACACGATCTGGGCTTTTGTGGCGCTGCCGCCGAAGAGTTCTTTCAACGCGCTCCAGGCTTTGAGGAGGCCGGCGTCTTTTACGCCGCCTTCGAGTTTGTAGATCCTGGCGACTTCTTCCTCGTGGTCGCGGTAGCGCGGGGGGAGCAGGAAGAGCGTGTAGTTGCCGTCGGAGATGCTGGAGAAGAAGAGGCCTTTGGCGATGTAGGGCGCGGTGAGCGGGACTTCGGCGGTGCGTTGCGGGAGGATGAGCCAGGGTTTGTAGGTGAAAACGAGGCGACCGTTTTCGGGTTGGTTGAGAAGATTGCCGTAGGTGCGGATGGGGACGCCTTTGAGTTTGCCGCCGCTGAAGAGGCGGTTGGTGACGGGCTGGGGTGTGAAGCGTTTTTTGCGAAGGGTGAAAAAGTCCCAGCAGAAGAGACTGCCGAAGATGGTGAGGCGAAAGGCCCAGCCGGCGATGAGCCAGGCGATGACGATCACGATGAGGGAGCCGATGGCGGCGATTTTCGGATCGAGCGTGGCGGTGATCGTGAGGAGGCCGAGGACGGCGGTGCGGGCGGCTTTAAGGACGGCGTCGATCGCGCCCCAGGGGCTGAGGAGGATGAGGACGTTGATGGCGTGCGAGGCCATCCAGACGACGGCGAAGACGGCGAGGCCGAAGGGGACGGTGAGGATGTTGAGGAGCCAGGAGAGATCGGCGGCGCCGAGGTGCATCATGGCGAGGCCGGCGTCGGCGAAGTTGCGCGTGGCGACGGCGGTGGAGTCGGTCGAAGCGAGTATCCAATCGCTGAGCGTGCCCATGGTGAAAGGGACGATGGCGCCGGCGGCGACGAGGCCGGAGGCTTTGTTTTCGACAGTCTCGAGGACATCGAGGGGTTTTTTGAAACCGGGCGGGACCATGGCGCCGAAGGTGTCCTTGAGCGCGCAGAGGGCGGCGATGAGGAGGGCGGGGACGAAGAAGGTGGTTTTGGCGAACCACGGGAGGGCGGCTTTCTCGGCGTCGGTGTCGGCCTTGTACCATTTATAGAGGCCGAAGCCGCCGGTGCCGAGGAGCGGGGAGATGGCGATGCCGGTGAGGGTTGTCACCGCGGTGGCAATACCGCCGACCGGGGATTTGTCGGAGGAGACGGTGGTAGTCGTGGTGGCGGGGGCTGCTTCGGGAGCGGGCTGGGTCGCGGCGAGGAGCGGGGGGACGAAGAGCGCGGCGACGAAGGCGGCGAGGAGGACGAGCGGGGCGATGCGTTTCATCGGGGCGGACCTTAGCGCGGTTTGCAGGGGAGGGAAGTCTGGAGCGAGAGCGCCGTAGACGGCGGCGCTCCCGCTGAAATCCGAAGGTCGAAGGCCGAATGCCGAAGGGGGAAATGGGGAAGCGCGGGGAATGGGGCGGCACTTGCTAAGTGCCGGTCCGGGGTGGGCGTGGGCTGGGGAGATGTGCGATAGGCGGGGGGAACGCGGGTTGGAGGCGAACAGCGCGCACGGAGTGCGCGCTCCACCTCGGATGGCCGCTCGCTGCGCGAGAGCGGCTACGCTGGTTCAGACTGTAAATGCCGTGGGGGAGTCGCTAGGGGTGGGTCTGCGCACGAGCGTCTTTAACCTCCATGATTTCTTCCAAGTTTCCTTCCACGATTTTCTACGGCGGTGACTATAATCCTGAGCAGTGGCCTGAATCGGTGTGGCCCGAGGATGTGCGGCTCATGAAGGAGGCGGGGGTGAATCTGGTGAGCGTGGGGATTTTCAGCTGGGCGCGCATCCAGCCGGATGAACACACGTTCGACTTTGGCTGGCTGGATCGGGTGTTCGATCTGCTGTGGGCGAACGGAATCTCGGTTTGTCTGGCGACGTGCACGGCGTCGCCGCCGGCTTGGATGTGGCGTAAGTACCCGGACATCCTGCCGGAGGATGCGAGCGGCATCGCGTACAATCAGGGGGCGCGGCAGCACTACTCGCCATCGAGCTCGAACTACCGGCGGCTGGCGGCGGTGTTTGTGAGCAAGCTGGCGGAGCGTTATGGGAAGCATCCGGCGCTGGTGACGTGGCACATCAACAACGAGTACGCGTGCCACATGAACGAGTGTCACAACGCTGAGAGCACGGCGGGGTTTCGCGCGTGGTTGAAAAAAAAATACGGAACGCTGGAGACTCTTAACGAGGCGTGGGGGGCGGCGTTTTGGAGTCAGCTTTATCACGCGTGGGACGAAGTGCTCACGCCGCGGCGGGCGCCTTATCACTGCAATCCGACGCAGCAGCTGGATTTCAAACGGTTCACGAGCGATGCGTTTCTCGAGTGCTACTTGATTGAGCACGCTATTCTCCGGCAGGCGACGCCGACGATTCCGATCACGACGAACTTCATCGGGTTTTTTAAGCCGCTGGATTATCACCGGTGGGCGAAGGAAATGGATTATGTGTCGTGGGACAATTATCCCGATCCGTTGCTCGGCCATGGCGCGGAGGCGTATGGTGCGGCGGGGCACGACCTGAAGCGGTCGCAGAAGAAGACGATGCCGTTTGTGCTGATGGAGCAGGCGCCAGCGGCGGTGAACTGGCGTCCGCTGAATCCGACGAAGAATCCCGGTGTGATGCGGCTGCAGAGTTTGCAGGCGGTGGCGCGCGGAGCGGATGGCGTGATGTTTTTCCAGTGGCGCGCGTCGAAGGCGGGCGCGGAGAAATATCATAGCGCGATGATCCCACACGCGGGGGTGGAGACGCGGACGTTTAAGGAAATTTCCCAGCTCGGAGCGGAGTTGAAGACGCTCGGGGCGGTGGCGGGGACGCTGGTGATGCCGAAGGTGGCGATCACGTTCGATTGGGATGCGTGGTGGGCGGTGGAGCTGGAGTCGAAGGTGGCGCGGATCGATTACGTGGCGTGGACGCAGGAGATCCATCGCTGGTTTTATGAGCGGAATATCGCGGTTGATTTCGTTCATCCGGAGGAGACGCTCGATGGCTACGCGCTCGTGGTGGCGCCGACGCTTTATCTGCTGACGAAGCAGAACGCGGATAATCTCACGGCGTATGTGCGCGGCGGTGGAACGCTGCTGGCGACGTATTGCTCGGCGATCGTCGACGAGAACGAGCATGTGGTGCTCGGCGGGTATCCGGCGTGGCTGCGCGAGGCGCTCGGGCTGTGGATCGAGGAGTGGGCGGTGATGCCGGAGACGCAGAAGAATAGTTTGAAGTTCGCGGGCGGAGAGACGTGCGATGCGAAGCATTGGTGCGACGTGATCCATCTCGAAGGGGCGAAGGCGCTCGCCACTTTCGAGAGCGATTTCTTCGCGGGGCGCGCGGCGGTGACGGAGAACGCGTTTGGGAAAGGCGCGGCGTTTTATCTCGGGACGAAGCCGGATGCGGCGGGGCTGACGCGCGTGCTGGAGGCGGCGGTGGCACGGGCGAAGGTGTCGCCGGTGTTGAAGACGCCGCAGAATGTCGAAGTGGCGGTGCGTGAAGGCGGCGGTCGGAAATTTCTATTCGTGCTGAATCACGGCGAGACCGCGGTTGAGGTGGGGCTCGGGGATTATCGTGGGACGGAGTTGCTGAGCGGTATCCGGGCGGCGGGGACGTTGAAGCTCGCGGCGCTGGGGGCGGCGGTGGTGGCCTGCGAGTGAGGTGGGGGATCACTCGCTGGCGCTCGTGGCTACGGGCGGCACTTGCCAAGTGCCGGTCCGGGGGAGGCGGGGGCTGGCGAGGAATGCGATAAGCGAGTGGGACGCGGATGGGGGCGAGTGTTTCGGAGGGCGGCGCACGGCGTGCGCGCCCTACCTCGGAGGCCGCACGCGATGGCTCTAGGCGAGGACGGCTTCGGCGGGTTCGCGGACTACGCGGGCGGGCTTGGTGTCACGGATGGTGGGGCCTTCGACCCAGCGGGCGGCGATGGTGGTCAAGGAGGAGGGCTGGGGGGCACCGCGTTCGTTGCGGTGGAGTTTGGCGACGAGAATCTCGGCGGCGCGGAGGCCGATGTGCGCGGGTTGCTGGTCGAGGCCGGCGCAGGGGACTTGGGAATTGAGGATGTTGAGCGAGACGAAGCCGTGGGTTTTTGGAACGGAGGCGCCGGCGGCTTTCATCCATTCGATGGCCTGGGAGTTGTGGCCGAGGACGACGTCGGGTTGATACTTTTTGAACCAGGCGGTGAAGTTTTTTTCGTTGATCTCGTCGGCCATGAGCAACGGGACCTGGCCGCAGCCGGGGTTGTTTTGTTGAAAGGCGAAGAAGGCGCCCTGCCAGCGGTATTGGAGGCGTTCGTCGTGGTGGCGCTGGATGAACATGCCGGGGCGTTTGTAGCCGCGGACGGTGATTTGCTGGAGCGCGGTGCTGAGGGAGCGGTGGTGATCGGGGCAGATCGAGTGGAGGCCGGGTTTTTCGATCATGTAGTCGGCGTAAACGCCGGCGTAGCGGGTCCAGTCGAGGGCGGTGAAATCGGGGGAGTGCCAGACGGGCATCAGGATGAGGCCCTGGATGCCCCGGGACTGGAGGATCTGATCGAGGCGAGTGAGGGAAACGCCGGTGTCGCCGCCTGCGTTGAAGAGCTCGATTTTGAAACCGAGGGCGGAAGCGCGCTCGGTGGCGCCTCGGAGGATTTCTTTGAAGAAGGGGCCGGCGTGAAGCGGGCGGTCGGATTCGGTGAGGGCGACGGCGGCGAGGACGCCTCGGAAGGCGTTGCCACGGGAGCGGCGGAGCTCGGACATCACGGCGCCGGCGAGGGGGTTTGGCTGGTAGCCGGCGGCTTTGGCGGCGGCGCGGATGCGCTCGGCGGTGGCGGGTTTTACGCAGGAAGATCCGCGCAGGGCTTCGGAGACGGTGGTGCGGGAGAGGCCAAGGGCTTTCGCGAGGGTACGCAGGGTCGGAGCGGGCATGGGCGGAGTGAGAGGTGCGGGGAGGAGGCCGGAGGTATCGGTGATGTGTGCGGCCTGACGGTGCGGATTTGAAAAAGTTGCGCCCGGGATGTGCGGTTGGCGAACCCGGATGGCATTTTATACGCGGGTGGGAGGCTTCCCCCTTGGCTTGATTAAGATCAGGCGGGTAGCGTCGTGTTAAATATATGAAGTCATGGCTGGTTTTCGCGAGTGGCGGGTTGGTCGGTGCGGCGGTGGCGCTGGGTGTCGTGAAGATTTTTTTCCCGGCGGGAACGGTGGTGGAAAGCCAGAGAGCTGACGGCCCAGGGCGTGGAGGGGTGGAGGTGACGGGCGCGGGGAATGGGGGGCAGGTTAAATCAAATCCGGAAAAGAAGGCGGAGATGGACGAGCGGGAGCTGGACGAGCGGATCGGCGGATTGCGCGCGTGGTCGGAGGGGCGCGGTGAGAGGCCTGACTGGATGGATTTGCGGGAGACATTGGAGACATGGGCGGAGCGCGATCCGCATGGGGCGCTGGCGTGGGCGCAGACGGCGAAGCGGCTGCCGCAGCGGACGCGGGTGTTGTCGGTGGCGCTGGCGGTGCTGGCGGGTAGGAATCCGGCGGAGGCGGCCCAGTGGATGCGGCAGAACACCGGTGAGCACGAGCGTATCGAAATGATGGTTGCGGTTTTTCAATCGATCGACGGCACGGCACCGAAGGCTGCGCTCGAGCTGGCGCTGGCGTTTCCCGAGAAAGATCAGCCGTACGATATGGGCGGCGCGCTGGCGGAGCTGATGAAAACTTCCCCACAGGAATCGGTGATGTATTTCAACCGGCTGCCGGCGTCGAGGCAGGCGAGTTCGGCGCATGCGATGATTTCCGCGTGGGCGAGGATCGATGCGGCGGCGGTGTTGCAGTGGGCGGAGGGGCAGGCGGGCGCGATGGGATCTGACGATTGGAAGGGGCAGCTGATGGTGGAGTGTGCGCAGAAGCGTCCGGATCTCTGTCTGGATTTTATGAAGAGGCATGAGATTCCGGAAAGCTCGTGGGAAGGGACGCGGGCGGTGAGTCTGATGCTGGAGCATTCGCCGGAGCATGGGATGCAGGCGCTGGCGTTGCTGAGGGAGGGCGCGGCGGCGGTTGCGCTGGGCATGTGGGCGCGGGACAGTTTCGAGGAGTCGCCGGAGCGGGCGGTGGAGCTGGTGAAGAAATGGGTGCCGGAGGCGGATCGCGCCACGGTGCTGCGGGATGGGTTCGAGGCGTGGCTGGATTCCGACCGGCGGGCGGCGATGGATTGGCTGGGGGCGGTGGCCGATCCGCAGCTGAGGACGACCTTGCAGACGGGGGTTATCTCCTGGCAGGCGCAGCGCGATCCGGCGGCGGCGCTGGCGGTGCTGACGGGGCCGCAGGCGGCGTCACCAGAACTCAAGGACGTGGTGGAGCGGGCGCTTTCGCAGTGGGTGCACATGGACGCGGAGGCGGCTGCGAACTGGGTGGTGGCGAATCCGGAGCGGGTCATGGCGCACCAGGCGGCGGAGCTGGCCGGGATGTTTTTGCACCGGAACGAAGAGGCGGCGGCGGACTGGCTGGCGAAGCTGCCGGCGGGCGATACGCGGGACGCGGCGGTGGAGGCGGCGGCGTTGTATTGGGCGGATGGTGACGAACAGGAGCTCGCCTCGCAGGTGGCGGGATCGATCCGGGACCCGGAGAAGCGCGCGCGGACGATTTTCGAAGTGTACAAAATGCTTCGGGAACGGGATGCGGGCGAAGTCCCGGCGGAGAAGTGGCTGGCCGCGGCTGGAGTTTCGGAGGAGACGAAGCGGAGCTGGCGTACGCTGACGGGCGGCCGGTAGGGCGCGCGCTTCGCGCGCGAATGACCAATGACCAATGACTAATGACCAGTGACCGGGGCTAATGGCTGGTGAGGGAGTGAGACGGCACTTGCTAAGTGCCGTTCCGGCGCAGGCGCGGAGGCGTTTGGTGTGGAAGCGCGGGCGGGGTCGAACAACGCGCACGGAGTGCGCGTACCACCTCGGAACTCACAGCCATTTGCGGCGGTGCATCCAGAAGGCGGTGCCGATCGTGGCGAAGAGGGTGATCAGGAAGGCGAGGGGGTAGCTGAAGCGGCCGGCGAGTTCGTACATGTGCTCGTAGTTCATGCCGTACCAGGTCGAGACGAGCGTGGCAGGAAACGAGAGCGCGGTGATGGCGGTGAGGGCGCGGATGCCGGCGTTGGCGTCGTGCTTCGATTTGTTGAGGTAGATTTTGAAGGAGAGGATCAGCTGGTCTGACCAAGTGCCGGTCTGTGTCTCGATGCGGGCGAGTTCCTCTCCGAGGTCGCGCAGGTAGGGGAGGATGACGGTGCGGATGAGTTTGTGCTTGCCGCTGGCGAGGTCGGCGGCGATTTCGCGCTGGGGGCGGACGATCTGGCGGAGGTTGGCGAGTTGTTTGCGCAGGCCGACGACGCGCGGGAAGAGTTCGTCGGCGGAGATGCGGTGGAGGACGCCTTCTTCGAGTTCCTCGATTTGTTCTCGGATGGCGTCGAGGGCGGGTTTGTAGGCCTCGACCATGTAATCGAGGATGGTGTGGGCGAAGCGGTCGGGGCCGCGGATGACGAGCGCCGGTGTTTTGATGAAGCGTTCGATGGCGGCGTCGACGGCTTTGAGTGGTTTGCGGTGGAAGGTGACGAGGAAGTTTTTCCCGAGGAAGAAATCGAGCTCGGTGGTGGTGAATGCCTCGGTCCTGGTGTAATCGACCGCGTGCATGACGAGGTAGAGGTAGTCGTCGTAGGGTTCGAGCTTCGGTAGTGGAGAATCGGTGACGCAGTCCTCGATGGCGAGCGGATGGAAACCGAAGGTGGTTTCGAGGATGGCCTTGATTTCGTCGTCGGTGGGGGTGGCGAGATCGACCCAGATGAGAACGCCGGGCTCGGTGCGCAGGGCGGCGAGGGTTTCGGGCGGGGGATTCTGGGCCGCGAGCTTGTTGTCGCGGTAGACGAGGGTGGTGATCATGCGCGTGTGCGCGGCACACGCGCATGAAGTGACCAATGACCAGTGACCAATGACCAATGGGGTAATCCGGAGGCCACGCTGCGGACAGCGCGGCTACGGGCGGAGGGCGAGCTCCACCTCATAGTGGGTGAGCGATCAGGGCTGGCTGGTGATTCATTGGTCATTGGGCACTGGTCACTGGTCGCAGGTCACTTCGCGAGCGGAGCTCGCGTCAGATCCAGCGTTTGCGTTTGCACCACCACCACATCGTCGCGGTGGTGAGGAGGGTCGCGAGGAAAGCAATCGGGTAGCCGAGTGGGGAGCGGAGTTCGGGCATGTTGTCGAAGTTCATGCCGTACCAGGAGCTGATGAGCGTGGCGGGAAGCGTGAGCGCGGTGAGTGCGGTGAGGACTTTGAGGCCGTCGTTGGCGGCGACGTCGGATTTGCTGAGGTAGAGGTCGAAGGAGATGAAGAGCTGGTCGGCGTAGCTGGCGGCGGTTTCGTCGATGCGGATGAGGTTGTCGCGCAGGTCGCGGAAATATGGGAGCATGACGCTGCGGATGATTTTGCTGTCGCCGTGGGCGATGCGGCTGACGACGTCGCGCTGAGGGCGGACGATCTGGCGGAGGTGGTGGATTTCGCCGCGGACCTCGAGGAGTTTCGGGATGAGGTCTTTGCCGGAGTCGCCGGTGAGGACGGATTCCTCGATCTCGTCGAGCTCGGCGCGGAGTTCGTCGGTGATGGGTTTGTAATTGTCGACGAGCAGATCCATCACGAGGTGGGCGAGGCGGTCGGGGCCGCGGGCGACGATACCGGTGGCTTTGACGCAGCGGTCGATGGCGGCGGCGACGGATTTGAGCGAGGCGCGGTGGAAGGTGACGAGGAATTCCTTGCCGAGGAAGAGGTCGAGCTCGGTGGTGTTGAATTTTTCGGTACGCGTGAAATCGACGGCGTGGGTGACGATGAAGAGGTGGTCTTCGTAATCCTCGATTTTCGGGAGCGAGCTGGGCGTGACGCAGTCTTCGACGGCGAGCGGGTGGAATTGGAAGACGCCTTCGAGGACGGTTTTGATTTCTTCGTCGGTAGGATTTTCGAGGTCGACCCAAAGGATGAGGCCTTTGTCGGCGCGGACGAGACGGAGCGCCTCGACCTCAAGGTCGCGGCCGACGAGTTTTCCTTCGCTGAAGACGAACGAGTGGATCATGCGCGCTGGGGCGAGCATCCCGGACGAAAGCGGCGCGGCAAGCCTTGGGTGCGGTGGGAGCTTCAGCGGGCTGAGGCAGGAAGCTTTGTCGCGAACTCCTGCCAAAGCGCTAGAAGATCTTGGCCGTAGGCTGAGCGAATCGACTCCGTGAATGTCTCGCCTGAAAGAAGCAACTTCATGAAACGGTCGAAGGCGGTTGGATTGCTGTCGCGCATGAAGGCGACGAACAGCCCGCTTTGTCGATAAAACAGATGTTGAGGCAGGCCATCAGTTGCGCCGCCGGTGAGGCGGAGAAGAATATTGCCCGAGTCGCGCAGCACAAAATGTCTCCCGTCCAGAATCGCTCGGACGGCCTCGGTCGGGGTTACGTTTTCGGCGCCGCCGCCATTTGAAACGACGACGGCGATCCCTTCCTGAAACCAGGAAGGGATGTGCAAATGGGCGGAGGCGCCGAGCTTTTGATCCAGATGCAGATGCGAGAGCTCATGGCGGAGAATTCGGTACAGGCGCTCGGGCGTATTGTTTTCTTTGGGCGAAATGAACAGTCGTTTGTTCAGCACAATGCCGCCAGCCGAGGGAACCGCGGTGAAATCTCCGAATGTTTTCAGTGAAGCGCAGGCGTGGACGGTGATGGATTGGGGGAATTTCTCGCCATGCAGCTTCTCCACAGCGGCGATGGCATCGGGCAGTTCGCGCGCAAGGATCGTGGCGGTGGCCTCTGCGCCGGCTTCATACCTGATCCGGGAATCGGACTGATAGCGGAGAAAGAGAGCGTCTGACCGAAGTGAGGCCGCAATGAGCGGGCCGACGAAAGCGGCCGCAAGAATCAGTAACAGCGCGAATGCCAGACCACCGCCCCAGAGCCACTTTTTCGCGCGCATGAATGAGATTCGATGCGCACCGCGATCGCTTTAGGCGACGCTTGCGGGAGCGAAGAGTTTATCCTCGGCGGCTACGACAGCCTGAATGAAGGCTGCGGGGGAGTCGGCGCGCATGAGGGCGTCGCGGTTGGCGGCGTCTTTTAGGATTTTGCAGAGAGCGCTGACGACGGTGAGGTAGTCGCCGGGGTTGGACTTGGGAGTGCCGAGGACGAACATCAGGCGCACGGTCTGATTTCCGTTCTCAAAGTGCACTCCCTGGTCGCTGCGGCCGACGGCGAGGACGATTTTCTGGACGTGCTCGGTGCGAGCGTGCGGGAGGGCGATTTCGTTGCCCAGACAAGTCGTGTCGAGGCGTTCGCGGGCGAGGAGTTCGTTGTAGAAGCCTTGGAAGTTAGAGACTTCGGGATGCCCGTCGAGGAGACGGGCGACTTCGTTCAGGGCGACGGTGCGTTTGGCGCTCTGGACGGAGAGCGAGATGCGAGTGGGATCGAGGAGCTGGGACAAACGGCCGGCCATGACGCAAAAAATCAGAACGTGGACACAGGAAGGAGTGTGGAAGGAGACTTCGCCGCCAATTGTTGGCAAGGGCTGAATCGACACTTTTCGGAAAAATCTTTGCTCAAGAAATCGCGAAAACGTGGGAGCGCAAAGTGCGGTGGGAAATTGATGAATGACTGGTTTGGATAGGACGCAAAAAAGGCGAGCCGGTGAGGGCTCGCCTTGGAGTGATTGATGAAATGCGCGATCAGGTGGTTGCGGGCGGGATCGGCGGGTTGGTGCCGATGGCGGCGGCGTCGAGTTCTTCGGTCGTCTCGACGACGCGGGCGATGCTGAGGAGTTTGTCGCCTTCGGCCAAGGTGAGGAGTTTCACGCCTTTGCCGCCGCGGTTCACTTCGCGGATGGTGTTCACCGGGCAACGCACACTCTGGCCCTTGATGGTGAGGAGCATGATTTCGTCGGTGTCTTTCACGCTGAGTGCGCCGACGAGTTTCACGGAGCCGTCTTCGGGGAGGTCGATAGCCCACACGCCGCTGCCGCCGCGGTTGATGAGGCGGTAGTCTTCGAAGCGCGTGCGGACGCCGAGGCCGGCTTCGCTCGCGACGAGGAACTTGGTGGTGTGGTCGACGACTTCGATCGCTTGCAGATAATCGCTCGCGAGTTTGAAGCGCATGCCGGTGACGCCGCCGGTGGCGCGGCCGGTGGCGCGGAAGAGTTCTTCGCCGCTCTCGGCGTCGCGTTCGCGGAAGCGGACGGCGAGGCCTTGGTGAGAAACGAGGATGAGCTCATCGCTGCCGGTCGTGAGGACGGTGCCGATCACGCTGTCGCCTTCGGCGAGGTTGATGCCGATGACGCCGCCTTCGCGGACGGCATTGGTGTAATCGGAGAGGAGCGATTTTTTAATGACGCCGCTCTTGGTGGCCATCACGAGGAACTGGTCGTTCGTGAAGTCTTTCACGCAGAGCATGGCGGCGATCTTCTCGCCTTCGTTGAGGCGGAGGAACGACGCGACGGATTTGCCCTTCGCGGTGCGCGCGCCCTCGGGGACGTCGTACACTTTTTTCGCGAGGCACTGGCCGTGCGAGGTGAAGACGAGGAGGTAATCGTGCGTGCTCGCGGTGAAGAGACGTTCGACGAAATCGTCTTCGTAGGTCTCGGCGCCGATGACGCCTTTGCCGCCGCGTTTCTGCGAGCGGTATTCGGCAACGGGCGTGCGTTTGATGAAGCCGAGGTGCGAGACGGTGATGACGCAGCCTTCGTTGGGGATGACGTCTTCCATGCGGAAGTCGCCAGCGGCGGCGATGATCTCGGTCTTGCGGGCGTCGCCGAATTTTTCGCGTCCGGCGAGGAGCTCGGTCTTGATGACTTCGAGGAGTTTCGCTTCGGACTCGAGGATGAGGCGGAGCTCGGCGATGAGGGTCATCAGCTCGGCGTATTCGGCTTCGATCTTGCCGCGCTCGAGGCCGGTGAGCTGGTAGAGGCGGAGTTCGAGGATGGCGTCGGTCTGGCGCTCGGAGAGCGGGTATTTGGCCATCAACTTCACCTTCGCTTCTTCGCGGTTGGCGGAGGAACGGATGATTTTGACGAAGTCGTCGAGGTTATCTAGGGCGATGATGTAGCCTTCGAGGATGTGGGCGCGGTCCTCGGCCTGCTTGAGGCGGAACTTGGTGCGGCGGGTGACGACATCGCGGCGGTGCTCGATGTAGCACTCGATGAGTTCCTTGATGTTCATCTGCTTCGGCCGCTTCTTGTCGAGGGCGAGCAGGGTGACGCCGAAGGAGGATTCGAGGGCGGTCTTCTGGTAGAGCTGGTTGATGACGACCTTGGCCTGTTCGCCGCGTTTCAGCTCGATGACGACGCGGGTGTTTTCGTCGGACTCGTCGCGGATGTCGCGGATACCGTCGATCTCCTTTTCCGTAACGAGTTCCGCGATACGCGTGACGAGCGTGGCGCGGTTAACGTTGTACGGGATCTCTGTGATGATGATTTGCTCGGAGCCGGTCTTGGTCTCTTCGGAGTGGGCGCGGCCGCGGATGCGGACGATGCCTTTGCCCGTCTTGAGATAAGAGAGGATTCCTTCGCGGCCGGAGATGGTGCCGCCGGTGGGAAAGTCGGGGCCGGTGATGATACCGCAGAGTTCGTCGACCGTGATGGCCGGGCGGTCGATGATGGCGATGGTGGCGTCGATGATCTCGCGCAGGTTATGCGGCGGGATGTTCGTCGTCATGCCGACGGCGATGCCCGTCGAGCCGTTCATCAAGAGATTCGGCAGAGCGGCTGGAAGAACCGTGGGCTCGGTCGTGGACTCTTTGTAGTTGGGCGCGAAGTCGACGGTGTCTTCGTCGATGTCGGCGAGGAGTTCCTCGGCGATGGCGTTGAGGCGGCACTCGGTGTAACGATATGCGGCTGGCGGATCGCCCTCGACGGAACCGAAGTTACCCTGCGGATCGATGAGCGGGTAACGCATGACCCAGGTCTGCGCCATGCGGACGAGGGTGTCGTACACGGAGGAGTCGCCGTGCGGGTGGTAATTTTTGAGGACTTCACCGACGACACCGGCGCATTTGTCGTACGCGCGGTTGTGAAGCAGGCCTTCGCGCATCATCGCGTAGAGGATGCGGCGTTGCACGGGCTTCAGGCCGTCGCGCGCATCGGGGAGGGCGCGTGAGACGATGACCGACATCGAATACTCGATGTAGGCCGACTGCATGATGTCGGTGATGTTGGCGGTGGAGAGTTTTTCGTTGGCGGTGTACACGGGCGAAAAGGAGGACGAAAGCGGGCGGTGGTTTTGGTTAAGCGCGAAGACGCGAAGGCGCTAAGGTTTCTTGCGGCATCGGTTTGCGAGTCGGGGATTCAATGTTCGATTGGAAGTTTAGGTTTAGGACTCTTGTGATGCCGTCTTTGATAAGGGGGACGTTGAAGTTGATCAGGAGACCTAAGGGGAATTGGAGGAGTTTTAGGTAGGTGGTGACTTGGACCCGGTGGATGGCTTGGATGCTGTCGATGGCTTTTAACTCGATGAGGAGTTGGCCGTTGATGATCAGGTCGAGGCGGTAGGCGTTATCGATGACGTGGCCGCGGTAGATAAGTGGGAGCGGCTTCTCGCGTTCGACGGTCAGGCCGGAGAGCGCGAGTTCGATCTGGAGGCATTCTTGATAGGCGCTTTCGAGGAGTCCCGGGCCGAGTGCTTTGTGCACAGCGAAAGCGGCGCTCACCGTTTGGGCGGCGAGCGTTTCGATTTCGTCGGGTACCAAGACTTGTTTCATGCCTTCGCGTCTTTGCGTCTTCGCGCTTAACCAAACGTCGATACGCCGATCAGACGTCGAGGTACTGGACGTTCAGGGCGTTGTCTTCGATGAACTGGCGGCGGGGGGGGACTTCGTCGCCCATCAGGAGCGTGAACAGGGCGTCGGCTTTGGCGGCGTCGTCGATGCTCACTTTGAGGAGGCGGCGTTTTTCCGGGTCCATTGTGGTTTCGAAGAGCTGTTTCGGGTTCATTTCACCGAGACCTTTGTAGCGCTGGATGCTCAGGCCTTTGCGGCCGAGGTTGCGGATGTGGGTGAGCACTTCGAGGGCCGTGAAGAGCTCGGTCTTGTTTTCGGTTTTCAGGCCGACGTTTTCGGTGACGGTGTAGCGGGATTCCTCGCTGGCGGTGAAGCGGTCGATTTCCATGCCCGCGGCGGCGATCGCCTTGAGGAGCTTGGTCATCTCGGTGGATTCGAAAATTTCGTGGAGCGTGATGCGTTTGGCGGTGAACGGAGTCTTGGTGGCGCCGTCGGGCTGTTGCTCGGTGGCGCCGGCATCGAGGCCGTGGGCGGCGATGAAGGCGGCGCGGGCAGTGTCGTCCTGGAGGAACTCGTGGGACTCTTTGTTGCCTTCGCGGATGCGGGCGACGTAGCGCGGGAGGATGTGGGACTCCTTGTCGTGGAGATCCAGATACTCGTTGAGCGAGGCGCCGTAGCGGGTGACGCCGGCGCCGAGTTTTTCGAGGGCGGCGAGGGCTTCGACGATCTTGTCGATCTGGGCGGGCTCGTAGTTATGGTTGTCGCTCTTGCGCGTGAGAATCACGTCTTCGGAGCCGAGTTCGAGGAGGATGCGGTTGAGCTGTTCGTCGTTGTCGACGTACTGCTCACGTTTCTTGCGCTTGATCTTATAGAGAGGCGGCTGGGCGATGTAGACGTAGCCGCGCTCGATCAGGCCTTTCATCTGACGGTAGATGAAGGTGAGGAGGAGCGTGCGGATGTGAGAGCCGTCGACGTCGGCGTCGGTCATGATGATGACCTTGTGGTAGCGAGCTTTGGCGGCGTTGAAGCCGCCAACGGTTTCGTCGCCCTCGCCGATGCCGGTGCCGACGGCGGTGATGAGCGTGCGGATTTCCTCGTTGGAAAGCACCTTATCGAGGCGGGCTTTCTCGGTGTTAATCAACTTACCGCGCAGCGGGAGGATCGCTTGGAACATGCGGTCGCGGCCCTGCTTGGCGGAGCCACCGGCGGAGTCGCCTTCGACGATGTAGAGTTCGGTCTTCGACGGATCGCGTTCGGAGCAGTCGGCGAGTTTGCCGGGGAGGCCGCCGCCGGAGAGGGCGCCTTTGCGGACGGTTTCGCGGGCTTTGCGGGCGGCTTCGCGGGCGCGGGCGGCGTTGAGGCCTTTGTCGACGATGCGCTTGGCCATCGTGGGGTTGGTCTCGAAGTACATCATCAGTCCTTCGTAGGACGAGGACCCGACGACGCTTTCGACCTCGGGCGAGAGGAGTTTCACCTTGGTCTGCGATTCGAACTTCGGGTCGCTGTGCTTGATGGAGATGACGGCGGCGAGGCCTTCGCGGACGTCGTCACCGGTGATCTGGGGATCTTTGTCCTTCAGAAGATTATTGGCCTTGGAGAACTGGTTGATCGCGCGGGTGAGGGCGGAGCGGAAGCCGGAGAGGTGGGTGCCGCCGTCGGGGTTGTGAATGGTGTTGGTGTAGCAGAGGACCTGGTCGTTGTAGGTGTCGTTGTACTGGAGGACGACCTCGACGTGGATCTCGGCGGACTTCTCGTCGATCTTGAGCTGGGTTTCCTTGGTCATCCGGATGGGCTTCGGATGGATCGCGTTTTTGCCCTGATTGAGCTGCTTCACGAACTCCTCGACGCCGTCTTTGTAGAAGTAGCGCTCGGGTTTGATCTCGGCGGGGCGCTCGTCGGTGAAAATGATTTCGAGGCCGGAGTTGAGGAAGGCGAGTTCGCGGAGGCGCTGGGCGATGCGGGCGCCGACGAAGACGGTGGTCTCCTTGAAGATCTCGGCGTCGGGTTTGAAGGTGACGTAGGTGCCGGTGTTCTTGGTCTGGCCGATGACGGTGAGCTTCTTAACGACCTTGCCCTGCTCGAAGCGCATGTGGTGGACCTGGCCGCCGCGGGAGATCTCGACTTCGAACCACTCGGAGACGGCGTTGACGCACTTGGCGCCGACACCGTGCGTACCGCCGGAGAACTTGTAGCCGCCCTGGCCATACTTGCCGCCGGAGTGGAGCGTGGTGAGGACGAGTTCGACGCCGGGGAGGCCGGAGTCTTTGTTGATGTCGACGGGGATGCCGCGGCCGTTGTCGCGGATGGAGATGGAGCCATCGACGTGGATGTTCACCTCGATCTTCGAGCAGTGGCCGGCGAGGTGTTCGTCGACGGAGTTGTCGAGAACCTCGGAAACGCAGTGGTGGAGGGCGCGTTCATCGGTGCCGCCGATGTACATGCCGGGCTTCTTGCGGACGGCCTCCAGGCCCTTGAGCTGGCTCAGTTTGGACGCGTCGTACGTCTCATTGATGGCAGGATTCTGAGCGGGGATTTGCGGGTCGGTCTGGTCGGACATGTATGGGTGGGAACGTTGTCTAAATTAAAGGGGAAATTGCATCGAAAAGCGGGGTGCGCGGCAACGGGTTTTTTTGCGCAAAGGCCGCTTATTTTCAGGGCCGTGGTCTCCGGGTGGGAGAGGGGTGGTTTACGAGGGGAAATGAAGCGGCCGACCCTCGGTTGAGCGGTCGGCCGGATCGAAGACGGAGACGAATCAAGAACAGCTATTTCCGGAGGGGGTCCCGGGGCTTGAAGTTTTCGCTGTTGGTGGATTCGGCGAAGGCGGTCCAGCGGGCGGCAGCCGCGGAATCGGCGGGGAGGCCGGGGGCGCCGTCGGTGTAGAGCTTCGCGAGGGCTTCGGCGGCCGTGGTGCTGCCGAGTTCGGCGGAGTAGGTGAGCCACCGGAGGGCGGCGGGGATGTCGGGTTTTTCGCCGAGACCGAGAGCGTAGGTGGCCAGGCGTTGCGCGGCGTTGAAGTCGCCGTATTCGGCGTCGCGTTCGAGGAGGGCGAGGCCGGCGGCGTGGAAGTGCTGCGCGAGAGCTGGATCGGGCTGCACGCCGCAATCGCCGCGTGCGAGAATGGTGGCCATTTCGTGGGCGATGTAGCGGTTGTCGGTGGCGGCGATCTTCGCGAGGAGGACAAGACCGTTGGCGGGGTTTTTCTTGAGCCCGGCTTTGGCTTGGTCGGTGCGGGCCGTGGCGGCGTCTTCCTGCTCCGGGGTGAGCTCGACAGGTTTTTTCGTGCGGAAGCTGTTGAGCGCAACGATGGCGGCTTCGAGCTGCGGGCGAATCGGCGTGAGGTCGATGCGCGGGGTGCCGAGCCGGCGGGGCGGTTTGGGGAGGAGCTCGTTGTATTCGCAGGCGTCGCGGACGGCGGCCCAGTGGAGGAGTTCGGCGGGCGGGCGGTTCAGGCCTTGGGCGTCGTCTAGGGCGAGCGTGCGGGCGGCGGGCGACCAGCCCATTTCTGCGGCGTAGCGGAGCCAGGCGAAGGCTTGGGCGGGGTCGGCGGGAACGCCGCGGCCTTCGCGGTAGCATTCGCCGATGTAGTTGGCGGCGTGGGCATCGCCGACTTCGGCGTCGGCGATGGTCATCTGGAACGCGGCGCCCTGGAGTTTATCGGCGATTTCGGGGGAGAGCGGGAGGCCGCCATCGCCGGTGCGGATGTGGCGTGCGAGCAGTTCGAGGGCACCGCGGTCGCCGCGACCGGCGGCGGCGAGGAAGGCGCGCAAGGCACCGAGGCCGTCGCCTTTGCGGACGAGGCTCATGGCGTGTTCGCGGTCGCGGCGGGCGGTGTCGGCCCATTCCCGGCGGATGGGGTCGCCTTGGTCGAGGCCGGGCCATTGGGCGAGGGTGGCGATGAGGGCATCGACTTGCGGGAGGATGGCTTTGGCGAACTCGGCGTCGGCGAGGCGTTCCTGGCGGTCGGCTTCCCAATACCTGAGGTAGCTGAACCAGTTTTTCGCGGCGTCGGCGGCTTCGTTCGCCGAGAGGAGCGACTGCACGACGCTCCATTCGCCGGGCGCGTCAGGCGTGATTCCGGTGGTCGTGACGGCGGTGTCGAATTCGGCGATGAGCGCGGGGGCGAGGCTCCAACTGGGTGGGCGATTATTTTCGCGGGCCATGTCGCGGCCGATGCGGTTATCGAGCTGAATCCGGGATGCCAATACGCTGCCAGCGGCGGCGGCTTCCGCGAGGAGCGCGTCGGATTCGGGGGTGAGGCGTGGAGCGAAGATGGCTTTGGCGAGGAGGGCGCGGGGAAGACGGGCGGCTTCGTCGCGGCGGAGGCGGGCGTCGTGGAGCTTGCGGAGTTTGGTGTTCACGGCGGGCGGCAGATCCCAGCTGATCTCTTGTTCGAGTGCGGCGGGCGCGAAGGCGTCACCGAGGCGCATCGCCTGAAAAAGTTCGTGGCGGCGGACAGTCGCGGGAGTGCCCGGGGCGAAGGCGGCGTCGAGGTGGGCGGCGGCTTTCGCGAGATCGAACGACGCGTCGGTGACCGCGAACGTGGAAGTGTTGGCGGCATTATCCGTGGCGGCGTTTTTCAGCAGCTCGAGTTCGCCGCGCCACTGTTTGCCGGCGGTCAACGCGATGAGGAGATCGGGCACGGCGCTCACCGGGGGAGCGGCGGCGTCTTGTCGGGCGAAGGCCTCGTAGGCGGCTTTGCGTGCGGCTTTCTCGGCGACCTCGGCTTCGTCGCGGAGTTGGAAGATGCTTTTGTCGCTCGTCGGATCGCGGTTGATGCCGAGCAGGCGCGCGCGTTCTTCGGTGGCGCGGTGATAATCGATGACCTCGTTGAGCTTTTGGAGTGTCCACCAGTCGGAAGAGGCGGAGCGGTCGGCGAGGATTTTGAGCGCAAGGCGCGCGCGAGAGCCGAGCACGTCCT
This sequence comes from uncultured Nibricoccus sp., assembly GCA_966249325.1. GTDB lineage: Bacteria > Verrucomicrobiota > Verrucomicrobiia > Opitutales > Opitutaceae > Nibricoccus. The sequence continues at coordinate 86,589 of CBINDC010000004.1, read as the reverse complement.
CGCGGGCGGACCAGCGGGTGAGCGCGGAGACGGCGAGGTCTTGATCGCGGAACCCGGACCACGATGGCCGGACCTCGCCGCGGTCTTCGACCTCCAGCAGATAAAGCCAGCGAAACATCGCGAGGCCGTACACCGAGTCGATGCGAGCCTCGCCGGCCTTTTCCAGAATGTTATCGTAGGCCCAGTAGTTGATCTCGTGATTCGGCGTGAGTGGAACGATGCGTTCGACGAGGGCTTCCGTGTAAAGGGTCATCGCCTGCGTGCGCAGCGGTTCCGAGAGGGACGGAAGCATGTTCGCGAAATCGTCGAACTCGGTCAGCGGGAGGTCGCGGATAAGTGCGGGCATGTGCGCGGCCTGTTTCTCGATGATCGCAAGAGAGAGCGCGCTGAGGTGTTTTGCGATCGGATCACGGCCGGCGGGACCGGCCTTGATGAGAGGAGCGAAGAAAGCGCGCGCCCAGAGCGCGCCGGGCGAAATCAGGCGGAGGGCGCGCTTCTGCGCGGCAGGGGAGTCGGAGTTATTGAGAGCGCGCGCGAGGTACCATTTGGCGAGAGAGTTTTGCTCGGCGACGCGTTCGAGGGTGGCGCGCGCGGTGACCGCGTTCACCTCAAGACCGGCAGCTTTGACGGCGTCGGGAGACGTGAGCTGGAGATAGGCGAGGAGTGCGCGTGATTCGGGGTGGGGTGTGCCGGCTTTTTTCGCGACGGGGCCGTCGGGATTGAGGAGGCCGATCGCTTTGGGAATATCCTGCGGCACGCCGACGCCCTCGATGAGAAGCATGGCGGCTTGGTTGGCGGCCCACTCGTTTTGGGTGCGCTCTTGGTGAGTGAGGAGCCAGTCGAGGGACTCGGCGGGCGTGAAAAATTGCGGAGGGCGCACGGTCGCCGCGTAGCCGTTGTAGGAGGCGCGGAGGCGGGCCCAGTCGGCGATTTCCTGGCGCTCGCGTTCGGCGGCTTCGCGGGCGCGTTGGGCGCGGAGAGCGTCTTCGCGCGCGCGGCGGGCGGCGCGGGCTTCCTCGGCGGCTTCGCGGTCGATGCGGGCGAAGTATTGCTGGCGGGTTTCGTTGGGGTGATCGCGGCGCCACTCGGCGTCGAGGCGGGCTTGTTCGGCGCGGTTTTCGCGTTCGCGCCGGTCGCGCTCGCGCAACTGGAGCTCCCACGCAGAGGGGCCCGCGGGGACGGAGCGGGACGATGAGCTGCGCTGGGTGCGCAGGGAGTTGATGAGTTGATCGGTGTCGCGTTCGAGGCGCCGCTGGAGTTCGCGGGGCGACATGCTGTCGTAGCGTTGGGCGAAAAGCGGAATTGAAAGGAGTGCGGCGGCGAGGCTGAGGCAAAGTGCGCGGCGGGGAGGCGGAAAACGCATCGGGTGACGTTGGTTGCTGGAGGAGTTGGGTGGAAGCGCGAAGGAGAATTATCGATCCGAATGCGGTGCGACAGGCGAACGCGCGGACGGGGGCGTCAGCGCTTCAGGGGTTTGCGGGGTTTGAAGGAGTCGCTGGCGATTTTTTCCTCATAGTCGGCCCAATGCGCGGCTTGTCGGGCGTCGGGGGCGAGGCCGGGGATGCCGTCGGTGTAGAGGCGCGCGAGGTACGAGGCGGACATGTCGTTGCCGAGTTCGGTGGCGTAGCCGAGCCAGCGCAGGCCGGCGGGGATGTCGGGCGAGCCGAAGAGGCCGCCGAGATGGTAACGACCGAGGCGGTCGGCGGAGAAACTGTCGCCGTATTCGGCGGAGCGTTCGAGGTGGCCGAGGATGAGCGCGTGGAAGCGACGGGCGAGGTCGGGGGCGGGTTGGAGGTTGTAATCGCCGCGGGCGAGGATGCGGGCGAGGTCGCGGGCGGCGTGGATGTTGTCCTCGGCGGCGACTTTCGCGAGGAGGGCGAGGCCGTTGAGCGGGTTCTTTTTGAGTTCGTCCTCTGCGGCGCGCTGGCGGGCGGCTTGTTTTTCGGCGGCGGAGTCGGAGAGCTCGACTGGCTTTTTGTTTCGAAACGAGGCGAAGGTGGCGGCGGCGGTTTCCAGCTGGGCGCGGATGGGCGCGAGGTCGATGCGCTGGCCGGTGAGGCGCCGTGGAGGCTGAAGGAGAAACTCCGAAAACTCCACGGCCTGGCTGATGGTTTCCCAACGGAGGATTTCCTCCGGTGAGCGGCGGAGTCCTTCGATGCGGTCGCTGGCGAGGGTGCGGGCGGCGTCCACGCTGCCGATGGAGGCGGCGTAGGTGAGCCATTCGGTGGCTTTGGCGGGATCGGCGGGGACGTGGCGGCCGTCGGCGTAGCAATCGCCAATGTAGTAGGCGGCGAAAGCGTCACCGACCTCGGCGTCGACCATCGTCATGCGGAAGGAAGCGGCCTGTATCTGATCGGCGAGTACGTCGGAGCGGGGAAGACCGCCGTCGCCGTTGCGGATGTGGCGGCCGAGGAGTTCGAGTGCGGCGCGATCGCCGCGGCCGGCGGCGGCGAGGAAGAGGCGGAGGGCGGCGAGGCCGTCGTCGTTGCGGAGATTTTCCTGCGCGGCGGCGCGGTCGCGCTCGGCGAGGGCGGTCCATTCTTCGCGGAGCGGGTCGTCCTGGTTGATGCCGGGCCATGCGGCGAGGGTGGCGAGGACGGCGTCGATTTGCGGCTGGATGGCTTGGGCGAGGGCTGCGTCGGCGAGACGTTCCTGGCGGTCGAGATCCCAGAAGGCGAGGTTACCGAACCAGTGTTGGGCGGCGTTCTGAGCCTCGGACGCGGAGGCAAGCGCGTGAACGAGGGTCCAGTCGGCGAACGTGCCGGGCTGGGCCTGGAGCGCGGAGACGGCGGCGTCGAGTTCGGCGATCAGCGTGGGATCGAGATTCCAGCTCGGCGGACGGTCGGTTTCGCGCGCCATGTCGCGGCCGATGCGTTGGTCGAGTTGCAGCGCGGCGGCGAGCGGACTGCCGGCGCGGGCGGCGGCGGCGAGGAGTTCGGTGGCGTCCTGCGAGCGGAGGAGGGCGTCGATGGCTTGGGCGAGCAAGGCGCGCGGCAGCCCGGCGGCTTCGTCGCGGGCGCGGCGTTTCTCGGAAATTTTTTGGAGGGCGAGGCGGGCGGCCGGTTCGCCGGGGTAACTCGCTTGAATCGAAAGAGCGTAGGGCGCGTAGGCGTCGCCGAGCTGGGCGGCGGCGTAGAGGTAGCGGTTGCGAACGGGGCCGGCGGGAATGCCGGGGGCAAAGGCGGCGTCGAGGAGCGCGGCGGCCTTCGTGAGATCGAACGATGGGTCGTCGATGGCGAGAGGCGGGGGCGTCGCGCCGGTGAGAGACGGTTGGAGCGCGGCGAGGTCGTGTTGCCAGGACGAGGCGGCTTCGATGTTGGCGAGCAGGCGGGGGATGGCGGCGACGGGAGGGGCGGTGCGTTCGCGGCGTTGGAGGGCGGCGAGTGCGGCGGTTTGGGCCGAGGTGAGGCGGGCTTTCGCGGCCTGCGTGGCGGTGGAGGGGCGGACGAAGTTCTTGTTTTTCTGCCACGCGGCGTAGTCGGCATTTTCGGCGTTGGTGAAGGCGGTGCGGGCGTTGGCCAGTTCCTGACCTTCGGGCAAATCGGGCAAGAGATACTCGGGAGTGCGGGCGGCAGGGTGGGCGAGTTCGACGAGCGCGAGGCGGGCGCGAGCGCCGAGCGAGTCTTCACGGGCGGCCCAGCGGGTGAGCGTGGGAAGGGCGAGGCTCATGTCGGCGAGTGCGCGAAAAGGCGGCGGCGACATCGCGGGAGACGTGCCGGTTTCGAGGAGCCTGAAGCGATCGAACGCGGCGAGCGCGTGGGCGCTGCCTGAACCCGCGCGACCGGCGGCCGCGATGACTTCGCCAAAGCTGTAGTAGTCGAACCAGTCGCCGAGGGTGCCGGCGCCGAGGCGCTCCGCGATCGCGTCGGTGTAGGGCGCGAGCAGATCGGCCGGCGCGGGTTTATGGTTGGCGAGGAGGCGGGCGATGGGCCGAAACAGGTCGAGCGGCCAATCCTGAGCCGCGTCGGCGAGGTGGGCTTGGTGACGGCGGAGCGTGCCGAGCAGGATGCCGTCGAGATGCTGGCGGACGTCGCGGGTCACCGGCGTGTTGTATCCAAAAAACGGAGCGTAGCCATCGACGACCCACCGGTAGCCGGGAGCGATGACGAGCAGGGCGCGTTTTTGGTCGGCGGGATCGGCCGACTCGGCGAGGAGGCGGGCGAGGAACCATTGAGCCAGGCCGGAGGTTTCGGCGGATTTTTCCAGATCGCGCCGGGCTTGGGCGGGATCGGGCGGCATCCCGGACGAGGCGTAGAGTTCGGGGTGGGCGGTGCTGAGGTAAGCGTGAAGCGCGAGTGAGTCGGGGCGGATCGGATCGTCGTCGGGGCGGGAGCGTTGAGCGCGCGGATCGACGAGGCGGGAAGCGGCGGCGGGATCGCGTTTCACGCCGTTGACGCCGTCGATCAGGAGAAGCGCGGCTTGGACGGCGGCCCATTGATTGGGTTGTTCGCGGTCGTGGGCGACGAGCCAGTCGAGCGCCTGCTGGCCGGAGGTGAAAACGGGCGGACGTTTGCGGGAAGCGTAGCCGTGGGCGGCGCGGCGGACCTCGTCCCATTGCGCTTGTTCGTAGCGGGCGTCCTGGAGGGCGATGAATTCGGCGATCTGAGCGGCGCGTTGGTTGGCGAGGCGTTTCTGGCGCTCGGCGTTGCGGGCGGCGGTTTCGCGGTAGGTGCGCTGGTAGTATTGTTCGCGGGTTTCGCCGGGGTGATCGCGGCGCCACTGGGCGTCGAGGCGTTGTTGTTCCAGCCAGGCATCGCGGGCGGCTTTTTTTCGTTCTTCGCGGGCGCGGAGTTCCTGCGCCCAAGTGCTGTTGTGGACGTCGAAGCTGACGTTGGGGAGCGGGGTGTTGCGGCGGCTGCGGAGCTCGTTGACGAGCGCGTCGGTGTCGCGTTCGAGGCGGCGCTGGACCTCGGATGCCGACATGGAGTCGTAGCGTTGGGCGAGGAGCGTGAGCGACAGTAAGAGTGAGAACGCGAGGCCGAGGGTGAGGAGAACGCGGCTGGAGCGGGGCGGCTGGAGAAGCATCGGCTTACGCTGGCGGTGGGCGAGGGTCAGGTGAAGCGCGAAGAGTCGGATGTTGGACCGCGCAGGGGACGTCAGGCAGGCGCACGCGAGAAGCGGGCGCGGAGTTTCAGGCTGACTTGGACGAGGGCGATGAGGACGGGGACTTCGATGAGCGGGCCGACGACGGTGGCGAAGGCGACGGGGGAGTTGAGGCCGAAGACGGCGATGGCGACGGCGATCGCCAGCTCGAAGTTGTTACCGGCGGAGGTGAAGGCGAGCGTGGTGGCGCGGGGGTAGTCGGCACCGAGTTTCTTGCTCATGAAGAAGCTGACGAAAAACATGATCACGAAGTAGAGCGAGAGCGGCAGGGCGATGCGGAGGATGTCCAGCGGGAGTTCGAGGAAGGCGCTGCCTTTGAAGGTGAACATCACGGCGATGGTGAAGAGGAGCGCGCCGAGCGTGAGCGGGGAAATTTTGGGGAGGAATGTTTGTTCGTACCAGGTTTCGCCTTTGAGCGGGACGAGTATCAGGCGGCTGAGTACGCCGGCGGCGAAAGGGATGCCGAGGTAGATCATCACGCTCACGAAGATGTCTTTGATCGCGATGGGGACGATCTGGCCCTGGAGGCCGAAGTATGGCGGGAGGACGGTGACGAAGAGCCAGGCGTAGGCGCTGTAGAGGAGGATTTGGGCGATGCTGTTGAGGGCGACGAGGCCGGCGGCGTATTCGCTGCTGCCTTTGGCGAGGTCGTTCCAGACGAGCACCATCGCGATGCAGCGGGCGATGCCGACGAGGATCAGGCCGGTCATGTAGTCGGGTTGATCGCGCAGAAACGTGATCGCGAGGGCGAACATGAGGACGGGGCCGACGAGCCAGTTTTGGATGAGGGAGAGAGCGAGGATGCGGACGTCTTTGAAGACGGCGGGAAGTTTGGCGTACTTCACCTTCGCGAGCGGCGGATACATCATGAGGATGAGGCCGAACGCGATGGGGAGGTTGGTGGTGCCGACGGTGAGCGGGGCGAAAAAGGCGGCGGGGTCGGCGAGGACGAAGCCGCCCAGGATCACGCCGAGCGCCATGGCGGCGAAGATCCAGAGCGTGAGGTAGCGGTCGAGGAAGGAGAGTTTACCGGCGGGCTCCGTGCTCATGCGGAGGCGGCTTTGAGGGCGCGTTTGAGTTCGTCGCGGCGGCCGTCGGCGTAGGCGGTGAAGGTGCGGCGGATCTCGTTTCGGACGCGGCGGAAGACGGAGAATTGTTCTTCCTCGGTGCCGGTGGCGTGGGCGGGGTCTTCGAACGGCCAGTGGTGGCGGTTCATCTGGCCGGGGAAAATGGGGCAGGCCTGGTCGGCGTTTCCGCAGACGGTGATCACGGTCTCGATGGTGCGGTCCATGAACTCGTTCATGTGTTTCGAGCGGTGGGCGGAGATATCGATACCGATTTCTTGAAGGGCCTTGATCGCGAGCGGGTGAACGTAGCCGGCGGGTTTCGAGCCGGCGCTGACGATTTCGAAGAGGTCGCCGGCGGCGGCGCGTAGCAGACCTTCGGCGAGGTGGCTGCGGCAGGAGTTGCCGGTGCAGAGGATGAGAATGACGGGCTTTAGCGTATCCATGATGTGGTTTCTAGCGGGTGGAGGTTTAGCAGCAGCCTTTGGCGGCGGTGCCGCAGGACGAAGGGACGCAGAGCTCTTTGGCGAGGCAGTCGGTGTGTTTTTTGGCGAGCTTCAGGTCCAGGCCGTCGGAAGTATTTTCGACGGCGACGACGCGGAGCTGCACGACGTTGCACGCTTCGTATTCGAGTTCCAGGGGGAGGTCTTCGCCTTTGAGGATCGGGGCGGCGGCTGCGAAGGCTTTGGCGAGTTTGCCGGCGGTGATGCGGTGGTCGGTGTCGTCGCCGACCCAGGTCTGGAGGAGGCAGGAGCGCAGCTGGCGGACGGTGCCGCCGCAGTCGACGAAGTCTTTCTGGACGCGGCCGACCTCGGTGATGTGGAAGTGGGCTTCGATCGGTTCGCCGTCGGGCCAGATCGCGCGGAGGGGGAGTTCGGGCGTGCGGTTGAGGGAGGCGAGCAGTTGCGAAATGGTTAGGGAGGGGAGTTCGTCGAGGTTCATGGAGGGAAAATCAGCAGCAGGTTTTTTTGGCGGCGTTGCCGGCGACTCGTGCGGGCGCGCAGGCGAGGTCGATCTTGGCTAGGCGCGCGGTGTCGGCTTTGAGGACGGGGTTTTCGGCGGCGCAGTCCTGGAGGCAGGCGAGGTTGGCGGTGAGTTCGCGGGAGCGGGATTTTTTGGGCGGGAGCGAATAGATCATCCAGTTGGCTTCGCGGCGGACTTCGACGAGCTCGCGGGATTTCAGATAGCCGAGGTGTTTGGAGATTTTGACCTGCGGTTCATCGAGAATCTCCTGGAGGTGGCAGACGCAGAGCGGGCCGTTCTGGAGGAGATTGAGGATGCGCAGGCGGGTGAGGTCGCACAGGCATTCGTAGATTTTGATGAGGTCCACGCCGGGAAAGTTCTCATTCAGGAATATTCCGCAAGAAGAATATGGATGAGCTGGCGAATGCCAGTCTGGGGCGTCGCGGGCGCGATCAATCGAGGCGGGAGCCGTTGAGGATGGCGGCGATGCGGGCTTGCGGGAGGCCGGAAGCGCGGACGGCGGAGGAGTCGATTTTTTTGGCGCGGAAGGATTCGGCGACGATGGCGTCGAGGGCGTCTTCGCGAAGCGCGGGGTCGCGGATGAGGCCGGCCCAGGCGGTGGCTTCGGGGAAGCGTTCGTGGGCGACGAGGTGTTTCGCGACGTGGAGGGCGGCGGGATCGTAGAAGGGGGCGTCGTCGTGCTGGGCGAGCCAGGTGGCGGCGTCGGTTGGCGACGTGGCGACCCAGCGGGCAAGGAGTTGGTGGAGGGCGGCGAGTTGCTCGGGGGTTTGGAGTTCTTCGGCGAGGAGGTCGGCGTAGTTGCGGAGTGCGGACGAGCGGGAGGCGGTCGAGACGAGGGTGGAGGAAGCGGATGGGGAGGTGAGAAACGGAGAAGTGTCTCGCGAAGGGGCGAAGGAGGCGGAGGTGGGCGCTGAGGATAGAGGTTCTGAATAGGTCTTATGGGACGGATGGGACTTATGGGACGGATGTGAAGGGTCGGGGGTATGGGTGCGCCAGAGGTGGAGGTTCAGGGCGAGGGAGGCGGTGAGGAGGAGCCAGGGGAGTGTGGTGCGGAGCGCGGGCATGTGGTGGCGTCGGAATTTTTTTAACCGCAGAGAGCGCGGAGGACGCGGAGATCGGAGGTTTTGAACCACGGAGGCACAGAGGACACGGAGGAGAGAAAGCGTGGAGGATTTCTGGGGAAGGTGAAGGTGGGGCGGATTGGGCTCTGTGATCTCTGTGTCTCTGTGGTTTAAATTTCAGACGGGATTGGGCACGGGATCGGGAGTGATTGGGGAAATGGGAGACGTGGAGATTTTTTCTTCGAGTCCGTCGAAGCGGAGGAGGCGGGCGCTGTTGAAGATGACGAAGAAGGCGGAGAATTCGTGGAAGAAGGCGGCGGCGACAGGCGTGATCAGGCCGAGGGCGGAGAGGGTGACGGCGATGATGATGAAGACGAAACCGCAGAGGAGGTTCTGGTTGATGGTGCCGACGGTGCGGTGGGAGAGTTCAAGGAAGTCGGCGAGGCGGCGGAGGTCGTTGTTCATGAGGGCGACGTCGGCGGTGGCGATGGCGACGTCGTTGCCGAGGGCGCCCATGGCGACGCCGACGTGACCGGCGGCGAGGGCGGGGGCGTCGTTGAGTCCATCGCCAACGACCATGACACGGGCGCCGGATTTTTTGAGTTCCTCGATGCGGCGGGCTTTGTCCTCGGGGAGGCACTCGGCCTGGAAGTCGGTGAGGTCGAGGCGGGCGGCGATGTTTTCGGCGACGGAGTGGCGGTCGCCGGTGAGGAGGACGAATTTTTCGACGCCGAGGGAGCGGAGGCGCTGGAGGGCGGCGGGGGCTTCGGGGCGGAGGCGGTCGGCGAGGCCGATGGTGGCGACGTGTATCCCGTCGATGGCGACGGCGACGAGGCTGAAGCGGGCGGCGTTTTCGGGGGCGGGGGCGAGGGCGATGCCGGAGTCGGCGAGCCAGCGGGGGCGGCCGACGCGGATGTTTTTGGAGCCGAGGGTGGCGGAGATGCCGAGGCCGGAATGCTCCTGAAGGTTGGTGGGAGTGAAGTCTCGCGAAGGAGCGAAGATCCCGAAGGATTCGGAAGGGTTAACCGCAGAGGTCGGAAGAGGGAGGGGAGATTCGGAAGAATTCGGAAGGTGGTCTCGCGAAGGATGGGAAGGGAGCGAAGTGACGGAGGATTTTTTTGGCGTTTGTGATCTGGCGTTGGAGATTTCCGCAGCGGCGGCATGGGCTCGCTGGATGGCTTTGGCGACGGGGTGGGTGGAGTGGCGTTCGAGGGCGTCGGCGTGGGCGAGGGCTTCTTCGCGGGAGAGGGTGGAGTGGAGCCAGACGTTTTCCACATGGAGGACGCCTTCGGTGAGGGTGCCGGTTTTGTCGAAGACGACGGTGTCGATGCGGCGGGCGTCTTCGAAGTGTTTCGCGCCTTTGACGAGGAGGCCGAGGCGGGAGGCGCAGGCGATGGCGGTGACGAGGGCGCTGGGGCTGGCGAGGACGAAGGCGCAGGGGATGCTGACGATGAGGACGGCGATGGCGCGGTTGATGTCTTGCGTGAAGAGGAAGACGGAGGCGGCGATGAGGAGGACGAGCGGCGTGTAGTAGCGGGCGTAGTCCTCGGCCATGCGGATGATGGGGGCTTCGGTTTCCTTGGCTTCCTCGAGGATGCGGGTGACGCGCGCCATGACGGTGTCGTCGCCGCTTTCGATGACGGTGGCTTCGAGGAGGCCGTTGAGGTTGCTGGTGCCGGCGAAGATGCGGTCGCCGGGGCGGACTTCGGCGGGGAGGGATTCGCCCGTGATGGCGCTTTGGTTGACGAGGGATTCGCCGGTGTCGATGCGGGCGTCGGCTGGGACGGCATCACCGGGACGGATACGGATACGGTCGCCGGCGCGGAGAGCGGAGGCATCGACGAGTTCCTCGTCGATGGAGGAGTGAAGGGTGATGGGTGAAGAGTGAAAGTTGAGGAGGCGGCGGGCGTGGACTTGGGAGAGCTGGCGGAGGCGGTTGAGGGCGTATTCGACGCCGATGACGGTGCGTTCTTCGAGCATCTGGCCGAGGACGAGGACGACGGCGACGATGCCGCCGGTGATGTACTGTCCGGTCGCGAGGCAGGCGCCGATGGCGATGACGACGTACTGGTCCATGTAGAACTGCGTGGCGGCGAAGCCGGTGGCGCGCATGGCGGTAAAGGTCTGCTTGATGATGGGGAGGCCGACGATGAGCAGGCCGATCAGGGCGAGGAGGCTGCCGAGGGTGTCCTGGCCGGGGCGGATGTAGGGGAGGGCGGCACCGGCGAGGAGGAAGGCTGCGGCGAAGAAGACGCCGGTGAGGCGGCGGCGCATGTCGTCGGGGAGAGGAGTGGTGGAGGATGCGGAGGAGGAAGACATGGAAGTAGCGAGTAGCGGGTAGTGAGTAGCGAGTAGGCGGACGCAGGCGGGCGCTGGTTAGGTGAAGCGCGAAGACGCGAAGACGCTAAGGTCGAAGCGACGAGCGAGGGGTGGTTAGGCGTGGTGGTGGAGGCGGGGCGGGTTCTTTCTCTTTCCTCTTACTCTTTCGTCAGTTTCCGGCCTTCGAGCCGTCGAACTGGGAGAAAGAGAAAGATAAAGAGGAAAGAGAAAGAGGGTTAACGGGTGGCGGTGGTGTTGGGTTCGAGGAGGATGCTCGGGGGTGTTTCGCCGCGGGGGAGGACGGTGGTGGAGTGGACTTGTTGCATGACGTGGCTGACGGTTTCGGCGTAGAGGCGTTCGCGGAGGAGGGCGGGCTGGCGGGCGTATTGAGCGTGGAAGCGCGAGAAGGCAGTGGATTCGCCGCGGGCGGAGGCGACGAGCTGGCGGGAGGAACCTTCGGCGCGGCGGCGGATGGCGGAGGCCTGGCCTTCGGCGAGGGTGAGCTGGCGGAGGCGGTACTCGGCGGCGTTTTCGGCGAGGGTTCTGGCGAAGAGGCGGGCGTTGGTGACTTCCTCGAAGGACGGGGCGACCTGGCGGGGCGGGGCGAGTTCGCGTATTTCAAAAGCGGTGACGGCGAGGCCGAGGTCGAGGCGGCGGGCGTGGGCGTCGAGTTCGGCGCGGATGGTTGAGGCGAGGTCGGCGCGTCCATCGGTGAGTCCGCGGTCGATGGCGGTGCGGCTGAGGGCGAGGGCGGTGGAGCGGCGCGAGAGACGGGAGAGGAACTCGGTGGCGTTGTCGCGGTGGCGGAAGAAGGCGACGGGGTCGGCGATGCGGTAGCGGAGGGTGAAGCGGCCCTGGACGACGTTCCAGTCGCCGGTGAGGGTGTAGCCGTCGGTGACGGGATCGAAGGAGTCGCCCTCGGGGGCGACTTCGACGGGGAGCGCCTGGTTGCCGGCCATGGGGGCGGTGCCGGCGGCGATTTCGGCGGGGGTGGCTTCGCGCATGTGGCGGCCTTGTTCGAGGCGGGGGCCGCGGGGGGACCAGTCGTCGAGGGTGAGGGTGTGTTCGGCGCCGGTTTCGAGGAGGACGATTTCGTCGACGGGGGCGGGCCAGGCGAGGAGGAGGCCGGGGCCGTGGATGGCGGGCTGGAGGTGGCCGAGGCGGAGGATGAGGGCGTTTTGCTGCGGGCCGACGAAGCGGATGCCGGAGCAGGCGTAGCAGGCGAGGAGAACGAGGCAGAGCCACTGCGCGACGGGCGTGAGGCGGCGCAAGGTGTGGAGGAGGGACTCCATGAGGAGGGAGTCGGAGGCGCGGCGCGGTTTCATGAAGTGGGCTCGCAAGCGGGCGAAGGTGAGTGGAAGCGCAAAGACGCGAAGACGCTAAGCTCGGAGCGAAGTGAGAGGAGTGAGTAGCGAGTAGTCAGAGATCGGAGACGGAGTGGGACACAGAGGGCACTGAGGTCGGAGGGATCGGATTTAGGAAGGAAGATGCGGCGGAAGAGACTGACTGATGGCCAGTGGTGGAGCGGAGATGGTTTGTAATGGATAGTTGGTGACGGCGTCGGTTGGGTGGTTAGCGCGGGTCGAGGGCGGCGGCGGTGGCGGCGGGGCGGGGGGCGATGGTTTCGGGGCGGGAGGCGGGGAGGAGGGGAGAAGACGTGGCGGAGGGCCCGGTTTTGAGGAGGGCGAAGGGGGCGGCGTCGGTGTCGAGGATGAGGGTGGTGTTCTTATCGACGACGGAGCGGAGGCTTTGGAGCTGGCGGAGGAAGCTGTAGAAGGCGGGGTCCTGGCCGTGGGATTCGGCGTAGATGCGGGCGGCTTCGGCTTCGGCGGTGCCGCGGGTTTCCTCGGCGTAGCGGCGGGCGTCGGCGAGGAGGATGGCAACTTCTTTGTCGGTCTCGGCGCGGGCGGTCTCGGCTTCGCGGCGGCCTTCGGCGCGGACGTGGGAGGCTTCGCGTTTGCGTTCGGCGCGCATGCGGCGGAAGACGGACTCGGTGTTGGCCTGGGGGAGGTTCACCTGGAGGATGCCGAGGTCGACGAGGGCGATGCCGAGGTTTTTTTCGGCGTCGGGGCGGGCGGCGGCGGCGATTTCGGTTTCGAGGGTGGCGAGGGAATTTTTGCCGTCGCGGAGGGAGACGAGGTCTTCGAAGGCGTGGCGGCCGAGGGCGGCGTTGCGGGCGGAGGTGACGAGGGCATCGAGTTTCTCGGTGGCGCTGGCGGAGTCGCCGACGCGGGCGAGGTAGCGGGCGGGGTCGGCGATGCGCCAGGCGTAGTACATGGGGACGATGACGTTTCGTTTATCCTGGGTGAGGGTTTCGGAGAGGCGGAGGTCGCCGTGCTGGAGGCGGGCGTCGAGGCGGATGGTGCGGTCGATGGGCCAGGGGAGTTTCGAATACCAGCCGGAGTCGGAGAGGACGCGGACGGGTTTGCCGAAGCGGAGGACGACGACGGATTCGTTTTCGCGGACGATGAAGCTGGCGGAGACGGCGAGGACGAGGGCGAGGCCGGTGAGGAAGGCGGCGAGGCGTAGTTTGAAGGCGGTGGCTTCGGTCATGATGTGGACGGAGAAGAAATTTCGGAATGGGTCACAGAGGGCACGGAGCTCGGACACAGAGGGCACTGAGGACGGAGGCGGAGAGGGCGGAGGCGGAGGGCTGACGAAAGAGTAAGAGAAAGAGGAAAGAGAAAGAGCGTGGGGTCAGGGAGTGGTGAGGAGGTTGTCGGGATCTGGCGGACGCGGGGCGGTGGCGGGGATGGCGCCCTGGCCCATCTGGAGGTAGCCTTCGACGGCGCGGTCGAAGTCGGTGAGTTTTTCGGAGAGGGTGGGAATGAGCGCGGGGGAATCGGGCGCGAGTGGCGGGGCGAAGTCGGGGTTGAGCGTTTTGCGGATGTCCACGACGGTCGGGAGGCGGCCGCGGAAGGTGTCGTCGACGAGAAGTTTTTTCACGCCGCGGAGGCTTTGATCGAAGGCGGCGTAGGTTTCGCGGATGCGGAAGATGTCGGGCGAGGCGCGGTAGCTGGCGAGGAGGGCGTCGAAGCGGGCGGCTTCGCCGGAGGCGCGGGCGAGGCGGGAGGAGCGGGAGGCGTCGGCGTCGGCGCGGAGGCGGGCGGAGTCGGAGCGGGCGCGGGGGAGGTTTTCGGCGCGGTAAGTTTCGCCTTCGTGGATGAAGGCTTCGCGTTCTTCGATGGCGCTGACGACTTCCTGATAGGCGGGGCCGACCTGGACGGGCGGGTGGATGTCGCGCAGGCAGACGAGGTCGATGGCGAGGCCGGAGTGGCGGCGGTCGAGGGCGGTCTGGAGTTTCGCGCGGAGGGTGGCGGAGAGGGCGTCGCGGTCTCCGGTCATGATGGCGAAGGCGGGGCGGCGGAGGGTTTCGGCGAGGAGTTCCTGGTAGGCGAGGTCGCGGATGACGGCGGCGGAGTCGATGGTGTGGCGGAAGTGGGCGACGGGATCGGAGACGTGGAAATAAATCGGGACGCTGATGGTGAGGAGTTCCTCGCCGGAGCCGACGAGGTGGCCGGTTTCGCCGACGTAGTGGTCGCGGTCCCAGAGGATGGGTTTGCCGGTGTCGGCTTCGAGGCCGAGGACGACACGCTGGAGGCGCTGGTGGGGAAGGACGGCGACTTCGTTTAGTGGATACGGGAGCGTGAGGTGGAGGCCGGCGTGGAGCGGGGCGGGGTCCATGCGGCCGAAGCGGGAGAGGAGGCCGGTGCTGCCGTGGGGGATTTCGTGGAAGGCGGTGGTGAGCCAGGCGAGGAGCGCGGCGAAGGCGAGGAGCGGGAGGGCGAGGCGGCGCAGCGTGGGGAGGAACCACATGTCGGCGAGGACGATGACGGGGGTGTCGGCATCGACCGGCGCGAGCCAGCGGCGGCGCTGATCTTTGGGGAGGAACGGGAGGAGGAGCCAGCCGAGGGCGGGCGGGGGCGAGGCGGCGAGGAAGCGGGCGGGAGTGTAGAGGCGGGCGAACTGGCGGAGCGCGGTTTCGAGTATCCATGCACCGGTGACAAAGAGGAGTGCGAATGACCAGGGGGCGAGGAGCGGGAGGGTGAAGCGGTCCTGGGCGAAGAGGAGGGCGGCGGTGAGGGCGAGGACGAGGGTGAGGAGCTTGAGGACGGCGGCGTTGAGCGTGGGGGACCAAGTCGGAGAATTTTCGATTTTTGATTTTCGATTCTCGATTGTCGGAGTCGGAGAGGCGGCGCGGAGGGTGGCGTGGGTTTGGAGGAAGAAGGCGGCGAAGGCGGCGACGATGAGCAGGGGGAGGAGGGAGACGGGGGCGGAGGAGGAAGCGGCGGAAGGCGGAAGAAGATAGAGGGTAGAGGATAGAACGGACGGGATCGGGAGGACCGAGAGTATGACGAGGGCGATGAGCGAGGCTGCGGCTGTGGCGAGGACGCCGAGAGGAAGAATCAGCGGGCGCAGGCGTTTGCGGCCGGGGGCGAGGGCCGCGTGAAGGGAGACGGCGGCGGACCAGGCGAGCAGCGCGGCGAGGGCGGCGATGAGGGGTGAGGGCCGCAGCCAGGCGGCAGTGCTGGCGGAGAGGGCGAGGAGGAGCGTGAAGAAGGCGGCGGGCACGAGGAGGAGGCGGCGCGCGTTGCGCGCCGAAATGACCAATGACCAATGACCAATGACCAATGACCAATGACCAATGACCAATGACCGGTGGCGGAGGTCGGTTGTTTGTTTTTGCGAACGAGTCATCCGACTGGGGTGAGCCAGCCGGATGACGGTTGCGGTAATTAGGGGAAACAGCGGTTGTTGAGGCGCATCGCGGAAGGCGGCCGCGGCTTTATGGGGGTGCTCTCAGTTGGCCTTGAGCTTCATGAGGAGGAGCTGGCCGTCTTCGGCGAAGCGGTCCCGGGCTTCGGCGGAGGTGTAGGTGCCGGAGCCATCAGGCTTCTGGATGTTGGAGCGCTGGGTGCCGTGGGCCTGGACGTTGATGATGAACGTATCCGGACCGTAGATGCTGCTGGCGTCGATCACGCCGGAGGTTTCCCAGAGGCCGGCGGAGCGGGTGACGCCGTCGCGGGCGTTGGCGTAGGCGTAGTTGAAATCGCCCTGGTATTTGGCGGCGTAATTGTTGTTACGATCGAGGGTCCAGACGCCGCCGTTGCGAGCGTATTTGGCGAACACGGCATCGGCGGGCGAATTACGGTCTTCGCAGATGACGATGTAGTTTTCGGTGACGGCGATGTTGTCGATCGAGACAGGGTAGTCGGTGCCGGCGTTGATGTTGCCACCGACATAGTTGCTGGCGCCGAGGGTGGCGCCGACGGAGTAGGTGCCGCCGGGGGTGACGACGAGATCGGCGTTGTAGACGACGTCGACGGTGCAGTCGGCGGCGGGGTTGACGGGGTTGAAGTTGACCTTGTAGAGACGGCCGAGGCGGTTGACGCCGGAACCGCCGGTGGAGGCGACGAACATGGTGCGGGTGGGAGCGAGGGGATCGAACTCGGCGTCCTCGACGCGGACGATGCCAAAGCCGCCGGCGTTGGTGGCGGCGGCGATCAGCTGCGAGGCGGTGAGGGAGGCGGCGTTGGGGATCTCGACCCAGCGGGCGAGGAGGGAGCCGGTGGTGAAGGTGGCTTCGTTTTTACCGGCGTCGGCGCCGCGGCCGGCGAGGACGTAGATCTTACCGGCATTGAGACCGTTTTTCTCAAGGACGTCGGCGGAGCGGCGCTGCTTGGTGCCGACGTAGAGATAGATGAAGGAAGGGGAGCCGTTGTCCTCGGTGGAAACGATGGCGGTGATGGCGTCGCGGCGTGGCATCACGAGGGTGGTTTCACGGGCGACGCGGCCGAGGGTGGGGAGGGTGTGCATCTTGCCGTCGATGATGGCGACGGTCTGGGAGCCGGCGGAGTTGAAGTTGCCGGAGGAGCTTTCCTCATTGGTGAGGAAGATCGGGCGGTCCATGCCGTGGGCCGGGCCGGCGAAGGAGCCGGAGCAGAAGCGGGTGAAGCCGGCGCTGGGGCCGCCTTGGAGGGGCGGGGTGCCGCTGTAGAAGACGCTGCCGAGATAGAGCTGCTGGTGGGCAGCGCCGGCGGAGGTGGTGGCGCCGGTGGCATCGAGGACGAAGCGCGAGACCCATGCACCGACGTACTTGGTTGCGCCGGGGAAGGGCTCGGAAACGACGCCGCTGGGAAGCTCGTGGGCGACGAAGAGAATGTTTTCGGAAGTCACGGGATCTTTGTAGAGACCCATGGCGTCGGGGATGCCGACGAAGCCGAATTTATCGGAGGGGGTGCCGCCGGTGAGGGGCACGTAGTCGCCGACGGTCACAAGCGGCGTGAAGGTGAAATTGCCGGAAGGGAGGGCGTTGATGTAGGACGGCTCGGAGGTGGTGAAACCGGCGAGCAGCGAGGACACGGCGCAGCAGGCGCCGGCGGCGGAAGCGATGACTTTACGCATGACGGGTGGGAGCGTGTTGTAGTGGTTATTTACTGACGGGAATTGGGCTGGGTTCAGGCGCGGCGGTTGGGGCGGCGGAGGACGGCGAGGCCGATGGCGGCGGCGCCGGCGAAGAGGCCGTAGGTGGACGGCTCGGGGATCGCGGCGGTGGAGAAGGCGAGGCCGGTGATGCCGGTGCCGAAGTCGGCGACGAAGGTGGCCTGGCCGGTGACGGGATCGATCTGGTAGAGGCCCGAGGTGGCGCTGTCGGTCGAGAGGGCGGCGAAGAGTTCGCCGGTGGAGAGGATGTCGAGCGAGGCGAGGGCGGTGATGTCGAGGCCGAGGGAGCCGAGGGTGAAGAACTCGGCGAAGTTGGCGTCGTAGGTGATGGCGAGGGTGTCGTTGACGGCGTCGAGGGCGAAGCCGGTGCCGAAGTCGTAGTCGATGGCGACGCCGCTGAAGGAGACGCTGGTGCCGAAGTGCGTATCGCCCGCGCCGTAGAAGAGACTGGCGGCGTTGGTGACGTTGCCGGCGGTGTCGATGAGCTTGTTTTCGCCGACGTCGCTGACGAAGCGGAACCGGGCGAAGAAAGGATCGTAGGCGAGGCCGGCGTCGAAGCCGAGGGGGGCGAGGGCGTTGCTCAGAAAGGTGGCGGCACCGGTGGAGGCGTTGAGCGAGTAGAAGTTGGCGTAGCCATCGAGGCCGAAGAGCTGGCCGTCCTTCTGGGCGAGATCGAGGATCTGGCCGAAGGGATCGGCGGATACGCCGTCGAGGCCGCGGAGGCCGGTGATGCCGACGGTGGAGAGGAATGAGGTGGGCGCGGAGAGATCGAAGGAGATCAACGCGTTTTCCGTGGTAACGACCCAGCCGGTGACGGCGTGAGCGGAGGGAGCGAGGGCCGCGAGGGAGAGCGAGGCGGCGAGGAGGGCGGAAGCGGTTTTCATGAGCGATGTGAAGCGGTGTTGATGGGAACGCCGCACGCTAGGTCGCGCGCTTCGACGCGATCAATTTGTGTAGTGTGATATTCCTGAAACGGCGGGCACGCGGTTGTCACAATCGGGACGAGCGAGGCGTGTGTGCGCGTGACGGAGCGCGTGGAGAAACGCGTTGCTCCAGGCGAGGGCGGCTCCGTAGGGTGCGCGGCTGTGAAGCTTTCCGTTAAAGTCGATTACGCCTGTCGTGTGCTCGCGCAGCTTGCCCGTCATCATGGCGGGGACGAACTCGCGCATATCGAAGGGCTGGCGAAGGTGGAGGCGGTGCCTGCGAATTATCTGGTGCAGATTTTGAGCGAGCTGCGGAACGGCGGATTGATCACGAGCCGACGCGGGAAGCAGGGCGGTTATGCGCTGGCTCGGGCGCCGGAGGAGATCTCGTTGCTGGATATCGTGCGCGTGATCGAGGGGGAGTTGCTGGAGCTGACGCCGGCGAAGGAAGGGCAGTCGGCGAAGCGGGTGAACCAGGTGTGGCGCGAAGTGCGCGAGGCGTTCGAGAAGAAGGCGGATAGTTACACGCTCGATAAACTGGCGGCGAAGAGCGGCGAGGAGATGTATTATATCTGAGGGGGGCGGGCGTTTGGGGCGTCGCGGACGGATTGGTTCTTTCTCTTTCCTCTTTCTCTTAATCTTTTCTCTCAGCGATTGGCTGTGCTTCGCAGATGGACCTCTTCGGGCGGAGAAAGATTAAGAGAAAGAGGAAAGAGAAAGATTCAGAGGTGTGGGGTGAGCGTGCGCCTTTGCGGGAATTCGGGGTTGAGCGCGATGGAGCGTGGCCCGTAGCCTGTCGGCCATGCGTCACCCGGCTCTCGATTCGCTTCTCATTCTCCAAGATCGCGACAGCAAACGGCTGGGGCTCGAGGCGCAGTTAAAGGCGGTGCCGGGCGAGATCGCGGCGGTGGAGAAGAAGATCGCGACGGAGAAGGCGGCGATCGAGACGGCGCGCACGGAGCTCAAGGAGCTGGAGACGAAGAAGAAACTTTTGGAAACGGAGATCGGGCTGACCGAGCAGAAGCTGGCGAAGTACAAGACGCAGCAGTCGCTCGTGCGGAAGAACGACGAGTATCAGGCGCTTGGACACGAGATCGAGACGACGGAGAAGGCGATCGGCGCGCTGGAGGAGCAGGAGCTCGGCATCATGTATAACATCGACGAGGCGAAGAAGCGTTTCGCGGAGGCCGAAGGGGTTTTGAAGCAGAACATCGCGGGGCATGAAGCGAAGATCCGCGCGCATAAGGAGCGCGAGACGAGCCTCGGGGCGGAATTGAACGGGGCGAAGGTGGCGCTGGCCGAGGCGCGGGTGCCGGTGGGGGAACCGGCGCTGCGGATTTACGATCGCATCGCGGCGCGGCAGCAGCCGGTGATCGTGGCATTGCGCGGGAGCAAGTGCAGCGGGTGCCACTTGAAGGTTTCGAGCGAGGTGGAATCGGATGCGCGCAAGGGCGAGAAGCTGGCGACGTGCGATCAGTGCGGGCGGATGGTGTGGTTCGATTATTGAGGCGAACAGGGAGGTTGGAGCGGTGGCGGAAAGCGGGCGGTGGGGTGGTTGAAGCGCGAAGACGCAAAGACGCTAAGGACGGACGCGAAGGGTCGCGGGTGCGCGGTGACTTGGCGGCGAGTGGAGGTTCGTTTTATCGCGGAAACGCTGAAGGGCGGAAGCGCGGAGGAGTTAGGCGTTCGCAGCGGTTCCGCTCTTTCGTGCTTCCGCGATTTTCAGGTCATTTTGATTGCTCGGACTTTTGCGTCTGTGCGCTTCCAATTTGGTGTCGTGAACCGGCGGCTTGCCTAGCGAAGAACGCGTTGGCACGTTTTCCGATCTCAGCTTCGGGGCCAGATCGTCGCTCCGAGTTCTTTGATCCCAAGGCGCGGTCTAAACACCGCGCCCGTATTTGAAACTTGGAGAGGAAAGTCCGGACACCATCGGGCAGGATTCCCGTCGAGAAACGTCGTCGCGCCGCTGCGACCGGTCGCAAGGCCATCGCGCGGATCGCTTCCGCTCAAGCCGGGGCGGTGCGGGCCACATCCCGCATCGACGGATAGTGTCACAGAGAACAAGTAGCCTCCCGGGCGTCGCAAGGCGGCCGGGCGGTCATAGTGAAAAGGTGGGGTAAGAGCCCACCGCGCCGCGAGTAATCGCGGCGGCAGGAAAAACCCAATCCGGTGCAAGGCAAAATAGGCGGCTGGGCGGCCCGTCCAACAGCCGCGGGTATGCCGCATTTCGCTTCGGCGAAAAGGCTGCGCGAGCAGTCTAGAGAAATGACGATCACCGCGATGGCCGAAAGTCCGTCGCGCGCACAGAATCCGGCTTACCGGCCTCGAAGCTGAGACGCCTTTCGCCGGTGGCGAAAGGAATGACCAATGACCAGTGACCGATGACCAGTGGCGAATGACCAATTACTGGTGGATTGGGGAGCGAGGGGTTTAGGGAGCAGATGGGTGTATCCGTTTTCTGGTGCGGACGGTTGAGGCGGGTTGGCGATTGAATTACGCAGAAAAAAGGCCGGTCCTTTTAGGGACCGACCGGCGTGAGTGAGAAGAGTACCGTTCGGGTTACCAAGTGGTTTCGGTGGCGGCGAGGAGTTCGCGCCAGCGGTAGATGGTGAGGGCGGTGGTTTTGGTATCGGCGGTGGTGCCGAAGGCGAACTGGCCGAGGGATTCGTCGTAGTGGAACTGGGCGTTGCCGACGAGGGTGATGTTGTTGGCGACGACGGAGCCCATGACGTCGCCGTTGCCGTTGATGGTGACGTCGGCGTTGGGCGCGTAGACGATGCCACTGAGGGCGCCGTTGCCGGCGATCTTGATGTCCTGGACGCCGTTGCCGGTGCCTGTGCCCCAGAGTTTGAATTTGGCGGGTTGCTGGGCGTCGGTGGTGGTGAGGGTGGAGCCTGAGGGGGTGCCGTTGGCGACGCCTTTGCCGGCGATGGAGACGTCGCGGCCGGCATAGATTTCGAGGGAGGCGCCGGTGGCGATGTTGATGGCGCCAGTGTTGCCGCCCACTTTGATGTCGTAGGGATAGGGGGTGTTGATGACGACGTCGCGAGAGGTGATGTTGATGGAGTTGTTCGTGAGGTTAATGTTGCCGGTCTGGTAGTAGTATTTGCCGTCGGCGGCGGGGACGTCGCCGGTGCGAGGCAGCGAGATGGAGGTGCCGATGGGGCCGAGGATGACGGCGGTGGCGGTGGGTTCCGGGACATCGGGGAGGGAGGCCTTGAAGTCGGTGGAGACGCGGCGGGGGTCGATTTTGGTGCCGGCGGGGCTGTCGTCAGCGAGGACCGATCCGTTGGGGCCGACGTTATTGGCGAGGTTGGTGTCGTTGGCGGTGGCCACGTGACCCTTAATATCGGCGTTCTGGATACTGACCTGGTCGACGGCGACGTCGATGGAGCCGACGAAGCCTTCGTCGTTTTTGGTGGAAGCGGAGTAGGGGTGGGTCTGGACGCCGGTTTTGCCGGGGTCGGAGTTCCAGCTGTCGACGGTGGGATTGTTGCCGTTGAACTTGATGGTGCGTTTGGCGACGAGGCCGGGGTGGGTGGGGCCTTGCTGGCCGGGGGTGCCGGTGGCGGGGGCGTCGAGGGTGATTTCGACCCACTTGGTGACGGCGGGCATGCCGTTGGGGAGGGAGAGGCGGGCTTGGGCTTTGATAGATGGCTTGGAGGCGAGGGTGAGGTTGCAGTTGGAGATGCGGACTTTCACGTAGGTCTCGGTGGCGGTGCCGACCGTGAAGGTGTTGGCGAATTCCTGAGTGGCGGTGTCGCCGGAGACGGTCCAACCGTGGGCGGCGTAATCGTAGGCGGGGTTGGCGCGTTTCTGGTTCACGGCCCACATGGCTTCCTCGAGGCCGGTTTCCGCGAGGTTCATGGCGGCGCTGGAGTGGTAGCTGCGGTGGGAGGAGCGGAGGTTGAAATTAACGAGGGCGTGATAGCTGCCGAGCATGAGGCCGATGGCGGCGGTGAAGACGAGTGCAGTGACGAGGGCGGAGCCGCGGCGCGAGCGGAGAGAGCGGTGGTTCGTTTTCATAAAGATGGATCGGATGGTCGGGCGGTTGGTTATCAGGTGAGAAGCCGGATGGATGAACGCGTGAGAACGTGAATGTGAGAATGGAGCGGGCGTCAGGTGACGCGTTTGTTGCGAAGGATGAAGCGGGCGGAGATGACTTTTTGGGAGGTGGTGAGGCTGTCGCTCCGGGAGCGGCGGGAGCTGACGGAGAGCTGGAGTTGCTTCGTGCTGTTGCCGATCACCGTCCAGGTGGCTGCGGGAGTGGCGGACGTGTGGGTGGGGTCGCCGTTGATTTTGAAACCCATGAGGGTGCAGTCGACGATGCCGCTGAGGAGAATGGTGGTTTGACCGGCGGTGGTGCGCGCGAGGGTGCGGGCGGAGGGGTCGTAGGTGTAGGTGCAAGTGCGGGTGGCGGTGCCGGTGGCATCGACAGGGAGGGTGAGGGTGAGGCTGTTGGCGTCGTGCCAGGCGACGGATTGAGCCATGCGGACGTCCTGGCCGAATTGTTCGAGGCTCTTGCGGGACTCGTTCTCCATGTCGGTGTATTGTTCGACGCGATACCCGGAGCGGACGATCATGAGGGCGGTGCTGAGCACGCCGGCGAGGACGACGACCGAGAGAGATGCGGCGATCATCACCTCGGAGAGGGTGAAGCCGGCGCGGCGGCGGGCGGCCGCGCGGGTTTTAGCGGCGGGCGAAGTAGTAATCATAGAGACCGTTTTTAGCGTAGCGGGTGGAGAAGGAGCGGTTGTGGGGAATGCTGCCGAGGCCCTTCCAGGTGACGTTCAGGCGGATCTCGACGATGCCGGAACGCGAGGGGACGGCCTGGATGGACTGTTTGAGCGTGAAGCGGCCGGCGATGTCGCTGGCCGAGGTGGGAACCAAGTCGGTGACGGGAATCTCGACATCAGCGCGGGCTGAAGAGGTGAGGTCGGTCCAGTCGAGAAGGCGGAGGCGCTCGATCTGGCTTTGCATGACCTGCGCGGCGAGGGTGGAGCAACGTGCAGAGTCGATGGTTTTGAAGCCGCTCTGGAGCGTGGCGAGGGCGGCGCACAGGCCCACGATGAGGATGGTGAAGGCGATCATCACCTCGACGAGGGTGAAGGCGGCGCGGCGTCGCGCGCGGTGGAGGCCGGAGCGGGGTGGCGTGGAGCGGCAGGCGGTTTGCATGGGTGCAGGCTAGCACCTTGCAAGCGACTGGTGTTAGAGGCGGGCAGGTCTAGTTGAGCGGCCTACCGGCCAGGCCTATTTAGGCCTATTGGCACGGGCCTGAGTCTGGGTGTGGAGGGCGGCGGCCTGGGCGCGGCTCTTGACGTTTAGCTTCTCAAAAACGCTTCCGAGGTAGTTCTTTACGGTGTTGTCGGAGAGGCCGAGTTTGTCGCCGATTTCTTTGTTGGTCTTCCCTAGTGTGACCAGGTCGAGGACGCGTTTTTCCTGCGGTGAAAGGCTGGTAAATAACCGGGCGGGGTCGGGCTGGGCTTTGGCGCGGACGATCGCCATGAGGCGGGCGGTGAGCGAGGGGCTGATGATGGATTCGCCGCGGGCGACGCGGACGATGGCGGAGACGAGACCGGCGGGATCGATTTCCTTCATGAGGTAGCCGTGGGCGCCGGCGGTGATGGACTCGTAGATGTATTCATCGTCCATATACGAAGTGAGGACGAGGACGCGCATGGACGGGTGGCGGCGAAGGAGTTCGCGGCAGGCGGCGAAGCCGTAGCCGTCGGGGAGGCGCAGATCGAGCAGGACGATGTCGGGACGGAGGGCGTCGGCGGCGGTGAGGGATTCCTGGACGGAGGCGGCTTCGCCGACGACGACGATGGGGGGATCGCTGGGTTCGTGCCGGATGACGGAGCGGATGCCGTGGCGGACGAGCTGGCTGTCGTCGACGAGCAGAAGCCGGATTTCTGCGGGCTTGTCGTTCATCGGGACGAGTCGGCGAGCGGGTAGCGGACACGGAGGCGGTTGCCGTGGCCTGGGAGGATGGAGGTGTCGCAGAGTGCGCCGACGAGGGCGGCGCGTTCGACGAGGCTGGCGAGGCCGAGGCCAGCGGGGCTGGTGTCGGCCGGGGTGGCCTCGACGCCGTTATCGGTGAGAGTGAGGATGACGCGATCGCCCGAGAGGTTGAGCGACAGGAGCACGCGGGATGCATTGGCGTGGCGGATACTATTGAGGAGCGCCTCGCAGGAAAACTGCAGGACGTGCTGGCGAAGAGCGGGAGGGAGGGCTTGTTCCGCGTTTTCGTCGATGTCGGCATCTATCTGGACGGGGCGGATGGAGCGGAGCGCTTCGGAGAGGGAGGCCATCGCTTGCGCGAGACTTTTGCCTTCGAGCGATCCGGGTTCCAGGCCGATGATGAAGGTGCGGACGTCGCGGATGATTTCGTTGAGGCAGGCGCGGACTTGCTCGAGGCCTTCCTCGACCTGGGCGGGGGAGCTATGGACGAGGTTTTTAGTGGCGGCGACGCCCATGCCGGTGGCGAAGAGGGACTGGATGACGTTGTCGTGGAGATCCCGGCCGAGGCGGACGCGCTCGGCGAGCGTGAGGGCGAGGGCGCGTTCGCTGCGCTGGAGGGAGAGGCGGTCGGCGAAGTGCGAGCGGACGAGGCGGGCGATGAGGCCGATTTCGTCGTGCCGGGGGGTGAGTGCGGCGACCGGTGCGGCGTCGTCGGAGCGGAGGCTGGCGATGATGTCGCGGATGGGGGCGAGGATCCAGCGGTGTATGCAGATGGCGGTGACGGCGATGAGGAAGACTCCCTGCAGGATGAAGATCAGGAGTTCATCGCGGTTGAAGGCTTCCGCGGATTCCAGGCCGGGCGGGCGGTAGTGGAGGACGAGTGTGGAAAGAGTGTGGCCATCGAGCGAGGGAAGCGGGCGGACGATTTGAAAGCTGTCGCCGGTGCGGTAAGGCTGGGGAGGGTTGTCCGGAGGGGCGAGGGAAGCGGTGGCCCCGGTGAGTTTGCCAAGAGTTTCGAGGTGCTGGGAGTTCCATTCGCGCGCGGCGATGAGCCAGCCGAGCGGCGGAGTGGTGCGCTGGATGTCGTTCGATGGCTGGATCGGGCAGGCGCGGATTTCGCAAGGCATGCCATCGACGATGGCGAAGAAGGCGGTGAAGGGAGACCGGGGTGCGAGGCTGCTGACTTCGGTGGCGGTGAGAGGAGGGGCGGGTGGCGTGGAACCGTCGGGGGATGCTGTGTGCAGGAGGCTGCCGTCGGGCCGGAGTATCCAGATGGCGCGGAGGCGGAAGGTGGCGAGGCTGGTCTGGATGTTGATGCGGGCCCATTCGTCGGTGGGGTTTTTGACGAAGGCGGCCATTTCGTCCCAGAGGGAGTAATCGCGGGTGAATTGATCGAGCGGGTAGCTGACGAGGGAGATGGTTTCGTCGAGAAGCTGGCTGCGTTCTTCCTGGGCTGCGCTGAGGGCCCGGGAGGTTTCAGCGGTATGAGTGGTGACGAGCAGGGCGACACCGCCGAGAAACAGAGAAAGCAGGAATCCGAGCAGGAGTATGAATCGGAGGTTTAGAGTCATCGGAGGCGGCCGGAAGAAATCGGAAGCGGGCTGGGTTGTGGAGCCTGTTTTCAGGATGCACTGAAAGCGCCCGGTGGGTTGTGCGAAAATAAAAAAGCCGGCCGCGAGAAGCGGGCCGGCTTGAAGGGGATGATTGCAGCGATGGGTCAGGGGGTGGGGGTGATGACTTTGACGTCGTCGAGGCGCCAGGTGCCTTCGGCGTCGCGGTAGAGGAGGGCGGTGATGGCGTCGCCTTTTTTGACGCGATCGAGGACGGAGGGATCGACGGTGAGCATCATGGTCATGGCTTTCATGACGCCGGGGATTTCCTCGTGTTTGACCATGAGGGCGGAGTCGGCGGGGAGGAGCGCGGTGACGATGCCTTTGAGCGGATGCTTTTTCGGGGCGGATTTATCGGCGGGTTTTGCGTCGGCGGTGAGTGCGGTGAGCGATGACGCGGGTTTGGCGGATTTGCCGCAGTCGCAGGCGAAGGTGGCGATGGGCGCGGCGGCGAGTGAGAGAGCGAGGAGAGTCAGGCGGAGGAGGGTGGTGGATTTCATGAGAGGAGGATGAGTTGAGCGGGTTGGTGGTTACCAGCGATATTCTACGCCGGCGAAGAGGGAGCGGCCGTCGCCGGGGAGGAATTGGGGCTGGTCGAGGCCGGCGGCGTTTTCGATGACGCCGGTGGTGGCGGCGTAGCGTTCGTCGGAGAGGTTGCGCGCTTCGACGAACCAGGAAATGCCGGTGGCGCGGCGCTGGCCGATGCGGAGGCCGAGGAGGGCGTAGGAGTCGGCGGCGACGGTGTTGCGGAAGTCGATGTAGTTATCTTTCGGTGACCATTCGAAGGTGGGGCCGGCGTACCAGCCGCTGACGTGCTCCCAGGTGAGTTCGCCGCGGATCTGATGGGGGGCAAGGCCGGCGAGGCGGTTGTTGCCGTAGCGAGCGTCGTTATCGAAACGGAAGTCGCCGTAGGTCCAGGCGGCGCGGAGGACGAGGCGGTTTGTCGGAGGCGGAGGTAATGGGTAGTTCGTAGTTGGTAGTTGGGAGGAAGTACGCGGAGCGGTGGTGGAGGGGTTTGCGGGTGCCCAGTTTTGGCCGAGGAGGTCGATTTCGGTGGCGAGTTCGATGCCTCGGTGGGTGGTGCGGGCGGCGTTGATGGTGGCGGCGGCGGTGGCGGGGTTGTTGTCGTGGTCGAGGGTGAGGAGTTCGTTTTTCAGCGCGGCAGTGTAGAGGGAGAGATCCCAGCGGAGGAAGCGGTGGCGGCCGCGTGAACCGAGTTCGACGGTGGTGGCGGTCTGGGCGCGGCGGGCGGTGTTGAGCGTGAGCGTTTCGCTGAAGGAGGGCGGCTCGTAGCTGCCGGAGACGTTGGCGAAGAGCTGGAGGTCTTGCGCGTCCCAGCGGAGGCCGAGCTTCGGCATGACGCGGTCGTAGTCGAAGGTGTAGCTGTCGACGCCGCCGAGGATTTTTTCGTTTTCGCGTTTGTTGGCGGCGGAGCTGAGGCCGGCGACGGCGGTGAAGCCGCGGCCGAGGGCGAGTTGATCTTCGGCGAAGAATTCGAGGTTGGTCGCGGTTTGGTCGGCTTGGGAGACGAGGGCGCCGCGCTTGCCGGAGGCGTTGATGAAGTTGGCGGCGTGGGTGAGGCCGCGCGTGAAGAAGACGCCGGCGCGGAGGCGGTTGGCGTGGCCGAGGAAGTCGCTGGTGTGAGTCGCGGAGGCGCCGAGGAGGAGGTCGTTGGAGAGCTGGTCGATGACTTGGAAGATGGGGTGATCGAGGTCCTTGTAGGTCCAGGCGGCGGAAAAATCCCACGTCGTTTCGCCGGTGCGGAGGGTGGTTTTATTGGCGAAGCGGAGGAGGTCGAAGTCGCGGTGTTGATCGAGGGTGATGTTGTTTGCGAGCGACTGGCGGGGGTTGGCGTCGAGCTGGGAGTGGGTGAGGCTGCCGGGGAGCTCGGAATCGGTGCGGACGGCGGTGACGTAGAAGCGGGTCTCGGCTGTGCCCGAGAAGCGGATACCGGCGTTGGCGAAGAGGCGGTGGTTTTCCTGTTCGGCGTGGTCGCGGAAGCTGTCCTGCGACTGGTGCGTGAAGGAGGCGTAGCCGTCGAACTGGTTGTGCGAGCCGGTGGTGCCGCCGGAGGCGACGGAGGCGCGGAGGTAGTTCCACGAACCGGCTTCGGCGCGGGCGAAGAGGGCGGGCGCGTCGCGACCGGTGCGGGAGAGGTAGTCGATGGCGCCGCCGAGGGTGGAGGCGCCGGTGGCGAGGGCGTTGGCGCCGCGCCAGATGTTGATGTGCGAGGCGGCGAGCGGTTCGAGGGCCTGCATGTCGAAGCCGCCGTCGGCGAGGTTGATGGGGACGCCGTCCTGGAGGACGCGGAGGCCGCGACCGTGGAAGGTGCGTTGGAGGCCGGAGCCGCGGATGGAGAGGCGGGCTTCGTCGGAGCCGAAGCGGGATTGGGCGATGACGCCGGCGGAGAGAGCGAAGGTGTCTTCGACGGTGCTGGCGCGTCCGCGGAGGAAGCGGGTGGAGTCGATGACTTCGGTGCCGCCTGGAACCGTCGCGAGTTCGGCGCGGGAGGCTTCGAGCGAGGGCGAGGTGAGGGCGGGAGCGCGGGTGGCGGTGACTTCGAGTTTATCGAGCGGGATGGGGGCGGGCTGGGTGAGGTTCGGGGCGTTGGGGGCCGGTGTGGCGGCGTGGAGAGAGGCGGTCAGCGCGAGGCTGAGGGCCGGGAGGATGGAGCGGAGAGTGCGGAGGGAGTTGGAAAATGTTTTCACGGGTAGTGAGCGAGATGATGTTGAGAAGATGCAGGGCGAAGGACGGCGGGGCCGTCGGTGGTGTTGAGTGGAGTCTGGCCGGGGCGTGGGTTCACGCGGGGCGGGCGGGCATGATGTGCATGCGGGCCGCGGAGGCGTGAGGCGGCTGGCCGGGAGTGCGCGCGGTCGCGTAGTGGCGATCCGGCGACGCAGGAGAAGGAGACGACACGGAGGTCGTCCCTCCACTCAGGAGGCGAGGGCTCGGGGAGGCGTGAGCGGCGGGGCGGCGCGCTCGGAGGCAGGGATCTCGCGGTCGCTAAGCGACCAGGAAGGCGCGACCGGGGCGGCGAGGATCACCGCGGAGACGGGCTGAAAAACGAGAGGGGTCTTGGCGTCGAGCGAGGTGCCGGCCGGGAGGGCGGTGTCGCCGTGTTGTTGCTGGGCGGCGCTGACGAGTTCGCAGACGCCGCACATATTATCCGGAGTGAACGTGAGACGCGCGGCTTCGTTGACCGGCATGGTTTTCGCGTAGGCGACGAACATGCGGGCCCATGCGAAGGACTGGACCAGGTGCCATTGTCCGCCGGTGGCGAGGAGCCACGCGAAGAGGATGACGACGATCTGGAAGCGGCTGCGCATGTGTTGCGCGCTTGGTGTAGAAGAGAATTACGAGCGGCAAGCCTGAGTTGGCAGGACACTACCCGGCCGACAAAACCCTTGACTCTCCTGCGGGGGAGTGAGTTTTTGTCCGGCTTCCAATCTTTTATACGTCATGGCCAACACCAAATCTGCCATCAAAGCCGCCCGTAAAACCGAGCGCCTCACCGTCCGCAACAAGGCGGTCAAAACCCGCCTGAAGACCCTGCACAAGAAGTTCGAGGCAGCCGTTAAGGCCAATGATGCAGCCGCCGCCAAGGCCGCTGGTTCCGCCTACGCTTCGGCGATGGACAAGGCCACGAAGTCGGGCGTCGTCCACAAGAACGCCGCTTCCCGCGCCAAGTCGCACGTCGCGAAGTTCGCGCAGGCCAAGTAATTTTTCGGATTTCCATCCATCGTTAGTCCCCCTGAGCCCTCGCCGCATAAAAAGCGGCGAGGGTTCTTTTTTTAGAGGAGGTGGATAAGAGTTGGCGGGCGGAGAACGGATCAGGGAAGTTGTGAAAGTGGATGGAGTTGGGTTGGCGGAATTGAGGGTGAGCGGGGGCGATGGCGAACAAACGCGCACGGAGTGCGCGTTCCACCTCGGAGGCGTGATGTGAGGAATGAGTTGAGCCGGGTGGGTGGGCGTGCCTTTTTGCGCGTCTCTCGTGGAGTCGCCCCGCACTGAACTTTTTCTCTACCGCTACGCCGAGACGGCGTGGAACGATTCGATCCGGCCGTGGCTGGAGAAAAATCGCGGCGTGTTGCAGCGGAGTTATGTGGTGGTGCCGACGCGGGGGCAGGCGCAGGCACTCAAGCAGCGGTGTCTGCTGGAAGGCGTGGCGTTGCTCGGCGTGGAGTTTTTGTCGCCTGGACTGGCGCGCAAGAAGTGGGTGGCGCTCGGGGCAGGCGGAGAGATGAAGCAGGCTCTGGGGCGCGAGTTGTTGATGCTCGGGCTGGGGACGATTGTGGAGCGGCGGTTGAAGGCACTCGCGGTGGATGCGCCGGAGCGGGGACTGGTGCGGAGTTTGCAGAGCGATTTGGAGCGGGCGCTGGACGATTTCGATGAGTTGTTGAAGGCGGGTTTCGGGCCGGAGGATTTCGAGCTGGAGACGCTGCGGGAGATTTTTGCGGAGCTGGTGAGCTGGGTGGATGGGCTCGGATATGATTTCGCGCCGCGGCAGGCGATGGCTGTGTCGGTCGCGATGCAGGCGGAGGAGCGGAAGATCGGCGGGCGGGTGCTGGTGCATGGATTCGGGCCGGAGATGCGCGGGGAGTTTTTTAATGTGGCTACATTTGCGCGGGGGTTTGCGGACGTGACGGTGCTGTTGCCTGAGCCGGAGTTCGAGGGACGCAAGCAGGCGGTGAGCGAGGATTGGGTGGCGTTATGGGAAAAGTTTCTCGGCGTGACGCCGGAGCCGCTGGTCGAGGACGGCGCGGTGAAATCGTGCGAACATGCGGTGGCGGGGTGGATCGGCGGCGGGGCGGTGGTCGCGGCGGAGGAGCGTCATGCGGAGGCGGCGCGGGTGATCGTGGGGCTGACACGGGGCGATGAGATGCGGTTGGTGGCGGAGGAGATCGTGGCGGGTTTGCGCGCGAGAGCTGCGGGGGTGGGCGTGATTTTTCCGAAGGCGGATGCGGCGCATTTTCAGCTGGCGACGTTGCTGACGGAGCGGGGCGTGGCGTTTGTGGATCAGCTGGGATTGTCGAGTCCGCCGGTGGTGGAGGTGAAGCTGGCGAAGGCGTTGATCGAGTTTTATGAGAAGGGCGCGCGGCTGGAGGAGTTGCTAGCGCTGTGGCCGCTGTTGAAGGCGGTGGGGCGGACGGAGCTGTCGCTCGGAGACGTGCGCGATGTGTGCGAGCGGTTGTTCGACGAGCGGCAAAATCACGCGCTTGAGGTGTATCGGGAGAATCTGGACGCGGGGGCTGCGAAGCGGCCGGCGTGGGGCGAGGTGGGGAAGATCGCGGCGGTGTTGTTACCAGCGTGGCCGGCGGAGCTGACGCTGACGGAGGCGTTGAAACGTTTTGCGGAGGTGTGGGTGAAGCTGGAGCAGCCGGAGGAGTTGCTGGAAGGCTGGGGGACGTTGCGGGCGTTTGCGGAGAAGGAGACGCGTGTGCTGCCGGCGAAAGTGGTGTTTGCGGCGATGAAAGGGTTTTTGCCGGAGAAGAGTCCGGCGGCGGGTGGCGTGGGGCGGAATGGATTTGCGCGGGTGGTGCTGACGACGCGGCGGCGGGCGGAAGGGCTGCCGTGGTCGCATTTGATTTTCGTCGAGGCGAACGCGGGCGTGTGGCCGGAGCGGAGCGAGGCGAGTTGCTGGCTGACGGACGAGCGGCGGGCGGAGTTGAACAAGCGCGCGCGGAAAGGGCTGGGACTTTTCACGAGCGATGAGCGGGCGCATTTCGAGAAGCAGGGCGTGGCGGCGCTGGTGCGCGACACGACGGAGCGGGTGGTTTTCTCGGCGGCGCTTTTCGATGAGCAGAATGCAGAGCTGAAGCTGGCGCCGAATAGTTGTGTGGAGCGGTTGTTGTGGGCTGAGGCGCTGAGAGAATCGGCGGGTGGAGGAGGGAAGTTGGGGTTGGAGGAATTGTTTGAGCGGCGTGCCCGGACGGTGAATACGCGGGCGACAGGCGACGCGGAGGAGACGCGGCGGTGGGTGGAGATTCAGCGCGGGCGGAGGGATGCGACGCGGGCGTTTGACGAGTATTTCTTCTCGGTCGATCCGGTGCGCGGGCGTCCGGAGAGGCTGGCGGCGCGGCTGATCGAGCGCGGGATCGGCGATCCGGCGGAGCTGTGGTTTGCGGGTGTGCTCGGCGTGAAGCGCGTGGAGTGGAAGCCGTTTGTGCGGGCGCGGAGCAAGGCACTCGGGCAACTCGCGCACCGCGTTCTGGCGCATGTGTTGAAGACGCGGGCGGTGGAGCGCGTTTTTGGCGAGATGCCGACGCTGGATGAGGCGAAGGGGAAGCTGGCGGCGGAGATCGCGCGGCTGAAAGCGGAGCGGCCGGCGGACCGGTATTGGGAGTCGTTTCACGCGGAGCTGGAGGCGATGTGCGAGATTTTGCTGGAGAAAGTGATCGCGCTCGAGGCGGGGAAACTGGTGGCGACGGAAGTGGATCTGCCGAAGGGCGTGACGGTGCCGGTCGGGGCGGATGGGGCGCGGTTCCCGGTTTATGGGCGCGTGGATCTGGTGCGGATCGATCGCGCGGACTGGGTGAATGCGCGGGTGGACGTGGTGGATTTCAAGACGGGCAAGGATGACAAGCTCTCGGCGGCAAAGATGGGGCGGGATGGGTCGTCGTTGCAGCTGGGGATTTATCTGGAGGCGATGCGGTCGGCGGGAGCGCCGTATGGGCGGGTGCATTTGTTGAAGCCGGATGCGGGCGATGGTGGCGCGCTGGGAATGGAAGAGTTGCCGGAGGCGCTGGCGTGTCTGGCGCAGCTGGGGAGGCATCTGGAGACGGGCATTTATGGCGCGCTGACGGCGGATTTTTCGGAGTATTCGATGTTCGGATGCCCGTGGCCGCTGGCGTCGGCACAGATTCCGGAGAAGATTTTGAAGGAGAAGTTTGCGGTCACGTTTGGCGTGGGCGCGGAGAACGCGGAGGGTGGCGATGAGTGACGAGCTGATCGATCACGAGGCGCGCGAGCGTTTCCGCCGGGAGTGGCGGAAGAATTTTGCGGTGAGCGCGAACGCGGGCTCGGGCAAGACGACGGCGATCTCGGAGCGGCTGGCGGCGATGGCGCTGTCGGACGAGGCGGCGGCGGTGCTGCCGAAGACGGCGGTCGTGACGTTCACGAAGAAAGCGGCGCAGCAGATCGGGCAGCGGGCGCGGGCGGTGTTGTTGAAGCGGTTGACCGACGAAGGGCGCAGCGAGCTGACGGCGCTGGATCATCTGGAGCGGGCGTTTTTCGGGACGATTCACAGCTTCTGTCTGCTGCTGGCGCGGCGTTACGGGCAGACGCTGGGCATCAATTTGAATCCGGCGGTGATCGCGGCGGATGACGAGCGGTGTTGGGAGGAATTTTTGGAGCAGGATGCGATGCAGTTCGCGTCGCTGGCTCCGGCGCAGATGGACGGGTTTTTGCGTCATGTGCCGCTGGAGGCGATTTTCGAGCTGGCGAAGGATCTCGATGCGACGACGGCGCGGCAGCTCGCGCAACGGTGTCCGGCGGGAGCGGCGCGGGCGCCGGGCGAGGCGGTGTTGCAGGAGATTTTGGATCTGGTGCCGAAAGGCGTCGGGAAGAAAAACACGGAGCTGAGCCAGGTGGCGGCGCGCGTGTGGTGGGAGAAATGGAAGAGCGGGCGCGGGTTTCTGGCGCTGTATAAACCGGCGGGGTCGGGCGCGGCGTTGAAGGAGTTGGGCGAGCGCTGGATGGCGCCGTTGAAGGACTGGCTGGCGGATGCGGGGGCGGCGCTGGCGGCGGAGCTGGCGGAGCGGTATCGGATTTATCGATTCGAGCGCGGCGTGCAGACGTACGCGGATCAGGTGGACGCGGCCCTCGCCGTGTTGCGGGACCGGCCGACGCTGGAGCGGATTCGCGCGGAAGGCTGGCGGGTGATTCTGGATGAGGCGCAGGACACGGACCCGCAGCAGTTCGCGGTGTTGGTGGAGATCGCGCGTCCGGTGGGCGCGGAACCGCGGGCGTGGCCGAATGCGGACGGCGCGTTGCGGGCGGAAGGGCCGCGCGACGGGCATTTCTGTTTGGTGGGCGATGGGCAGCAGTCGATTTACGGGAGCCGGGCGGACATCCGGAATTTCACGCGGCATCTGGAGGCGTTTCGGCGCGGGGATGGCGGCGAGTTGTTGTCGTTTCACGTGACGTTTCGTGCGCCGCACCGGGTGATTGAGTTTTTGAACGCGGGGTTCCCGGAGGCGTTTGGCGAGGGGCGGGATTATAATTGGGGACTGCCGGTGGCGGAGGGCGCTGAGCGGCCGTATCTGCAAGTTCCGTACGAGGCGCTGGCGGCGGGGCCGAAGAATGTGGAGGGCCGGGTGGCGCGGTTGGAGTTGGTGTTGCCGGAGACGGCGCCGAAAGGTGTGGACGCGTGGATGGCGGAGGAGGCGCGGCAGGTGGCGGCGTTTTTGTTGAAGCATGGGCCAGAGGCGCTGGGCGCGCGGCACTGGGGCGAGATTTGTCTGCTGGCGCCGCGCAACTCGTGGCTGATCACGGTGCAGAAAGTTTTTGAGGCGGCGGGGCTGAAGGTGGCGTTGCAGACGCGGAAGAACCGGAATGGGGATAATCCGGTTTATGGGTGGATGGCGGGGTTGATGGCGGTGGTGTGCGATCCGGAGAATGCGTTCGAGTGGTTCGGGGTGTTGCGGGATATTTTTGCGATCAGCGATGCGCGGCTGGCGGAGGAGTTGCGCGAGCGCGGTGGCTTCAAGTGGGAGTCGCCGGAGGAGCACGGCGCGGAGGCGGCGGCGGCGTTGGAGAAACTGCGGCCGTGGATTTTGCGGGCGGATGATGACGGGCAGCCGCTCGGCGCGATGGCGCGTGGGGTGGCGGACGTGTGCGGATTGGAAGAGAAGGCGCGGGCGCTGGATGCGAGCGGCGGGTTGGCGGATGAGCTGGCCCGGCTGTTGGCGCGCGCGGCGGAGCTGGGGCTCGAAGGGGCGGGGGCGCGCGAGTGGCTGGCGGAGTTGTTGAACGAATTGGACGAAGGGAAGCCGTCGGGGAAGGCGGAGGAAGGCGCGGTGAATTTGCTGACGTCGCATTCGGCGAAGGGGCTTGAGTGGCCGGTCGTCATTGCGCTCGGGCTGTGGCGGAAAATTTCGAGCAAGGAGGACGCGGGGCTGCGTCTGGTGCGGGACGAAGGCGGGCGCATGCGCGTGTATTTTGACGGGGCGAGTTTGTCGGAGGAGACGAAAACGTCCCGGACGCGGGAGCAGTGGCGTGAGTTGACGCGGTTGTTGTACGTGACGCTGACGCGGCCGAGGCAGCGGCTCATACTGCCGTGGGTGGGGGGATTTGGTGGCGGGCAGAAAGGCGGCGGGAAGAGTTTTGCGGAGCTGTGGGGCGATGATGCGGGGCTGGCGCGGTTGCCGGAGGTGGCGGATACGCTGGACGCGGCGGACGCGGGTGAGCTGGCGGGTGAAGCGGCGCAGGCAGCGGTCGCGGTGAGAGATGACGAGATCGCGACGGGCGATGCGGGAAGTTCGGATGTGTTGGTTGAAGGGGCGGCGATGGATGTCGCGCCGATGCCGAGGCGGGTGTTACCGCATCAGTTGGCGGAAAAGATGGCGGATCGCGTGCGTGGGATGCGGCACGAATCGTCGGGGGAGATGGTGGCTTCGGCGCGGAGCGATGGGGATGAGGCGATCGACTACGGGCTTTGGTGGCATGAGACGATGGAGTTCATGCCGTGGGGAGGAGCGCCGGAGACGGTGGCGGCGCATACGGCGAAGGCGTTGAAGGCGGCGGAGGCGGCGGGTTTCGCGGAGCGCGGGGCGAAGGAGCTGGCGTTGCTGCTGGCGGGTGCGGTGTGGGCGGAGCTGAACGATGCGAAGTGGACGCGGCAGGCGGAGCTGGCGGTGTTCGCGCCGCTCGAGTCGGACGCGTGGATGGATGGTGTCATTGATTTTGTGTTACACGATCCGGTGGCGGGCGAAGTGCGCGTGCTGGATTGGAAGACGAACCGGCGGCGGGCGCAGGAGCGGAGCGAGGAGATGCTGGCGCGTTTAAGGGAGGAGTATCGACCGCAACTCGGCGCGTACGGGCGGGCGGTGCGCGGGTTTTTTCCGGGATGTGCGGTGAAGCTGCTCGTTTATGCGAGCGGGCTGGGGGAGTGGACCGAGGTGGCGGCGGACTAAAATGGGGCTTTACACGTCTGGGGCGGCTCAGCACGTTCTCCGGTTCTCAACATTCCTTTCATCACCATGGGCAACCTTAAGAAGAAACGTCGTCTGAAGATGTCGAAGCACAAGCGCCGCAAGCGCCTCAAAGCTAACCGGCACAAGAAGCGTACGTGGCAGAAGTAACGCGCTGAATGCGCGGGCGTTTTTGCCCACTCCGTCACCCCCGCACTTTCGCAACCCGCTCTTAACCGAGCGGGTTTTTTATTTCGTAGATGGCCAGGGGAGTTTGCTGCAAGCGAGTGGCTAAATAATCCGTAAATAGCTTTGGGCAACGGCTTACGAGGGGCTTTGCACTTGTCTGTTTTGAGAGGGGAGAGGCACTTTGCGTTTATTCCTCACGGCGGATGTGCCGATGAGTTCCCCTAAAATAGCCGATACATTTTCCCCATTTAGTGCCGATTGAGCTCTGACTTTTAACCGTTTCGCATGCTGTTCTCCAACAAAACGCAGGGATACTTTGTCGAAGTAAACAACCATGGGGTTTTACTCGCACGCACGTCGGCCAAGAGCGGCCCGATGTTGGTGGAGGCGTTGAAATCCTGTCCTCCGACGGATGCCGATGGCATCGCCGCGGCGGTGAAGGAGATTCAGCCGAAGCGCTCGGGTAATTACATGCACGCGCAATGCGGCATCTATCCATCGAAGCGGGTGGTGCGTCGCGCGACGATGGATCCGAAGCGTTACAAGGAAGAAGGCTATCTGACCGAGGTGGTGAATGCCCAGTTTCGCATCGAAGCCGACAAGTATACGCTGGCGGTGTTGAATCCGGCGGACGGCAGCGATTTCGACATCGCGAAGGCGACCGAGAAGGATGCGTTGTTTGTGGGACTCTCTAACGACGAGATTGAAGAGACTCAAAAGCAGCTGCTGGCGCGGGGTATTTTTCCCGAGACGCTGGAGATCGGGTCGCTGTCCACCTTGGGCGGGCTTCTCGATTACATGGCGTTTGCGAATATCAAAACGCCGACGCTGGTGCTGGAGATCGATGCGGATTCGACGCAGTCGTTCATTTTGAGCGAAGGTGGTATAGAGGCCACGCGGCCGATCCCGCAGGGGTTGAGTGCGATGATTCCGGTCGTGCAAAAAGAGCTCGGCTTGAAGGATGAGGAATCCGCCAGAAAGCTGTTTTATTCGAACACGTTCGACTTCACCGGCATGGGCTCGGTGCTCACTAAAAAGCTGCTTAAGGAGCTGCAATCATCGATCGGTTTTTACGAAGTGCAGACAGGCCAGTCGATCGGCCAGGTCATCTGCACAATGCTGCCTGGCAAACTAGGCTGGCTCGAGGTCGCGCTGGCAAACCAGCTCGGCGTAGGACTGTTGAAGATCGATTTCGAACCCTGGCTGAAAGCCCGGAAAATCACCCTCGATGGCAAAGCCATCGCTTCGGAAATCGACGTCCGCTGGCTGGGACTGATCAGCCTCATGCTCTCCAATTCTCATGCTATCGCTGCTGAAAAAAAATCCTGATGCATCCGGGGGTCCGGGTGTGAGGCCGTGGCATCCGAACTTTCGGAATGTCCAAACATTGCCCGACACGAAGGCGGTGCGGACCACGTTTTTCATTAACGCCATCGCGGCACTGGTCGCGGTGGGGTTGCTGGCTGCATTTGGCTATCAGGAATACGTGCTTTCCGATTTGCGAGGACAGGTCGCGCAGCTCGATGGCCAGATCGAGCGGGATAAAAAACCCAGTCAAGAGGCGGTCGCGTTGTTCACGAAATTCCAAGCTGAGGAAAAGAAGATACAGGAACTCGAGACCTTCCTCAGCGGCAACAAGCTGGTCGTTTCCAAATTTCTTAACCGACTGGGCAAATCCGTGCCCGCGAAAATTTCGATCACGGCGATGGAATACAACGAGGCTGGCGTGACCTTGCGCGGGCTTGTCGTTGGCACGCCGGAGCAAGCGAGCGGCATGATTTCCAATTACGAAAAACAGCTGAAGGCAGATGAGGAGATCGGAAAGCGTTTCGATCAAATCGCCCTGGTTAATCTGTCGCGTGATTCGCGGGATACCGAAGGCGGTCGTCTCACATTCGAGATTTCACTGCGTTCCACGCTAAAAAAGGAGGCGAAGAAGCCATGACCACGAAAGATCTTACTGTGTGGCTCAAGAAGCACCCGTTCAGCGCGGTCTGTGGCGGGCTCAGCCTGTTGCTGGCCGCCGGATATTTTTTCCGACAGGGCAGCGTGCCTGAGGCTGAAGCTTTGCTTGAGCAGCGGACAACCGAATCCCGGCGGCTGAAGGCGAATATTACCAACGGGACGACCTTAAAAGATCATGTCGCGGCGCTGGAAGACGCGAACGCCAAGATCGAGCAGCGGCTCGTGCGTGCGGCGGATCTGGCCAGGAATCAGCAGTATTTCTACAAGATCGAAGCGGACACGGGCGTGAAGCTGATGGATCTGCGTCCCGGTAGCACGACTACGCCAGGCGGGCGTCCGGCCGCGACCGGCCCCAAGAAACAGTATTCGTCGGTTCCCTACAGCTGCACCGTCCAGGGGACTTACGCTCAATTGCTGGCTTTTTTGCGGAAGCTCGAGCAGGGCGAACACTTCCCGCGCATCCTCAGCGCGAGTGTCAGTATGAGCGGTGGTGGTGGCGAGGATACGGCATCCGAAGCCGATCCGATTCTCTCCCTGACGGTGGGCATCGAACTTTTGGGACAATCATGAAAAACCTAATCCGCTCCATTCTGGCTATGGCGGCCCTGCCTGCTGCTCTCTGGGCGGCTCCGGCTTTCGACGTGCAGCCTGTGGCTAAGCGCGCCGCCACCGTCGAGCTGGCCGGCAAGCTGTTGAATCCTCCCCCATCAACAGATGGCGCGGGCGGGCTCGTGAATCCATTTACGTTGAACGGATCTCGCTCGGAGGATGTCAGCGCCGACGAAAGCCAGGCTGCCGCCAACAAGGCCGCGATCCTGGCTTCGAATCGCTCTCTGTTGGCAGCACTGGCCGAACAATTAGATCCCAAAGGCACATTCGTTTTGGGCGGCGAGTCCATTATCCTCCTCGGTCAAAAGAAGTTAAAAGTGGGCGAGCGCTACCCAATTACCTTTGAAGGTGCGGTCTATGAGCTAGAGATCACCTCGATCGAGACCACCCGTTTTTCGGTTCGTTATAAAAACGAAGAACTCACCCGACCCATTGTCATCACCAAATCAGGAAAATAATCATGAGAACACGACTGCTCATCCCCGCCACTCTGCTGGCCTCCGTAGCGCTTGTGCCCGCTGTCCGGGCGCAGGAAGCTGCTTCCCCCGCCCCAACCCCCGCTGCCGCCGTCGAATCGAAGGTGGAGGTGACCAAAGGCAAAGACACGCTCTCCGTCGATTTTCCCGATGAGGAAATCCGCAACGTACTCCGCAACGTCGCCGATCTTTTCGAGCTCAACCTCGTGATCCCCGACACCCTCCAGGGCAAAACCTCGATCAAGCTCCGCGACGTCACATGGCGCCAGATCTTCCAAGTTGTCCTCAATCCTGTCGGCTACACCTATATCGAAGACGGCAACATCATCAAGGTCGTGACCGCGGAGTCGCTCAACCTGGAGCCTCTCGCGACAGAAGTATTCATTCTCAATTACGCCAAGGCTGGCGATGTGAAGCCCAGCCTCGACGCAATGGTCGACACCAAGACGGGCGGCAAGATTGTCGTCGATGCGCGCAGCAATGCGCTCATCGTTTCCGAACGTCCTTCCGCCATTCAGCGTATCCGCCCGATCATCCAGAACCTCGACCGCGCCACCGATCAGGTGATGATCGAGAGCAAGTTTATCGAGGTGACCGATCGCGATGTGAAAAAAATAGGCGTCAACTGGGCTTCGCTCAATGACTACAAGGTCGGTGTCGGGCAGATTAAGACCGAATATTCGAAAGAAAATGGTCGCGAAGGCGGCAACGGTTATTCGGAAAACAATATCAACGACGCGCACAGCGCCGCTTTGGCGAATCGCGGTTGGATTTTCCCTGCTCCAAAGGTCGATACCGCCACCGGCGCAGTGACTTATCCCGACGCGAAGGCGGAGAATAATGTATCCAAGCAGTTCACTGATCTGATTACACGCACCTCCAGCGCTGTTTTCTCGGCATCCGATTTTGGCGTTGTGATTAACGCGCTCAAGACCATGGACGATACTAAGATCGTTTCCAACCCCACGGTCGTCACCCTCAATAACACTGAGGCTACAATCAATATCGGTGAAGAGTATCCTATTCCTAACTACACCTACAACCAAGAGCAGGGTAACTTCGAGGTCAGTGGCTTCACCTACAAACCGATCGGCGTTCTTCTCAAGGTCACGCCGCAGGTGAACGGCGCAGGCTTCATCAAGCTCAACGTCGAACCTGAAGTCAGCGGTCGCGGCAGTCCGGTCGCCTTTGGTGGTGCCAGCGGTGCATCAATTCCGGTCATCAACGTCCGTAAAGCAAAGACCCAGGTCACCTTGAAAGATGGTTACACGCTCGGCATCGGCGGCTTAGTTGATTCCGACACCCGCGGTAGCGAAACAAAAGTTCCGGTCCTCGGCGACATTCCCGGTCTCGGCCGTCTTTTCCGCTCGAACAGCAAAGAAAAAAATCAGCGCAATCTCCTCATCTTTATCACCGCACGCACGGTCAAGCCAGACGGTGGCACGGTTGGCGAAGTCTTCGACCCGCGCATGGTGCGCGAGATGAAGCTCACCAAGGATGAACTGCCCGGCTTCCGCGATGGCTCCGATCCTTTCGCCCAGCCGACTCCTCCGGAAAATCCGAAGGACAAGAAAAAGAAGAAGTAAGCGTTTCCGCTCACTACAGCCTTAATCACTCAGGCGCGACCTCATGCAGGTCGCGCCTTTTTGTTCACCACCAGCCGACCAGATGACCTTGCGCGGCCTTTACCGCGATCACGCCGAGATTTTTTGCCGCGTGCGCCGCGAAACAGGGGAGGAGTGATCGGGTCGGGTTGAAGCTGGCGAACCGCACCGCATAGAACCACAGCGAGCCCACGAAGATAGCCGCCGTGCTGAACCAGCCTTTGGGGGTGAACGTCCAGGTCAGTGTTCCGTCCGTCCAATCCCACAAGAACGGATGCAACGCTGCGAACAGCACCGACGCTCCGATCGCCCCGGCCCAGAGCACAGCGCGCCCGCGTTTCTCAATGACGAGGAAACCGCGGAAGATGATTTCCTCCACAACGGCTGCCGTGAGCGTGCAGAGGGCGAAAAGTGCGGTCATGTCCGACTGCTCGTCGCTCAGGCCGAGTTTGATCTCGCCCCAGGTTTCGACTGCCAGAATCGCCAGCGCGCCCACGATGCCGATTGTCACGGCCTTTGCGCTGGCGGGCGTCGCGCCTGGTAGCGCCTTGGGATTGGGCTGTTCTTTTAGGAATGTCTTACGGTCGTCGAGCCACAGCTTCAGAATGAAAAGACCGGCGCCGAGCATTAGGATTTGGAAAAGGGGATCGTCGTTCATGGATTAAGAATTAGGTTAGCCATTCCTGTCTTCGCACGTAGCTTCAAGCCCAACTATGGCCGCCAGCATTCCCGCCTCTCCCATCAGGACCGTGGCCGGCGATTTCGCCGCCGTCTTTTCGCTGCTCCAGCCGCACATGGCCAGGCTCGACGCCTACATCCGCGGCCAGCTCGAAGGCTTCGAGCCCGAGATTCGCGCAATGGCGGATTACTGCATCGATACTTCGGGGAAACGCATCCGCCCGGCGCTTGTTTTTCTCAGCGGCGCACGCTCCGGCGCGGTGCCGTCGGACGATCTCATCCGTGTGG
The DNA here is from genome assembly GCA_966249325.1 of uncultured Nibricoccus sp. GTDB lineage: Bacteria > Verrucomicrobiota > Verrucomicrobiia > Opitutales > Opitutaceae > Nibricoccus. The sequence goes on along the minus strand of CBINDC010000004.1, from coordinate 45,181 downwards.
CGGCGGTTGTTGAACTGGTCCACCTCGCGACGCTCGTCCACGACGACATCATGGACGAAGCCGATCTCCGCCGGAACCGCCGCACCGCCTCACGCGAATACGGTGCCGAGGCCGCGGTGCTGCTCGGCGACGCGCTATTTTCGCACGCGCTTAACCTCGCGACACAATTTCCCACCACCGAAGTTTGCGCAGCCGTTTCCGAATCCACACGCAAGGTTTGCGCGGGTGAGATCATCCAGACGATGCGCCGCGGTTCGACCAACATCACGCACGCCGACTATCGCCGCGTGATTGATCTGAAGACGGCGGAGCTCTTCCGCGTTTCCTGTTTCCTCGGCAGCCGCCTGGCGGGCTATCCAGCCGATTTTGTCGATGCCGCAGCCCGCTTTGGGCGTCATCTGGGGATCGCCTACCAGATCTACGATGACCTCGCGGATTTCTTTGGAGACGAGAAGCGCATCGGCAAAACCCTCGGGACCGATCTCGCCAGCGGTAAAATCACGCTGCCGCTCCTCGACTTGATGGAGCAGCTCTCTGCCGATGACCGCGCCCAGCTCATCGACGAGATTCTCAAACGCCGCCCGCCCCAGCTCGCGTTGCGCATCGAGCAGATGAACCGCCTTGGCGTATTCGGCCGTGTTGCCGAAGCGATCCATGCTGAGCTGCGCCTCGGTGAAGAAGCCCTGGCACCGCACTCTGGCCTGGAGCCGGTCGCGCTGCTGCTGCGTCTCGGGCAGGTTTTGCGAGCGCAAGTGGCGGCGCTTTCCGCTTCCCCTGTCGGCTGATCATTTTCTTGGGGCGCTCAATTTCTGGGCGCAGGCATTGTGAAAATCGAAAATGCGGTTGCCTGTCCGGATCATCCGGGCATTTTCCGGCGCATGTCCGTCGGACTAAAATCGCTCGTCAAACCGCTGGTTGGCTCGACAGAACGTCAGCACGAAGCCGATTCCGACTGGCAGATTGTGCAACAGGTACAGGCCGGCGATGTGGCGGCTTTCGACAAGCTGATCGTGAAATATCGCGAGCGCGTTTACGGCGTGATCTACAACATGACCTCCAATCGCGAGGATGCCGCCGATCTCGCGCAGGATTCGTTCATCAAGGCTTTCCAGTCGATCAACCGCTTCCAAGGTCAGTCATCGTTTTTCACCTGGCTTTATCGCATCGCGGTCAACTCCACGCTCACGCATCTGCGCAAAGCCCGGCTGCGCTCATTCTTCAGCTTCGAGAAAATTCATGAAGAGGATAAATCAGCCGAGGTCATTAACCAGCTGACGGATAAAAAAGGCGCCGATCGCGAGCTGTTCGTGAAGGAGCTCCAAGAAAAATTGAACGAGGCGATGCTCAAATTGTCTATCAAGCATCGTACCGTGGTCACTTTATTCGAAATCGATGGATTGAGTCATGAAGAGATCGCCGAAGTCATGGACTGCTCGGTGGGCACGGTGCGTTCACGTCTCCATTACGCTAAACAACTCCTTCAGGCAGAGCTTCAGAGCTATACCCAATCATGAGCGAACGTCAGCGCCCGCAATCAAAAGTCTCGGTTGAGGATCTCCTGCGTTTGAAACGCGCCGAGCGGCCAGCGTCTGAATTTTGGACCGAGTTCGATGGACAGCTTCGCCGCAAGCAGCTCGCGGCAATCGTCGATAAGCGTCCTTGGTGGCGCCGCGTCTCGGTTGCGAATCTCGCGAAACTGACTCTGCCGGCAGGAGCCACGGCGATTCTTGCGCTCGCAGTGATTAACGTACGCGAACGGACCCAGCCAGTGCCAGGACTGGAGTCGGTTGCCTCGACCAATCTCAGTTCCCCCGTTTCAGTTTCCGCAACAACCACGATCCGGCCCGCAGGCGAGTCCTCTGGTACCCCGCTTTTGGCAGTGGCCGATCAGGAGCAATCCGCTCCAACAACGCACACGACGTCTCGCGATGCAGCCGTTGCCAGCGATTCCGCGACCGTGCTGACTCCCCACGCAATCACCGGCGATATCGTCGCCAGTCGCGACGCAGCCGAGCAGTCTCTCGCTCAGGTCATCCTTGGGCTGGAGGGCACAATGGAAAGTGACGCGCGTCCCTCTTATCAACCGGCCTCAGAGATGCCGATTTTGGCTTCGTTGGACTCCATGCAAAATTCCAGCGCGCCCGTGGTAACGACGACGCAGTCGGATTCATTCATGCAAGTTTCAGCGCCACGAAACGATCGACGCGCCCGTTTGCTCGCCTCTTTGGACAGCCAGGATCGCAGCGACATGGTCTCTGGGAATTCCCGCGTTGCCCGTTCTCGTGAACGCATTGCCAATCGCCTCGCGGAACAGTCGCTGTACGACTCGATCAGCCGGCTCGGCCTCAATGGCGACAGCGTTTCGATCAAGTTCTGACGCCTCACAATCGTCGGTTTTATCCAGCCAGCTATTTTTCCAGCCCGGTACTCACCGGGCTTTTTTTATGTCCAAGGAGTAGCGGTGATTTTTCGTAGCGGCTCCAGATCGGCATCACTTTGCGCCAGGATTGCGAAGGATTCGTCCAATGCGATGGCTCGTTGCACCCGCGCGTGCGCTGCCCCGAGGTTTCCCTGCTGGCATGCATAACAGCCCAAATTGAATTGGATGGTCGCGTTGTCCGCGTGGAGCGTTTCCGCCTGCATCAGGATTTTTTCGGCAGCTTCGAGAGATTCCGAGCGTCGTGCGCCATAGGCCCACATGATCCACCAGCCGGCATCTTCCGGATGGCGTTTCACCAAAGCCTGGCAGGCGGCGGCGAGCATCTTCCACGAACCCGTTTCCTGGCTGAGCGCGGCATGTTCGGCCAGCACCTCGGATTCTTCCGCGTGATTTTCCGGCACGAGGGCCAGCTCCTTCCGCGCTTCTTTAAGCAGGCCAAGCTCGCGATAGCCGCGTGCGTGGCTGACACGCCATTTCCAATTCATCGGTCGGCCCGTCCGTTTGTTACGATTTTGGAGGAGCCCCGAAATGTGCGCCGAACGCAGCGTACGCCGCTGTGTCGGCGAGCATGGCATCCAGTGTTGCGGTCAAAGGCGCGAGCGCGACCAGCCCGGAAAACACCGCGCGATCCCCAATGGGGTCCTGCAATAAAAACGCCGGGCGTTGTGTGACCCGGAGTGCGTGAAACTCGTCGGTGCTAATCTGTACGCGCGCGGCGACCTCGCCCGTTTCGGAGCGCGTGCGCAATTCCACCGGATCGATTCCACACGCGGCGGAAACGACTGCGACGGCCTCGGTGAGGCGTCCGATTTTTTTGCCTTCGCGCATCGCCGCGTGCGTCAGCGCCAGACGCGCGCGATCATCGGTGATACCGAAATCCTTCGCCGCCTCGGCCACGAGATTGGGGGCGCGGTAGTCGCCTCGCAATTCCTCATCGAACCAGCCCGAGCTGAGCATGAATGGTGAACGCATGACGGTGCCGCTTCGCCGGTAGAACCAGTCGCATTGCTCGCGGCTGACGGGAAAATCCGCAGGATTCATCAACGCGATTTTCCAGTCGAATTCCACCCGGCCCGCGTATCGATTTTTCAACTCCGTCCAAGTCGGTTCAGCCCAGAAGCACCAGGAGGAAACGACTTCGAGATAGTAGGTGATTTTCATGGCGCTTTGGTTACCGCGGGCGTTTGGCGGGTTACTTCAGCAGTTTGTCGAGCAGACCTTTTTCGACGGCCTTCTTGCCGGCGTACTGGGCGACTTGGGTGGAGATTTCTTTGAGAACGACCATTGCCAGCTGGTCAGGTGTCAGCCCGCCTTCCCGGGTGCCGAGATTTTCGAGCACGATCGCAGGGATTTCCACGGGCACGCTGGTTCCGCCGCCGGCGACGATGACTTTGGCTTTTTCGAGGCGGAAAGATTTCACCGCGATTTTCACCTCTTTGCCAGGCTCGGCGGGCTTCGTTTCACCGCCGGAGGGTTGGGGCGTGGTACCGCCGGATTCCGACGACTTTTGGATGTTTTTCAGCAGGTCCTGGAGATTACTCGTCGTGATCTTTGTCTCGAACGTGATCTCGGGTTCGTTGATCACGATGCTGTTGATCACGATGTGATCCTTCGTCAGTGAGCCGGGCTCCATGTCGATCGATATTTCGCCGAGATAAAACGCGCGCGGCGTGGTCCAGCCGGCGGGATTGCCGACGGTGAGTCCTTGGAGTGTGCCTTTGCCAGAAAAGGGGGAGATTTTCGCGTCTTCGAGAACGACGCTTGTCTGCGTGATCTGCGGACCGACGTGGTTGACGCTTTTCTTCACGATCGAGCCGAGCATGAAGGCGACGATCAGCACGGCGACGATGCCGAGTGCAACGAGAGCACCGACGATATAGAGAAGGATTTTCATGGAGCGTGTTGGGTTGAAGAACTGTGCAGACACGAAAGGCAGCGTCGAGTGCGCGCGCGTTTTTGCGGTGCCGTATTTTCGCTTGTCACTCGCGCCCCCGGGCGAAGCCTCTGAACCAAAGTTAAAAATCTCCACATGGCCCAAGGTTATACCGAAGCGAACATCAAGACTCTGTCCCCCCTCGAGCACATACGGTTGCGTCCCGGCATGTACATCGGCCGCCTCGGCAATGGCGCGCATCCGGAGGACGGCATCTACGTTTTGCTCAAGGAGACCGTCGATAACTGCATCGATGAATACACGATGGGCTTTGGCAAAAAGATCGAGATCGACATCACCGACCGCTCGATCCGTGTGCGCGACTTCGGCCGCGGCATCCCGCTCGGTAAACTCGTCGAGTGCGTTTCGATCATCAACACCGGCGCGAAGTACGACAGCGAGACCTTCAAAAAAGCCATCGGCCTCAACGGCGTTGGCCAGAAAGCCGTCAACGCGCTCGCGCTCGAATACCGTGCCCAAGCCTTTCGCGACGGCCAGACGCGCACCGTGGAATTCCTCCAAGGCAAAATCAAAAAAGACGGCAAGATCGTCGCCGCCACCAACGGCGAGAAGAACGGCACGCTGATCGAGTTCACGCCCGACGAAGCGCTCTTCGGAAAAGATTTCCGGTTTCGCCCCGAGTTCGTCGAGGAGATGCTCTGGAACTACGCGTACCTCAACCGCGGTCTCACGCTCACACTCAACGGCAAGGCCTTCAAATCCGAGAACGGCCTCAAAGATCTCCTCGCCAAAAAACTCACCGGCGAGCCGCTGTATCCGCTGATCCACATCGAAGCCGAGGACATCGAGGTCGCGATGACGCACGGCGCTCACTACGGCGAAGAATACTACTCGTTCGTCAACGGCCAGCACACCACGATGGGCGGCACGCATCTCGCCGCTTTCCGTGAAGGCCTCGTCACGACAATCCGCAATTTCTTCAAGAAGGACTACGACGCCGCCGACATCCGCCAGTCGATCGTCGCCGCCGTCTCGGTCCGCGTAATGGAGCCCGTCTTCGAGTCGCAGACGAAAACCAAACTCGGCTCCAATGACATTGGCCCCGGTGGCCCATCGATCCGCCTCTTCGTCGGCAATTTCCTCCAGCAGCAACTCGACAACTGGCTGCACCGAAACCCCGAGGCCGCGCAGGCGATCAAAAACAAAATCGAGGACAGCGAACGCGAACGCAAAGAACTCGCCGGCATCCGCAACCTCGCCCGAGAACGCGCGAAGAAAGCGTCACTCCACAATCGCAAGCTCCGCGACTGCCGCGTGCACCTCGACTCGAAGGACAAACGTGCCGAAGAGAGCACACTGTTCATCGTGGAAGGCGACTCCGCCGCCGGCTCGCTCACGTCGTGCCGCGACGTGCAGACGCAGGCCGTCTTCGCGCTCAAGGGAAAGCCGCTCAACACCTACGGCCTCACCAAAAAAGTCATCTACGAGAACGAGGAATTTCACCTTCTCCAGAGCGCGCTCAACATCGAGGACGGCCTCGACGGCCTGCGCTACAATCGCGTGATCATCGCAACCGACGCCGACGTCGACGGCATGCACATCCGCCTGCTGCTGCTCTCGTTCTTCCTGCAGTTTTTCCCCGAGCTCATCACCAATGGCCACATCTTCATCCTAGAGACGCCGCTCTTCCGCGTCCGCAACAAGAAGCGCACGATCTACTGCTACGACGAAGACGAGAAACAAAAGGCCATCGCCGAACTCGGTTCCACGCACGAGATCACGCGCTTCAAAGGTCTCGGCGAAATCTCCGCCAATGAATTTAAGGACTTCATCGGCGAAAACATCCGCGCCGAAAAAGTCTCGCTCGAACACCTCCATAACAGCGCGCAACTCCTCTCGTTCTACATGGGCAAAAACACGCCGGACCGGCAGGAGTTCATCATCGAAAATCTCCGTGTGGAGAAGGATTTGGTTGAAGCTTAAATCGGCTTCGTTGCATTATTTTGACAAATATCTGTTCAGAATGATGTGCGCACGCATCGGGACATGCTGGAAATGATCAAGTTAGTGCTGGGTATTTCAGGGAAATATCTGTTCAGAATAGCGGTGTATGCCACGCACCAGCACAGTTGACTCCGCTCTTCTCAAGGTTCGTTTGCAGGCATCTGGTCCGGCAAGTGCACAGACGCTGGCGGATGGATTAGGAGTAGATCGTTTAACGGTACAGCGAACTTTGCGGCGTCTGTCGGCGGATGTCGTGCAATTGGGGGTTACGCGAGGCACCCGTTACGCATGGCGTCGGCCAATCCTGACTCAGGGCTCCAGTCATCGCATTTATAGGATGAATATGGAGGGTTCGATTGCCACGGAGTGGGCCATGTTCACTGCGCTTTATGGTGGATGGCGCATAGAGTGGGCTGGTGTTGGAGTGACGCCTGAATGGGCACCGATGGCTCATGACCATGCTGGCTTTTGTGAGGGACTTCCGTTTTTCCTGACGGACCTACGGCCCCAAGGTTATTTGGGGCGTGCGGTCGCTCGAAAGATTCCGCCCTCTCTAGGTTTGTCCCCTGATCCTCGTAATTGGAGCGATGATCATACCGTCGCGTACTTGCTTGAATGCGGAGATGATCTTCCTGGAAATTTAGCATTGGGGGAGCGAAGTATCACTGGCGCTCAGATGTGGACACGGGGTGATGCGATACTCTCATCTGATCGTGAGACGCGCTATCCAGCGTATGCGGCTCAAGCCGATATGGGTGAGCCCGTGGGGTCTTCGGTCGAAGGTGAACAGCCCAAGTTCACTGTCTGGCTGCGCGAAGCCAATGATGCCAGCAGGGTTCGTGCGATGTTGGTTAAGTTTACCGATCGTTTGGAGACTCCAACTGGCCGTCGGTGGGCTGATTTGCTTGCAGCGGAAACATTGGCGGCGGGTGTTCTTCATTCGACGTCCGACGCTGATGCTAACAGTCCATCGCCTGAAATTTGGGATTTTGACGGAAGGCGCTTTTATCAGTTGGCCCGTTTTGACCGACTAGGGCCATACGGTCGCCGAGGTGTTGTCTCCATGCGTGCTTTGCACGATGCGGGTTTCACTGGTGCGGACACAACGGAATGGCCTGTTGCTGCAGCTGGCCTACACGCCGCTGGATGGATCAGCGCTGCTGATTTGGAGGTTGTGCGGCTTCGTCATGCGTTTGGTCGTTTGATTGGAAATACCGACATGCATTTCGGGAATCTGGCCTTCTTTCTCGATCTTGGACTGCCACTGCGGCTAACGCCCAGTTTCGATATGCTTCCCATGTTTTGGGCTCCTCGTCCCGGCTCTGCGCAACCAGCTCCGGAGTTTAATCCTCAGCCGCCTCTGCCTGAGGATCGTGCGATTTGGGCCAGGGCAGCAAAGTTGGCTGTCGATTACTGGGAGCGTGTGGCGGGTAGCGCACAAATCTCGGATGATTTTCGTGTGCATGCTGAAAAGGCGCTAGCTGCCGTGCGTGCGCTTCGTCTGCGTTTTGGTTGATCGACTCGACTGATGTTTTCTTTCTATTTCTCGATTTTTCATGGCCAAAAAGACTCCTAAAAAACCCGACGATCAGCCCGAACTTCCACTCTCCGGAAATGCTCCGGAGACTGCTGATACGCCAGTTTTAGAATCCAAGGAGCTCGTTCATGTAGCTACCGCCGACTCCGGTTCGACTCCGCCATCTTCTCCCGCCGATGCCACGCCGTCTGCACCGGGCAACAACGACAACGCCCCGCTCGCGAAGTCCTACGAGAAGTGGTTTCTCGAATACGCCAGCTACGTCATCCTGGACCGCGCAGTCCCGCACATCGACGACGGTCTAAAGCCTGTGCAGCGCCGTATTCTCCACACGCTTTGGGAAATGGACGATGGTCGTTTCAACAAGGTCGCCAACGTCGTCGGCGCCGCCATGCGCTATCACCCGCACGGTGATGCCTCGATCGGCGCGGCGCTCGTCGGCATCGCGCAACGCGGCCTTCTTATCGAGCCGCAGGGAAATTTCGGCAATCTCTTCACGGGCGATGGCGCGGCTGCGTCGCGTTACATCGAGGCCCGTCTCACACCGTTTGCGCGCGAAGTGGTTTTCAATCCCAAGACCACGACCTGGCAGCTCAGCTACGACGGTCGCAATCGCGAGCCGGTCACGCTGCCGGTGAAATTCCCGCTCACGCTCGCCGAGGGGGCCGAGGGCATCGCCGTCGGTCTCGCGACTAAAATTCTCCCGCATAATTTCAACGATCTCTGCCGCGCCTCGATCAATCATCTTCAGGGAAAACGCTTCCGCATCTTCCCGGATTTTCCCACGGGCGGCATCGCGGATTTCTCCGAGTACAATGACGGCGAGCGCGGCGGCAAAGTGAAGGTCCGCGCCAAGATGGAATCGCGTGGCAAGAACGTCCTCGCGATCACCGAGCTTCCGTACGGCACCACGACAACTTCGCTCATCGAGTCGATCCTCTCCGCCAACGCGAAGGGCAAACTCAAGATCAAGCACGTCGACGACAACACCGCCGACACCGTCGAGATTCTCGTCCATCTTCCGGCCGGCAGCGATCCCGAGAAGATCACGCAGCAGCTCTACGTGTTCACCGACTGCCAGGTGTCGATCTCGCCCGCCGCGTGCATCATCGAGAACGACAAGCCGCATTTCCTCGGCGTGTCGGAGATTCTCCGCCGCAGCACCGACAAGACCGTCGCGCTTCTGAAGCGCGAGCTGGAGATCCGCCTCGGCGAACTCGATCAGCAGTGGCACTGGGACTCGCTTGAGCGTATCTTCATCGAGGAACGCATCTACCGCCGCATCGAGAAATCGGAGACGTGGGAAAACGTGCTCGCCGAGATCCGCGATGGGTTGAAGCCGTTCCTGAAAGATCTGCGCCGCGAGGTGACCGACGACGACATCACCCGGCTCACCGAAATTAAGATCAAACGCATCTCGAAGTTTAACCGCTTCCAGGCGGACGAGCAGATCAAGAAACTAGAAGGCGAAATGAAAGAGGTGAAGCATCACCTCAAGCATCTCACCGAGTACGCGATCGCGTGGTTCGAGAAACTTCAGGAAAAGTACGGCAAGGGCCACAAGCGCCGCACGACCTACGACGAGATAGAGCAGATCAGCGCGGCGGCGGTCGTATCCGCCAACCAGCGACTCTACGTGAACCGCGAAGAAGGCTTCATCGGTCTTAACTGGCGTCAGCACGAATTCATCACCGAGTGCACAATCCTCGACGACGTACTCTGCTTCATGGCCGATGGCACGATGAAGGTCGCGCGCGTGGCCGACAAAGTTTTCATGGGACGCGACATCATCCACGTCGCGCTGCTGCCGAAGGAGGGCGACAAGGCCTTCTACACGATGATCTATCAGGACAAGGAGAGCGGCAAAGCCTTCGCCAAGCGCTTCCAGCTCGGCGGCGTGACGCGCGAAAAACTTTACCCGCTCGCCGCGAGCGAAGGCTCGAAGGTAGTGTTCTTCGACGCCGCGAAAACCGAGGCCGCGATGCCGAAGTCGGTCGAGGTGGAGCTCAGCCCACGGTGCAGCGCGCGTAAGAAGGAGTTTTCATTCGACCTGAAGGAACTCTCCGTCGGCGGACGCGCAGCGAAGGGCATCACGGTCACGGAGTATCCGGTGAAGCGCGTGCGGCAGAGTTGAGGCGCGCGAATCCGGCTTTGACGCCGGGTGCGCTCAGCCGCCACTCTGACGGCGTGAGTGATTCCGTTCCCGCCTCTCCTTTTCTGACCACGCTGCGCTGGCTCGCCGCGAATGCGCGCTTCCCTGCAGGCCGTTTGCCAGAGAAGGCCGAGACGCTGCTGTTGATCGCGGCCGCCGCGCAGCATGAGGAAAACCTGGCGAACGCCAACGCGGCCGGGCTCTTCCATATCAAGACGCGCGATGGCGCGAAGGATTCCGCTCTTCGCGCGCACGCGATGCGCCGCTCGCTGGTCCACTTCAAGTGCGACAACAGCGCGAAGGTCTGAGTTATTGCCGGGCCGGCGGAAACTAGCGTGGGTCTTGTCTCAAGGCTTGCCTGCGGGCGAAGCCGGAAACTTTTTGTGAGGATGCGCGGCGTTCGCGCAGGAGATTTTTATGACGCCCATGGAAGCCTACACGGAACTCAGCACCCGCCTGCGTCGCGCCCAATTGCTAGACTCTATCGGCCAGCTGCTCGGGTGGGACGAGCAGGTGAATCTGCCGCCAGAAAGCGCGACGCAGCGTGCAGCACAACACGCGGCGCTGGCGGAGACTGCGCACGCGGCGCTCAGCGATCCGAAGATTGGCGAATTGCTCGCCGTGCTCGAATCCGAGGCGAAAACACTGACGCCTGATCAGCAGATTGTGGTGCGTTGGGCGCGGAAGGATTATGACCGCGCCACGAAACTGCCGGCGGAGTTTGTGCGCGAAAAAGCGGAGCAGGGCAGTCGCGGATATCACGCGTGGGCGGCGGCGAAGAAGGCGGCGGACTTCGCTAGCTATGCGCCGGTGCTGGAGAAAAATCTGGAGCTGGCGAAGCGCGAGGCGGCGTATCTGGGACACGGCGACGCGCCGTACGACTACATGATCGACAAGCACGATCCCGGCATGACGGCGGCGGCGATAGAGAAACTCTTCGATGAATTGAAGGCGGGGCTGGTGCTGTTCGTTCGCGAGGTAACTGCGTCGAAAGTGAAGGCGCGGGCTGATCTGATGCGCGGGTTTCCGGTGGAGCAGCAGCGCGCGTTTCTTCGCGAAGTGACGGAAAAAATCGGCTTCGACTACGGGCGCGGGCGGATCGACGTGTCGCTGCATCCGTTTTGTTCGGGCACGGGCGCGGACATCCGCATGACGACGCGTTTCGACGCGGATAATCCGCTGGATTCGCTCTTCAGTTCGATTCACGAAACGGGACATGGGCTCTACGAACAGGGGCTCGCGGGCGATCAGCATCATACGGCGCTCGGTCAGGCGGCGGGCATGGGCGTGCATGAATCGCAGAGCCGGCTGTGGGAAAACCAGGTCGCGCGCAGTCGCGGTTTTTGGAAGTTCTTCGAGCCGAAATTCCGCAGCGCGTTTTCGGAGCAGTTGAGGAGTGTTTCGTCCGACGAGCTCTATCTCGCGATCAACGCGGTGGAGCCGACGTTGATCCGCGTCGATGCCGACGAGGTGACGTACAATCTGCACGTCGTGCTGCGCTTCGAACTGGAGAAGAAACTCTTCGCGGGAACGCTCCTTGTGCGCGATCTGCCGAAGGCTTGGAATGAAGCGTCGCAGGCGTTGCTCGGACTCACGCCATCAAATGACCGCGAAGGCGTGCTCCAGGATGTGCATTGGAGCGATGGCGCGTTTGGTTATTTTCCGAGTTACTGCATCGGTAACATGATGGCGGCGCAGCTGTGGTATTGCGCGCTGAGTCTGCGGCCGGAGTTGGAAGCGGATTTTGCGCGAGGGGATTTTACGTGGCTGCTTGGCTGGTTGCGCGAGACGATCCACGCGCAGGGGAAGCGCCTCGATACGCTCGGGCTGGTGCGGCACGCGACGGGTGAAGAGCTCTCGCCGAAATATTTGCTGCGTTATCTGCGGGAACGGTATGGGGCGTTGTATTTGAAAAGCTGAGAAGGCTGCCTGCATTGCGGCGTGGCGAAAAGTTTTGAGGCGGTTTGCCTTCACGCGCCTGACCGCTGAATTGCGGGCATGTCGCGTCCGATTCTTTGTTTTGGAGAAGTGCTTTGGGATGTGCTGCCGCACGGAAAATTTCTCGGCGGCGCGCCTTTGAACGTGGCCTATCATCTCGGGCGGCTCGGGCACGACGCGAAGCTCATCTCGTCGGTCGGGCGCGATGTGTTGGGCGATGAAGCGCGGGAGCAGGTGAAAACGGCGGGGCTTGATGACGGATTGATTGCGCAGCATCCGACGTTGCCGACGGGAAGCGTGACGGTGGCGCTCGATGCGAAAGGGCAGGCGAGCTACGAGATTCATCATCCGGTGGCGTGGGATGAGATCGCGGTGCATCCGAAGACTGCGGGGGTGAAAGAGCCGGCGGCGATCGTGTTTGGTTCGCTGGCTTTGCGGGGGACGGCGAATCGTGACCGGTTGACGGAATGGCTGGCGTTGAATCCGGAGGTGACGTTGTGCGACTTGAATCTACGCCCGCCCTTCGACGATGTGCGCGCGCTCGACCCGTGGGTGCGCGGCTGCATGGTGTTGAAAGTGAACGAGGATGAAGCGCGGAAGCTGTCGCCGGAGTCGCTTGCGACGCGGGGGACGGAGGCGCACGCGGCGCATCTGGCGAAGCATTATGGCTGCGAGAATGTGTGTGTGACGCTGGGCGAGAAGGGGGCGTTGTTGTGGAGGAAGGGAACGGTGTTTCGCGCGGAGTCACCGCGCGTGGCGGTGCGCGATACGATCGGCGCCGGTGATGCATTCACGGCGGCGCTGCTCGATGGCTTTTTGAAGAGCGACGATAAGGCGGATTGGGCGAAATTGCTGCGACGCGCGTGCGCGCTCGGCGCGTTTGTCGCGAGCAAGGATGGGGCGCAGCCGAAGTATGCGCCGGGAGAAGTGGCGGGATTGATGGCGTGAGTGCGTAGTCCTGAGAATTGTTTGGCGTTTGGAAATTTGGCCTTTGGGATTTCCTGCTTTCGCCATGGCTTTGATCGACACGCATACGCATCTGGAATCGTTCGCGCACAAAGGCGTGCTGGCGGAGACACTCGCGCGGGCGAAGGACGCGGGTGTCGCGGCGATGATCACGATCGGGACGTCGCCGGACGACTGGCGGCTTTATCAGAAGATCGCGCGGGAGAATGTGGGGCTCGTTCACTACACGGTGGGCGTTCATCCGTGCTCGGTGGTGGAGACGTGGCCGGATGCGGTGGCGCAGATCGAAGAATTTTGGAGCCAGTTTTCAGAGCCGCCGCCGGTGGCGCTCGGTGAGTGCGGGCTGGACCGGTTTCATCTGCCGAAGGATGACGCGGCGCAGGCGGAGAAAATTTTCCGTTGGCAGCGCGGGGCGTTCGCGGCGCAGCTCGTGATCGCGGGGAAGCTGAAGTGTCCGGTGGTGGTTCATTCGCGCGGCGCGTTTCGCGAGTGTGTGGAGATGATCGATGCGAGCGGCGTGGATTGGACGAAAGTGGTGTTTCACTGCTTCACCGAGGGTGAGGCGGAGATGTCGGAGCTGACGCGGCGCGGTGGATACGGATCGTTCACGGGAATCCTCACGTACAAGACGGCGGAGACGATTCGCGTGGCGGCGAAGGCGCAGGGGCTGTCGCGGTTCATGTTGGAGACGGATGCGCCGTATCTGACGCCGATGCCGCATCGCGGGAAGCCGAACGAGCCGGCGTTTGTGAAACACACGGCGGAGTTTGCTGCGGGGTTTTTTGGGGTGAGCTACGAGGAACTGGCGCGTGTGAGCACGGAGAATGCGCGGCGGTTTTTCGGGATTTGAGGGAGGTGGAAGCGAGCGGTGCGTTGGGTTGAAGCGCGAAGACGCAAAGACGCTAAGGAGGAAGCCAAGAGCTTGAATGCGATAGGGCAGGAGCCGTTTGCGAAGATCTGTTTTCGCCGGAGGGTGCTGCTACGGCAGCGGCGGGGGCCGAGGAAATCGCGGGGAAACGTAAGAGGCGACGACGGAGCGTCGTGCTCCAGTGCGGACTCTTTTTCTGAGCGGATCCTCGGGTGAAGAGGTTCTTTTGTGCGGAGGATCGCGGAAACGCTGAAGAGCGGAGGCGCGGAACTGATTTAGGGAAATAAAAAACCACGGAAGGATTTCCGTGGTTCAGGACTTTCGCGTTTCCGCGATGGGATGGGTGGTTCGCTCAGGCCTCGTCGAATTTGCGGGCGAAGAGTTGTTCGAGCTCGGTGAGCATCTGGGTGGCGTCGTCGCCGGTGGCGAGGAACTTGACCTTCGAGCCTTTGCCGGCGGCGAGCATCATGAGGCCCATGATGCTTTTGCCGTTCACCTGTTCGTCGTCTTTTTCGACGAAGACGTCGGCCTTAAATTTGTTGGTGATGCGGACGATCATCGCGGCGGGGCGGGCGTGGATGCCCATCTTGTTTTGAACAACCAGCTCCTTGGTGAGCGGTTTGCCCGCGGTCGTGACGTCGTTTTTATCCATTCGATTAAGGTGCGGGGATGGTCGTGACGGGCGCCGTCGGCTTGCAACTCCAAAAACCTGCCACAACCTCGGCGGCCATGCCCCAGACCGCCATCATCGTTCCCTGCCGGCTCGAATCGACGCGTTTTCCGCGGAAGCTGCTCCACGTGATCAAAGGCAAGCCGCTGCTGTTGTGGGTGGCGGAGCGGATCGCGAAGGAGGCGCCGGAGTTTCCGCTGTTTTTTGCGGTGGATGATGCGCTCCTGGCGGCGCCGCTGGAGAAGGCGGGGTTCACGGCGATCCCGACGAGTGTGGCGCATCAGAGCGGCACGGATCGCATCGCGGAGGCCAACAAGATCGTGGGCGCGCAGCATGTGATTAACGTGCAGGCGGACGAGCCACTCGTCTCGGGCGGGCAGTTGCGCGATCTGGCGAAGCTGATCGCGACGCCGGTGGCGATGGCAACGCTGGCGACTCCGTTCACGACGGCGGCGGACTTCGCGAATCCAAATCAGGTGAAGGTGATCCTGCGCAACGACGGGCGCGCGCTTTATTTTTCGCGTTCATCGATGCCGTACGCGCGGGATTTTGCGGGTAAGGTGGACGATGCGTGGGTGCGCGCGAACGGGTGTCTGCGGCATCTCGGGCTCTACGCGTACAAGGCGGATTTGCTGGAGAAGTTCGCGAGTCTGCCGGTGGGACGATTGGAGAAGATCGAGAAGCTGGAGCAGTTGCGCGTGCTGGAGAACGGTTATGACATCGCGGTGGGTGCGACGACGGATCCGACGATCGGCGTGGATACGCCGGAGGATGCGGTGAAGTTCGAGGCGGCGTTGGGGTAGAAATTTTCTGAGAATGAAGCGGGAGAAAAACGGGAGGTGGCTGGTTGGGTTCACGCTGATGCTCCTTTCGCTGGCGGGCAGCGGGTGTGTCAGCGGGATGCTCGCCAAGGTGGCGGTGAAGGCGCCGAATCAGCAGCGGGTGCCGAAGGTGGTGCGCGATGCGAAGTACCGGGAGCATCGCGACACGCTTTTCACGCAGCAGTGGCGCGTGAAGGTAGGGCCGCCGAGCGCGGAGTTGCTGGTGGGCGTGGTGGAGCCGGGGGATTATTCGGCGAGCTATGAAGTCGACGTTATGCAGAACGACAAAGGGCATCGCTGGCCTGTGCCCAAGCTTCAGTGGACGGTGCCGGCGAAGACGTTGTTCGAGGTGAATGCGACGGTTCTTCTTCTGCACGGCTACATGGATTCGAAGGAGGATATGATGCACTGGGCGGTATATCTCGCTGCGCAGGGTTACCGATGCGTGCTCGTCGATTTCCGCGGACACGGCCGTTCGACGGGCGATTGGGTGGGGTTTGGCGCGTTGGAGACGGCGGACTTGAAGCAGGTGATCGACGACCTGGAGAGGCGGGGGCTCTTGACGGGGAAATTGGGAGTGATGGGCGTTTCGTATGGCGCGAGCTGCGGGCTGTTGCTGGCTGCGAAGGATTCGCGGGTGCGCACGGTGGTGGCGCTCGAGCCTTACAGCGATGCGCGTTCGGCGATCGTGGAGTTTGCGCATGGCGTGGCGCCCAAGCAGGCGTCGAGGATCAGCGCGCGGACTTTTCAGACGGCGGTGGAGAAAGCGCCGAAGCTGGGCGGATTTTCGTGGGCGGATGCGGACGTGGCCGCCGCAGCGGCGAACGTGAAAGTGCCCGTGCTGATTTTTCACGGGGCAAAGGATACGTGGTTGTCGCCGAAGAACAGCGAAGTGCTGGCGGCGAGGCTGGGAGGGGAAAAGGTGCTGCGGATTTTGCCGGAGGACGATCACCTCTCGCTGTCGTTGAGGCTGACGCCAATTCACGAAGAGGTGGGGCGCTGGTTCGCGGAGAAATTGCCGAGGGAAACGCCGGCAACTGGTTCGGACTCGACGGAGGCGCTCCGAAGTGGTGGCGGTGCGAATGCGGGCGCGATGGATGCGAGTCGTTAAAGTTTTTTCCGGGTGACGCTGGTGATCCAAAGGATTTCGCAGGCGCCGCCTTCGGTGTCGTCGCGGGTGAGCGAGGAGCGCCAGGTGCCGCCGTCGGGGGTGGCGACTTCGACGAGATAGCCATCGAGCGTGACGAGGTCGTGGCGTTTCACGGCGAGGAGCTGGCTGCGGACATTGTCGTTGGCCGGGAGGCAGTGGGTGTTGGCGGAGTTTTGCGCGATCTGTTCGGGTTCGAGCGGGGATTCGTTTTTCCAGCTATAGAAATAGAAGCGGCCGTGTTGGGAGAATTTCAGTTCGTTGATCGCGTAGGCCATCGACATGGGGCCCCAGCCGAGGGCGAGGTCGAGCGGGCAGAGGTCGGAGAGCGGGGCGAAACGGTAACGTTCGCCGCGGAGGACGACGGCGGTGATCTGGTATTTTGCGAGCGGCTTGATCGTGTAATCGCCGTGGCGGAAGGCGGCGGGGAGGTTGGTCGAGGTCTGGACGGGCTGGCGGGGTGCCGGGACACCTTTCCAGCTGGCGGGAGTTTCGTGGATGAAAAGGAACCAGGCGGTGACCCCGAGGATGAGGACGATCAGGCGCTTTTTCATGAGGACGTTCCTTATTATCGGCTATCCGCAGCTGGGGTTGAGGAAACGCGGGCGAGCGGGAGCGCGGTGTGGGCATGAAAAAGCCCGCGGCAGGATCTGCGGCGGGCTTGGGAAGCGAGTGCGCGATGCGCGGGGCGGGTCAGATTTTGCCGGCTTTGCGGGCTTCGACCATTTTGTAGAAGTCGACGAAGAGCGGGTCGGCGTCGTTGGGGCCGGGGGCGGCTTCGGGGTGGTATTGTACGGAGAAGACCGGGAGTTTGGTGTGGCGGAGGCCTTCGACGGTGCCGTCGTTGAGGTTGATCTCGGTGACTTTGGCGCCGGCTTTTTCGAGCGATTTGGCGTCGGTGGCGAAGCCGTGGTTTTGCGCGGTGATGGAGACTTTGCCGGTCTCGATGTTTTTCACGGGCTGGTTGCCGCCGCGGTGGCCGAATTTGAGTTTGTAGGTCGTGCCGCCGAGGGCGTGGGTGAGCATCTGGTGGCCGAGGCAGATGCCGAAGATGGGAAACTCGGGGACGAGGCCCGTCACCGTTTTATGGATATAGGGGAGGGCGGAGGGATCGCCGGGTCCGTTGGAGAGGAAGACAGCGTCGGGTTTGTGTTCCTTGATCTGCTCGGCGGTGGCGGTGGCGGGGAAGACCTGGACGTCGAAGCCGTGGCGGATGAGTTTGCGGAAGATGGTGTGTTTGGCGCCGAAGTCGAAGGCGGCGACGCGGAACTTTTTCGCCGGGATGGCGGGGGCGTTCATCGTGGTGCCGACGGGGAAGTAGGGGGCGTTGAAATTCGCCGGATCGTCGCCGCGCCAGAGGTAAGGTTCTTTGACGGAGACTTCTTTGACGTAGTCGGAGCCGGCCATGTCCTGCCAGGCGCGGGCTTTGGCGATGGCGTCGGCGTCGGAGATGGGCGCGGTGCTGAGGCAGCACTTCATGGCGCCGTCGACGCGAAGTTTTTTCGTGAGGGCGCGGGTGTCGATTTCGCTGACGCCGGGGATGCCGTATTTTTTGAGGTAGGCATCGAGGGAGATTTGGGAGCGCCAGTTGGAGACGACGGGGGAGAGTTCGCGGACCACGAGACCGGAGCACATGGGGGCCTTGGCCTCAGCGTCCTCGGCGTTGATGCCGTAGTTGCCGATCTGGACGGCGGTCATGGTGACGATCTGGCCGAAGTAGGAGGGATCGGTGATGATCTCCTGGTAGCCGGTCATCGAGGTGTTGAAGACGCATTCGCCGGCGATGGTGGCGTCGGCGCCAAACGCGATACCGCGGAAAATGGAACCGTCTTCGAGGGCGAGAACTCCTTGCTTGGGCGTGGACATTAAAGCCGAACGAAAAGCCCTGAGGCGGCGCCTGCCAAGCGGTTTTCTGAGATTATGCGGGATTGTGACGGAACGGACGGCTGGGAGTGTGCAAAGTGCGTCGAAAGGCGTTGAAGACCGGTGATTTTTAAGGAGTTGGGCGAAGGGCCAGCCAGCCGTAGGCGGCGGAGTAGAGGGCGCATTGCGTGAGGAGGAGGGCGTAGCCGAGGCGGAGGAGCGGGGTGGTGAGGGTGGATTGGACGCGGAGCCAGGGAAGGACGATCAGGCGGCCGAGCCAGAAAAGACCGGTGAGGGCGCAGAGGACGCGGGCGAGGGGCGCGCCGGTGATCAGGTGTGGCGCGAAGAAGAGGTTGACGAGGCCGAGGGCGGCGATGGTGGCGCCGATGGAGAGGTTTTGCGCGATGGCGAAGCGGCGGTGGATCGGGGGGAGCGCGGCGAGGTTTTTATCCCAGTCGGGCGGGATGGGCGTGAAGCAGGCGAGGGTGAGCGTGACGAGGTGAAACGCGCCGGCGAGACGGAGGGCGAGGATCCAGAGGTCGGGGGAAAGCATGATGGGAGTGTGGCCCGCGAAATACACGAAAGGCACGAAAAGGAATGGCGGGGGCCGGCGAATGTTTCTGCGACAGGAAGGAGCGGGACGTCGGCCGCGGACGTTTCGAATAAGAAACCGGGGGGCGTAAATGGAAAAGGCCCGGTCGAGGCCGGGCCTTTGTGGAGACGGGGGGGGGAATTAGGGGGCGTCGGCTTTGACGCGGAGGACCTGGCGGGGCTCGGAGCCGGAGCCAGTGAGGGTGGCGGTGGCGACTTCGGGGAGATTGTCGCCGTCGGCGTCGGCAGTTGTGACGAGAACGAGGGGCGCGGCCGGTACCCAATTGATAAGGTCGGCGGAGCTTTCGTAGGAGAATGTGACGGCGGCGTTTTTACTGCGGCGGTGAACGAGAGAGAGTTTGCGGGTGCCGCTGCCGATGGTGGTAGAGGCAAGGTCGGCGTGACGTTGGGACTGGATGGGTGAGGTGCCGAAGGCGTATTCGAGAAGGTTGGACAGGCCGTCTCGATCGGGGTCAGCGGAACTCGTGAGATCGGCGCCGCTGAGTGCGGTGTGGGCGGCGATGAAGCTGGTGAAGCTGGTCGGCGCGATGAGGTTGATTCGGGCGGTGGCGGATGCGCCGATGGCGGCGGTGGGGCCGCGTTTCATCCAGTAGTAGCCGCTGCCGGTGGTGGCGAAGGTGAGTTCGGAGGCGGTGGCGGCGGGGATGGGCTGGGTGGTGTCGCCGCGGAGGCCGCGGTACCATTGAAAGGACTCGGCGCCGGTGCCTGAGCTGACGGTGTTGAGAGTGACGAGCTGGTTGAGTTTAGCGGGCTGGCTCAACGGCTGTCCGGTGAAGGTGTGGTCGTCGGTGGATTTGATGAAGAGGTTATGGGTGTTTCCGGCCTCAATGAAAATGACTCCATTGGCGATATGCACAGGCGTCTTGCGGTCGGTGAGCGTTCCATCGCCGAGTTGACCAACGGTGTTTTCTCCCATCGCCCAGAGTGAGCCGTCTGTTTTAATGAAAAGAGAATGGTAGCTATCGGCCGCCACCTTGCTGACTCCGGTGGTGATCTGAACAGGTAGCCGTTGGGTGCCTGCTGAACTGAGCCCGAGCTGGCCTACGCTATTGGAACCGGTACCCCACAGAGTGCCGTCCGATTTTATGAATAACGTATGGGTGTCGCCAGCGGCCGCAGCCACGACATCCGTGGCGATCTGGACGGGACTGCTTCGATTGGCGGAATCGTTCTGGCCTAATTGCCCCGAGGAATTAAGACCCATGCCCCATAAAGTGCCGTCTGTTCTCAAAAACAGAACGTGGTTACCGGAACTTAAGAAAACCTGACTGACACTGACGCCGCCTGTATTTACTTGCGCCGGAGCAGTACGGTCGAGGCTGTCACCCAGCCCGAGCTGGCCGGAAAAATTTTCGCCAGCTGTCCATAGTGAGCCGTCGTTTTTGACGAAACAAGTGACGGCATTTCCGGCGGCGAAAGATTGAACATCGGCGGACACTAGAACGGGTGTCGTCTTTTGGGTGAGGTCGAAATGTGTGCCGGCGAGCCAGAGAGTGCCGTCCGGATACAGGAAAAGACTGTGATTGTTTCCTGCTGATACTGCGGCCACGCCCGTTCTCGTTTGTTTTGCGGTCGTTTGTTTTGAACCGCTCAGCCCGTCGCCCAAGCGACCGGAGGCGGCTTCGCCCATACCCCAGAGGGTTTGATCGGTTTTCACGAAGAGAGTGTGGCGAAGTCCGGATGCGGAGGCGGACGCGACATCGGTGGCGAGGTCTGTTGGCAAGGCGGAGGCGGCAAGCGTACCCAGGCCGAGTTGCCCGTAGTCGTTGAAGCCTGCGAGCCAGAGCGCGTTGCCGGACTTGATGTATGCCGTGTGAAATCCTCCCGCGCTGATCGACGAGACGCCGGTGGTCAGTTGATAGGGTGTGGTGCGAAAGCTGAATGTGCCTGTTCCGAGCTGGCCGTAGGTATTGTTGCCGCAGATCCAGAGAGAGTTGTCGTTTTTCAGGATCAATGTGTGAAGCCCGCCGGCGCTAGCTTTGGCGACATTTGTGGTGATCTGAACCGGTGTGGTGATATCAACACTGGAAGTCACACCCTGGCCAAGCTGACCCGAGGTCTGGCTGCCCATGCCCCAGAGCGTCTGGTCTGTTTTGATGAACAGCGAGTGGTCACCACCGGCAGAGCAGTGGGTGACATCCGTGGCGACCTGAACAAAGGCGTAGCGCGTGGTGGTGTCGCCTGTGCCCAAGTATCCGTCGGTGTTCCGGCCGGTGGCCCAAAGCGTATTGTCCGATTTGACGTAAAGGGTGTGGTAGTCGCCCACCGACATGGCAATGACGCCGCTGGCAATCTGAACGGGCGTATTGACCGTGTTGACGCTTGTTGTGCCGATCTGGCCGTAATTGTTGTTTCCCGTTACCCAGAGCGTCCCGTCGGTTTTCAGGAAGGCGCTGTGTTGAGCCCCGCCACCGGCAGCACTTACACCGCTGGCGATAAGAACGGGTTGGGATCGATTGGCTGAAGAGCTTCCCAGTCCGAGATACGCGGGAGAAAATCCGCCCATCCCGTACAGGTCGCCATTTGAGGTGATAAAGAGTGAATGGAATGTTCCGGTGGAGACAAACGTGACGTTGGCGGCACCTGGTACCTGGGTGGGAGTGTGGGCATGCGTGGTGCTGCCGATACCGAGCTGACCGTAATCATTGTTTCCCATCGCCCACAACGTGCCGTCTGGAGCGATGAACAAGGTATGCTTTTCACCTGCGGCGACAGCGACGGCCTTTTTCTCATGCGCGAACGCAGTCGGCTCGAACCCTGACCATCCTTCGCCAAGCTGACCGGCCATACGGCTTCCCATGCCGTAGAGGACATTGTTTGCCGCGTGCGCGGGGCAGAGGGCTAGGAACGAGGCGAGGAGGGAAAACGCGCGGAGGGTGAGGGGGCGAGGGGTGAGGACGTAGCCGCCAGAGTGAAGCTTCATGGAGGCCCGGAAGAAACCGGGCTCATGAAAGAGGGTCAATGTTTCGCATGCAGCAGTCTTGCAACAGGGGCTCGCGGGGCGGAGCCGGCGGAGAGGATACTCGTGAGAGTGACGGGGAGCGATGCTGCGGAGAGTTGTGACGTTTACGACCAATCGACGTGGCTGAGCGGGAGGGAGCGGATGCGTTTGCCGGTGAGGGTGAAGAGGGCGTTGAGGACGGCGGCGAAGGTGGGTGGGACGCCGGTTTCGCCGATGCCGCCCATTTTGTCACCGGTGGCGATGATGTGCACGTCGACGACAGGGGCTTCGTTCATGCGGGCGACCTGGTACTGGTGGAAGTTGGACTGTTGAACGCGTCCGTCTTTCAAAGTGATTTCGCCGTAGAGGATGGCGCTGAGGGCGTAGAGGACGGAGCCCTGGACCTGGGCTTCAACGGTGAGGGGATTGACGACGGTGCCGCAATCGACGGCGGCGGTGATGCGGTGGACGCGGGGGAAACCGTCTTCGATGGAGACTTCGGCGACCTGGGCGACGAAGCTGCCGAAGCTTTCGTGGACGGCGATGCCGTGGGCGCGGCCGGCGGGGAGTTGGGTTTTGCCGTATCCAGATTTCTCGATGGCAAGATCGAGGACGCGGCGCTGGCGTGAGTCGGGCGGGAGGAGTTCGCGGCGGAGATCGAGGGGGCTGCGGCTGGCGGCGTGGGCGAGTTCGTCGATGAAGCACTCGACGGCGAGGGCGGTGTGCGTGTGGCCGACGGAGCGCCACCAGAGCGTGGGCACAGGGACTTTGGGGCTGTGCGCGTGGATGAGACGGGCGGGGATTTTATAAATGGAGTGTGCGGCGCCTTCGACGCTGGTGTCGTCCACGCCGTTCTTGATCATCATCGCTTCGAAGGGCGTGCCGGCGATGAAGGACTGGCCGACGATGGTTTGCTGCCAGGCGATGACTTTGCCCTGGGCATCGAGTCCGCCGACGAGGCGGTGGTGGAACATCGGGCGGTAGTAGCCGCCGGCGAGATCGTCCTCGCGGGTCCAGACGGTTTTGATCGGGGCGGTGACGCCGGCGGCGCGCGCGGCTTTGGCGACGTGGCAGGCTTCGACGATCCAGTCGGACGTGGGCGTGGCGCGGCGGCCGAAACCGCCGCCGAGGAAGGTGGTGTTGAGGCGGACCTTGTCGGGTTTGAGGCCGAGGATGTTGGACGAGGTCATGAGGTCGATCGTCTGGAACTGCGTGCCGGTCCAGATCTCGGCGTCGGATTCGCGGAGATGGACGGTGGCGTTGAGCGGTTCCATGGGCGCGTGGGCGAGGTAAGGCACGGCGTAGTCGGCCTCGATGGTTTTGGCGGCGGACTTGAGCGCGGCTTCGGCGTCTCCGGTTTTTTCGGCGATGTTGCCGGGGGTTTTCGCGAGTTCGGCGAAACGGGCGGCTTGTTTTTCGGAGTCGATGCGGGCGTCGTCGGAGAGTTTCCACGCGATGGTCGAGATGACGGCGTCGCGGGCGCGTTTGGCGGTCCAGAAATTTTCGGCGACGATGGCGATGCCGGAGGGAATCTGAAAAACGGCCTTCACGCCGGGGACGGCGAGCGCGGGGGCGGCGTCGAATTTCTCCACCTTGCCGCCGAAAGCGGGGGCTCGGGCGACGACGGCGGTGAGGGTGCCGGGCTGTTTCACGTCGAAGCCGAACTCGGCGGTGCCGGTGACTTTGGCGCGGGAGTCGAGGCGGCGGGTGGGTTTGCCGAGGAGGGTGAAGTTTTTCGCGTCCTTGAGGGCTACTTTGCCGGGAGCGGGGAGTTTGGCGGCGCGTTCGACGAGATCGCCGTAGGCGATTTTTTTGCCGGAGGCAGCGTGGAGGACGTAGCCGTTTTCGGTGCTGAGTTCGGCGGCGGGGATTTTCCATTCGTCGGCCGCGGCCTGGACGAGGAGCGCGCGGGCGGTGGCGCCGGCGGTGCGGAGGCGTTCGTATTCAGACCATGTGGACGAGGAGCCGCCGGTCATCTGGATGCCGAAGGCGGCGTGGTTGTAGGCGGGGTCGGTGGAGGCGAACTCGGTGCGGACTTTGGACCAGTCGGCGTCGAGTTCTTCGGCGATGAGCATGGGCAGCGCGGTGACGATACCCTGGCCCATTTCGGCGTGGTTTATGAAGACGGTGACGGTGCCGTCGGGGGCGATGCGGAGAAAAGCGTTGGGAGCGAGTGTGCCGTCGGTGGAGGACGGGTTTTTCGCGGCGTCGAGAGCGGCGGCGCGGGCGGGTTTGCCGGTGAAGTGGAAGGCGATGACGAGGCCGAGGCCGGCGCCGGTGGTTTTCAGGAAGTTGCGGCGGGACCAGTCGGCGGGCGTTTGCGGTGTGGGAGAGGGGAGAACGGCGTCGCGGAGTGAGGCGGTGGATTCGGGATTCTCGCGAAGGGTGTTGGTGATCATGGCGGCGGTGTGTGTGCGGGACGGTTGCGCGAGAACGGGATTATTTGGCGGCGGCGAGTTCGGCGGCGCGGTGAATGCCGGCGCGGATACGCTGGTAGGTGCCGCAGCGGCAGATGTTGCCCGACATGGCGTTGTCGATGTCGGTGTCGGTGGGTTGCGGGACCTTGGCGAGGAGGGCGGCGGCGCTCATGATCTGGCCGGAGTGGCAGTAGCCGCATTGGACGACGTCTTTTTCGATCCATGCTTCCTGCACAGGATGAAGATCGCGGTTCGCGAGGGCGGCGAGGCCTTCGATGGTGGTGATTTTTTTGCCGGCGAGGCCGGCGACAGGAGCGGCGCAGGAGCGGACGGCTTCGCCGTCGATGTGCACGGTGCAGGCGCCGCAGAGGGCCATGCCGCAGCCGAATTTGGTGCCGGTGAGCCCGAGGTTGTCGCGGAGCGCCCAGAGCAGCGGGGTGTCGCCGGGGAGGTCGAGTTTGTGGTCGGTGCCGTTGACGGTGAGGGTGATCATGGAAGCGGAGATGGGAATTTGAACAGGAGCCAGCGGAGGGAACGGAGAGGGAGAGGTCGGAGAAAATGACGCATGAACAATGACCAGTGATGAAGGAGTGTGCGGAGCGTGGGGTGGCGATGCGCGGGAGGCCTGGGCGGGCGTGAACAGCGCGCACGGAGCACGCTCCAACTCATTTTGCGTCGGGGGAGATGGCGCCGGTGTCGATCCAGGTGCGGAGGGCGCGGACGAATTCTTCGCGGGAGAGCGGCGGGGTTTCGCGGCCGGCGCCGGGGTTCCAGGCCCAGCCGACGAGTTCGTCGTGGGCGTTGTGCTCGAAGATTTGTTCGAGGGAGCGTTTGCCGTTTCTGGCGGGATCTTTGAGCTGCTCGGCGAGTTGATGATCGTCGAGGCCTTCCCAGGCCATGCTCTTGGGAGCGAGGCCCCAGTGAGGCGCGCCGGGGATGCCGTTTTGCTGATTCACGGCCTGGTGGCAGGAGGCGCATTTCATGGCGGGAGCGCCGTGATTGTCGGGGCCGCGGACGACGCGCATGTCGTGGCGACGGCCCTCGTCGCCCTGGCGCGGGAAGTCACCGGCGGGGTGGCAGTTGATGCAGCGCGGGTGGCGGAGAACGCTGGCGACCTGCTTGAATGCTTCGATGGAGAGGGCGCGGTCGGCGTCGGAGATTTTTTGAGACGTGTTCGCCGCGGAGGGTTTTTCGGCGGCGTGGGAAACGATGGCGACAGTGGCTGCGAGACTGAGGAAAGCGACGAGGGTGACGCGAAGGGGAGTGAACAGGCGGCGCGATGCGTGAGAGGTGGGCATAGTGCGTCGCGCTCGGCCACTCAGACAGGTCAGCGGGCGGCCACGACGCGGTTAAAGGAGCGCGGGGATTTTTTTGCGCAAACGTGGCTGCGATATTTTAGGGCGAAACTTTCGCGCGGCGTTTGCGCGAAATGGGAAACGGTGTCGGGTGGCGGTCTTATGAAAAGAAATGCAACGGCTGTCTGGACGGGTTCACTCAAGGAAGGCAAAGGCGCGCTCACGGTGCCCGGAGGGGCGTTGAAAAATACGGAGTATTCGTTTGGCTCGCGCTTCGAGTCGGGCGCGGGGACGAATCCGGAGGAGTTGATCGCGGCGGCGCACGCGGGGTGTTTCGCGATGGCATTTTCGGCGATGCTGGGGGAAGCGGGGGTCACACCGGAGCGGCTCGAAGCGACGGCGGAAGTGAGTCTGGAGAACGTGCCGTCGAAGAGCTGGACGGTGACGAAATCGCATCTCGTGCTGGTCGCGACTATTCCGGGGATCGATCAGGCGAAGTTCGACGAGCTTTCGAAGAAGGCGAAGGAGAACTGCCCGATTTCGCGGTTGTTGAACGCGGAGATCACGCTGTCGGCGAAGCTGGTTTGAGGCGATACGCGCGTCGCCGGCGTTGTGGCCGGCGCGCGGCGGGTTTTCGGATGAGACCGCAGATCGCAACCGGTTCTGCATCCGACCGTGACGTGATCGACTCCGGGCGGTTTTGTGTACACTGATGGGCACGGGATATGGGAAAAGTTTCCACCGCCATCGTGATCAACAACCGCAACAATGCGGCGTACATACGCGCGTGCGTGGAGTCTGCGTTGCGGCAGACGCGGCCGGTGGACGAGGTGATCGTGTATGACGATGCAAGCGATGACGGGGCACGGGAGATTTTGCGCGGGTATGGGGACCGGATCGAGCTGATCGAAGGAACCGGTTTGGAGGGATGGGCGGCGCCGCAGCTGCGCGCGGCGAACGCGATTCATCAGGGCGTGCTGCGCTCGAAGGCGGAGTGGATTTTCCTGCTGGATGGCGACGATTGTTTTTTGGAACGGAAACTGGAGCGCTATCTGGAGGTTATTGAGCGGACGCCGGGGCTGAGTCTGGTGCAGGCTCCGATGCTGACCATGAACGAGCGCGGGCAGGTGACGGGTATGCACCGGGAAAGCATTTTTCACGATGTGGACGAGCACTGGGGCGAGACCATGCGGAGGAGGGACTGCGATTTTTTCTACCCGACATCTGCGCTGGCGGTACACCGGCGGGTGCTTGAACGGGAGTTGCCGCTGGATTTTTCGGTGTGCCCGGAGCTGGCGTCGGATTTCAGGATCGCGGTGCTGGCGCTCTATCACGGGCGGACGGCGACGCTGGAGGAGCCGCTGACATGCTGGAGGCGGCACAGGGAGAGCGACAGTGTGCGGTGCGCGAGGAGCCGGTGGTATCTGCTGCGAGTGCTGACGGCGCGGGCGTTGGTATTCAATTACCACGCACGTCAGCGCGGGCGGCGGACGATCGCCTGGTGGACGAATCCGCGGGTATGGCGACGGCTGGCGGGCGCGTTGCTGCCGAGAAGCCTGGTGGTGAAGCTGGCGCGCCAGATGGGCGGGGCTCATTAGGGAAAATGCCGTGTGAGGTCGTGGGGGAAGGCATGGGTTCCACTCGTGGCGATTTGCGAATGGCGAGGGGCGGCGCACGGTGACGCTCATGAGCAATTCCCTGGATACACGCGTCGAAGCTTTGGAGAAGGCCGTGCAGTCGTTGCTGGGCGCGGTGAGTTTGCTGGAGCAACTTTTCGAGAGGAACAGCGGCATGCGCGGCTCGCGGAAAAAGGCGTCGGGCGCGGGCGGCGAGAAAAAGAAAAAACGCGCTCCGGATAAGAAGCGCGTTTCGAAGAAGTGAGGAGGAGGAGCAGGCGCGAACGTGAGCGCGCTGCGCGGGCTCAGCAGCTGCCGGTCTGGCCGTAGTAGGCGCCGGGGCCGTGTTTGCGTTTGAAGTGTTTGTTGAGGAGCTCGGCCTCGATGGTCGGCAGCTTGGGTTCGAGCTGGAGCGACATCAGCGCCATGTGGGCGATGCACTCGACGGCGATAGAGACCTCGACGGCTTTGGCGACGTTGTGGCCCCAGGTGAAGGGGGCGTGGCGGTTGACGAGGACGGCGGGGAAATCGAGCGGGTCGAGTTTTGCGGAGGTGAAACGCTCGACGATGACGTTGCCGGTTTCCCATTCGTAGGCGGTGGCGATTTCCTGCGGCGTCATTTTGCGGGTGACGGGGATGTCGCCGAAGAAGTAGTCGGCGTGCGTTGTACCGAAGATGGGAATGGAGCGGCCGGCCTGGGCGAAGGCGGTGGCGTGCGAGCTGTGGGTGTGGACGACGCCGCCGATGGATTCGAAGGCGAGGAAGAGGCGTCGGTGCGTGGGCGTGTCTGAGGACGGGCGGAGTTTTCCCTCGACCTGTTTGCCGTCGAGATCGACGAGGACCATGTCCTCGGGCTTGAGGGAGACGTAGTCCACGCCGGAGGGTTTGATGGCGAAGATGCCTTTGGCGCGGTCGATGGCGGAGGCGTTGCCGAAGGTGAGGTTGATGAGGCCGTGCTTGGGCAGGGCGATGTTGGCTTCGTAGGCTTCGCGTTTGAGTTCTTCGAGCATGGGAGTTCGGAAATTGTTACACAGAGGACACGAGAGTGGTCACGGAGGTCACGGAGAAAAGCGGGGAGGGTGAAGACGGTGCGAGGGGGGAGGCGCTGTTCCGTCACGTGTGGAGGAGGCCGGTGGTGTCGCGTGCGTGTCACGTGTTTTGTTGCTGGAGGCGACGGGGAGCGGTGCGTGTAGTGCGGATGATGATGTTCAAATGCCGGATTTTGTGGGCAGCGGGTGCGCTGGTGGCAGCGGGCGGAGTTTCGGGTGCGGAGGAGAAAGCGGGGGCGGTTCGCTTCGAGCCGAACTACAAATCGCTCGACAGGCATGAGGTGCCGGCGTGGTTCGAGGACGCGAAGCTGGGGATTTTTGTGCATTGGGGGATTTATTCGGTGCCTGCGTTCGCGCCGCCGTCGGAGCAGTTCGGGAAGCTGCCGGAGGCGGAGTTTTTCAAGCGGAATCCGTACGCGGAGTGGTATTTCAACAGCGAGCGTATCGAGGGATCGGCGACGCAGGCTCATCATGCGAAGACGTATGGGGCGGGTTACGATTATTACCGGTTTGCCGAGATGTTCGAGCGGGCGGTGTCACGGTGGGATGCGGGGGAGATGGCGGAGATTTTCAAGAGTGTGCACGCGCGGTATGTGGTGCTGACGACGAAGCATCACGATGGGTTCACGCTGTGGCCGAGCGCGGTGAAGAATCCGCATCGGACGGATGCTCATGCGGAGCGGGACATCGTGGGCGAGTTGAACGCGGCGGTGAAGGTGCGCGGGATGAAGATGGGGTTTTATTATTCGGGAGGGATCGACTGGAGTTTTCATCCGGTGCTGATCGACGGGCCGAAGGAAGGATCGCAGGTGACGCCGGGCGGGGACTACGCGGAGTATGCGGACGCGCATTTGCGGGAGCTGATCGCGCGGTATGAGCCGGCGATTTTGTGGAACGACATTCGTTACCCCGAGAAGAGCGGGCTGATGCGGATCGTGGCGGATTTCTACAACGCGAACCCCGAGGGCGTGATCAATAATCGCTGGGGGCGCTGGATGCCGCACGATTTCACGACAGCGGAGTACAAGGTGCATCCGACGATCGTGGCGGAGAAGTGGGAGGCGAATCGCGGGATCGGGAATTCGTTTGGCTACAATCTGGCCGAGGGGCCGGAGCACATGCTGAGCGTGGATGAGCTGGTGGATTCGTTTGTGGATATCGTGAGCAAGAACGGGAATCTGTTGCTCAATGTCGGACCGAAGGCGGATGGAACGATTCCGGAGATGCAGCTGGAGCGGTTGCGCGGGCTGGGGCGGTGGCTGGATGTGAACGGCGAGGCGATTTTTGGGACGCGGCCGTGGGTCGATGCGGATGGGGCGCTCGCGGGCGGGGACGCCGGTGTGAAGGTGCGGTTTACGTATCGGTCGAAGCGGGCGGGAAGTGGAATCGCGGGGGATGGAGTCGCGGATGAGAACGATGGGGGCGGGGAGGGAGATGTCGTGTATGCGGTGCTGTTGAGCAGGCCGGTGGGGCGGACAATCGTGTTGAAGGGTGTGGTGCCTTCGAGTGAGGCGACACGGGTGAGGTTGCTGGGCGCGGGTGGAGAGTTGAAGGCGCGCCGGGTGGGTGACGATTTCGAGATCGAGCTGCCCGTAGAGTTTCCCGAGGCGCCGGCGTATGCGCTGGCGATTTCGCCGCAGCCGAGACGGTTGATGAGGAAGTGAACGGGGAGTGCGATGGTTGCAGCGGCGCTATTTTTCCGCGGTTAGGCGTCAGGGTTTCAGATGTCGGCGGGCCAGAGTTCGCCGCGGCGGACGCAGTGGGCGCGGAGGGCGGCGGGAATGCTGAATCGGGAGGGTGTGGCGAGTGTGTTCCTGTTTATTGAGGAGTTAGGGAGAGCTGGCGGGAGTGGGTCATGGGCGGGGAGGCAGCGGCAGCGGGGCGGGTTTGCGGGGGATGCCCAAGGAGAGCGCGACGGAGGCGGCGAGGATGGCGGCGATGATGCCGAGGGACCAGGTGACGGGGAATTTTCCGCCGAAGGCTTCGTTGAGCCAGACCATCTTGAGGCCGACGAAGACGAGGATGATGCCGAGGCCGTACTTGAGGGCCCAGAATTTATGCATGACGCCGGCGAGCAGGAAGAACAGGGCGCGCAGTCCTAGAATCGCGAATACGTTGGAGGTGAAAACGATCAGGGGCTCTTTGGTGATCGCGAAGATGGCAGGGACGGAATCGACCGCGAAGACGATATCGCTGAGTTCGATGAAGACCAACGCGACGAGGAGCGGGGTGGCGTGGAGGACGCCGGATTTGCGAAGGAAGAAGCGGTCGCCTTCGAGCTGCGGGGTGACCGGGATCATGCGGCGGAGCAGGCGGATGACAGGGTTTTTCTCGGGTTCGATGGGTTTTTCGGGGGCGAAGAGGATTTTGAGGCCGGTGAGGATCAAGAAGCCGCCGAAGAGGTAGATGACCCAGTGCCACTGCATGAGGGCGGAGCCGATTGAGATGAAGATGATGCGGAAAATCAGCGCACCGAGGATGCCGTAGAAGAGGACGCGGTGCTGGTACTTCGCCGGGATGGCGAAGAAGGAAAACACCACGACGAAGACGAAGATGTTATCGACCGAGAGGGATTTCTCGATGACGAAGCCGGTGAGAAACTCCAAGGCGGTCCGATCGGCGAGAGACGCGGCTTGCGCGAGCGTGAGGCCCTCGGCGAGGAGGCGCGGGTCCTGGGGGAATTTCCAGTGGGCGTATTTCCAGAGGCCGAAACAGAAGAGCATCGCCAGACTGATCCAGACGATGCTCCAGGTGAGGGCCTCCTTGGTTTTAACCTCGTGGGCGTCTCGATGAAAGACGCCGAGGTCGAGCGCGAGAAGGCCGAGGACGCCGAGCGTGAAGAGGGCGTAGAACCACCAATAGTCGGCGAAGGGGAACAGGCTGTAAGCAGGCATTCAGTTGAAGTGATTGGAAGGATGCGAGTCGGCCGGCGCGGGTTATCTACAGATACGGGCGGAGCGCATGTGACGGGAGGTGCGGTGGGCGCGGGAGCTGGAGCGACCGAGGCGTTTGAGCGAGCGTTCGCGCAGGCGGTTTTCGATATCCTCGACGGCGCGGGTGAAGGCCTGGACGGGCGTGTTGTCGATGCGTTCGGTGCGGAGATCGGGGCCCGGGACGGCGACATGGATCTCTACGCGGAAGGGAGGGCTGGCGTCGGCGCGGTGCTCGACGAGGACGGTGGCGTCGTCGATGCGGACGCGGCCGGCGAGGGCGAGCAGGCGGGTTTCGATGAGGGAGTCGAGGGTGTGGGCGGCGCGGAAGGTATGGTTGCGGATGGTGAGTTTCATGAAGGGATGAGGGCGATGGTTCTGTTGAGCGGAACGATTGACGGCGGAGAAACTAGCGGCAGAAAGCCGTTTCGACTAATACGATGTTTAAGCTGAACGCTTAGGATTAAACGAACTGAGGAAAATCATGGACTGGCTGAATTATCATCATCTGCGGTACTTCTGGACGGTGGCCAAGGAAGGCGGGCTGCGGCAGGCGGCCGGGCGTTTGAATATTTCGCAGCCATCGATCTCGGCGCAGATCCGAGAACTGGAGGAGGCGCTTGGGGAGAAACTTTTCCGGCGGCAAGGGCGTGCGAATGTGCTGACCGATGCGGGGCAGATCGCGCTGCGCTATGCGGACGAAATTTTTAATCTCGGGGGCGAACTGACGAAAGCGGTGAAGCAAAGTCCGTCGGCGCAGATGCTCCGGCTGCATGTGGGGGTGGCGGATGCGGTGCCGAAGCTGGTGACGAATGAAATTTTGAAGCCGGTTTTCGCGATGACACAGGATATCCATGTGATCTGCCGCGAGGGGAAGGCGGCGGAGTTGATCGCGCATCTGGCGGCGCACCGGCTCGATATCGTGCTGGCGGACGAGCCGGCTTCGAGTTCGCACCAAGGGCGGGTGTTTAATCACCACCTCGGAGAATCGGGTGTGACGTTTTGCGCAGAGCGGAAGATGGCGGCGCAGTTGAAACGAGGATTTCCGAAGTCGTTGCATCTCGCGCGGGCGTTGCTGCCGGCGGAGACGACGGCGCTGAGGCGTTCGCTGGAGAAATGGTTTCGCGCGATAGGGGTGCGTCCGCAGGTGGTGGCGGACTTCGAGGACGCGGCGCTGATGAAAGTGGTCGCGGCGGAAGGGAAGGGATTTGTGGCGATCCCGACGATCGTGGCGACGGAGGCGACGGCGCGTTACGGACTGCACGTGATCGGGGCGACGGACCGCTGCCACGACAACGTGTACGCGATCACGGCGGAGCGGCGGATTTCGCATCCGGCGGTGACGTTGATCACGGAGGGGGCGCGGGAGTTGTTCGCGTGAGAGGAAGGGGAGCGGGGGCGAATGCGGCGTTGAAGACGGTGATCTCGGGAGATTCCACGGCGGTGCGGAGGCCGGTGTCGGGATCGATGGATACGGCCGCCAGTGTGCCCCGGAGTGAACTGACGGCGGCGGCGGGTTGTTCGGCGATGGCGAGATGGTGGGCGCGGAGGGATTGCAGAAAGGCGTGCGGATAGCGGCCTTCGGGTACGGAGACGGCGAGACCTTGAGCGGACATTTCGGCGTCGGGGGTGAGGAAGGTCGCGAGTTGGGCGGGCGCGTTCATCGCGGTGGGCAGGTCGTGCGACTGGCCCAGCATGCTTACGAGTACGCGCAGGGATTCGGCGGCGAGGGAGGAGCCGATGCTGGCGGTGGCGAGAACGGGGTGGCCGTCGCGCAGACAGATGGTGTCGATGATTTCGTGCGGGACGCGGGCACCGGGTGCGACGTGAACGAGGCGGGCCTGCTGAAAACCGGCGGAGTCGGGAATGGGGATGCCGCCGACGACGATGCCGGTGTCGCCCCAGACGACGGTGTTTATGGTGTGGGTGAGAGCGGCGATGTTGCCGGCGGCGTCGACCACGACGATGGAGTTTGAGTGGCGCGGTTGATCGGCGGGCGGCGGGGCGAAGATCCCGGCGAGCGCGGGAGCGAGGAGGCGGGCGAAGGGCTTGCCCAGCTGCGCGGCGGGTGTGGGCTCGAACTGGCGGGCGCGCAGCCAGTTTTCGACGGAAGCGCCGAGAGCGGGGGCGCGGGTAGCCAGTGTGTTGATACGGGCGAGCGTCGCGAAGGTGCGGGGGTCGGACCAGTAAGGGCCGCGGGCGCCGAGACCGGCGGCTTCGGTGAGGTTCAGGCCGGAGAAGAGCGCGTAGCCGCCGAGGTGAGGGGCGTTGTTGGTGAAGACGGTGTGGCCGAAGACATCGAGCTGCTGGGGCTCTGTCCATGTCGCCCGGTAGCGGGCGAGATCGTTCGCGGTGACGCGGCCGCCTTCGCGGACGACGGTGGAGACGAACGCGTCGGCCCACGAGCCGTCGTACATGAAGCGCGCGCCTCGTGCGGCGACATTGCGCAAGGTGCCGGCAAGCGCGGGCTGGAGAAAGCGGTCGCCGGCCTGGGGAGTGGTGCGGCCGCTTTGGGCGAGGAAGGCGCGGCCCTCGGGTGTGCGGGCGAGGGCGGTTTCACGCATCTGGAAAAAGTGAGCGAGTATCGGGGAAACGGTGACGCCTTGGTCGGCGTACCAGAGGGCGGGGGCGAAGAGATCGGCGAAGGGCAGGCGTCCGAAACGGGTGTGCATGGCCTCGACGCCGGCCATGAAGCCGGGGACGAGCGTTTTACGGCCATGCGCATCGGTCGGCGTCACGGTGCGGCCGAAGTTGAGCGCGCCGAGGTCGCTGGCCGGGATGGTCGCGGGGTCGGTTTCGCCGGCGTAGGTGTTGAAGCCGGCATCGAGTGCGTGAATGCGGCGAGTAGCGGCGTCGTAGTAAACGAGTGTGAAGACGCCGGCGTAGGAGACGACCGAGCCGAGTTGCGTGCTGATCTGGGTGAGCGCGACGACCGCGGCGGCATCGGCGGCAGTGCCGCCGGCCTCGAGGGCGCGCAAGCCGGCGTGGGCAGCTAGTGGGGAAACCGTCGCCGAGACGATGCCGCCGCTGGTGGTGAGCGTGCGGGGGGCTGGTGGGGACCAGGTCTGCGCTTCGATCGATTCGAGGCGGGCTCGCTCGGTTTGGTCCCAGCGAGCGGGGGAGAGTATCGAGTCGAAGGGTTGGCCGAAGAGGGATAGCGTGGGGAGACCCCAGAGGACAGGAACGATGATGGAGAGTTTCATGACGCGGTGGAGTGGTCACGACCGCGCCCGAGGTGACAGAAAACGTCACTTCGGGCGTTTTTTTGAGTCTCAGCTGCGACCGGAAGTGGGTGCGCGCGGGTGCAGGCGGCGCAGCGCGAGGATCAGCGACGGCACGGCGAGCAGGGACAGAAAACTCGCGTAGGGGAGCCAGCGCAGGGCGGAGCGGGCGATGGGACTGGCCTGAATGTTTTGCCACGCGCTGGCGGTGTTGGCGTCGGTGGCGAAGGCAAGTCCGCCGATCGCGAGGTCGCGGGCGACCGCGATGCCGCCGAGAGCAATTTCACGAGCGAACGCGAGACCGCCGACCGCCAGTTCCGAACCGAAGGCGAGACCGCCGCACGAGAGATAGCCGAAGGATGCGCCGCCGAGGGCGAGCGCGCCCAATGCCAGACCGCCGACGGAGAAAAGTCCGAGTCCGGCGCCGGCGAGCGAAACGGGAGCGAGGGCCACGCCACCGATGCCGACGAGGCCGCCGAAGGCGACGTCACCGAGGGCGATCCAGGCGCGGGCGACGCCGATGCGTTCGCCGCGGGAGGCGTCGGGGCCTTGCGCGATGGCGAGCAGGGGAAGGCCGAGGAAACGCGCACGCGATTGATAGCGGCGGGTGGCGGCAGCCGCGGGCAGCTGGATGAGCGGCGGGCGGTTCACGGCGGCGGCTGCGGCACTGAGTGTGTGCAGACGCACGAAAAGAAAAACGGCGAGGGCGAGCTGCGGGAGGATGCCGGCGAGCGCGAGGGTTGTGAGGGTTTCGCCGGTGCTAAAACCTGCGAAGGCGCCCGCGTTGTTTTTGCTCAGAGCGATCCAGGTGAAAGTGCCTGCAAAAACGGCACCGAGCACGGTGGAGGCGGCGAAGGCGCGGAGCATGAGGCGACGCACAGCGGGATCGATGTGGGTGCTGCGCCATATGCGGACGCCGACGTAGATGCCGAGCAGGCCGATGGCGGCGCTCGCGAGCGTTCCGAGCAGGGAGACGGAGGCAACTGTCGCGGTGGAGGTCGTGGGCGCGGCGGTGCCGGCTACGCTCGCGGCTTTGGCGGTGCCGGCGGAAGCGGCGATACCGGCGACGGCGAGAGCGGGCGGTAGAGCTGTGAGGACGGCGGCGGTGAAGGCGGAGCCGGGACGCGTGCGGAAAAGAGCGGTTTCGAGGACGCTGGCGAGTTCGTCGCGGAGAAGGACGCGGCCGCGACTGAGGCGTTGTTTCACGACATCGTCGGTGAGCTCGAGCGCGGCGGCGACCTGGGCGATGGATTTTTGCTCGCGATAGAAGAGGACGAGGGGCTCGCGGTAGTTTTCGGGGAGACGCGCGAGGGTGCGCCAGAGCAGGGCTTTTTCCTCTGCGGATGTGGCGGCTTCGCGCGGGGACGGTTCGTCGAGGGAGAGGTTTTGGGACTCGGGATCGGCGACGTCGTCGAGCGAGTGGCGGGCGCGGGTGCGGACGTAGTTGAGCGCGAGCAAACGGGCGATGCCGCAAACCCAGGCGCGGAAGCGAGCGGGTTCCTGGAGATCGGGGAGTTGTTTCCACGCGGCGACGAAGGCTTCCTGCGCGAGGTCTTCGCTGGCGGCGAAGTCGCCGCAGATCGAATACGCGACGCCGGAGACGGCGGCCTGATGGAGGGAGACGAGCTGGCCGAAGGAAGCGCGGTCGCCGGCGAGACTGGCGGCGACGAGGACGGTTTCCTGGTTGGGAACTGAGGACGAGGCGGAGGTGTTGGATGGGAATGTTTTCACGCTCTCCAGTGGTTGGGGGAGGAGGAAAGGTGACGGGGAATCTTTGAAAGCGGCCGGGAGGCTGGGCAGGTTGGTGTGATATGCCTCCGGGGAGATAGGTCTTATAGGACCGATGGGACGGATAGGACCAATAAAAAGGCCGGTCCTTTGTTGGGACCGGCCGGGGAAAATACGTGGCGGTGAAAACTACTCGCAGAGAGCCAATCGGGGCGTAACCGGCTTATTTCGATCTTTGTCTGTAGGCGGCGAGGTCTTCGCGGGAGATCTGGTCGGCGGGGACGAGGCGGTAGTGGGCTTCGTCGACGATTTTTATGACGCCTTCGTCGAGTGTGAGTTCGAAGAGGCAGAGAAGATCTCTTTCGATGAATTGGGCGGAGATGGCGCGGCAGATAAGACCGGGGAATTTTTCCTGGCAGCAGGCGATGTCCTGTTTCGCCTGAACGGGAGAGAGTTTGTCGGAGCCGCCTTTGGCCTGCACTGGAACGACAAACTGACGGCCGTGGCGGTCGAGGCCGACGTAGACTTCGTCGGCCGATCAACGAGAAACCTTGGCAAGGAGGGCCGCCGAAAACGACATCGACCTTGCGGTTTCCGAGGTTGGCGGCGCGGCGGCGTGGATGGGGTCGTACTCGACGGCGGTCATGACGTCGAAGCCGGCTTGTTCGAAGCCGAGACTGAGTCCGCCTACGCCGGAGAAAAGATCGATGCCTGTCGGACGAGCCATGTGGCGGCGTTTGTGGATGGGCGGGCGGGGGAAGACAATGCTGGGGGCCGAAATTATTTCGCGCGGCGAGCAGGGCGCTTTTTTCGGAGAAAGCGGATGACTCGGGCGATTGTTTTATCCAGTTGGCGGAGCTGACATTGCCAGACGACAAGGACGCTCCAGCCGGAACGTCGGAGTTTGCGGAGGACGCGTGCGTCGCGGGAGCGGTTGGCGGCGATTTTGGGCTGCCAGTATTCGGGGCGGCTTTGGGGCAGGCGGCCCCAGCGGCAGGAGTGGCCGTGCCAGAAGCAGCCGTGAACGAAGACGATTTTGCGGAATGCTGGGAAAACGAGATCGGGGCGGCCGGGCAGGGCGGAGACGTTGGTGCGGTAGCGCCAGCCGAGGCGGTGGAGGGATTTGCGCAGGGCGAGTTCGGGGCCAGTGTCGCTCGTGCCGACGCTCGCCATGATTTTGCTGCGGACGAGGGGTGAGACGCGGTCAGGCATTGTGGGGAATTTAGATGGGAGCAGGGAAAAGAAAAGGCCGGTCCTTCGCGGGGACCGGCCGGATGAGCCGGTGGAGTGGAACGGCCATTCGCTGGCGCTCGTGGCTACGGGAGCGCTCGCGAATGGAGGCGACTTAGACGGGGTGTTGTGCGTTGACCAACGCTGGCTCTCTTGGCTGCTTCCGAAGTTCCATGCGTCAATTATTCCGGGGAGTGGTGTTTTTGTTTTTGGGGACAGTGATTGCGATGCCGGCTGCGATCCGCGATCGCAGTGCGGAAGTCGTCCGCGTTGCCCCGTCTATCTATGAGAAACTGTCGCCGTTGCTGACGCCTGCGGACCAGGTATTGAAGGAGTGGCGCGAGCGGGGAAAAGATGAGGTGACCAGCGGCGGGGTGGTGTTGTTGTCCGAGTCGGTGACGTACCGCGATGAGGCGGGCGTGAATTACCGGCTGGTTCATACGATTTACCATGCGGTGGATCAGTCGGCGGTGGAGGGGTTGAGCACCGATCACGTTTCGTTCGATCGCGATCGGGAGAGTCTTTTCTTGATCGAGGCGGCGACGATCTCGGCGGATGGGACGCGGCAGGCGGTGGATGCGAAGGGGACGTTTATTCAGACGCCGCAGCGGGAGGCGGATGCGGCGTTGTACACGAGCACTGCGGAGCTGGCGGTGATTTATCCGCAGGTGGCGCCGGGGGTGAGCACGGAGCTGGTGGTGTTGATTCGCGAGAATGTGCCGGTGATGCCGGGGGAGTTTGCGAGTTATCGGACGTTTGGGTCGGTTTGGCCGACGCGTTTGCGGCGGTTCGTTTTCGATCTGCCGACGAGCGATTGGGAGCGGGTGAACATGCATCAATCGGGCGGTGTGGTACCGACGGTTGTCGCCGAGAAATACGAGGCGGGCCGGGAGCGGCGCACGTGGTCGGTGTCGGGCATGAAGGCGCTGGCGAACGAGGAGGCGACGCCGGAGTTCCGGTTTTTGGTGCCGACGTTGTGGCTGACTACGGTGAAGGACTGGGATGCGATCGCGCGCTGGTACTCGGGGCTGGTGGCGGATCGTTCGGAGCTGGGAGATGAGTTGCGCGAGCTGGTCGGGAAGTGGACGGCGGGCGTGACGGATCAAAAGCAGATCGTGTCGATCCTGCACGAGAAGGTGGCGAACGACGTGCGATACACGGGGCTGGAGTTCGGGCTGGCGGGGTTTCAGCCGTACCCGTGTCAGGACGTGTGGCGGAACCGGTATGGAGATTGCAAGGACAAGGCCAATCTCCTGCGGGCGATGCTGGCGCACAAGGGCATCGAGGCGCACCTGGTGCTGCTCTCGACGGAGACGCTGGGGCGGGTGGAAAAGAAGAGCCCGTCGTGGCAGCAGTTCAATCACTGCATCACGGCGGTGACGGTGGATGGCGAAACGATTTTTTGCGATCCGGCGGTGAAGTACCTGCCCTCGGGCGTGCTGCCGCTGGGAGACATCGGGCGCGATGTGCTCGTGCTGCGTAGAGAAAAGGCGGAATGGGTGCGGACGCCGGACAAGCTGGATGCGCATTTGAACGTGACGGCGGAGATGGCGTTGAACGCGGCAGGCGAACTGAGCGGCTGGCTGGCGCTGGGTGCGGAAGGGAGCAGCGCGGCTTCGTATGCGGACTATTTCGCCGGGCAGGACAGCGACGATTTGCGGCGGTCGCTCCAGCGCTACGCGACCTTGTTTTTTCCGGGCGCGGAGGTGATCGACACGGCGTTTGCGCTGCCGGAAGGTCGCGTGACGCGTGCGGAGGCGAAGGCGTTTATCGTGTCGGCCTCGCGCAATGCGGGGAATGTGACGGTGAAGTTTCCGTTTCCGGAAGGGTGGCTGCCGGAAGTGATCACGGGGAAGAAGCGGAGTTTCCCGTATGGAGCGACGCTGCGGCAGCAGACGATGCAGACGACGATCGCGCTGCCGGAGGGCTGGCAGCCGGCGAATTTGCCGGCTGCGTTTTCCGCGCCGACGGCGTCGGCGGAGTTTTTGGCGTCGTGGCGGATGGATGGTGGCAAGCTCATGGCCGAGCTGACGTGGCGGCCGCTTCGGATGGAGATTTTGCCGGAGGAATACGCGGCGTATCAGCAATCGGTGCGCGCGTTGAGGTCATGGCTGGAGCAACCGGTGGTTCTTGCGCCGTCCGGCGGTGCGAAGTCACCGGTTGTGGCGGCGAAGGCGGGAGCGCCGGATCTCAGCGAATTTGTGGTGATGCCGACAGGAGCGGGCCAGTTGCGGTTGCTCGACGAGAAATATCCCTCGGGTGAGCGCGACGAGCAGCGGCGGGCGGCGTTGGCGAAAGTACTCCAGTGGTTTCCTGGCGATGTGGATACGGTGTTCACAGCGAAGACGCATCTGGCGTTGCTCGATTGGAACGATGGCGCGGACCGTGCGTTTGCCGCGACGATGGCGTCGTTGCTGGCTGATTATGCGGCCAAGCTGCCGGTGAGCACGCGGAGCTGGGGGGAATTTCTCGATGCGAAGGTACGTTGGTTCAACGATCGCGATCCGGGCGCGCTGGAAAAATTGAAAGCGCTCGCGGCCGACAAGACGGTCGGCGGGTACCGGCGCGGATGGTCGGCGTATAACGCGGGAGTGTTTATTGCGGAGAGCGACCACGCTGCGGCGGTCGCGTTTTTGCGGGAGTACGACTCGTTCGACTGGGAGGCGAGGCCTTCGATCGTGAAGCTGATCGCGTTGAGCTACGCGATGTCGGGCGATGCGGTTGGATTGAAGGACTGGCTGACAAATCTGGCGGCCTCGGCGGGAGACTCCGCGGATGCGCTGGTGTCGGGGGCGGTCGATTATCTCACGGCGAAGTGGCGGGAAATCCCCGAGCAGAAGCGGGGCGATGTGGTGGCGGCGCTCGGGGCGGATGCGTTCAAGCCGCTGGAGAAGGCGGCGAAGGGCATCGAGAGTTTGAAAAACGCGTGGACGATCGAGAACGCGCGTTCCGGGTTTGTCCGCGAGCTGAGGAAGTGGCTGGAGAAAAATCCGCCGGAGTGGTGGACCCGCGAGAAACTGCCGGAATTCAAAACGGTGGCTGACCTTACCAAGGCGCTGGATGCTCGCAACGACGCACGCGATGGGAAGGGGACCGCCGACGCGGCGTTGCAGCTGATCTTTCATTTCCCGGAGGCCAGCTATGAGGACTTCGCGAAGTACACGCGGTGGGCGATGTGGTGGCTTGATAAGGAGGCGATCAACCAGCCGTTGGTGGACAAACTCGGCAAACTCTCGCTGGAGCTGCCATATGCGAGGACTGCCGAGGTCGTTGAAGTGTGGGATTGCTATGCGACCTGCCTAGCGAAGGCGAAGCGGTTCACCGAAGCGCGGAGGCTGCGCGAACGCGTGTTGAAGGATGGGACGATCGCGGAGTATCAGCGCGTCGAGGCGGGCGGTGAGCTCGGCAAACTAGAACTGAGCCAAGGGCGCGTGGAAGCTGCACTGGCAGCGTTCCGGGAGATCGAGCCGATTCATACGCGGCACAAAAAGGGCACCGACTGGCTTTTCATTTCGCTGATCGTCACGCTGGAGCGCGGCGACCTGGATCGAGGGCTGGAAATCGTGGCCCGCATGGGCGAGCAGGAGGAGAAGTGGCGCGACACGGCTGAGAACGCCACGCTCATCAACCTGCTGGTTCGTATCAATCGTGAGCCCGAAAAGCTGAAGCGATTCTGGCAGCATGCCGGTCCGGCGGCGGAGAACTGGAAGAATCTTTTGAAGAAGAACCATGTGAGTCCGCAGGCGTATCCGATCGAATACGACTTTGCGGCGCATGGAAAACGTCTGGCTGCGGCGATCGGCGCGGGACAGCGGCAGGAGTTTTTGAAGGAGCTCGATACCTTTGCGCGCATGGCGCACTGGGTGCCTCCTTTTGCCAACGATTTCGCGAAACAGGTCATCAATGCAGCCAGGTTCGGGCCGGAGTTCCGGCGCCCGCTTTATGAGCATCTGCTCCTGCTGGTGTGCGATCTGGAACCGGTCGAGCCTGCCTTCGACGCGGATGCGCGGCTATGGGAGGCGGCGATCAAGGGAGATCTGGGCCAGAAGGAGGAAGCGGCGGTGAAGGCCGAGGCGCTCTACCGCGATCTTGGGTTGAATAACGGGAAGGGAGAGAGGGCATTGATCATCTGGGCGATTTTCTCCCGAGGCGGTCCTACGGCTGAGCGTGCGATGGGCGAGCTCGCGGGGGCGTTGCAAGGCGACCGGCCGCTGGCGTCGCGTTTCGATCTCGTTTCGACCTATTCCGACGGCCTGCTCACGCAGCCGGGCAAAGCGGACGAACACCGGAAGATGCTGGAGCGCGAGATGACGCTGCCCACGTTCAAAGCGCAGACGACCGAGCAGAAGGCGTTTTTCGAAAACCGCATGAAGCAGCTGCAAGGAGTGGGCGCTTCGTCGGAGGAGTTTGGAAAAGCACTCGAAGCATGGAAAAACGAATACACGCGCGCGTGGTTCGACCGGGTCGGGCCGGCGTCGGTGCACGATCCGAAGGTGGCGATGCTAACGGAGGCGCTTGAAGGGACCAAAGGCGATATCACGCTGGGTGAGTCGGTGAAATTCAACCTGCTGCTGGCGGCCGATGAGACGCGGGCGGTTGGCGTGCGAGAGGCGGCCTTTGTCTCGACGGTCAGCCAGCTTTCGATGCACGAGCGCGATGCGGCGGTTGCGACGGACCTCGTCCTGAAGAGCCTGCGGACTGCGGGTCTCTCGACGCGCTCGCAAGCGATGATGATCGGACGTGCGGTCGGATCGTTTGCGTATGCGGATCAACCTGAAGCCATCGAGAAATTGCTCGCGGCGCGGGAGGGGGCTGGTGTCGCCGATGGCTTTCGGAAATCGGCCGAAGCAGTGGTGAAAATCCAGACGCGCTGGCGAAAACAGGACGAGGCAATGGGCAAGGATTGTGTGGCCATCGCGATCGATGCTCCGGTGGACTACATGCGGCTGCTCATGCTTCGGCAGACGTTGAAGCGATTGGTTCATGCGGGGCGTGGCGAGGAAGCGGACCGGTTGGTGGCGTCGCTTGACGGGATGAAGATCGACACAACGACGCTGAATCAATCCGCGGCGGCGATCCGGCTGCAACTCACGCGAGAGGTGCGCGAGGCGAAGACGCATCAACCGTTCCTGGCGGCGTTTCGCGATACAGTGCTGGCGCTTCCGTCCGCGAGCGGAGCCAAGATTTCGGAGATGGTGCGCGGACAGATCGAGCCGGGGCTGGCGGGGCACCTGTCGGCAAAGCAGCGGTTTGCCTTGCTGGTGCATCTATTGAAATCGGGGCGCGCGGATCAGGATATGATGTGGCCGCTGTTCCGGTTGTTGATGCCCGAGTTTATTCCCGGCACGGAGGCGCGTCTGGCCTATGGCCCGCAGTTGCTCGAACGATTCCTTGCGCTGCCCGGTCCGGACTCCGTCAAAGCCGAGTGGGCGATGATGTGCGGGATGATCTGCGATTTCGATATACCGGAGGTAAAGGCTGCGACTGAGCCTTTGATCAAAGCGTTCCTTGCGTCGCCGGAGGCGCGGACGTATCCGCGCACGAAAGACGCGATGCTGGTGATCTATGCGTTCATGGAATTGCGGACGTCCACGGCGGCGCGACCGGGGGCATTGTTCGAGCTGCTCGATCAATCGCAGACTCCGGCATCGGCCCGCATGGCGCTCAGGCATCGCTATCATTTCACGCGGGGAGAATCCGAGGAGTCGCTTGCTGCGCTCGATGCGGTCGATGCGGATACGCTGGCGGGGATGCCGGCGTTCGGGAGTGCGCGGTTGCTGCTCAAAAAGGAAGGCCGTGACGCGGAGTTGAAGCTCGTCGAGGAGACGGTGCGGGCGAAGATAGCCAGTCAGATGACGACGCTGTGGGTGTTTCCCGGCAACCTCGACTCGCTGGGAGAGACGCTGGCGCTGGCTGTGGCCGCCGATGCCGGAGATCTGGTGCCGGATGCGTGGTTCGAGCATGTGCAGGCGATGCTCGGCGAAACGGCCGATAAGCTGGAGCTGCGCGTCCATCAGGCCCTGCTGCGAAAGGACTGGCCGAAGTTGTTCAAAGCGGCGGATGAGCGGATCAAGCTGCTGCCCGATGCGTATGAGTTGTATTACATGCGAGCCTTGGCGGCTTCGCAGATGAAGCGGAATCAGCCGAAGCAGATCGTCGAGGATCTGCGGACCTATTTGAAGTACGCGCGCAGCGATCATCATTATCTGGAGGCGAAGGCGTTGCTGGAGTCGCTGACGGAG
Source organism: uncultured Nibricoccus sp. (assembly GCA_966249325.1). Taxonomy (GTDB): domain Bacteria; phylum Verrucomicrobiota; class Verrucomicrobiia; order Opitutales; family Opitutaceae; genus Nibricoccus. The sequence continues at coordinate 1,600 of CBINDC010000004.1, read as the reverse complement.
ACGAAGAAGTAAGCCGAAAAAGAAAAGGCCGGTCCTTTGTGGGGACCGGCCGGGTGAGAACGGGTTTTTCGGAATGCGCGACGAGGGGGTCGCGCCTCCAGCGGAAACGGACAATGCCGGAGCATTGTCCCTACCTGGCTTAAACGCGGAAGCCTTGGGCGAGGTGGTAGTAGACCTCGTTGTTGCGGAGGTCTTGCTTGAGCTGCGGGAGCGTCGTGTCGGCGTTGATGTGGACGGTCTCGATGCCGGCGATCGTGGCGAAGTCTTCGAGCATTTCGCTCGTGACGACGTAGCTGTAGCCGGTGTGGTGCGCGCCGCCGGCGTAGATCCACGCGGCGCAGGCGGTCTTGAAGTCGGGTTTGCATTCCCAGACGGCGCGGGCGACGGGGAGCTTGGGAAGCTTCGGCGTTTTGACGGCGGTGACTTCGTTGATGATGAGACGGAAACGGTTGCCGAGATCGACGAGCGAGGCGTTGAGGGCTTCGCCGGCGGGGGCGTCGAAGACGAGGCGGACGGGGTCTTCTTTGCCGCCGATGCCGAGCGGGTGAACTTCGACGGCGGCTTTGCCCTGCGCGATCGACGGGCAGATTTCGAGCATGTGCGAGCCGAGGACTTGGTGACCCTTGGGCGACATGTGGTAAGTGTAGTCCTCCATGAAGGACGTCTGCTGTCCACCGGCCATGACCTTCATGGCGCGGACTAGGGCGGCGGTCTTCCAGTCGCCTTCGCCGCCGAAGCCGTAGCCTGCGGACATGAGGCGTTGCGAGGCCATGCCCGGGAGCTGGCGGAGACCGTGGAGATCTTCGAAGGTGTCGGTGTAAGCTTTCGCGCCGACTTCGGCGAGGAAACCGCCCATGCCGAGTTCGAGGCGGGCGCTGTAGCGGAGTTCGTCGTGGCGCTTGCCGCCTTTTTTGAGGGCGGGGACGACGGCGTAGAGTTTTTCGTATTCGGCGACGAGGTCGTTGATAGCTTTGTCGGAAACGGCGTTCACTTTCGCGACGAGATCGCCGACGCCGTAGGTGTTTACCTCGAAACCGAAGCGGATTTCGGTGGCGACTTTGTCGCCCTCGGTGACGGCGACGTAGCGCATGTTGTCGCCGAAGCGGACGACCTTGGCGCCCTGCCAGTCGTGCCATGCGTGGGCGGCGCGCATCCAGGCGCCGATGCGGTCCTGGACTTCGGAGTCGGACCAGTGGCCGACGACGACCTTCCGGCCGAGGCGGAGGCGCGTGTGGATGAACCCGGCCTCGCGGTCGCCGTGGGCGGCCTGGTTGAGGTTCATGAAGTCCATGTCGATCGTGGACCACGGGAGGTCGCGATTGAACTGGGTGTGGAGGTGGAGGAAGGGCTTCTTGAGCGAGGTGAGGCCGCGGATCCACATCTTCGAGGGCGAGAAGGTGTGCATCCAGAGGACGAGGCCGGCGCAGTTGGCGTCGGCGTTGGCTTCGACGCAGACCTTGGCGATCTGGTCGGAGTCCACGAGGAGGGCCTTGAACTTCAGGGGAAGCGGGAGGCGTTTGGACTTCACGAGGCCGTCGACGACGGCCTGGGCGTTGGCGGCGACCTGCTTGAGCGGGCCTTCGCCGTAGAGGTGCTGCGA